>JAFAZE010000044.1 GCA_019239975.1 Streptosporangiaceae bacterium
GTCACAGCCCCCCGCCCACTCACACCGCCCCCGGGCGCGCAGGAGGACCGCCCGCCGGATATGCGCCGGGATAGTGTCCGCGGCCCCGACATCCAGCGGCAGGCTGGACGTGCTGAACGGGGCGCCCAGCACCCGGGTGCGCAGGTAGGCCGCTAGCCCGGCCGGGCCGGACAGCGCGTCGGCCGCCATCCCCAGCAGCGTGCGGCGCAGCCGCGCCTTCGCCTCATCGGTCATCGGCGCCGGGGGGTGGCAGGAGCACTTACCGCACTCGCAGTCGCAGTGGCTGCCGCGGTCCAGGCCGTGGGCGGTGACCCAGACGCTGGTCATCTGGTCCAGCACTTCCCAGTCCACCCGGCCGGTGACCACCGGGATGATCGTGGCGTCGCAGGCGGCGGCCCGGGCGTCTTTCCCGGTGAGGTAGCCGGGTTCGCCTGCCCTGGCGGCCAGCCAGGCAGCCTCCGCCTCCGACGCGCCGGGCATGTCCCGCAGCTGGGACAACGGCACCAGCACCTGCACCTGAGTGGGCTGACCGGCCCGCCCGGGCAGCATCCCCGCCCCCACCAGCAGCCTCACCGCCTCCTCCAGCGCATCATGGTGCCGCTGCTCCCCGGTGCGCAGGTCCCCCGGCCCCCGGCTCTTCCCCAGCGCGTCCAGGACGGCCTGCAGCGCGGCGGCGCAGGCGGGGGTGAGGTTGCCGGTGAGGACCCCGGCGCCGTCGAAGGTGGGCTCCAGCCGCACCCGCCGGTCATCGAAGCTGGTGCCCTCCTCCGGGTCCGGGGCCTGCCCTTTGGCTCGTTCGTACATGTCCGCGGCGAGGACGGTCAAGTCCGCGAACGGCACCCCGCCCGCCGCCGCGGCCAGCAAAATGGCATCCGCGGCCGCCCGGTTCTCCTGGGGGAGGCGGTCACTCCACGCACACAACTGCCGGGCCCACGATTCCGACACCTTCCCGGCGGCCAGCGCATCGCGGATGCCGGCGTGGGCGTCCAGCCGCCGCATCCACCCGGCCGCGCCCCGCGCGGCGGCCTTGGTCACCCGGGTCATGTGCATCAGCCACGGCACCGGCCCGCCATGCCCGTCGGCTTCATACCCGCTGGACGCGGTGAACGCGGCCAGCACCGCGGCGTGCGCCGCGGTGTACCTGGCTTCCGCCCGGCCCAGCGCGGCCAGCGTCTCGGCCTGCGCCGCCGACGACAACCCGGCGGCATCCGTAGCGTTCAGGAACCCGAGCCCAGCGTCGATCATCGCCAGCGCCTCGGCGACCGTCCCCGGAGCACCGCCCGAGGATGGCGCGGTGACAGCGGAAGCAGACGCGGCAGCGGGAGCAGAAGCCGGCTCGGAAGAAGGGGCAGACGCGGAAGGAGAGACGGAGGCGGCGCTCGGACCAGCGCCGGGGCGGAAGGGCATTGCGGAACTGGCGGTCGCGCCGGCGGGCTGGCCGTGCTCCCCGACGTCGCGGGGCTGGCCGGTGCGGCCAGGCTCGTCTTCCAGGCCAGCGTCTTCGGGCTGGACAGCCACAGGCGGTCACCTCCCCGCATGCCAAACGGGCTCTGGGTGATGCTGCAAACGGAATCCCGGAGATCCGGTAATGAGGCCGTCCGGGAAAGGGACCCATCTACGTATCCGTCTGGCCCGCGCTGCGGGAAAGTCACTGTCGGCCGGCCTCTGCTGACTTAATGGCCTGCCAGTCTCACGGTCCCATGTCCAGTTCAATAATAGCATCTAGTTCGCAGAAAGCAAGTCAGATATAGTAACTTGGGAAGATCTTTTCGATCATCTCGCCCACCATCCTCGGGCCCGCGTGAGGCGGGCCGCATGAGCCCGAGGGCCCGCGTAAACCGCGCGCGCATAAGGCCGCGCGCGCATAAGCCGCAGGCCGCGTGAGCCGGGGGCGGCGTGAGCCGGGGGCGGCGTGAGCCGGGGGCGGCGTGAGCCGGGGCCGCATAAGCCGCAGGCCGCGCAAGCCGGGGGCAGCATGAGCCGGGGACACGTAAGCCGGGGGCGGCGTGAGCCGGGGCCGCATAAGCCGCAGGCCGCGCAAGCCGGGGGCAGCATGAGCCCGAGGACGCATAAGCCTGGGCGGCGTGAGCCGGGAGCGGCATTAGCCGGGAGCCGCGCAAGCCGGAGGCTCTGGACGCGCGGGCTGTCCTGGGTGACGCTGTGATGCAGGAGCCCAGGGGCAGGAGGCGGGGCGTGGGCATTGGTGGGACGCTGGCCGAGGCGCGTCGGCGGGCGGGTCTCACCGTCCTTCAGGTCAGCCGGCGCACCCGTCTCAAGGAAACGGTCATTCGCAGCATCGAGGATGACGACTACGCGGTCTGCGGCGGCGACTCCTACGCCCGCGCCGATATCCGCGCCATGGCCCTCGCCGTCGGCCTGGACCCGCGGCCGCTGATACGGCAGTACGACGAGACACGGCAGAACCAGAACTCGCAGCGCGCCGAGGCGTGGCACACCGGGGCGCCGCAGCACCACCATGAAAGGCGACACCACGGCAGAGCAAAACAAGACGGCGGAACACCCAACCAAGGCCGGGCGCGTCAGTACGACTGGTCACGTGAGTACGCCAGAGCACGTAATTACCGGCGATCACGTCAACACGACAGAGAGCGTCAATACGACAGGGAGCGTGAGCACGAGAGAGCACACCGGCCCGGCGACACACCCTCTGCGGTTCCGCAACCACCCCGCCGCGCGCCCGCCGGAGAGTCGGCCACGGCACACACGCACCGGTCGCCGACGCCCGCGGCCGCCCGCGAAGGAGGGCCGCCCGAACGCCAGCCCGAACGCCGCCAGCCCGAACGCCGCCAGCCCGCACACCGCCACTCCGAACGCCGCCGGATCAGGCAGACCGCGATGCTGGCCGTCGTGGTCCTGGCCGTCCTCGGCTTCGCCTCATACGAGTTCGTGTCCACCGTGGATCACGCACCCCGGCCCGGCCGCCCAGCCGTCACCGCGGCGCCGCCACGCTAAACGCGCCAGCCCCATGAGGGAAGGCCCGCACGCTCACAGGTAAGCAGAACGCCCGTGCTCGCGAGTTAAAGGGTTGTGAGTCACGAAAGGGCGGAGTTCGCCGAGTTCTTCGAGGCCAGCTGGGAGCCGTGCCTGAAGGCGGTGGTGGCCAGCACGGGCAGCGTGCAGCTGGCCGAAGACCAGCTGGCGGAGGCGTTCGCCAGGGCGTGGATGTCCTGGCGCAAGCTCCGCCGCCATCCGGCGCCCCGGGCGTGGGTGGTGCGCACCGCGCTCAACACCGGGGCTTCCTGGTGGCGTCGCCGCATCCGTGAGCTGCCACTCGCCGATGACGACGCCGCCCCTCCACGTAACGCCGTTCCCCGTAACGCCGTCGAAGGCGCAGACGACGGCGTCGACGCCAGCCTGCTGACCGCGCTACGGCGCCTGCCGAGCCGGCAGCGCGAGGTGATCGCGCTGCGCGCGTTCCTCGACCTGGATATCGAAACGATCGCCGCACATCTGGGCATCGCCCCCGCGACGGTGCGGGTGCACCTGTCCAGAGCGGTCGCGGCGCTGCGCCAGGAACTTTCCCCCTCTCAGCTCACGGAGACCGACTGATGAACGACAACGACCATGACGTGCTGACCGCCGTCCAGGACTCCATTTCCGCATTGCCGATGCCGAAGGCTCCGCGCCTCGAGGCCGTCACCGCCAGGGGCCGCGCGCGCCGGCGCCACCGTCTGACAGGGGTGTCCGCCGTGGCCGCCGGGGCATGTGCGGCGCTGGTCGTCGGCCTGGCCGGCGGCGGAGGCCCGGGCAGCCCGGCCAGCCCGGGCAGCCAGCACGGCGCACCCGCGATCCACCTGGCGGCCTTCTCGGTCGTCAGCGGTCCCCGCGGAATGACCACCCTCATCCTGTATCCGGGCCAGGTGGCCAACCCGAACGCGGTCCGCCAGGCCCTGGCGCAGCACGGCATCGCCGCCCTGGTCACGGCCAACAGCTTCTGCCACACGAAAGAACACCCGGCGCCCCCTGGCCAGGTGATACTGCCCTACCGAGCGCTGCCGCCCGGTGCTGGCAAGGCTCCGCCGGCAATCAGGATCAATCCGGCGGCGATGCCCGCCGGATCCAAGATCAGCATCGGCTACCGCCAGGATCGGGCGGCCAGGCAGATCTCCGCCACGGTCATCAAAGCAGGTGCCTTCCTCATCTGCACCAGCATTCTCAGCACCGAGAATGCCGTGCACACCTTCCACCCGGTTCCCGCCAGGTAACCTCGCACGACAGCGCACCCCGGGCTCTCCGTCCCCGCGCGGGACGGAGAGCCCGCCCGCGACGATCGCACCGTTACGCTGGTCTGCGTGGATGCACAACCCCTGGCCGGGATCGTCATGGGCAGCGATTCGGACTGGCCGGTGATGAGCGCCGCGGCCGACGCGCTGGACGAGTTCGAGGTGCCCTACGAGGCCGACGTCGTGTCCGCGCACCGGATGCCGCGCGAAATGATCAAGTACGGCGAGCTGGCGGCACAGCGTGGCCTGCGGGTGATCATCGCCGGCGCCGGCGGCGCGGCGCACCTGCCGGGAATGCTCGCATCGGTGACGCCGCTGCCGGTGATCGGCGTCCCGGTGCCCCTGGCGCACCTGGACGGCCTCGACTCGCTGCTGTCGATCGTGCAGATGCCCGCCGGCATCCCGGTCGCGACCGTCGCGGTGGGCGGCGCCCGCAACGCGGGCCTGCTCGCGGTCCGCATCCTGGCCGCCGCCGACGAGGCGCTGCGCCTCCGGATGATCCACTTCCAGGAGCAGCTCGCCGCCCAGGCTCACGCAAAAGGGGCGGCTCTGCGCGCGCGCCGGACTAGCATCGGGCAATGAACGAGGATCCACCGTCCGTTCAGTCGAAAATTGTGGAAGCTCAGCGGAGGCTGCGTGACCAGCAGGGCCCGTTCGTGCCCAAGCCAAAGCTGCCGATCCTCGACGAGGTCGTCGCGACCGTACTGTCACAGCACACGTCCGACCGCAACTCCGAGCGCGCGTTCGCGCGGCTCAAGGCCGCGTTCCCGGCCTGGGAGCAGGTCCTGGAGGCGCCACCGGAACTGGTCGCCGCCGCCATCCGCTGCGGCGGCATCGCGGACCAGAAGGCGCGCCGCATCCAGCAGATCCTGGCCGCGATCGAAGAACGCGAGGGCCGCATCAGCCTCGACGGGCTGAACGACCTCGACGACGCGGCGGTCGAGGAGTACCTCACCTCACTGCCCGGCGTGGGCCCCAAGACGGCCGCGTGCGTGCTGGTCTTCTCCATGGGCCGGGCCGCCTTCCCCATCGACACGCACGTGCACCGCATCGCCGCCAGGCTGGGCTGGATCCCGCCGGGCGCGACCGCGGAAAAGGCGTACCGCATTCTCACGCCGCTCATCCCGCCCGCCATCCGCTACGACCTGCACGTCGCGCTCATCACGCACGGCCGCACGGTGTGCCGTGCCAGGCAGCCGCGCTGCAAAGAGTGCGTGCTGCGGGACATGTGCTCTTTTGCATCTACCGAACGAGCCGTGGAGTCTCCCCTGGCCCGCCTCGCCTGAGCGGCTGGCCCGGCCTTACCATCGGGTAATGACCGAGGACTTTCCGGCTTTCGCGCTGTCGGAGGAACAACAGGCGCTCCGCGAGGCGGTGCGCGCCCTCGCGGACGACAAGATCGCACCGCGGGCCGCTGAGGTGGACCGGACCGCCGAGTTCCCGTGGGACGTCTACGAAGCCCTGGTCAAGGCGGACTTCCATGCGGTGCACATACCGGACGCCTACGGCGGCGCGGGCGCCGACGCGATAGCGACCGCCATCGTCATCGAGGAGGTCGCCCGCGCCTGCGCGTCATCGTCGCTGATCCCGGCGGTGAACAAGCTAGGCACGGTGCCGCTCATGCTGGCGGCCCCCGCCTCGCTGAAGGAGCGTTACCTTCCGCCGGTGGCGCGCGGCGACGCCATGTTCTCCTACGCGCTGTCCGAGCCGGAAGCCGGCTCGGACGCCGCCGCGATGCGCACCCGGGCGGTCAGTGACGGCGACAGCTACGTCCTGAACGGCGTCAAGCGGTGGATCACCAACGCGGGCGTCTCGAAGTTCTACACGGTGATGGCCGCGACCGATCCTTCCGCGGGAGCGAACGGTATCTCCGCTTTCGTGGTGGAGGACTCCGACGACGGCTTCTCCTTCGGCGCCCCCGAGCACAAGCTCGGCATCAAGGGATCGCCGACCCGTGAGCTGTACTTCGACAACTGCGCGATCCCCGCGGACCGGCTGATCGGCGCCGAAGGCGAGGGTTTCAAGATCGCGCTGCGCACCCTGGACCACACGCGCATCACGATCGCGGCCCAGGCGCTCGGCATCGCCCAGGGCGCGCTCGACTACGCCCTCGGTTACGTCAAGGAGCGCAGGCAGTTCGGCAGGCCGGTGGCCGACTTCCAGGGCCTGCAGTTCATGCTCGCCGACATGGCGATGCGGCTCGAGGCCGCCCGCCAGCTCACCTACGCCGCCGCAGCGAAGTCCGAGCGCGCGATGGCGGGCGAGCACGTCGAAGACCTGACGTTCTTCTCCTCCGCCTGCAAATGCCTCGCCTCCGACGTCGCGATGGCGGTCACCACCGACGCCGTGCAGCTCCTCGGCGGCTACGGCTACGTCAGCGACTACCCCGTCGAGCGCATGATGCGCGACGCGAAGATCACCCAGATCTACGAGGGCACCAACCAGATCCAGCGCATGGTCATGGCGCGGCAGCTGCTCAAGTAGGAAATTAGCCGCCAGATGGTCATGTGCCTGCACGCCGAACCGTAAGCGATCAGTCGGACAAGGCGGGCGCAGGGCTGTGCCTTAAAGTGCGTTGGCTCCTTTTGAGCAGCGCTCTGGGCTGGAGCGGCGCGGGTAGTTGAGCAGTCGGGGCAGTCGTTATCCTCACGGTGCGTGGTGGCGCCAGAGAACAGCCGCGCGCTGCCCGTGACCTCGCGTCTGGCCGGGGTCGCCTTATGCTGGCTTGCGGGCGAGGTCGTAGGCGAAGCTCACGGTGTCGGGGAAGGCGCCGTCGTCGCTGTGCGGGCTGAGGCTGGCCGCGAGGTCGTCATCGAAGGCGGCGGCCTGGTCGCCGAGTACCGGCGGCGGAAGGACCGATGTCGAGCGGATGTGCCCGGCGAGTTCCGGCAGGCTCCAGCGGTGCACGGCGGTGAACTCACGGCGCCCGGCCGCCTCGAACCCGGCCTCGGACAGCACCTCGGCATCAGGCCGGCGCCTGCGTGCCAGATCCCAGCCCGCGGGTGCCCGGTTCCCGGCCCCAAGCGCCGTCCGCCATCTGGCCATGACGGCCGCGAGCGCCTGCTGCCAGTCCCGCCCGCCGGCCCAGGGCGAGGTCGACCAGCACAGCGCCAGGCAGCCGCCCGGCTGGAGCCAGCCGAAGACCTGGCGGGCGACCAGATCGCGGTCGAGCCGGTGGAACGCGTTGCCGATGACGGCCAGTTCGAACGAACCAGACCTGGCGTCAAGGGACTCGGCGCTCGACACGACCGGCCGGACCTCGCCGGCGCCTGCGGCGGCCGTCTTGGCCCGGACCACGTCCACCATGTCCGGCTCCTGGTCCACCGCCCACACCCCGTCGGGGAACCAGCGGCGCAGCGGGAAGGCGAGCTGGCCGGTGCCGCAGGCCATGTCCAGCAGCCGCCCGTGCCCGGAGACGGCGGCGCGCTGGACCAGGTCCGCCAGCATCGTCTCCGGGTAAGGCAGCCGGTACTGGTCGTAGAATCCGGCGCTGCCACGGTACAGGTCCGCCGCGAACCTCACCTCGTCAGCCACAACGCCCCCAGCGTGAATCGCCCGGTCCAGCCGGAGGCACAGTTGCCACCGCGCTGAGGATACGCCCCGGAGACTGACAACCCGCGATTCCCGCTGCGGCCAGCTCGACTCGCCGTGACCGGCGCAAGCCGGCCACCATGGGGATGCTCGCAGGCGGTGCCGCGGCCCATAGCTCTGTGACTGGCAAGGCCCCGGGTGCTCAAGTATCCTGCTCGCTGCTCGTGTAGTGCTCAAGTACGGCACCGGGTGCTCATGTAGATGGTTCCCTACAGAGAACTGTGTAGGGATCGCGTGAACTTGAACACCATGAGCTGGGCGTTTTGTTGTAGTCGAATAGCTCTCGGCGAGCTGGTTGCCGGGTAGGTGAACAGTCCCGGGCGCTGCTTGGAGTAACGTTCCGTGATTGTCGTCCTTGCCTTTCGGGATTGCGCGAGTGATTCCAGGGCGGGGGGACGTCGCGGGCGAAGAGCTGGCCGTAGGCGGTCAGTCCTTCGGGGCCGTCGGCCCCGAATCGCCAGATCATCCGGCGCGCCGTCATCACCGACACGTCTAGCTCGGCGGCCTTGGCCCGGCAGCGTTCCAGCTTCGGGCTTCCGGGAGCGTACTGAGGCTGCGGTTCCCCGGGCAGTGCAAGCGCCTCGCTGCCGCGCTGGTATCCGGTCAGTACTTCAGGCACATGGCCGGTCAACTTCCGTATTTCTTCCGTCTCCGGCGGTGTCAGTCCGCTCGTGCCGTTCATGCCGCCACTTCCAGTGCGGCGTCGGCATCAAGATGGCTGTGCAGGTCAGTTGCCAGGCGCTGCTGCCATAGCAGTCGCAGCACAGCGGCCTTGACCTCACCAGGCCGCCCGGACACCCGGCTGATCACGCCACCGATCGTGTCGCCGGGCCTGACTGCGGCGAGAACGTCTTCGGCCAGCTGTCCGGACAGCAGGCCGGGCCGCCGGTAGGCGGCCAGGAAGCGCAGGTTCGCTAGCAGCACCGGGTCGGCCCCGCTCCAGATCTCGTACTGCCAGCCACGTTCTCCAATCAGCTGCCCCGGCCACGCCAGTGCCTCGGCGATCCGCGGCTCCTCAAGCTTGCCGGACGGCTTGACGTTGATGACCCGCACCGATTTGTCGGCTTGCGCCAGCAGGAAATCCGGCACATGCTGGCGGGCCGTCCCGGCCACGCGGGCCTGCAGCAGGAACGGCTGCGCCCCGATCGCCGCCACGTCACGGTCGAAGTCGGCCAGCAGCAGCCGCGCCAGTTCCAGGCGACTCTCGTAGATCACGTGCCCGCCCATCGTCGCGGACCAGAAATACCCGGGATAGTGGGCCTGGCCGCGGGCACTGCGCGCCTGCCGCCACGGCACCGCGGCGATCACCTGGCGGGCCTGCACCAAGCGCAGCGGGAAGCTGGCCTCGCCATCATCAGCCATGCGCAGCGACACCGTCGCATCTACAGGCAGCCCAGCACCCGCCTGGACGCCAGCCACGGGAGGTAACCCCGCGAACCGGGACGCCATGACCCGAACCTACCCGTGCGCTGGCAGCCGGCCCGGTATAGACACGCCGCACTTCCGCAGCCGCCTGTCCCTGTCGCTCGGGCTCGATCACGACCGCGACGCGTTCTTGTCCTTGGGGGTAGGGCGCACCGGTGTACTTCGTGGACAGCTGGCCGGCGATCTCCCACGCCGCGTCGCCCTTGAGCCATCCGGCGGCCCGCCCGCGGACGATACGGGCTCGAACGGGTTGTTGACGGGCGCGATGGACAGCGCCATCTGGGGATCACGGCGCAGGTTGCGTGCTTTGCGTGAGCCCGGGCCGGTGAGGAAGTCGGTCCGGTCGCCGTGGGTGCCGAGGAGGCGCCGCAGCCGGTGGCGGCGACGCGGCGATCTGCCCACAGCAGCGACGGATCGCCGCCGGGCGCCCTGCACGTCGGGAGAGTTTCGTAATACCAATCGTAAATTGGTCCGTAAGGCGGGTGAGGGGCATGGGCTACTTCGGGTACGGCGAGCTGCCGCTGGTGCTGCTGGCGCTGCTCCGCCAGCGGCCGGTGAACGGCTACGAGCTGCTGGGGCAGCTCGGCGAACTGTTCTCGCCCGGGTACGTGCCGTCGCCGGGCAGCGTCTATCCCGCCCTCTCGGCGCTCAGCCGGTCCGGGCTGATCGAGGCCAGGGACGACAACGGCAAGAAGCAGTACCGGCTAACCCCGGCCGGCGAGCAGGCACTCGGCGCGCGCCGGGGCCAGCTCAGCGCGATCGAGGCCCGCTGCGGCGTCTGCCTGCGCGACCGCTCCGACGTCGAGGCCGAGCTCGGCCGACTCCAAGCTGCTGTGAGCGTCGCATCGTCCCGCGCCGACCCCGCCCCCCTGGTCAGCATCCTGCACGGCGCAACCAGCCAGGTGAAAGCTCTCGGCGATCCCAAGAAGAAGCCATGACAGTCAGCGACGACCCATTCGAATCAGCCGCGCGCCACGAGCACGCCGGCCAACTGCGCCGGGAAGCGGCAGCCGCCGCAGTCCGCAGCAGCCCCGGCACGGTGTCCGGCAGTCGCGGCATGCTGATCGCGATCGTGGTGTTCCTCGGCCCGTACGTGCCGTGGGCCGTGGCCCGCGCCGGGAACCACGCCTGGACGACGCCGACCGCTGGCAGGGCGATCGTCAGCTTCTTCTCCGGAACGGGGCTTCCGTTCGCCGCCTGCACCGGCTGGCTGCTCGTCCTGGTGTGGGTCTGGGCCATCGTCGCCGCGAGCATCCCGTCAGCCCGGCGCAAGCGCTAGAGCCGCATGTCACGGTTCCAGGCCGGGCGCGGCCCGGAAGTCGTCCATGCAGAACGGCATCGACTCGTGCTCGCAGGCGATCTGCCACGCGCCGTCGCGCTGGCGCAGGCCGAACGTGACGCGGAGCCCCTTGCTGACCTGCCCGGCGGCGCCCATCCGGGCCAGGCCGCGCACGAACGCGACGTCGCCGTCGGCCGCGCCGACCATGAGGCCGGTCCAGAGAACCCGCGAGCCGCTCTACGGGAGGTTCAACCTAACGCTCCCGGTGTTCCCGTTCCACTCCAGCGGATTTCCGCTGGTCAAGCGGCACAGGATGCGCAACTGTGCCGGCAAGCCCGTAACGGAATTGCGGCTTTCATCGCGTGCGGTAAGCGTCTGCGCGGTGCGTGACGGAGGTGATGATGATCGTGACCTGTTCGTCCTCGATGAGGTACAGCACCCTGTATTCGCCCCGGCGCGCTGAATACTGCGGGGCGAGCGGCTCAAGGAGCGGCTTGCCGACACGGTGCGGCTTCTCCGCGAGCGGCCCGTGGATAAATTCCCAGCACGCGGCGGAGATCTTCTCAGGCATACGCTGCAATGCGCGTACCGCGGCGGGACGCAGCACGACGCGGTGGCTCACCGCGCCTGCTGCCGGTGCATCGAGATAAGGGCCTCAAGCGTCGCCATGCAGACGGGATCCGGCAGGCCGCGAGCATGCATGTCGGCTACCACGTCCGCGTCATCCCCGAGGTCGATCCCTTGTGCCCGGGCGGCCATGATCTTCTCCATCTCGGCTGCCGTGACATAGCGGTCCTCCGCGGAGTCCGCCTTCGACTGCTCGACGTCCTGCATCACGGCCGCGTCGGCGAGCACGTCGAGCGTCTCCATGATCGACTCGAAGTCCTCGTCGGAGATCATCCAGATCACCGGGACTCCGTTGCGGGTCACCAGGACCCGCTGGTGGGTGGCGACCGCCTCATCGACGAGCGCTGAGAAGTTCTGCCGGGCCTCGGCAACAGGAACAGTCGTCATGTACAGAATTCTAGCGCACTGGCTGGTGGTCTGCGGAAGGTAGTCAGGCGCCGACTTCGCGCAGCGCGCGCAGCGTCCTCCGGGTTGTGGCCGCCCTGCAAGCGCACGAGCCACGCCACAGGCCGGGAAACCTGGTTCGCCGACTCTTCTGACTGTTCGCCGGGACTTTTCAGCTGCCATACCGCTTTCGCCACCCTGTTCGGTCAACTAGACGTGCAACCGGACTACGCGTCGGCGGTCGGGGTTGCCGCGTCCGCGTCAGCAGGCAGCTAGCGCGAGCGGCGGGTCTGGGGCGTGACGTCTGGCGACTCGTTCATGCCGCTCGCCGCGAGGTACCGGGCGATCCGCGTCATGCCTTCGCTGGCCGGGTCCAGGGTGGCCCGGGCGAGCGGCAACAGCCGCTGGTAGGTCGGCCACGTCGCGGGATCCTGCGGGTCGGCGGGGAGCGCGGCCTCGACCAGGGCCTCGCCGGCCTGCTGCCAGTGGGCGGCCTGTTCGGCGGTGAGCCGTTCCCGTACGCCCGCCCGGGCCAGCGGGTGCACCTGCACCCCATGGTGAACGACGTGGCGGACCAGCGACTGGTAGTGGAGGCCGTTCATTGGGTCGCTGGCCTTGATCGGGTTGCTCAGCAGGGGGCCGAGCACGGCGGCTGCTGTCTCCGCCTCTGCTGCCTCCGTCCCGGTCGCGCCTGGCAGGGTGGCGGGCGGCTGGCCGACGTGAAGCACCAGGTCGAAGAGCGGGACGGGCATGTCAGGAAGGCATGCCAGCATCCGCAGCAGGCCGTACATGGCCTTGGAGTGCTCAGCCACCCAGGACAGCGTCACGTCGACGCCTTCGGCCACGTCCGCCGGGTCGGCCCCGGCAGCAGCCTCGCGTTCCAGCACCACCATGGACATCGGGCGGACCCGGATCGTGAACATGATCGGGCTATCGTCCTCCGGCTCATGCCCGGCGTACCCGCCCAGGTCGACGGTGCAGGTCCGCTTCCCGTCCTGCTCCGGCGCGAACAGGATACGGCAGATGGGCTGATAGGGGGACGCGTACCGCTGCCCGTCGATCGGCTTGCTGGGACGGGAGGCCCACCACTCCCAGATTCCGGTGCCGCCGAGGCCCACGCACTGGTCATTGCCGTGCTCGTCCTGGCGGACGAAGCGCAGGTTGCCCTCCCGGTACGCCTTTTTGATCATCGCGGCGAACACTTTGATGTCGCAGACGGTGACGCCTTCCGGGAGGCTACGGTTGACGAAGAGGATCCGGGAGAGACCCTGGCGCCGCAGCTCGTCGAAGGAGACAGTGACGGGGGGCCTGCGGTACCCCATAGCGTCCAGCGGGCCTAGCTGGACGAGGTTCTCGGCCGGGGGTCGGCCGGCGGGGCGGGTGCTGATCGGGAAGGTAGCCACGGTGGGGCGATCCTCGACGGGTTCCTTTTCCGGTATCCGCGCCTTGAGGGTGGCCTGGCGTGTGCCATCGTGTTCCGGGGCTAGCGTCAGGGTCCAGCCCGCCCGCCGGGGCGTGATCAGCGCCCACTCCCAGAGCCCGTTGTTCCCCACGCCACGGCAGAGCTGGTCGCCGTGCTCGTCGGGCGGGTCGATGAGCAGGGTTTGGGGCGGGTTGTATGCCTCTTCGATCATCACGGCGAACGCGTTCACGTCGCAGATCGTGACGCCCTCCGGCAGGAAGGCATGCACAAACAGCGCCTCGGGCAGGCCGCGGCGGCGCAGGTCCGCGAAAGAGGCGGTAACGGGGGGCCGGTGGTAGCCGAGGTTGTCCTGCGGGCCGAACTGGACGGATTCCATAGCGCCGACCCTAGCCACCGCACCGACCCTAGCCACCGCCACCGACATTCCAGCATTCCGGTCGACGGGTTGACGGGTCGGCTGAGCGGCCCCCGTCATCTCAGGGTTGCCGGGCGGCACGGGTTGTCGGTTTCCACTGGTCAGACGGCACAGGATGCGCAACGGCGCCGGCAAGCCCGTAACGGAATTGCGGCTTTCATTTCCCCGTAGGTGCAGTCGCTGAACTGGCGAAGATTGGCCTCGGCCAGTCCGCAGTGTGCCGATCGCCGGAGACCGCCTCGCGTGCCTGCCCACAGAACCTGCGTATCGGTCGCGGCATGGACGGCTTCCTGCTCGCCCGCCTTCCCATCCCAGAGCGCGTCTACCAGGCGGCTATGGCGCTGGACTGCCTGAAGGACGTTACCAGCCGGGGCCTGGTCTCAGTTGAGCTGGGCGGGGGCGACGCGGAGTCCGGCTGCGGTTGCTCCGGCGTGCAGGCGGCGGTCCCATACGGCAACGACGAGTTCGGGATCTGCAATGGCCAGGGCGCTCGCAAGGTGAACCGCATCGGCGCCGCGCAGGGCATGGCGTCCGGCGAGCCGGCCGGCGTGCTGCTCCACGGCCGCGGTGAGCTCCACCGGGCGGATGGCCGCCCAGTACTCCTCCCAGGCCGTTTCGGCGGCGCGCAGGCCGTCCTTGTCGAGGTCGTGGTTGCGGGCGGACGCGGCCAGGGCCGCGCGGACCTCCGGGTAGGCGAGCCTGCTTGCCACGGCGGCGTCAGAGCCGTCCCATAGCTCTGCGGCCAGGTCGCTGCCTGCCTCCTCGACGACGAGCTTGACCAGTGCGCTGGAGTCGAAGCAGACGATCGCCAACGTCAGCGCCGCTGCTCGCTGACGATGTCGGCCACCGGCCGGCGCGGCCGGGGACGGGAGCGCCCGGACGCCACCGGGCGCTGCGCGGTCGCCGGGCGGCCGATCACTCCCTCGGCGGCCAGTCGCTGCAGCGTGCTGGCAGTGGTCAGGCCGAGCAGCCGGGCAACCGGCACGCCGCGGTCAGTGATCACGAGCTCACCGCCTCCGCGCACCTGTTCCATCCACTCGCTCAGGTGCGCCCGCAGTTCAGTGACAGGTACGTCCATAGCTGGATTGTACACTCAGGCAATCTCCTATCTGTACATCAGCGGACCCCGGGCCGCCCCTGCTGCCGACGGAACAAGTCGGCGACGGCGAAGTGACACGCTGAAGAGATGCTAGATCGCGAAGCCTTACGCCTGAACTTGCAACGGCCATGATCTGCGCGGCGCCACAGGGGCGTGCGGTCAAAGACCGGGCGCGGGATGGCGCGGCCGGGGTGAGTCAGCCTATGGCCTCATAGCATCATGCCAGTGGTCGCCGGTCGTTGCGACGGTCGGGGTTCCGGGGCTGGATTTCGGTGATGCCGCCTGCCTGCACCAGCTGACTTGTTCGCTGCGCTTGAGCTGTGCCGGGTATCGACTAATATCCTGGTCTCCACTATATTGGCGGTATGTCCCTCAGGCCCATGACCGGGCAGGCGTTCTTCGTGCTCACCGCGCTGGCCGACGGCCCGCGGCACGGGTACGGCATCGTGCTCGAGGTGGCCGAGCTGTCGCAGGGCCGGGTGAAGCTGAAGATCGGCGGCCTGTACGGGGTGCTGGACCGGCTCTCCGGCCAAGGGCTGATCGAGCCCGACCGGGAGGAACCGCACGACGGTCGGCTGCGCCGCTACTACCGGCTGACCCGGGACGGGCGGCGCGCGCTGGCCGAGGAGGCCGAGTTGCGCGCCGCCACCGCCCGCGTGGTGCGGCTGAGGCTGGGCCTGGCCGGCGGGGAGGCCGCCGGATGAACATCGACGGCCCGGACCTCGAAGACCGTTACCGGCGGGTGCTGCGGCTGCTGCCCGGCTACTACCGGGATCGGTGGGAAGAAGACATGGTCGCCGCCTTCCTGAACAGCCAGATGACCGGTGACGAGGACGAAGACGACTACATCTCGGGAGCCGCGCCCAGAACAGCGCGTGGCCGCCGTCTCCTTCCGGCACGAACTGCTGGCTGATGACCTCCAGACCGGCCTGGGTGAGCCATGTCCGGTAGGTGGCGGCGTCGGCCTGGCCTCCACCACATGGCCGCAGGTCCGCCGAGCCAGTTGTCCTCGGTGCCGGTCCAGGCGTCTTGCCCGGTGATGGCGAGGAGCCACCCGCCGGGGCGCAGCCAGCGGGCGGTGCCGCGCAGCAGGTGCGGCTTGCGGTCGAGCGGCATGTGGATCAGCGCGTACAGGCAGACGACGGCGTCGAAGGAGCCGGGCGGGAAGTCCAGGTCCCGTGGCGTCGGCGCGGAGGAAGACGGCGCTGGGAACGAGCCAGCGAGCGCCGCAAATCCCGCACCTGACCCGCCCCGGCCAGGCAACGAGAGCGGGACCAGTTCCACGCAGGTATAGCGTTAGCGGGTGCCTGATGCGATCTTCGCTCATCCGCGCCTAGCGGCCGTCTACGACGCTTTCGACGGGCACCGTGACGACCTGGACCTCTACCTGGGCCTCGCCGACGAGCTGGCGGCAAGCATGGTACTGGATGTCGGTTGCGGGACCGGGAGCCTCGCGGTCCGGCTCGCCGCAGGCGGCCGCACGGTGGTCGCGGTGGACCCGGCCAAAGCGTCGCTTGAGGCCGCCAGGCTCAAAGACGGGGCGGCGGAAGTCCGGTGGATTCACGGCGATGCGACAGCGCTGCCCGCGCTCAGCGCCGACCTTGCGGTGATGACCGGGAACGTAGCCCAGGTTTTCCTCACCGACGAAAGCTGGGAACAGTCACTTCTCGGAATCGGCGCAGCACTCCGGCCCGGCGGGCACCTGGTATTCGAGACCAGGCGTCCCGAGTACCGGGCCTGGCAGGAATGGGCGGCCGGTACAGGTCCGGTCACCCTGGATGTCCCCGGCGTCGGAGCGGTAGAACAACGGCGCGCTGTGACGCAGGTGAACCTGCCGTTCGTCTCCTTCCGTTACACCTACAGGTTCGCCGACGGCGCCATCGTGACCTCGGACTCGACGCTGCGTTTCCGTGACCGCGAGGAGGTGGAGTCCAGCTTGGCCGCCTGCGGCTACCGCGTACTGGAAGTGCGCGACGCACCCGACAGGCCCGGACGGGAGTTCGTGTTCATCGCCGAGCACCTGGCCTTCAGGGCCGTCAATCACTCGCCGCAGGACACTGACAACTCCGCATGCGCAGAACGTCAACGATGTGGTTGAGCTTTTGTCGTCGGCCGCCCTGCGCCGCACCGGGCACGTCCGGTGCCCGAGGCCGGGGTGGAACCCCTGCCGCACAGCCTTGCAGATGACAACTGCCTACACAGAGGACATCCGAAATGACGACTAGCCGGTCCTGCGCAGGCTTGTTGTCATCTGGGGACTATGGATGCCTGCTTTGCGGTGCGGGGTAGTTGTCATTTCCCTCGTCGGGCGGCGCGGGGGGCCGGGTCCGCGTGGCTATGGGGCGGTCGCCAGGATCCCGCCCGGCCCGGCGCCCGGGATCGCGGGATGGCGGTGCGCGCGCACCCATGCGCCCAGGGCCGCGGCCAGGATGACGGCGGCCAGGCGGGGCAGGATGCCGGCCAGGATGCTGGCCTGGTCACCATGCAGGAGCGGCGTGACGGCCACGGCCGTCGCCGTGACGAGCGTGGCGGCTGCCGACAAGCGGCGCTCCCGCTGGTCGGCGACGGTCGCCACGGCGAGCAGGACGGAAAGGATCATGATCGTGTCGAGGTCGGTCAGCATGTACGCCAGCAGGATGCCGGCGAGGGCGCCCAGCGGCTTGCGTCCGCGCAGCAGCAGCGCGACGGTGCACTCAGCGAGTGCCAGGATCTGGAACATCGTGTGAGTGCCGCCTCGCCCGGCCCCGGCGTGCAGCGCGATCCATGCCGCGCCGAGCGCCGCAATGGGAAGCACGGGTGCCGCCGCCCGCACCCACCGCGCGCGAAGCCTCCTGCGTATGTCGCTCATGCCGCCGAGGTTACGGCCAGACAGCCTCCCGCGCGTCGGCCTGGAAGCTGAACCTTGCCGCCGTTCCTACGGCTCTGGTCGTACGCCGCGGTGTCCCGAACAGTCACCTGCGCCGGTCCTCGCCGCGGGGCCACGGGATCACACGCTACGAGCAGCAAGC
The DNA here is from genome assembly GCA_019239975.1 of Streptosporangiaceae bacterium. Taxonomy (GTDB): domain Bacteria; phylum Actinomycetota; class Actinomycetes; order Streptosporangiales; family Streptosporangiaceae; genus JAFAZE01. The sequence continues at coordinate 17,496 of JAFAZE010000044.1, forward strand.
GGTCGAACTCCCCTACGTCATCGCGTCGCAGATGACAAGTAGCTGCACAAATGACAGTCGGGATGGCAACTAGGCGGTCTAGACGACACCTTCACCGGATCCCTACAGGCAGGCATTTTGCCTGCCCGGCGAAAGGAACCGGCGCCCGCCAGCAGCAGCCGGCCCGCCTCGATGCCGGAGACGGTCCACGCCTCGCCGTCATAGACGATCACGGTCCCGGTCGTGACCGCCGTGGCCCCTGGCCGGGCGGTCACGCTGCACGCTCCAGCATCGTGTCGGCCGACAGCGGCACCGACAGGTCCGCGCGGAACACGCCCCGCCAGACCAGGTGCAGCACCGCCGCGCGCACCTCGCCGGCACGGCCAGGCCGGGCACCTTCCAGGTCGCCGATGCCCACCGTGGGCGTCCCCCGGCCAATGACCGCGGCCACCAGGTCCGCATCCACCCGGCCGGGATACCGGTACCCGGCCAGGAACCGCACGTTCGCCAGCAGCACCGGATCAGTCCCCGACCAGACCTCGTGCCGCCAGCCGCGGGCGGCGAACACCTCCCCGGCCCAGGCCAGCGCGTCCGCGACCCTGGGAACCGCCAGCTGATCGGCGGGCTTGACGTTGACCACGCACACCCCGCCGTCACGGTCGGCCAGCAGGAAGTTGGGCACATACCGCCGCACCCGCCGCCCCGCCCGGATCAGCCCGGCTGACCCTGTATCGCCGACGGCAGGATCAAAACCGCCGGCATCCCCCAATGTCACGCACCGCAGTCTGCCAGAAACAGTGAGACAGTGACGTTCAGTTAAGAAAACGATCAATCACCTATGTCACCACCACCAAGGCGGCCTGCCAAGATCACCGAGACTCACCAGATCACTCGCACGTGCAGTGAGAACGACCGGGACCTGTCATTTCCCTCTTCGCCGGGCCACGCTGGTCGGCCTGCGCGGTGTGCCCGGCGACTTGAGCGCTTGACAGAGGGCGGTGCCCCTGGCTCCACTCGCCGGGGACGATCACCGAGCCGGCCGCCCAGCTACCTGACCGCCGTCACGCTCTGGATGATGACCGCATAGCAGGGGTGCCACCGTGGTTCGCGCAGTCCGGCGGCGGTGATCAGCCGGGTGGCCCGGGACCTGGTGCGGGCCTTGCCGCGGCGGTTGCCGGCCATTGTCGGCCACAGCAGGTTCGAGAACAGGTCGGTCAGCACGAGAGCGCCGCCAGGCGCGAGGACGCGGGCGCACTCGCGGATCCCGGCGCCCTGGTCCGTCCAGTGGTCGAAGGACGTGGTGCTGACCACCAAGTCGTAGGCGCCGTCGTCGGCGGGAAGCCGCTCGGCCGTTCCCCGCATGAAGTCCAGCCGCTCATCAGACGAGGCTGACCGCGCCGCCTCGATCATCTTCGGTGCCGCGTCGATGCCGAGGAACTCATCCGTCTGCGGCAGCCGGGCGGCGAGCTGGCGCAGGGCATAACCGGTCCCGCAGCCCACGTCGAGGACGCGGCGCGGCGCCGGCACCCGGCTGAGGGCAAGCTTTACCACGCGGTCGGAGATCTCCTTGTGCAACTGCCCGTGCCAGCCCGACTCATACGAAGCGGCACGGTCGTCGAACGCCTGCACATCCCGGTCATATGACATACAGCAAGTCTCCCTTGCCCAAGCCGCCTGCTCCCAGTTTCCCCGCGACCGCCCTCTCCCCGGCACTGCGCACCGCAGCGCGGCAACACTGCGTCAGCACCCTGGCCAAACCCAGCGGCACCCACCGCAGAAGACAAGTAGCTGCACAGATGACATCTGGAGAGTTTGGATATCCGTTCTCTAGCGCGGGGAAGTTGCCATTTCCCTCATCCGGCGGCCTGCATGTCTCCTGGTGGCCAGGTGAGCCGTGTTCCGAGCGCACCGGCCAGCCGGGCGATCGCCTGCCGCGCGGGCGGCCTGCCGACCTGCCCGGGGAGCCAGGCGCAGGCGAGGCTCGCCGCGACGACGTCCGCGGTGGCGGTGATCGCGGTCAGGCAGTCCTCGATGCCGGAGAGCGTGGGGCCGGGACCCGCGGGGAACCGCAGCCCGGGAACCTGGCTGCTGTCCAGGATGTCGACGTCCACGTGCAGGTAGACCGGCAGCTCGCGGAGCCCGGACAGCGCGTCCCGGAAGGCGCCGGCCGTGGCGGGGATGCGGCGGACCTGGCTGGCGGTGAGGGCGTCGCGTTCGGCGGGATCGAGGTCCCGCGCGCCGGCCAGCACGATGTTGTGCTCCGGCACCGGCCGCAGCCCGAGCGGACCGGCGAGCACCTCAGGTGCACGGCCGGCCAGCATGGCTATTGCCATCCCGCCGAGATAGCCGGAGATCGTGATGGCCGGGGTGTTGAAGTCGCCGTGGGCGTCCAGCCACACTACGGCGATCTCCCGGTGCCGCTCCTGGAGCCCGGCGGCCACGGCGAGGCCGACGGGGCAGTCCCCGGACAGCACCAGCGGCCGGGGCGCCCCCGCTACCGCGCCCGCGACCGCCCGCTGGAGTACGGTCACCCGGCTCGTCACGGCGCCGTCCGGCAGCGGCGGGGCGATGGCCGCGACCGTGCCCGCGGGGACCGGGAAGTCTGGAATGTGCTCGTCCAGGTGCCAGGGAGCCACGATCAGGTCCCAGGCATCGCTGGTGTCACCCGGCATCGGCCACGTTCCTCTCATTCCGCTGGGCAGGCAGATCCCGGAGCCGTACCGGCTCTGCGCCCCCGGCCTGCAGGAGGATGCTATCTGGACCTTGACCCGGGCCGGGGCGCCGCGCAGCACGCCCTCACCCGTGCCTGCGCCGCCAGCGGCGCCGCCCGGGAAACCACGTCGCCCTCGGACCCTGCCACCGACGAGACTGCCGCGCGGCCAAGTGGTGCACAAGGCAGCCTGACGGGATCAGCCTCGGCTGAATAACTCCTGGCGGCCTCAGAATCCGATGGCCTCGCGGAGCAGCAGGACGGTGCCGCGCCCAGGTTCGGGTTCAGCGTTGAGGATAAGGACGCGGTTGAGGGCACTGGGCTGCCCGTAGACTCTCATGACGCGCTCACTTTCCAGCCGGAGGCAGTGCTCTTCGACGCGGCGCAGCGCGGCGGGCAGGTCGGACACCACCTTCTGCGCCCCGACGACCCAGATCACGCGAGCAGCGGCACCGGCGTAGCCGGGCAGCTGGGCTCCGCTGGCCGAGGCGGCTACCAGGGAACCGGTCTCGGTGACCGCGGCGACGCTACCCACGATGACGTCGGGGGTGGACAGTGCCGCCCAGATCTCATTCCTTTGGGTGGCACGATCCATGGGCGGCCGTGACCTGATGGAATCGTACCGCCCGCTTTTGTTGATGTCCTCCTCGATGCCGGACAGGCGGAGGGTCTCGCTGGCCCCGGTAAACACGATGGCACCCGCGGGAATCAGCTCTTTGACGCGGGCACGCGCGGTCGCGGCGTCATCGAGGATTTCGACGGCGAAATTTTTTCCTGTCAGCGCGGCCGCCGCCCGCTCCAGGCGCTCGACGGGTGCTGGGTCAGTGAACGATGCTGCCGGAACCGAGGTGGTCATGGTGTCTCCTGGCTGGTCGTGTGGGCGGGTCATAACGAGCAGGCGGTGCCGTCCAACCGCGATCGCGGGGTACGGACCGGCGGGTCACGGTGTCTCCTGAGCTTCATGCTCGCTAGATGATGTGTTCGTCTCATCAGTACGACAGGGCAACCCGCCAGAAGGTGAGGCGAGGCGCAGGCCTCACGTTCCGGCGCGCTGTCTTGTCGAAGTGGTGAGGACAGATGCGACGGAGGGAGACGGCACCATGAGCACCCGATCCGGGCCAGACGCTGCTGACTCAGACCGGGGCCGGCCTGATCCGGGCCTGGACGCGGTCATGGGCAAGCGGCGTCAGCTGATCAACCTCACGTACCGGCTGCTGGGCTCGCTGGCCGAGGCCGAGGACGCCGTCCAGGAAACCTACGCCCGCTGGTACGCCATGTCTGCGCAGCAGCAAGACGCCATCGAATCCCCCGGCGCCTGGCTGACCACGGTCGCCAGCCGCATCTGCCTCAACCTGCTCGGCTCGGCGCGCGCTCGACGGGAGACCTACGTGGGCGAATGGATCCCCGAGCCGCTGCCCGAACGTACCGAGTGGCTCACCGGGCGGCCGGGTGGCACCGTCATCGACCCGGCCGACCGGGTCACCCTGGATGAGTCGGTCAGCATGGCCTTCCTCGTCGTGCTCGAATCGATGACCCCGGCCGAGCGCGTCGCCTTCATCCTGCACGACGTCTTCCGTTTCCCCTTCGCCGAGGTAGCCGAGGTCGTCGGCCGATCCCCGGCGGCGTGCCGCCAACTGGCCTCCTCAGCCCGCCGTCGCATTCGCGCGTCCCAGGCTCCCGTGGCCCCGGCGGCCCGGCAGGCCGGCATAGTCAGGGCCTTCAAGGCAGCGTGGGAAGCAAGGGACATCGACGCGATCATCGGCTTGCTCGACCCCGACGCCACGGCGGTCGCTGACGGCGGTGGCCTCGCCATGGCCTTCCTCAGCCCCATTGAAGGCGGCGAGCAGATCGCACGCGCCTGGATCGAGATCGCCAACCGGGTGCCAGGCAACATGGCGTTCCTGGAATGCACGGTCAACGGCCAGCCCGGGCTGGTGGCCCAGCAGGACGGGATCACCGTGACGGTGTTCGCGTTTGACGTCGCAGGCGACCGGATCAGGCGCATCTGGGTCGTACGCAACCCCGAGAAACTCCGCTCCTGGGCAAACCGGCGGACATCACGGAATGCGGAGCCACCGCCTAACATCACCACGAAACCGGAACCGCGCCCGTCCCTTTTACGCCGGAATCCGGGCGCCCCGGCCCGGCTGGACGCCGATCAGCGGGCCGATCCGCTCATCTTGGGCGAGCCAGCAATGGTGAGGCCAGCCCTACCGGAAAGAGCATGGCTGGCCGTATCGAAAGGCGTGCCTGCTGCTCTTACCGCTGGGTTCTGCGGGGAGCGTGGTTTCACCTCACACTCAGGGAAGCGAGGCGCGATGGGCAGGGCCAGGCACTGGTGGCATGCGCTGATGGCGGCAGGCCTGCTGGCAAACATCATGCTGGCTTCAGTGCCGGCGATAGCCGCCGGCTCCACCTCACCGCCGCCCTCGCCCCGGCAGGCACTGCCGGCGATGCGCCCGCCCTGGGCGGTTCCGCCGGCGGATACCGGCGCTGTCCCGGGGTCCACCGTGCTGGATGTGCGGGTCTGGCTGGCCGGGCGGGATCCGGCTGCGCTGCCCGGCTACGCGCGGCAGGTGTCCACCCCAGGCAGTCCGCTCTACCGGCACTACCTGACGCCAGCACAGTTCGGCCGGCGTTTCGGGCCGACCGGGGAGCAGGTCCGGGCGGTGACCGGGTGGCTGGCCGACGCCGGGCTGTCAGCCATCAGCGTGCGCGCCGGCGGAGAGGTGGCGAGCGGCCCGGTCAACGAGGGCGCGTGCTCCCGTTACTGGGGCCAGGAAACCGCGGGCACGCTGCCGCCCGCCTACGGTCACCTGCTCACTTATACCCCGTGCGGCTACTTGCCTGGGCAACTGCGAGCCGCCTACCAGATTGTCAGGACAGGGCTGACTGGCAGGGGCCAGACCGTCGCCATCGTGGACACCGGAGCCTCGCCCACCATCGCCGCCGATGCCGACCGCTACGCGCACCAGCATGGTGGCCAGCCGCTGCGGCCCGGTCAGCTCATCCAGTACCTGCCCGCCGGGATCTCCCGCAGCTGTGCCGCCATGGGCAGCCAGCCGGACGGCTACGGCGAGGAAACCCTCGACGTGGAGGCCGCGCACGCCATGGCACCCGATGCCGGCATCGCCTACGTGGGGCCGGCTGCGGCACCGGCATCGCGGGCGTCGACGACCTGCTGGACGCCGAGACCCGCATCGTGGACGGCCATCTGGCCAGCATCGTCAGCGACTCCTGGCACCTGGCCGCCGAGGCCCGGCTCACCCCGGACATCATCACCGCCTTCCAGCAGATCTTCGAGCAGGGCGCCGCCGAGGGCACCGGATTCTACTTCTCCTCCGGAGACCACGGCGACCTGGCCGCCACTGCTCCCGGACACCAGCCTGCCGTGCAGTATCCGGCCAGCGATCCCTGGGTGACCGCAGTCGGCGGCACCAGCCTCGCCCTCGGCGCGCACGGCCGCTACCTGTGGGAAACCGGCTGGGGCACGCTGTCCGCACCGCTGTCCGCCGACGGGAAGAACTGGAGCGGGCTGCCCGGCACCTTCCGGGGCGGCGCCGGCGGCGGACGCAGCACGCTGTTCGCCCAGCCCTCCTACCAGTCCGGCATCGTCCCGTCTTCGCTGAGCCAGCCCGCAGGCACCGCCGCACCGAACCGGGTGATACCCGACATCGCCGCCGACGCCGACCCCGGCACCGGCATGCTCACCGGCCTGACCACCCCGCTGACCCCGGGCGGCACACCGCAATACGCCGAGGAGATCTCCGGCGGCACGAGCCTGGCCGCCCCGCTGCTCGCGGGCATCCAGGCCGACGCGCAGCAGGCCGCCCACGGCATCCCGATCGGGTTCGCCAATCCCGCCCTGTATGCCCGCTACGGAACCCCCGACTACCGCGACGTCACCGACCAGCCCGGCGCCGCCACCGAAGCGGTCCAGGCCAGCCGCGACCCGGCAACCGGCACCATTTCGTACCAGGCCATCGCCTTCGGTCACGACAGCAGCCTGCACGCAACATCTGGCTACGACGATGTCACCGGCGTCGGCACCCCGACCGCGCGCTACCTGGACTCCTACGGCACCCAGCAGCCCGCCAGCTCAGCGCATCTACGCCAAGGACCCCGAGGACCTGCAGGCTGAGTTCAGCCGTGTCTGCTACCCGCTCTACAGTGCCACGCCGGGCTGGGCCGAGGAATCCCGCCCGGTTCCTGGCCCGGATGATCAGGAACCCGGACGTCGCCTCGCACTACAACAGCCACGAGGCCCCAACCTTCGACCCCTGGAGCCTGACCGGCGCCGTCCGGTGCCCCGTCCTGGTCCTCGCCGGCGAGGACGACCCGGTCTGCCCGCTGCCCGTGGTCGAGGAACTAGCCAGCCAGCTGCCGGCCGACACCACCCGCCTGGTGCGAATTCCCGGAGCGCGTCACACCATCTTCCGCGACCGCCCGGACCTCGCCTTCCCCGCCGTCAGGAGCTTCGTCGCCCAGATCAGCGAAAGCCGGCACGCCAGCTGAGCCGCGCCGCTCGGCCAGGAAGACTGGACCGCAGACCGCCAGGTCCCGCAAGCAGACCGCCAGGTCCCGCAAACTGCGCGGACCCGGCCACCGCTGGCCACGGCACTTCTGCCCCTGATCTTGAATACAGATGTCGCCTGCAGGAGGCCGGCGTCGGCGGCGGTCGCGGTGGCGGTGACCCGGGCCTGGGCGGCGGCCAGCAGCGGGGATCAGCGCGGTTCCGACGCCGCCGGTGGCGCCGATGACCAGGACCGCCTCGCCTGGCTGCACCCTGGCGGTGGTCATCAGCGCACGGGCGGTCAGGCCGGTGGTGGCCAGGGCGGCTGCCTGCTCGGCCGGGAGGCCGGACGGGCGGCGGCTCAGGAGCGGGGTGCCGGCCTCGAAGACGGCGTACTCGGCGAGGGTGCCGGTGCTCAGCGACGGCCGGGTGGCGCCGGCCATCGCGCTGCCTCAACCCCCCTCCACCAAGTCCCTGACCTCTGCCCGCACCGCCCGGACGGCCGCGGGCGTTCAGCCCGGGTCGAGCGTGCTGAACCGGATTCCGGCCGGCCGCCACCCGTCCATTCGCCAGACCCACACCTTGCTCAGCCGGACGGTCGCGTCATCGCCTCGCCCCGCCAGAAAGCGCGGCTGCGCCGGACGCACCGGACGATCGCTGCCCTGTCATAGCGCCGCACGCCGACCTCGGTCGTCTCGACGGCGAGATAAACGTGAGGGTAACGTTCCGGTCTTGAGGTGCCCGGCTGGCCGTGCGGGCCAGAACCGGCTCAGCTGCTGCCCAGCAGGGGTGGCGGTACGCGGCGCGGCTGGCCGCGGTCACCGGGCAGGGGCCTGGCCTGCTGCGCGTCCCGGGTGCTGGCGGAGACCGCCTCCTCCAGCTGGGCCAGCCAGGCCAGGTGACCCTGCACCGCCTGGCGGCCTTGCGCGGTGAGCCGGAACCAGGTGCGCGGCCGCCGGCCGATCGCGCCCTTGCGGACTTGCACGTACCCGGCGTCTTCGAGCACGCGGGACTGTTTCGACAGCACCGAGTCGCTGATCCCGGCCGCGTCGCGCAGCGCGGCGAACTCGACCCAGTCCGCGCCGGCCGCCAGCAGCCCGCAGATCGACAGCCGGGTGATCGGGTGAATGAGCGGGTCCGGCTTGGCCCTGGCGGTCACGCCGCCCCTCCGCCCGCTCGCAGGTCCTGGCGGATCGCCCGCAGAAGGGCCTGCTGGGCGGCCACCTGCGCCACGACCGCGAGGGCCGCGACGACGATCGCGGCCGCGAGCAGGCCGCGGCGGATCAGGGAGGTCTCGGTCACGTTGGCGGCGAGGCTCACCACGAGCATCGCGATCCCCGCGGGACGGCCCGGGCGGTAGCTGAGGTTCCGGAAGCCCGTCTTTATGCCGGTGGCCCGGGCCTGGCCCCAGTGCAGCAGCCAGGCCACCGCCAATCCGGCGGCCAGGATGGACGGGTAGGGGCTGACCCCCCGGGGGAGGTACCGCGAGCCGAAGGGAGCCGAGAAGACCAGTGCCCACATGATGGCGACACCGGTCAGGTACCACCACGGCGGCCGCATCCGGTCCGCCAGCCGGCTCCGCTGCGCCCGCAGCAGCTCCAGCTCCAGCGCTGCCGGGTCTCTTGCCGCATCGCGCATTGACGCTCCTCTGTCATGTACTTTCCATTGAGAAAATACATGACGGGCCCGCGCGTGGCAAGCCGTGCCCGGCCAGCGGCCGCGCACTCGTGCTTGCCCGCGCGGGCAGGCTCAGTTCGGGTAGTCGGGCATCTCGGTGCTGCGGTCATGTTCGCGGTGTGTGATCGGCGTCCGGGCCTGGGGCGGCGGCGAGGACGCAGATCACCGGCGGGCTGAGGGGGAGGGTCTCGGTGCTCATCTGCGTGAAGCCGGCGCTCCGCAGCAGGTTCTCGACCTCGTCGGCGGCGGCGCGGGACGTGGCCGCCGTGGCGCCGGGGCAGCGGGGCTGGGATGCGATGGCGAGCCGCCCGCCGGGCGCGAGCCGCCGGCGCAGCTCGGCGAGCCGCTCGGCCGGCGCGGGCCAGAACCCGAGGGAGTTGACGGCGAGGATGGCGTCGAAGGGGCCGTCGAGGGCGGCCGGAAGCCGATCGACCGGGGCATTGACCAAGGTGACCCGGCCGGCCCGGATGGCGGCGGCGTTGCGCCTGGACGCCTGCCGGAGCATCACGGCGGAATGGTCGAGGCCGTACACGTGACCTGCGCCGGCGCGGACCAGTTCCGCGACCGCCAGGCCGGGGCCGAAGCCGATCTCGAGGACCTGGCCGGCGGGCTGCACACCGAGCAGCGAGACCACCCAGCGGTTGCGCTGCCGGTTGGACGGGCGGTGGGCAAACACCCAGCCGGTCACCCTCCCGGCCGCGCCCCGGGGATGATGGGCCTGGCCGATGACGTCGCGGTCCAGGGCGCGCACGGCGGCGATCCCGGCACGGGCGACCCCGTACTCGGCGGCCGCGGTCACCACCCGCCCGACTGCCCGTGACATGCTTCCCTCATGTCGTGTTCCCATGGCCGGCAGTCAACGCCTTCAAGTGCGCCTGAAGTCAACACGCCCGGCGGCCTGCTGACCATCGGCGAACTGGCCCGGCGTGCGGGCGTCAGCCCCTCGGCCCTGCGCTACTACGAGGAACTCGGCCTGCTCCCCGCGCCGGCGCGGGTTTCAGGGCAGCGCCGCTATCCAGAATCGGCGGCCCGGCTTGTCGCCGCCATCCTGCTGTACAGCGACGCGGGGTTCACCCTGGCCGAGCAGAAGGCCCTCATGGCCCACCGCGACCGGAGACAGCTCATGGAGCGCAAGCTCGCGGAACTCGACGAGCAGATCGCCAGAGCGCAGGCCGTCCGGGATGCCATCAAGCACGGACTGCGCTGCCCCCACGAGGACATCACGCAGTGCCCCAACTTCAACGCCGGCGTGACCGCCCGGCTGGCCGGGCAGCCACTGACCCGGTCCC
>JAFAZE010000057.1 GCA_019239975.1 Streptosporangiaceae bacterium
GTCACAGCCCCCCGCCCACTCACACCGCCCCCGGGCGCGCAGGAGGACCGCCCGCCGGATATGCGCCGGGATAGTGTCCGCGGCCCCGACATCCAGCGGCAGGCTGGACGTGCTGAACGGGGCGCCCAGCACCCGGGTGCGCAGGTAAGCGGCCAGCCCGGCGGGGCCGGACAGCGCGTCGATGGCCATGGACAGCAAGGTGCGGCGCAGCCGGGCCCGGGCCTCATCGGTCATCGGGGCGGGCGGGTGGCAGGAGCACTGGCCGCACTCACAATCGCACCCGGCGCCGCGGTGCAGGCCGTGGGCGGTGACCCACACGCTGGTCATCTGGTCCAGCACATCCCAGTCCACCCGCCCGGTCACCACCGGAATCACCGTGGCATCACAGGCGGCGGCCCGGGCACCCGGCCCGGTCAGGCACCCGGGTTCCCCCGCCCTGGCAGCCAGCCAGACAGCCTCCGCCTCCGACGCACCGGGCATGTCCCGCAGCTGGGACAACGGCACCAGCACCTGCACCTGAGTGGGCTGCCCAGCCCGCCCGGGCAGCATCCCCGCCCCCGCCAGCAACCTCACCGCCTCCTCCAGCGCATCATGATGCCGCTGGGCGGCGGTGCGCAGGTCGCCGGGCCCCCGGTTCTTGCCCAGCGCGTCGAGGACCGCGTGCAGCCCGGCCGTACAGGCGGGGGTGAGGTTCCCGGTCAGCACCCCGGCGCCGTCGATGGTGTCCTCCAGCCGCACCCCCCGGTCATCAAAACGGGGATCCCCCTCCGGATCCGGGGCCTGCGCTTTGGCTTTTTCATACATCTCCGCGGCGAGCACCGCCAGGTCACCCAGCGGCACCCCGCCCCCCGCCGCGGCCAGCAAGATCGCATCCGCCGCCGCCCGGTTCTCCTCCGGCAGCCGGTCAGACCAGTCGCACAACTGCCGGGCCCACGACTCCGAGATACCCCCGGCAGCCAGCGCCCGGGCGACGCCGGGGTGGGCGTTGAGGCGCCGCATCCACCCGGCCGCACCGCGGGCGGCACCCTTGGTCACCCTGGTCACGTGCATCAGCCACGGCACCGGCCCGCCATGACCGTCCGCCTCATACCCGCCGCCCGCGGTGAACGCCGCCAGCACCGCCGCGTGCGCCGCGGTCTGCATCGCCTGCACCTGCCCGAGCGCGGCCAGCGCCTCCGCCTGCGCCGCCGACGGCAACCCCGCCACATCCGCAGCATTCAAGAACCCAAGCGCCGAACGCATCATCCCCAACGCCTCGGCCACCGTCACCGGAGCGGTGCCCGAGGCTGGGGTGGTCGCCCGGGCAGCAGCCGGAGTGGTGGCAGACGCAGAGACCGAAGCGGCAGCCGGAGACTCGCAGCCGCAAGCGGGAGCGGAAGGAGTGGCGGAGCCAGGAGCGGTGGCAGGAGACGCAGAGGCGGCGTCCGGACCAGTGCCGGGGAAGCAGGGTGTTCCACGGCCGGCGACCGCGTCGTCGGCCTGGCCCTGCTCCCCGATGTGGCGGGCGCGGTTGGCCTGGCCAGGTTCGTCTTCGCTCTGGGCGAACTCGTCTTCCTCGCTGCGGTCTTCGGGCTGGGCTGCCACCGGGCTGTCACCTCCTCCCTCCGGGAGCCGGGACTTGGACGATGAAGCGATTGGAACGAAGCGGGACTCTTCACTGTCATTGCCATTCCGGCCCGCGCGGCGGGGGAGGTATTACCCCCGTACTCCGCTGCTCTAATGCTTTGCCAGGCAAACGCTCGACTGGCCCATGGTCCCGATGCTCAGTTCGACTATAGCATATCTACCACGTCAGCGCATTCTCGAATCGTGCCAATAACAAGATCTTTAAGCAAATTCAGAGTGACTGGTCAGATAGCTGTAAGCGTTCTGGTTTGATCAGACGGCGGGCATTCAGGGCTGCCCTTTGGTGAGCATAACCAGGGCCGTGCCGGCCCAGCCCGCACCGCCGCACCGAGCCCCGGCAGGCCCCGGCGTGCGGTCAGCTCCGCTTGGCCATCGCCAGTCCCGCCACGATGGCCCGGGCCACCGGCGAGGGATCCGGGCCATCCAGCGCGAACCCGTCGCGGACATGCACGGCGGGCTGGGCGATCATCCGCGGCGCGGTGCCCCGGTGCGGCCAGGTCGCGGTGTGCACCACGAACGGATGGCACAAGAACACATCCCCGGCCTTGCCGGTCGCGTGCGCCACCGGCCTGCACAAAACCGACGGCCGCCAGAACTCGCGATCAGCGCTGGTGCCCGCCTCACCGTACGGCGCCAGGAACTCCGGGACATACAGATGCGATCCGCAGACCAGCCGGGCCGGCGCGTCGTCCGGGCCGACGTCGGACAACAGCAGCAGCGCCAGCAGCCCGCGTGCCCGGGACCGGACGTTGACCCAGTACCCGCCCGGCCCGTCATAGCTGCCCTCAACGTGATAGCCGGCGTTGGCCCGGTCCTGCGACGGGAACCGGACCACGATCGCGCCGCCGGCATAGACCCGAGGCGTCCACCGGCCCGGGCCGATCAGCTCGTCATACGCAGCGGCCAGCGCCGGGGACACAGCCGCCGCGTCGAACAGGCCGCCGCCCAGGCTGTCGATGTGCGCCAGCGGCGGCCAGGTCACGGGATCGTCCTTGCGAACGCCCCGCTCGCGCAGCACCGCCCAGATCATCTCCCGGCAGGCCGCCGCCGTGGCCGCATCCAAAGCACCACGGACAGCGACATAGCCATCACGGACGAAGCTCTCTACGTCAAGGTCCACCGGCCCATTCTCGGGCTGCCCCGACCGCAGGTCATCTCAATTACACTCCACCAGCGGCAAGCGATCCGGATCCCCGCTGTGGACCTGACCAGTTACAATCCAGAAACAGCTGCTGCGTCTCGTTGTCGTGAGGCATCCAGGTCTTCATGATCGCGATTCTCAGTTGCGTCAGACCTGACTTCGGTCAGTGCGCAGGTCACCGGGCCACCCGAACTCAAGCGCTGGGAGGCGGCTGCCGGGGCCGAGGCGGACCAGCTGCGCAGCCGGATGGAGGAGCATTTCAAGTGAGCGTCACCACGGTAGGGCGACCACCTGATGTCTGACGCTGCAATCCAGATCGGCGCTCTTGTTCCGCTGACCCGCCCGGGCTGGGTCGATGCGGGTCGGCGTCGATGCGGGTCGGCACTTGCTCGCCGGAATCGAGCTCGCCGTTCGCGACGTCAATGACGTCGGCGGGATCGCCGGAAGACCGATCGAGCTGGTCATCCGGGACATGGCCGCTGATCCGCAAAGGGGCCAGTGCGGCCGTAGATGAACTGGCTCGCCTGGGCGCGGCTGCGCTGGCGGGGGAGTATCACAGCGTCGTCGCCCGCGCGGCTGCCGCCCGGGCCGACGCCCTCGGCCTGCCGTTCCTCTGCTCGTCAGCTGTCCTCGATAATCTCACCGAACAGCCAACGGAGTGGGTGGCGCGCCTTGCGCCGGCGCAGTCGCACAGCTGGCAGATCTACGCAGACTTCCTCCTCGGCGCGGGCTACCGCCGGATCGCCGTAGCGACCGAACCGAGCGTGTACTGGGCGTCAGGGGCCCGCATCCTGCGGGACTACCTCTCGCGACGCGGCGGCACTGTGATCGAGATCGACATGCGCGCGCTCGCCCCCGCGGCCGTGTGCGACGAACTCGCCGGCAACCGCGCGACAGCCGTCCTTCTATTGGTCGGCCACCCGGAACCAGCCGTGTCGATCGTCATGTCTGTCCGCCGCGACCAGCGCCTTGCCGGGATCATGATCGGTGCTCCGGCCGGGCAGCCGGAGTTCCCCACGTGGCCGGCGCTGCTGGGCGACGACAGTGCCGCGATCCCGTTCTTGCGCTACCTGCCCGAGCGCCTCAGCCCGCTCGGTATACGAGCCGAAACGGCCCTGCGTGAGCGGCTAGTGCACTGACCACAAACGTTCACCGGGTCGGCTGATGCGCTGCGGTCCGTTCTCTGATACTCGATCTTGTGAGACGGGCCGGGTGCTGAAAGATGCGATGACCGAGGGGGCATGAGGACCTATACGGCCGCGATCTGGGTTTATGAGTTCCGTGCCTGCCGTCGTGCGACCGCGATGATGTCGCTGAGCACCCCCTGGCCCGCGATCTGCGGTCCTGCGCCGGGCCCGATGATCGTGATCTCTTCGACCGGGCTCGCCTGGAAGATCAGGGCGTTGGTGGCACCGTCGACGCGGGCCAGCAGGTCGCTGGCGGGAACGACCTCGGGCTGCACGCGGGCGGTCACAGTCCCTGTGCCGCCTGGGCCGGAGAACGCCAGGGTCGCGATGTGCCGGAGACGCCCTCCTGCTGAGGCTGCCTCAAGGGCTTGCTGGCTGGCGATGCTCGTGATGCCCTGGCATGTGACCTGCTCGCGGCGCAGCTGCCGCCCGAACACTAGTGCGGAGAGCACCATCACCTTGGCGACCGTGTCATGGCCCTCGACGTCGGCGGTCGGATCTGGTTCGGCCAGCCCGGCACGCTGGGCCTTGGCCAGCGCGTCCTCATACGAGGTGCCGTCGGCCATCTGGGACAAGATGTAGTTAGCGGTGGCGTTGAGCACCCCTCGCAGCGCGGCTGGCACGGTGCCTGCCAGGCCTTCGGTCAGCGTGCTGAGGACGGGGGTGCCGGACATGACTGTGGATTCGGCCCGGAACGCCACCTGCTGACGGCGGGCCAGCGCGGCAAGTTCGGCCCCGTGCAGGGCGACCGGCCACTTGTTGGAGGTGACCACGGGGATCTTGCGCTGAAGGGCTTCCCGCATGTGGGTCAGGCCCGGCTCGCCGTCGGCGGGCGGGCTTTGCGTGACCTCGGCCAGGAGGTCCGCTTCGGTGGCGCGAAGCCCGTCGATCGCGCTCGGCCAGACCCGGACGCCGGGCTGTTCGGTGATCGGCCGCCCGGCCACAGCGGCCGCCAGGATTGATGCGAGGTCGAGACCATCCGGGTGGTAGATAAATCCGTCTCGGGCGTTGCCGATCGCGACGACCGTTGGTTCACGGCCGTAGCGGGCCGCAAGCTGTCCCGCCTGCGCGTCGAGGACACGGGCCAGCCATCGGCCAACCACGCCGAACCCGACAAGCCAGATCCGCAGCGGGCTCACCAGGCCACCGGGCGCTTTCGCACCCGGTGAGCATAACGCCGGCCGGGATCCCCTGAAGGCGCGGATGCTCTGATTAAGTTGATTTTCCTGTCCCGCTTCAGAGCGCTAGAGCGCTGTCCATGAGCGTTCACCGGGACCAGTTCACGTAGACGAAGTTCTGGCCGGTCATTCCCGCGGCGGCGCCGGCCGTCGCGAAGACCTACTCTGCGACGGCTTTCTGGCAAGCCCCTCAACCGAGGGCGGAGAGGTCGAGGCCCGCGAGGCGCTCGCGGTCGGTGAGCGCGTCGATGGCGACGATCTTGCCCTCGGTGACCGTGAAGCTCAGGACCGAGACCGGCTCGCCGTCGACGGTGACCAGGACGCCGGCGGCGCCGTTGACCAGAACCGGCCGAGCGACGCGTGCGGTTCCCGCGAACATGAGCGCCTGCCTGGCCACGGCTTCCGCGCCACGGACGACCGCGGAGGCGGCCGGGAGCGCGCCGCCGCCGGCCCGCAGCACGACGTCCGGGTCGGGGACGCGCGGCCCGAGCGCCCTAGCCCAGCATGACGTTCATCTTCTCCAGGCCCCGGCGCACCTCCGCCGCGAGCCGGTAGGCGTTGCCGACCTTCCAATGGTGGGAGAAGTACAGCTGGGGACTTTCGTCGGTCTCCTGGTTGTACAGGCAGTCGACCTCCCAGCCCTGCCGGCGCATGGTACGCGTGACGTTGGCGATCTCGCCCGTGACCATGCCGTAGTCCGGGACCACCGCCGCCGTGTCCCCGCCAAGCGGCTCGAAGTCGATGGGGGTGTAGACGTTGAGGTAGGGGCTGATTCGCACCTCGCCGAGGGTGATCGGGTCCCGGCGCGGGATCTGGAAGCTGACGACCCCGTCCGAGCCCACGGTGGCGGACGAGCCGATGATCCTCTCCAGGCGCTTGACGTTCAGCGGGGTCGTAGGGTTCTTCGGGGGCGCCTGGGGGAGCGGTGTCGAGGTCGCCGCCAGCACCGCGGCGCAGCCCTCCGCCACCTTGCGTGCCGACCCGCGCCCGCGCATGTGCATGAACCACATCATCGGCTCCAGGCTGAACAGGTGCTGGTGCTCCGCCTGCCAGGCGAGGCCATGCTTGATCATGGCGTCGATCGCCGGATTGAGCTCGCTCGGCTTGAACGCAAGGTCGCCGTTCATCATGACCCCGCCGGGGCCGGCCTGGAAGCAGAGGTTCCCGTTGATCTCGAAGGCCGGCTTGACCGGCACGCCGTGCTTTTTCACGTTCGGGACGTCGTCGCGGTCGATCTCGATGTTGAGCACCCCGTTGCTCACGGTGCCCTGAGCGCGGATGATTTTCTCGATTTCGGCCACCGGCAGCGATCCCGCGGTGTCCGCCGGGGCGGATGCGCGGGCCGGTGTCCGTGTCGCGGCGCTGCTCACGCCGGCGAGCAGCGGCGCACTCGCCGCCAGGCCGCCGGCGAGCCCGCCTGCGCGCAGTAGGTTCCGCCTGGTAACTGTGCTGGTGCCGGGATGTTCTGCCATTGCTGACTCCCCACTTCGCTGGCCCACCGGGCATGGACTGGGCCCCTCGGCATTGAGGCGGGGTCGCTACCCGGGGTGATTGATGTCAAACACAACGCCAAAAATCCAGACCCAATCGTCAGGAAGCAACGCCCCGCCCGATGGTGCTGAGGTTGCTTGCGGTGCTGAGGTTGTCCGCGGTGCTGAGGCTGCCTGCGGTGCTGAGGTTGCCCGCGGTGATGAGGTTGCCCGCGGTGATGAGGCTGCCCGCGGTGCTGAGGTTGCCGGCAGATGAGGAAGCGCTCGCCGCCATCACCCGGGCGGCTGAGGCGCTGGATGTGGCGATGTCGCCGGGGTCACAGGTGCTCACGCGTTTCGAGAAGCGTCGTCCGGCTTCCGTCTGGTTCGATTGTATGTTTTAATGCAGTTGTAGCGCAGGTTTTCGGGATTCCCGGGCCAGCAGCCCGGGGCTCCGGGGTCGCTCCCGGGGCAGCAGGGAGATGACATGCTCGCAGCCGCAGCCACAGCAGCTGGCGCCAGCCATCCCGCTGTCGCCGCCGTGCTCGGGCTCGGTGCGGCGGGGCTCGCCGGCGGCGTCGTGGCCATGGCCTGGAACGTGCACGCGGCCCAGCTCAGGCTCGCCGAGCTGCTGGCCCGCCGTCAGGCCGCCGTGCCGGCAGGTAACGGCGCGCCCGTGCAGAACGGCACGCCCGTTCACGTCGCCAACGGCAACGGCGTTCCGCGGCCCGCCGTCGGGGAGGGGTGGGAACAAGGGGGATTCCCCGTGGAAACCGGCCCCGCGGCCCAGCACCAGGGCTCAGCCGGCCGGGAAGCCGGCCCTCCGGGCAGGGAACCCGGGACGGCTCGCAGGCAAGCCGGGACAGGCGGCAGGGAGACGGCGGCGGCCCGCCGGGAGGCAGCCGGAACCGGCCGGGAAACCGGGCGAACGCCGCGCGCGGGCCCGGCGCCCGCGGTGGTCATCGAAGGGCCGGACACCGTGGTCATCGGCGAGCGGGCCCGCTACCGCGTCCGGCATTCCGGCACTCAGCAGGTGGTGTCCTGGGCGGCCGGCGGGGGCTCGGTGTCGCAGTCCGCCGACCCGGTCCATCCGGACGAACTGGTCCTGGTCGCCGACCGGCCGGGGAGCATCACGGTCAGCGTGCGGGTACGCGAGGGCCTGACCGAGCGACGGGAGATGAAGACCGTCACGGCCGTGCCGGACCCCGAGGCCGCCGTGCCGCGCTTCGTGCCACGGCTGTTCCTGCAGGAATGGGGGCTGATCGCCGTGGCGGTCCTGGTCGTCGGCTTCGCCGGCGCGCTCGTGGCCCTGGGCAGTCTCACCTCCTCCGACTTCATCGCGCTGGCCGCCCCGCTGGCCGCGCTGCTCGGCGTGCTGGCCGCGACGCGCGGCAGCAGCGGTACACCCGGCCTTCGGCCCGGCGGCAGCAACAGCGGCGGCCGCGGCGCCGACGGTTACGGCGCCGGCCGCGGCGGTGACGCAGGCGGCGGTGATGCAGGCGGCGGTTACGCCGGCTACGGCGGCGGCGCTTATGCCGGATACGGCACCAACGGTGCCGTCACGCGTGGCAGGTGAGGGGCCTTCCGCCGTTGTAGGCCACCATGTCCGTCAGCGCGGCCACGATGTCAATGGGCGCCCCGCGATCGCCGCCCGCCAGCTCGAAGTAGGCGCGGTGGAGGTTTCCCACGATCCGTTCGGCATCCGTCAAGGCGGCATAATCACCCAGGTCGGCCTGGCGTGCGGCCTCCAGCGGAGTCAGGCCCGCCGCCTTGCCCTCGCGGGCGACGCGCTCGGTGAAGCGCAGGTAGCCGAGCACGTCGTCGATCACGCCCGGGCCGCAGACCGGGCCGTGGCCTGGGATGATCGTCTGGGCGCCGAGCGGGCGCACCACCTGCTCGAGCGCCTCGATCGCGCCGCTGACGGAGCCCATCAGCAGGAACGGCGTCCCGCCGTTGAACAGCAGGTCCCCCGCGAAGAGCACGGAGCGGTCGGGGATGTGGATCACCGAGTCGTTCGTGGTGTGCGCGGGAGTTCCCACGTGGCGCACGTCGCAGCGCAGGTCGTCGACCCAGAGCGTGACGCCTGTCTGGTAGGTCAGGAACGGCGGCGTCACCTCGACGGCGCCCCATTCGACCTCGTCGAAGACGCCCCGGTTGGCCGGCGGCCCGGCCGCGAGGACCTCGTCCCTGCACCGGGCGTGCGCGACGATCGTGGCCTCGGGCAGCAGCCAGTTGCCGTAGGTGTGGTCGCCGTGGTGGTGGGTGTTGATCAGCGTTCGCACGGGCCGCGGCGTCACCGCCGCGACAGCGGCCAGGTAGGCGCGCGTCCGCCGCTCGGTCGAGCATGTGTCGATGCTGGTAGCGCCGTGGGAGCCGACGAGGAAGCCGGTGTTGTTGATGTACCAGCTCCCGTCCGGCTGGATGTAGGCGTAGATGCCGTCGCTCACCTCGACGGTTTCGGGATCCATGGCGTCGACCCTAGCGCCGGCTGACCGGCCGGGCGCGGGCGGCGGGCAGGGCAGCGCCTACCGTTCGCCGTTCGCCAGGACGGATACGCCGGTCCCCGGCGGGGTATCCGGTGGCTGAGGGGACTGAGGGGACTGAGGGGACTCAGGCATCTGCGGTGACATGCTCGGGCCAGGGGGCGTGGACGAAGGGGCTCCGGTGGGGTTCCCGCTCGGTGTGGTGCTGGGGGTGCCGGTGGGGCTGGGGCTGCCGGTCGGCGCCGGGCTCGGGGTACCCGTCTGGGTGGGACTGGGCGCCGGCGTCGGGCCGCCGTGAGAATGGTGGTGCCGCCGGTGCGGCGGGCCGCTCGGCTGTCCCGTGCCGGGCTGTTCGGCGCCGGGCTGGGAGCCGCCCGTTTCCGGCGTCGCGCCGGTGCCGCCGGTGCTCACCGGCCGCAGCGCCCCGGTCACCACCACGGTGCTCCCCGCGGGCATCCGGCCGGACGGCGAGACCGAGATCACCCGGCCGGGCGCCACCTCGCGGCTGTGCCGCCAGCGCACCGTGACCCTCAGGCCCATGCGCCGCAGCCACGTCTGTACCGCGGCGACCTGCCGGCCCTTCAGCGCAGCGCCGTTGATGTCCACCGTGACCACGTTGGCCGCGGCGGCGGGCGGCGGGCGCGAACCGGGAGCGAGGACACGCGGGAGCGCGAAGGGAAGAGCGACGGCCGCGACGGCGACGAGCGCGAGGAGCGGGCGCCGGTACCGCCGCTCATGGCCGACCCGGCGAAGCGGCTGAGTGTGCTCCCCGGCCGCCGCGCTCCCGTTCCCGGCAGCCGCCTTCGCCGGGTGACCGGCTCCCGCGGCGGCGAGCATGGCAGGCGGGACCACCCCGGCCGGCGGCGTGCCGGCCTTCCGCCGCTCCTCAGCGCCGTCCGCGGCCTGTTCCGGATGAACGCCGGCATCTCCCGCCGCCTCGGCCAGATCGCCGACGATCAGGCGCTGATGCAGTTCGCGCGCGCGCCGCGCGACCTGGCCGGCGTCGCCGGGCCGGCGGCCCGGGTCCTCGGCTGTGAGCTCGCCGATCAGCGCCGCCACGTCCGGCGGGATCGTCTCGGGCAGCGCCGCCTCATCGGCGGGGTCCGCCGCGGCCCCGGTCAGGCACCGGCGGGCGAGAATGCCGAGCGCGTACAGGTCGCCGTCGTTCCCGTCGGGCCGCCCGGCGAGTTCCCGCGGGCTCGCGAAGTCCGTGAGCTTGACGATGCCGCCCCGGCTGAGCAGTACGGTGTCCGGGCTGAGACCCCGGTGCACCAGCCCAGCCTGATGCGCGGCGTGCAGCGCGGCGGCCGTCTGGGCGACGATGTCCATGGCGCGCGCCGGCCGCATCGGGCCGCCGGCGAGGACGCCGGCCAGCGACTGGCCATCGACCCATTCCATGACAAGAAAAGGCGGGCACGAAGGCGCCCGCTCGTCGTAGTCGTACACCTTGGCGACGCCCAGGTGGGTCACCGAGGCCGTATGCCGCGCCTTTTCCCGCAGCCAGGCGAGCACCCGGGGATCCAAGGCGGCTCCCGCCGACAGGATCTGGACGGCGACCTGCCGCGCGAGGATGACATCCGTACCCCGCCACACCTCGCTCGACGGCCCCGCGGATATCCGCTCGTCCAGCCTGTATCGCGCGGTGAGCATGCGGGCGCTAACAGGCGGCATGTCGGGGCCGGTACCCGGCAATGTCGCGTCTAACCGTGCGGAGCCGGGTGACTTTCGCCGGCCGCGGAATTCGCCCTCACCGGCGCATGGCCGTGCCGGTCAGGGGCAGGGGGAGCATCTGTAGCCAACCCCACGGATCCCGAAGGGAGCGACCCAGTGAACCTGCCACCACAGCAGCAGGAGCCTCCGGGCACGGAGCAGGCGATGAACCCGAAGCCCGACCACGGAGAGCAGAGCTACCGCGGATCCGGGCGCCTGGCCGGCAAGGCCGCCGTCATCACCGGCGCCGACAGCGGCATCGGCAAGGCCGTCGCGATCGCCTTCGCCCGCGAGGGGGCCGACGTCCTGATCTCCTACCTCGACGAGCACGAAGACGCCGAAGACACCCGCCGCTGGGTCGAGGACGCCGGGCGCAAGGCGGTGCTCGTTCCGGGCGACCTCACGCAGCCGGCGCACTGCCGGGAGGTGATCGCCACGGCGGTGAAGGAGTTCGGCAGGGTCGACGTCCTGGTCAGCAACGCCGCCTACCAGATGTCACACGAGTCGCTGGAGGAGATCAGCGACGAGGAGTGGGACCACACGATCGCCACCAACCTCTCGGCGCTGTTCCACCTGTCGAAGGCGGCCGTCCCGCACATGCGCCCGGGATCGTCGATCATCGGTACGACGTCGGTCAACTCCGACATGCCGACGCCGCAGCTGCTTCCGTACGACGTCACGAAGGCGGGGATAGCGAACTTCACGGCCGCCCTCGCCGGGCTGCTGGCCGACAAGGGCATCCGGGCCAACAGCGTGGCCCCGGGCCCCATCTGGACCCCGCTGATCCCGGCCACGATGCCCGAGGAGCAGGTCAAGAGCTTCGGCCAGCAGACGCCGCTGGACCGCCCCGGCCAGCCCGCCGAGGTGGCACCCGCCTTCGTCTTGCTCGCCTCGGACGAGGCCAGCTACATCTCGGGAGCGCGGCTGCCCGTCACCGGCGGGCGCCCGATCCTGTGACGCGCGGCTAGCCGGGCGTAGTGTCGCGGTATGAGCGCGCTCCTGCCGCTGTTCCCTCTGGGCACGGTGCTGTACCCGGGCATGGTCCTGCCGCTGCACATCTTCGAGGAGCGCTACCGGCGGCTCGTCCGGGACCTGCTCGACGGGCCGGAGCCGCGGCGGTTCGGGGTGATCGCGATCCGCGAGGGCCGCGAGACCGGAGTCGACGGCGTCAGCGCCCTGCACGATGTCGGCTGTACCGCGGCGCTGCGCCAGGCCAGCCCCCGCGAGGAAGGACGGTTTGACCTGGTCACCGTCGGCACCGAGCGGTTCCGGCTGCTGAGCCTGGACCGGACGATGCCGTATCTGCGGGGTGAGACCGAGCCGCTGGCCGAGGAGACAGGCGACGAGGCCGCCGCCGGGCTGGCTGTGCGGGCGGTCGCGGCCGCGTTCCGCGGCTACCTGGAGGCGCTCGCCGAAAGCGGCGCGGCGACCGTGCTGGTCCATGACCTACCGGACGAGCCGGTTCTCCTGTCCTACGTCGTGGCGGCGGCCATGATCATCGACCTGCCCGATCGGCAGCGCCTGCTCGCCGAGCCCGACGCGCTGGGCCGGCTCACCGCCGAGCGGGCGCTGCTGTCCCGCGAAACCGGGATGCTGCGGACCATCACGTCCAGGCCGGCGCCGGACCTCAGGTACGCGCCGTATAACCCGAATTTATATACGGAACGAGAGGTGGTTTCCCCGCACCCGCGTACCCCGCTCAGCCGGGGGGCGGGCCGAGGCGGGGCACCGCCGCCAGCAGGCGCCTGGTGTAGGGATGCTGGGGGCTCGCGAGCAGGGCGGGGACGGCGGCCTGCTCGACGATCTCGCCTGAGTGCATGACGGCGGCCCGGTCGCAGACCGCGCTGACGACGGCCAGGTTGTGGGTGATCAGCAGCAGCGCCAGGCCCAGGGTCTCGCGCAGGTGCGCCAGCAGCTCGAGGATCACCGCCTGAACCGACACGTCCAGCGCGGTGGTCGGCTCGTCGGCGACCAGGACGTCCGGCTCCAGCGCGAGTGCCCGCGCGATCGCCACCCGCTGGCGCTGGCCGCCGGACAGCGCGGCGGGCCTCGTGTCCGCCACCTGGGAGGGTAGGCCGGCCAGATCCAGGAGTTCCCGCGCTCGTTCGGCAATCTGGTCTTTCGGGCGCAGCCTGTGCACCCGCAGCATCTCGGCCACGGTCTGCACGGCCGTCATCCGCGGGTTCAGGCTGGCGTACGGGTCCTGGAACACCATCTGCACCCGCCGGGCCTGCTCACGGGTGCGGCGGTGCGGCAGCGGCCGGCCGTTCATCATCACCTGGCCTTCGGCCGGCTCCAGCCCGGCGAGCGCCCGGGCCAGGCTGCTCTTGCCGCAGCCGGACTCGCCGACCAGGCCGAGCGCCTCCCCCCGGGCCAGCCGCAGCGAAACGCCGCGCACCGCCCGGACGGGTGGCCGGCCGCCGTAGGTCACGCTGAGGTCGCGGATCTCCAGAACAGCTTCGGCCGAACGCGCGGTGGTGTCACGCACGGCCGGCCCCCAGGCCCGTTGGCAGCGGGTGATGGCAGGCCGCCGGGTGGCCGTCACCGGAGGGCGCCGCCAGCACCGGGGTGACCGTCCGGCACTTGTGGTCCGAGGCCGGGCAGCGCGGCGCGAAGGCGCAGCCGGGGGCCCCCGTTGGCCCCGGCTGCGTTCCCGGTATGCCGCGGGGCAGCACACCCGGCATCTCCAGGCTCGGCGCGGCGCCGAGCAGCCCGCGGGTGTAGTGGTGCCGCGGCGCGGCGAACACGCTGGCCACCGGCCCTTCCTCGACGATGCGCCCGGCGTACATGACGGCCACCCGGTCGCAGGTCTGCCACACGACGGCCAGGTCATGGGTGACGAGCAGCAGCGCCAGCCCCAGCTCGGCGCGGAGCCTGGCCAGCAGTGTGAGGATCTGGTCCTGGATGGTCACGTCGAGCGCGGTCGTCGGCTCGTCGGCCAGCAGCAGCCGCGGGCCGGCCGCGATGGCGGACGCGATGACGATGCGCTGCCGCTGGCCGCCGGACAGCTCGTGCGGGTACCGGCGGAACATCGCTTCCGCACCGGGCAGTTCAACCTGGCGCATCAGCCCCAGCGCGCGCTGGTGCGCCTCGCGGCGGGACGCGCCGCGGCCGTGTGCGCGGATCACCTCGGCGATCTGCTCGCCGACCCGCATGAGCGGGTCGAGCGCCGCCAGCGGGTCCTGCCAGACAACTCCGATCCGGCCGCCGCGGACCGCCCGCAGATCGCGCTCCCGCACGCGGGCGAGGTCCTGCCCGGCGAACAGCACCTGGCCGGCGGCGATCCGGCCCGCCGCGGGAAGCAGCCGCAGGATCGCGCGCAGCGTCGTGGTCTTGCCCGACCCGGACTCGCCGACCAGGCCGAGCGCCTCGCCGGCGGCCAGGCGGAGGCTGAGGTCGTGGACGACCGGCGCGCGGCCGCCCGCGGCGCCGCGCATCGTCACCCGGAGCCCGCGGACCTCCAGCAGGTCATCGCTCATATGCCCAGCCCCGCCGCGAGGCCGTCGCCGATCATCGAGAGCGCCAGCCCGGTGACCACGACCGCGACGCCAGGCGCGGTCGCCAGCGCCGGGTGAATGCTCAGATACGGCTCGCCGGCCTGCATCATCGCGCCCCATTCCGGCGCCGGCGGCTGAACCCCGAGCCCGAGGTAGCCGAGCGTCACGACCGCGAGGATGGTGAGCACGATATCGCTCATCGCGTACACCACGGCCTGGCTCAGCACGTTCGGCGCGAGGTGGCGGAGCAGGATCCGCCAGGCGGGCAGCCCGGCCGCGCGCGCCGCCTGGACGTAGCCGAGCCGTTTGGCGACGAGAACCTCGCCGCGGACGATGCGGGTGTAGGAGACCCAGCCGACGGCCGTGATGGCGATGAAGATCGAGCCAACCCCCGCGCCGAGCGCGAAGACGACGGCGATCACCAGCACGTAGAACGGGAACGCCACGACGATGTCGAGCACCCGCATGATGGCGGCGTCCGGCCAGCCGCCGAAGTACCCGGCGAGCAGCCCCAGCGCCGATCCGATGACGAACGGCGCCGCGACCGCGGCGAAGCCGATGGCGAGGTCCGCGCGGCCGGCGTACAGCAGCCGGGCCCAGATGTCCCGGCCCAGGTCGTCGGTGCCCAGCGGGTGTGCGGCGGAGGGTCCGGCGAGGACGTGCAGCAGGTCTTGCTGGCCGGGGTTGTGCGCGGCGAGCAGCGGCGCGCACGCGACCATGCCGGCGATGACGGCGAGCAGCGCGAGCCCCGCGGCCAGCGTCCTGGTCACCGGCCGAGCACCACCCTCGGGTCCAGGGCGGCGTACGCCAGGTCCGCGCCCAGGTTGATCAGGAC
The DNA here is from genome assembly GCA_019239975.1 of Streptosporangiaceae bacterium. Lineage (GTDB taxonomy): Bacteria > Actinomycetota > Actinomycetes > Streptosporangiales > Streptosporangiaceae > JAFAZE01. The sequence goes on from JAFAZE010000057.1 coordinate 15,127, forward strand.
CACCAGCAGCGCGTAGACGAGCGTGACGGACTGCACGATGTCGAAGTCCCTGTTGAGTATCCCGGTCAGCAGCAGCCTGCCGATGCCCGGGAGGCCGAACACGTTCTCGATCACCACCGTTCCGCCGAGCAGGTAGCCGAGGTTGACGGCGAGCACGCTGACCGCGGGCACCATGGTGTTGCGCAGCGCGTGCCGCAGCAGCACACGGGCCCGGGTCAGCCCCCGCGCCGTGGCAGCGGTCACGAAATCGCCGCCGAGGACCTCCAGCAAGGCGAGCCGCAGGCTGCGGACCAGGACCGGCGTGGTTACGGCGGCAACGGTCAGGCCCGGCAGGATCAGTGATTCCAGGTGCGCCGCGGGCGTGCTGCCGTAGCCGCCGGCGGGCAGCACGCGCAGCGTGAGCGCGAACACCAGCAGCAGGATGAACCCGATCCAGAACGGCGGCATGCCAAGACCGGCCATCGGCACGGCGCGGACCAGATGGTCGGCGGGCCGGCCGGGGCGGGTGGCGGCCAGCAGCGCCAGCGGCACCGAAAACGCTGTGCCGAAGACCGCGCCGACGGCGAGCATCGCCAGCGTCACCGGCAGCGCGTGCCCGATCAGGCCGGCGACCGGTGCCTGGTAGTAGACCGATGTGCCGAGGTTCCCGTGCAGCAGGCGGCCGACGTAACCGGCGTACTGCACCGGCAGCGGCCTGGTCAGTCCCCACTCGCGGCTGAGGTACGCGACCTCGCCGGCCGTCGCGTGCACGCCGAGCAGCGTCCTCGCGGGGTTCCCCGGCACGAGGTGCAGCAGGCCGAACGTGGCGACGGTGACGCCGAGGACCACGAACGCCAGCTGTGCCAGCCTCCCGGCGACGTAGCGCGCGGTCAGCCGCCCAGCCACACGTCCTCCAGGTGGGCGTTTCCCTCCGGGTAGACGTCGAAGCCGCGTACCGCGCCGCTGGCCACATAGTCGTACGGGCTGTAGCCGAGCCAGGCGACCGGGGCGTCCGCCGCGGCCAGCCGCTGGATCTGCGTGTAGAGCGACTGCCGGGTGGCGGCGCTGAAGGTGGTCTCGGCCTGCCCGGTGAGGCTGTCGATGGCGTGGTCGTCGAAGTGCGTCCAGTTCGCGTACGCGCCGCCGGTGCCGTCGAGCACGAACGAGACGTACTCGTCGGGGTCGATGATGTCCATCGTCCAGTACGTCTCCCGCATGCCGAAGCGGAAGGACTGTTCCTGGGCCGTGACCTGGGACGGGTCGAGCTGGCGGATCTTCACGGCGATGTTGAGCGGCGCCAGCTCGGACTGGACGATCTGGGCGACGGCGGTCTGCACGGGGTCGCCCGACCCGGTGATGAAGTCGACCGTGAACCCGCCGCGTGGGTAGGAGGAGCCGGCGAGTTCCGTCCTGGCCCGGGCCAGGTTGCCGGTATGCAGGCCGACCGGGCTGTAGTAGGACACCGTCGGCATGAACGGTGAGTTCGCCGCCTGCCCGTGGCCGAAGAACACCGCCTGCATGATGGCCCTGGTGTCCAGCGCCTCGCTGATGGCCAGCCGCACCCTCGGGTCCCTGAAGGGCTTGAACAGCTCGTTCATCGTGACGTAGTCGACCCGGGTGGACGGGAACAGCCCGAGCTGGTACCCGGAGGACCTGAGCGAGTCGAGCTGGGCGAAGGGCGCGGACTCGATGATCTGGGCCTGGCCGCCCTCGAGCTGTACCACTCTGGTGCTGGCGTCGGAGACCGCGTTGTAGGTGACCGAGCTGAGGTAGGGCTTGCCGGGCTGCCAGTAGTACGGGTTGCGGACCAGCTTCAGCGACTGGCCCCTCGTCCACGAGGCGATCTCGAAGGGACCCGTGCCGACGGGCCGGGCGAAGAACTGCACCCGCGTCTTCCCGCCGAAGCCGGCCGGGACGATCGCGTTGGCGAACAGGGCGAGATCGGCGAGCAGCGGCGCCCATGGGCTCTTGGTCGTGATGACGACGGTGTACGGGCCGGCCGCCGCGACGCTCCTGATCGGGGCGTCGATGAACTTCCAGGTGCTCGCCGGGTCGAGCGCCTGGCGGATGGAGAAGACGACATCCCTCGAGGTCATCGGCGCGCCGGTGGAGAACCGGACGCCGTGGCGGAGCTGGAACGTCCACCGCAGCCTGCTGGCCGACAGGGTGTAGCCGGTGGCCAGCTCGGGCAGCAGCGACCTGCCGTCGGGCCCGTTGCTGTACAGCGTCTGCGCCACCTGGTCGTAGGTCCAGATCGACTCGTTGTCCGATGTCGTGTTGACGTCGAAGTCCTGCTGCGGGGTGGCGATGTCGATGACGAGGTTGCCGCCGCGCACCGGCGCGCCGCCGGCGGTGGCTCCCTCTCCGCCGGAGGCACCGCCGCATCCAGCGGCGAGCGCCGTGACCAGCAGTGCGGCCACGACCGCGCCCGGAATGCGAGAGATCGATTTCTCAGCCACTCGTGCAGTTTGCGTGCCGGATGGCGGCACTGTCAAGGTCCCCCAAGCCATTTACGTTTGGCGGTATGTGTTAGCTGGGTAAACGGCTCACCCGGGGTTGACACGGAATCCTCTGGTAAGGCAGAGTAATCGATCTCTGACAAGGAGCACAGTTGACGATTCAGCGACCTGGCGCTGTGACACTGAGCGATGTCGCGGCCGCAGCGCAGGTGTCCCGCGCCACCGCGTCCCGGGTGCTGGCCGGCGACGGCCGGGTCGGCGCCGGGTACCGTTCCGCGGTGCTGGCGGCGGCCCAGCGGCTCGGGTACGTGCCCAACCGTGCCGCGCGGTCGCTGCGCACCCGGCGCAGCGGGTCGGTCGGAGTCGTGCTCGCCGAGCCGAGCGCGGTCGTGTTCGGCAACCCGTTCTTCGGCCAGCTTCTCGCCGGCATCGCGCAGTCCCTCAACGAGCGCGACCTGCAGCTCACGCTGTTCATCCCGCAGAACGAGCGGGACGAGCAGCGGCTGCAGTCGTATCTCGCGAGCGGTCACGTGGACGGCGTGCTGCTGACCTTTTACCAGGACCGTGACCCGCTGTACGAGCAGCTGGCCAAGAACGGGATACCGGTCGTCGTCAACGCGCGGCCGCTGCAGGCCTCGTCGGCGAGCTACGTGGACGCCGACAACGAGGGCGGCGCCGCGATGGCCGTCGAGCACCTGCTGGCGGAGGGCTGCCGGACGATCGCCACCATCGCCGGGCCGCTGGGCACGTCGGCGGGCGCCGAGCGGCTGGCCGGGTTCCGGCGCGCGCTGCAGCTCGCCGGCAGGCCCGCGGAGGAGGACCTGATCCGGGTTGGCGACTTCACCACCCGCTCGGGCCGTGAGCTGACCGTGAGCCTGCTGGCGGACCGGCCCGACATCGACGGCCTGTTCGTCGCCGGCGAGCTGATGGCCTACGGCGCGCTCAGCGCGCTGCACCGGATGGGCCGCGCGGTCCCCTGGGACGTGGCCGTGGTCAGCTTCGACGACCTGCCCGAGGCGGCGACCACCGATCCGCCGCTGACCAGCATCCACCAGCCGGTCGAGCAGATGGGCAGGGAGATGACCCGGCTCCTGCTGGCCCAGCTCGACGACGACGACCGCATTCCCCGCCAGGTCATCCTCGGCACACATCTGGTGGTTCGCGAGAGCAGTCACCGTCAGGGAGGCAGCAGTGCGTGAGAAGTTCCCGATGCTCGCCGCCGTCGTGCTGGCGGCGGCCCTCGCCCCCGCCCTCAGCGTGGTGACCGGAACCGTGGCGGCCGCTCCCGCCGCCGCACTGGACAACGGGCTCGCCCGCACGCCGCCGATGGGCTGGGACGACTGGAACGCCTACCAGTGCAACAACAACGCGGCCGATGTGGAGCAGACCGCGAGGTACATGCACACCTCGGGGCTGCAGGCCGACGGCTACGGCTACGTGATCGTGGACGGCTGCTGGAACGACCTCGTCGGCCAGGGCACCGGCGATCCGGACGGCTTCCCGATCACCGGCCCGTTGCCGGCCGAGGCCTGCGGCGCCGTCAACGGACGCCTGCCCGGCGGGCAGATATTCGTCAACAGGACCGAGTTCCCGCCCAGCTTCCCGTGCGCGAACGACGGCCTCAGGCGGGTGGCGCGCTACGTGCACTCCCTCGGCCTGAAGTTCGGCCTGTGGATCGACGCCACGAACAACTGGAACTGCCAGGAGATACCCGGCAGCTACGGGTTCGGCCGCGAGGACGCCAGCACGCTCGCCGCGTGGGGGGTCGACTACGTGAAGGCCGACTGGTGCGGCGGTGACCCGGCGCCCCCGCAGGGCGACCCCTACGGCGGCCCCACGTTCTTCGGCCAGCCGGGGCTGCCGTCGGATCACCGGCAGCTCGCCGAGACCATGTACGAGGCGCTCGGCAGGGCGCTCGCCGCGACCGGGCGCCGCATCGTGTACAGCATGTGCAACGGCTACGACCCGGCCGTCCAGCCGCAGACCTGGGCGGCCCCGGTCGCCAACCTGTGGCGGACCACCCACGACATCAGGGACACCTTCGCCAGCATGGTCAGCATCGTCAACGCCAACGACCGGTACGCGGCGTACGCCGGGCCCGGCGGGTGGAACGATCCCGACATGCTGCAGGTGGGCAACGGCGGGATGACACCCGCCGAGGACCAGTCGGAGTTCTCGCTCTGGGCCGAGATGGCGGCGCCGCTGATCATGGGAACCAACCTCGCCGGCCCGCCCGGCGGCGCCGCACAGCAGGCCTATGACCTTTCCATCTTCGGCAACAGGGACGTCATCGCCGTCGACCAGGACCGTCTCGGCGCACAGGGCCGCGTCGTCTCCTTCGACGGCACCCACCTGGTGCTCGCCAAGCCGCTCAGCGACGGCGAGGTGGCGGTGACCCTGTTCAACGAGAGCGGCACCGCCGCCGTCATGAGCACCACCGTCACGGCGGCCGGCCTGCCCGCCGGCGCTCGCGTCTACCTGCTCAGGGACCTGTGGTCCAAGCGCGTCACCAGGACCACGGGCGTTATCAGCGTCCTCGTCCAGCCACACCAGACGATCATGTACCGGATATCGGCGCACCGCTGGTAACCGGGGGCGCGCCGGCGCTCGAAGAGATACCACGGCCCGTTCGGAAAAATCCAAGGCCGCCCATCACGGCCAGTCACTGCGGTCACGGGGCCGGATGCGCCTGCGCGGCGGTGCGCGCCGCGGCCGCGCCGGCGATGTTCCTGGCCATCGTGCTGACCGCTGCCCTAACTTGCGCCTACTATCCACTAGTCCCATCACGTGTGAGGTAGGAGCGATGGAGATTTCCCTGGAGGACGTCCGGCACGCCCTCGTGGAGCTCGGCAGGCTGCGGTTCGGGGAAATGCGGGTGGAGGACGCGATCCGGGAGGTCGTGCAGACCACCCACTCGATGTTCGCCGTCGACGGAGCCGGCCTGATGCTCGCCGACGCGGCGCACCACCTGCGCAGCGTGGCGGCCTCAGACGACAGGTTCGCGCACCTGGAAGACCTTCAGATCCGCCACCAGGAAGGCCCGTGCATCGAGGCTTTCGATACCAAGGAGCTGGTCGGGGCCACCGACCTGGAAAAGGATGGCCGGTGGCCCCTGTTCAGCACGGCCGCCATCCGGCGAGAGGTCCGCGCCGTGCTCGCCAGCCCGCTGCCCTACAACCAGGATGCGGTCGGTGTCGTCGCCGTGCTGTCTGAGCGCAGCCGCCCGTGGTCGCCCGCCAACGAGCTGGCGCTGCTGGCGTTCACCGATCTGGCCGCCCTGCTCATCGCGAGCATCATCCAGGGCGAACAGCAGTCGGAGCTCGCCGGCCAGCTGCAGGGCGCGCTGAACTCGCGGCAGGTGATCGAGCAGGCCAAGGGGATCCTGATGGGCACGCGGGGTATCACGGCGCGCGCGGCGTACGAGCAGCTCAGGTCACGGGCCAGGGCCGAGCGCCGCAAGCTCGCCGAGGTCTGCGCCGAGGTTGTGCAGGGCGCGGTAGGGTAGCCCCGAACCTGGCGGAATGTTATACGCTGGTTGAGTCGTTACGAAGCCGCCGAGAACCACGCGGTCCACGTCACGTCGGCGCTTGTCCCCGCGTCCGCACGCGAAGCGTTCGGAAGACGCCTCCTGGCAGCAGCCGGCTCTAGCCGGAGACTTCCACTGCTGAACAGGAGATTTCCATGATCATCATCGGCCTTGCCCTGCTCATCATCGGCTTCGTGCTGAAGATCGCGATCCTCTGGTCGATCGGCATCGTCGTGCTGCTGATCGGCCTCATCCTGGTCCTGCTCGGGGCGACGGGACGCGCCGTGGGCGGCCGCAGGCACTACTGGTAGCCACGACGGTGATGGTGCGGGCGCGGGCCCGGCGACCGAGGGCCTGCCGGGCCCGCACGCGCCGCTTAGCCGCACAGCGAGGCAGCCGCGTGTGTGCCGAGCCGCCTGTGACGCCGGCTTTCGAGGCAACGATGACCGGCAGGACGGTCACCGTCGTGCTCCGTGGTGAGTTCGACATGACCAGCGAGGGCTTTCTGTCCGGCTGCCTGGAGAAGGTCCGTGAGAGCAGACCGCGCCGGCTCGTCTTCGATACGGCGCAGGTCACCTTCCTCGACTGCGCGTCGGCGAGGCTCATCGCCGGCACCAGCCGGTGGCTTCCGGCGGGCGTCAAGCCGGTCATCAGCTGCCCGCCGCCGATAGTGCGCAGAGTCCTGCAGGTCACGGGCATAGGTGCGCTATGCGACCTCGACCTTTGCGGGTGTTCGTGACTCGTCCGCGTGGCCGGGCCACCAGGCGTGGTGGCCGTAGTGCCGGGACTCACAACTTGGCCATGATAAATGTCAGGGACGCTAGACCCGGCAGGGCCGCCCGGGTCTGGCGGCCATCGGCCAATGATGTTAGTTTCGATTAAGCAAGTTGTCTCGGCTTCGCGGGCGTCAACGAGTTCACGAGCTATACGGTGAGCCTGCTGGCCGGTGGCCTGATCGCGGTCGGCGCCTGCTGGCTGGCCTGCTACGGGATCCACGCCGGTGCGCTGCGCGCCTTCTCCGCCCGGCGGGTGCGCCGGGCGGAGAAGGCGCTTCACGCCGAGGTAACCTGCGGCATCGCCCGGATCGAGCGGTTCCTCCAGGAGAAAGCCAGCGGAACCATCCGTCGCGACTCCCCGGACGCCGACGTCGGCGACTTCTAGCGGTCCTTCCTGGTGAGGCGCGGGTCCCCGGAGCAGGCCGAAGTACCGGAAGCGCGCCGCATGCAGGTTGCGGGTCAAGGAAAGTATGGTATTATCGAACTGGGAATCGGGATCGATGGGATCGGCGTTAATCGAGCCGACAATGACTTCTCCCCGCGACGCGGGTCACCGGATACAGGCAAGATCCCTCCCGGATCGTTTCACCGTCAGCACGTTCGCGTGCAGCCTCACCTCGGGTTCAAGGACTCTGTAATCCCGCATCCCGCTGCCAGCGCGGAGGAGGTGACAACCGGTGGCTACCCAGCCTGAGCATCCCGGCCAAAGTGGCGAGCCTGCTGGTGCGGCCGCTCGCCCGGACGTCGGCGCGGCGGTTCCGGAGACGGTGGCCGAGGCGCTGGGGATGATGCGTTCGGCGCTCGGGTTCCTGAACGCCACGGATGTGGCGGGGTTGCCGTCGGCGGCGCAGGCGGAGGCGCTCGTGGCGCTGGGGCAGATGCAGGCGATGCACACCGCGGCGCACGCGGCGGTGCTGGGCGCGTTCACCGCGTCCAGCGGGTATGAGTCCGGCGGTCATGGCGGTCCGGTGCCGTGGCTGATGCACGTGACCCGGGTGACCAAGGGCGCCGCGAAAGGGGCGGCCGGGTGGATGCGCCGCCTCAACGCCCACCCCGGCATCGCCCGGGCCCTGGCTGCCGGGGGTATCTCGGAGTCCTGGGCCCGGCAGCTGTGCGACTGGTCCGACCGGCTGCCGGAGGGGAACCGGGCGGCGGCGGATGCGATTCTGCTGGCTGCGGCGGGGGGCGGGGTGCCGCTGGGTGACCTGGCGGTGCTCGCCGCGGAGATGTATGAAAAAGCCCGGTCCCAGGCCCCGGATCCGGAGGGGGATCCCCGTTTTGATGACCGGGGGGTGCGGCTGGAGGACACCATCGACGGCGCCGGGGTGCTGACCGGGAATCTCACCCCCGCCTGTGCGGCCGGGCTGCACGCGGTCCTGGACGCTTTGGGCAAGAACCGGGGGCCCGGCGACCTGCGCACCGTAGGGCAGCGGCATCATGATGCGCTGGAAGAGGCGGTGAGGTTGCTGGCGGGGGCGGGGATGCTGCCCGGGCGGGCCGGGCAGCCCACTCAGGTGCAGGTGCTGGTGCCGTTGTCCCAGCTGCGGGACATGCCCGGCGCGTCGGAGGCGGAGGCTGCCTGGCTGGCTGCCAGGGCGGGGGAACCCGGGTGCCTGACCGGGCCGGGTGCCCGGGCCGCCGCGTGTGATGCCACGGTGGTTCCGGTGGTGACCGGCCGGGTGGACTGGGATGTGCTGGATCAGATGACCAGCGTGTGGGTCACCGCCCACGGCCTGCACCGCGGC
>JAFAZE010000063.1 GCA_019239975.1 Streptosporangiaceae bacterium
AACCCGAACGCGCCCATCAGCGGGTGAACGTCAGGTGCGTTACCCCGCTGGGAGTGCTGACTGCCTCGACATCGAAGCGCTGCTCGAGTTCCTCGAGCCCGTCCCAGACCCGTTCGCCGCGCCCGAGGACGATGGGCACGATGACGACGTGAAGGTGGTCGATCAGGTCGGCGGCGAGGAACTGGCGGACGGTCGCCGGGCCGCCGCCGATGCGGACGTCGAGGCCACCAGCGGCCTCCTTGGCCGCCGCAAGTGCCTGCGCCGGGCGGGCGTCGGTGAAGCGGAAGGTGGTGCCGCCCTTCATCTCGATCGAGGGCCTGAGGTGATGGGTGAGCACGAAGACGGGGGTATGGAACGGCGGCTCCTCGCCCCACCAGCCCTTCCACTCCTCGTTGGTCCACGGTCCGCGCTGCGGGCCGAACTTGTTGCGCCCCATGATCTCCACGCCGATGCCCGGCCCCCAGTTGCGCGCGAAGGCGTCGTCGATGCCGGTGCTCCCGCCTTCCTGGCCCGTCGTGACGTGAAATGAACGGGTGCCCATGAACCATCGCACCAGCCGCTGGCCGGCATGCCCGAAGGGCGCCTCCCCGCTCTGGTCAGCGCCGGCGCTGAAGCCGTCGAGCGAGACGGAAAAATTGTGAACACGAACAAGTGACATGACGCGTAGACCTCTCTGGTCGGCTGAGTTCATTGGTCCTCATGGTGTGGTCGTAGCCAGGATCGCTTTCTCGACACCTGAGCACCCTCGACACCTGAGCACCTGCGAACGGCTGGCAGCCTGGCCTATGCGACGCATGACACGTCCCGATCGTCCGATTCGCGCGTGTCGGCAGCAGGCATTCGGACAGTCCTGATATCTGACTGTGCCATTAGAAATCAACACCAAGACCAAGCTGCAGCGCTGCAAGCCGCCGAACCGCACAATGTTCCGGCGGGATCCCGGGCTAACCCAATCTGGCGGTCAGACCAATCGCTGCTCAACTGGCTTGCCTCGCTGTGATCATTATGTGGCCGACCGCGGCGGCGCCCAGCCGCCCGCCACCGGTGATACCGGCCGTCAGCCACCGCTGGCCACATAACCCAGCCGGGCACAGAACTGGGATAACCTCAACATTATCCACCTGGCCGAAGTCCTCGGCTACCGCGCCTGGCGCCGCATCCAGGACATCGCGCCCCTGATCGCGGCGGCCCACCTGCCCGCCGAAGCCCCGCTCACCGCCAGCGCTCGATGATCGCGGCGGCAACCAGTCCCTGAATCGGGGCCAAATGCGCCAACGGCCCCGCCCAGTGGGGCCAAATGCGCCAACGGCCCCACCGGCGACGAGGAATGAGGGTGCGGAGGGCGGGGAGGGCGGGGCCAGATGCGGCCAACGGCCCCGTCGCCGTCGCCGTCGTTGGCCCGGCGACCACTGTGTTAGCGTGGGGGCATGTTCCTGGATTGACCGGCTTCTGCGCCTTTCCACTTACCTGCGTTTAGTCATCTGGGAGCTGATACCACGTCTCGTTCGGCTGACTCTGAGAAGGCTGTACCGGTTGCGGCCGGGGGCGCGGCTACGGCGGGAAGTGGGAGCGGCGGGCCGGCCACCTGGCGGCGGGGGAACCTTGGGCTGGCGGCGGCGCTGCAGGGGATGATCTCGGCCGGCGACGGGCTGGCGCAGATCGCGCTGGCCAGCCGGGTCTATGAGCGGTCGCACGCCGGCTGGGCGGTCGCCGTCGTGTTCCTCGCGATAACCGTGCCCATCGTGCTGCTCGCGCCGGCGGCGGGGCTGCTGCTGGACAAGGTGCGGCCGAAGCCGGTGCTCGTCGCCGCCGCAGCCGCCGCGGCGTGCGTCACGCTGGCGCTCGTCCGCGTGACGGGGGTGGCGGGCACGCTGCTGCTGGCCGGCGGCCTCGGGGCGTGCGCGGCGGTGCTTCAGCCTGGTCTCGGCGCGATCGTGCCCAGGCTCGCGCCGCCCGGCCGGATCACCCGGGCGAACAGCTACCTGCAGGCCGCGACGTGGGCGGGAATGACCGCGGGGCCGCTGCTGGCGGGGGTGCTGAGCGCCGTCGGCGGGACGGGGCTCGCGCTGGCCGGCAACGCGGCCACCTACGCGCTCGGCGCGGCCGGGCTCGCTTTGCTGAGGATAGCGGACACCGACCGGGCGGCAGGGGGCGCCGGCCAGGAGACCATGTGGACCCAGATCCGGGCCGGGCTCGGCTACCTGCGGTCCGATCGCACCGCCCGGCTGCTGACGATCGTCGTCGGCGTGATGGTGGCGTTCGCGTTCCTGGCGGTCGTGGCCGAGGTGGTGCTCGCCCAGGGCGTATTCCACGCCGGGACCGGCGGGTACTCCGTGCTCGTCGCCTCGTGGACGGCCGGCATGGTGCTCGGGACGCTGGCCGCCGGACCGCTGCCCCGGCGGTGGCTTGTTCCGGCCGCGCTCCTGGGCACGGTTGGCACCGGTCTCGGGATCGGGCTGGCCGGCCTGGCGCCGGCGCTCTGGCTCTCGGCGGCCGCCTACGGCATCGGCGGCCTGTCGGACGGCGTCGAGGTGCTCGCGACCCGCAGCTACCTCAACCATCACGCGCCGGAAGCGCTCGCCGGCAGGGTGTTCGCGCTTTATTCGGCGGTGACGTTCGGCGCGGCGTCGGCCGGGATGGCCGCCGCGAGCGGGCTGCTGGGGCCGCTCGGCGCGAGGACGCTGCTGGTGATCGCGGGCTGCGGCGGGATCGCCGCCGGGAGCGTGGGATGGCTGGTGCACGCCAGGGCCGGGCGTGCGCGGTTACCGGGGCGGGAACATAGTCTGGAACCGTGGTAGCCGCACCCGAACTCGCACCCCAGGGGCGGCGGATGCTCCGCCTCGAGGTGCGCAACAGCCAGGTCCCCATCGAGAAGAAGCCGCCGTGGATCAAGACGCGGCTGCGCACCGGCCCGGCGTACACGCAGCTGAAGAACCTCGTGCACGAGGGCGGGCTGCACACGGTGTGCGAGGAGGCCGGCTGCCCGAACATCTTCGAGTGCTGGGAAGACCGCGAGGCGACGTTCCTGATCGGCGGCGACCAGTGCACCCGGCGGTGCGACTTCTGCCAGATCGACACGGGCAAGCCGATGCCGCTGGACACCGGCGAGCCGGGCCGCGTCGCGGAGTCGGTCGCCACGATGGGCCTGCGCTACGCCACCGTGACCGGCGTGGCCCGCGACGATCTGGAAGACGGCGGCGCCTGGCTGTACGCGCAGACCTGCCGCGAGATCCATGCCGCCGTCCCCGGCTGCGGCGTGGAGCTGCTCATCCCGGACTTCAACGCCGAGCCGCCGCGGCTGGCCGAGGTGTTCAGCGCGCGGCCGGAGGTGCTGGCGCACAACATCGAGACCGTGCCGCGTGTGTTCCGGCGGATCCGGCCCGGGTTCCGGTACTCGCGGTCGCTGGACGTGCTGCGCGCGGCGCGCGACGCCGGGCTGGTGACGAAGTCCAACCTCATCCTGGGGCTCGGTGAGACGCGGGAGGAGATCAGCCCGGCGATGGCCGGCCTGCGCGCCGCCGGATGCGACCTGCTGACGATCACCCAGTATCTGCGGCCGTCGCCGCGGCACCATCCGGTGGAGCGCTGGGTGAAGCCGGAGGAGTTCGTGGAGCTGCGGGAAGAGGCGCTCGAGCTCGGGTTCGCCGGGGTCATGTCCGGGCCCCTGGTGCGTTCTTCCTACCGGGCCGGGCGGCTGTACGCGCAGGCGATCGAGCGGCGGGCGGGTTCGGCGCCGGCTCTGTGACCTTCCAGAACGGGGGCATTTGAGCCTGGGCGGATTATCTTCGCGGTCACGCAACCTGGCCGCAGCCGGGCAGGATGCCTGACCCGCGGTTCCTGTCCGGGCCCGGGAACCGTATGCTGCGGAGGACGGTACGTACTAGGAAGGTTTACCCGGTGGTTAACAGGGACGCTGCTGAGGACATTGCGAAGGCCGGCCGGCTGAAGCAGATACGCATGGTGGCCGGGCTGGTCAACCGGCAGAACCGCAAGGCGCTGCCGATCGTCTTCGGCAGCGTGATCGGCATCATCGTGGTGTTCGTGATCGTTGGGCTGGTCACCGGGCTGCTGGGGCTGCTCATACCGCTGGGCGTGCTGCTCGGCCTGCTGGCCGGCACCATCTTGTTCGGCAGGTTCGCGCAGTCCGCCCAGTACTCGGCGATCGAGGGGCAGCCCGGCGCGGCCGCGGCGATCCTGCAGAGCATGCGCGGCAACTGGACGGTGGACCCGGCGGTCGCGGCCAACAGGAACATGGACGTGGTGCACCGCGCGGTCGGCAGGCCCGGCGTGATCCTGGTCGGCGAGGGCTCGCCCACCCGGCTGCCCGGCCTGCTGGCGGCCGAGAAGAAGCGCGTCGCCAGGGTCGCTTACGACGTCCCCATCTTCGACTTCCAGGCCGGCAACGCCGAGGGGCAGATCCCGATCAGCAAGCTGCAGCGGAAGATCATGCGGCTGCCGCGGAACCTGAAGGGCGGAGCGGTCAGCGACCTCAACCACCGGCTGAAGGCACTCCAGCCGTCACTGCAGGCGCCGAAGGGCCCGATCCCGAAGAACATCCGGCAGCCCAAGATGCCGCGTCCCCGGGTCCGCTAGAAGAACGGCGGCGGTCCGCTGCTGTCCTGTCAGGTCGGAGCGCTCGCCGGGCACGCCAGCAAGCGGCGCGAGAGCGCCGGCGGGGTGAGACCAGGCCTCAGAGGCGGACCACGATCGTGTCGGCGGCACGGTCGTGCAGGCCGCGCAGGTCGCGGTCGCTCAGCAGCGGCGGGACGACGGCGAGCAGCAGCAGGGTGCGCAGCGCCGCCCAGCCGAAGCCCGGCGGCCGCCCGTCGGTCCGCATTACCCGGATGGACAGCAGGCGCTTGCCTATCGTGGTGCCGGTCACCGCGGTGAGCAGGTAGGTCTCCACGGTGAACAGGACGATCGTCAGGTACTGCGTGCGGAACAGGCCGGCCGCGATGAGCAGGCAGAGCAGCCAGTCGGCGAACAGAGCGAGAAACCGCCTGCCCAAGCTGGCGACGGAACTCGGGCCGTGCTGCGGCAGGCCGAACCGCTTGCCGGGGTAATCCGGCGTATCATCGGCTCCGGCAGGTGCCCCCGCTTCGTCCAGGACCGCGGCAGGCTGCTGCGCGTCCCGGGGTTTTTCTGCCACGATGTCAACGGTATCCGCTTCGCGCGGCAAACCATGCGCCGGCCCGGCGCATGGCTTCCGACGTGCGGGGCGGCGTCCCGGCCGAGGAATCCGTAACATCCGTGAAACACCGGAGACACTGGGCGGAAATTGCCCACGGCTAACGTCCGAAGCGCGTGCGCCTAGTTCATACAGACATATACGCCCTGTTAGGGGAGGGTTGATGTTCAGCAGTGCCGAAGAGGTCCTCCGCTTCATCGCGGAGGAGAAGGTGCAGTTCGTTGACGTCAGGTTCTGTGACCTGCCGGGAACCGTTCAGCACTTCACCGTGCCGGCCGAGTCGTTCAGCGACAGCGTCTTCAGCGACGGCCTGATGTTCGACGGCTCCTCCATCCGCGGGTTCCAGCAGATCCACGAGTCCGACATGCTGCTGCTGCCCGACCCGGCCACCGCCGTGGTCGACCCGTTCCGCACGCACAAGACGCTGAACCTGACGTTCTTCGTCCACGACCCCCTGACGGGCGCGCCGTACACCAGGGACCCCCGCAACATCGCCCGCAAGGCGCAGGACTACCTGCGCGGCACCGGCATCGCCGACACCTCCTACTTCGGCCCCGAGGCCGAGTTCTACATCTTCGACTCGGCCCGCTTCTCCACCTCCCCGAACGAGGGTTACTACCACATCGACTCCGTCGAGGGCGCCTGGAACACCGGCCGCGACGAGGACGGCGGCAACCTCGCCTACAAGCCCAGGTACAAGGGCGGCTACTTCCCGGTGCCGCCGATGGACCACTACACCGACCTGCGGTCGGAGATGGTCGCCAACCTGATCGAGTGCGGCATCGAGGTCGAGATGCAGCACCATGAGGTGGGCACCGCGGGCCAGGCGGAGATCGACATCAGGTTCAGCCCGCTGCTGGAGATGGCGGACAAGCTGATGCTCTACAAGTACGTCATCAAGTCCACGGCGCGGGCGGCCGGCAAGACGGTGACGTTCATGCCCAAGCCTCTGTTCGGCGACAACGGCAACGGAATGCACTGCCACCAGTCGCTGTGGAAGGATGGCGCGCCGCTGTTCTACGACGAGGTCGGCTACGCCGGGCTCTCGGACATCGGCCGTTACTACATCGGCGGCCTGCTCAAGCACGCGCCGTCCCTGCTGGCGTTCACGAACCCGACGGCGAACTCCTACCACCGGCTGGTACCGGGCTTCGAGGCCCCCGTCAACCTGGTGTACTCGCAGCGCAACCGGTCCGCGTGCGCGCGCATCCCGATCACCGGCACCAACCCGAAGGCCAAGCGCGTCGAGTTCCGCGTCCCGGACCCGTCCTGCAACCCGTACCTCGCGTTCGCCGCGATGCTGATGGCCGGCCTGGACGGCATCAAGAACAAGATCGAGCCGCCGGAGCCGGTGGACAAGGACCTGTACGAGCTGCCTCCGGACGAGGCGGCGGCGATCCCGCAGGTGCCGGGCTCACTCGACGAGGTGCTCGAAACCCTGGAGGCGGACCACGCGTTCCTCACCGAAGGCGGCGTGTTCACCGACGACCTGATCGAGACCTGGATCGACTACAAGCGGGCCAACGAGCTCGACCCGATCCGGCTCCGCCCGCACCCGCACGAGTTCGAGCTCTACTTCGACGTGTGACGGTGCAACCGGCTCTGACCTGCATCGTTATAGAGACGCCGTGGTGCTGTTCCGGCGCTGTTCCGCCTGGCGGGCGGTGATCACGGCGTCGACGGCGGCGCGGGCGGACTCGTCGCGGTCCGGCCAGATGTGACCGTAGGTGTCCAGGGTGGTTTTGACGCTGGCGTGCCGCAGCCGGGCCTGCACGGTCTTGACGTCGGCGCCGGAGACGATAAGAAGGCTGGCTGAAATAGTGCCGTAGGTCGTGAAGCGGAAGCCCGCAGGGAGGCCTGTGATCTTCTTGCGGGCTAACCTGGGCAGCCGGTCCGTTACCGGGGGAGCGGCGCGGCGGATGGGAGCGAATGTCTGTATCGGGTCCTTGGTGAAGAATTCGGTGATGACTGTGTTGCACAGCTCGGGTTTCTCGACCAGCAGGCCGTGCGAGGTGCCCGGGACGACGGCTAGTTCGGCGTCGGGCAGGCTCCGGTACAGATCGACAGCGTGTTCCAGGCGGACCTCGTCGTCATCAGCGATCATGACGAGCGTGCGGCAGGTGATCCTGGCTAGGTCGTCATGCGTGAGGGCGGGCTCGCGAGCATGCATCGTCGCCAGCTTGGCGACGATCACCTGGTAGTGGCCGGCTCCGTATGGCGAGACCTCGCCGTAGCTCTGCCGGAGGAAGTCCGGCGGCTCGCCGTCGAGGACCCCGGTCTCCAGCCATCGCGGTGGAATACCCCGGCGGCGAAGACGAGACGGCGCACCAGGTCGGGGCGGCGAAGCGCGACGGTCAGCGCGAGGATGGCACCGTCGCTGCAGCCGAGCAGGTACACGGGCCGGCCGATGACCGTTTCGATGAAGGTGATCGTGTCCTGTGCCATGAGGTCAAAGGTGATGGGCCCGTCGACGTCGGGCGTGTGCCCGTGGCCCCGCTGTTCGGGTGCGCAGACGCGGAAGTGCCCGGCGAGTGCTTCTAGCTGGGGGGCCAGTGCGCGGGAATCGACCCCGGCCCCGCCTGGGTGTAGCGCGACCAGCGGATCGCCCTGGCCGCGCTCGTCGTACCACATCTGCACATCTCCTAGCTCAGCTGTTGGCATACCGTCATGACCAGCGGAGGAACCCAAAATCATCGGCGGTGACCGGGTTGTTTGGCCGTCCGGGATGAATTGCAAGGCAGCGTCATCGCATCAGGCGGCTTCTGCGATCTTTGTCCGGCTGCGGCTGGTGACTGGCTGCTGTCCGAGGGTGTCTGCTCTGCGGGCCGCCCGGCGAGCCTGCCGTTGACGAAGAGCGCGCCGGCGCGGACCAGGGCGACCAGGTGGGGCGCGTTGACTGCGTGCCAGCGGGCTTGCGCGGATTCGATGAGCTTGCAGGCCATGGCCAGCCCGGCTGCCTTCGAGCCGGGTCCCTTGGTTACCTTTGCCCGGTGCCGCACCGTGGCGAACGTGGATTCGGTTGGGTTCGTGGTCCGCAGGTGCACCCAGTGCTCGCACGGGTAGGGCAAATGGGAGCTTGACAAGCGAACACTCGGCGGCCAATCTCCTGTGGAGACTACCCTGACGCTTAACGTAAAGGGACTGCAGGCTGGCCTCATCTATTTACAACAGGGCATGAGGAGCGGATGCTGAGGTGATAGGGCAACCGACTGACTGCACTGCAGGCCCACGGTACTGGACGAGCGACGGAACCGCAGCAGGGCACGCCTCGCTGGCCTGGCACCCACACAGACCCCTGTGAGCTCCAACCCCGCCTCCAGGGCGAGACGAGAATCGCAACGATACAAGCAGTTGAATCGAAGGAGGTCTCGCTCATGAAACGGCTCATGCTGATACCGCTTGGTGCTCTCGCTGTGATAGCGTCGCTGATCCCCGCCGCGCAGGCAGGCACTCTCCCAGCCGACTCAGCCCACGCCACCGCCACGGCAGGCAGCGCGAATACCCTGGCCCATCTGTCAGCGGCACCGCAGACAGTGACACGGCGCATCACCCTGCCACAGCACGAGTGCGCCGTATTGCTCGGCAAGGCAGCAGGCTGCGCCATGTCCGAGAGCATCCACCTGTCCAGGATCAGCGCGAGCGACGGCAGCAGCTTCTATCAAGGATACCTCCAAGCGTGCGCTAGGCCCTATAACACGGGCGGCTGCGACACTCACTACTGGTGGGTCAAGGACTATTTCAATTTCACTGCTACTTCTTCTCAGGCGTGGAATAACGGGACCCCGAACTGCTCGGCCAACCACACCAATGTCACCTGGTGCAGTTATGTTGGCAACACCAACGGCACCGGCACCCTCCAGGAGGGCTTCAACTTCGGCAATGGAGGCTGGGCGCGAATGGATCTCAACGCCCACGACGTCTACGACCTTTACCAGTGCGACTACCGCGGTCCCTCGTGGGCAAATGTATTTGGATGGGCCACCGATGAAGCCGATGGCGGTCAAGTTAGTTGTATCCAGGGATAGGTCTTTGCCGCCCAGGCGACTTCCAGCCGTTGATCGAGCTCGCACGGACAGCGAGATCTGCCCGGAAGCGTTGAGAACCGCTGAAATCTCAGTCCCTGGTCAGGGGCACGGGATCGGCAAGTTGGTGTTAGGTGGCCGAGTGTCGCTGTTTGTTCTTGAGTGCCTGATTTGATGGCGGGGTGTTCTGTCAGCCACCGTCTCAGCTGGTTAGCTCGGGTTGGTGCACGGGGCGGATCCCTTACTCCGGCACAGGTTCGCGGAGGATCGGCTGGTAGATCGCAAGGATGTTGCCTGAGCCTGCCCAGGTCCGGGTGGACAGCAGCTTGAGCGAGACCGGCGGGCGGCCGGTGAACAGCGGGATTCCCTCGCCTGCGATCACCGGGAAGATGGTCAGGTGCAGTTCGTCCACCAGGTCGTGGATGAGCAGGTCGTTCCAGAGCTGCCTGCTCAGCTGGATCAGGATGGGGCGTCCGGGCCGCGCCTTGAGCGCGGCGATCTGCGCGTACAGGTCCGCGCCGCGGATGATGCGGGTGCTGTCCTGCCACGGTGCCAGGTCTTCCGGGGCGATGGTGCCGGAGACGACGTACTTCTCGGTGGCGCGGATCAGCTGTGCGAACTCGCGCCGGATCGCGGTGCCGCCGGGGGTGCCCGGATAGGACACCCAGTAGTCCTTGTTGGCCAGGAACGAGGTGCGCCCGCTGAGGATCAGCGTGCCGGCGCCGCGCAGCAGCTCGGTGTTGTACTGGTCGAACGCCTCGTTCGCGCCGTAGTCCTCGTGGAAGTAGTCGAAGAACCGGCCGAACGTCTTGTCAGCCGACTCATAGTAACCGTCCAGCGTCAGGAAGTTGCTGACGATCAGCTTCCGCATGCAGGCCAGGGTAGCTGGTGCCTGTCTGCCAGCCGGTCCGGCCTGCTGCCGGTGCCGGCTGATTCACGAGGATGGCCTCCAGTCCGGGAGGATCAAGGTGTCACGCCAGATCCCTTCTCGGAACGAGAGGCCATCAATGCCAGTCTCGCACGCCCATGCCTGCTTTTTGACCAGCGCTGATGATGAGGTCCCGGGCCTGCTGCAGGTCCTGGCGCAGGTGGCGGACCCGCGCAAGCGGCGGGGGCGGCGCTACCGCCTGGTCTTCGTGCTCGCGGTCGCCGTGGTATGCGTGCTGGCCGGGGCGAAGAACTTCCGGGAGCCCGGGGACCAGGCCGCGGACCTGCCGCAGGAGGTGCTGGCCCGGCTGGGCGGGAAGCCGCACCCGCTGCGGCGGAAGATCATCGCGCCCAGCGAGACGCGGCTGCGCACGCTGATCCAGGGCCTGGACGCGAACGCCCTCGACGAGCTCATCGGCGGCTGGCTGCGCGCGCTGGCCGGAGCCGGCCGGCTCAAAGGGCTGCTACGGGCGATCGCGATCGACGGCAAGTGGCAGCGCGGGGTGGCGGACGGGCAGGTCAAGCTGTTCGCTGCGCTGCTGCACCAGGACAAGGTGATCATCGCGCAGCGGCGGATCCCGGACCAGACCAACGAGATCACCCAGGTCCGGGAGCTGCTGGACCCGGTGGACCTGACCGGTGCCGTGGTCACCGCCGACGCCGCGCACGCCCAGGATGACACCGCGGAATACCTGGCCGGGGAACGGGACTCAGACTATTTCTTGTTCGTCAAGGGCAACCGGCCCGGCCTGCAGCGCGCCATCTACCACAAGGTCAACGCGGACTGCCCCGGCCAGCCGGACCACGCAGAACTGGACTACGGCCACGGCCCATCATCAAGCGCTTCCTGTGGGTCACCGATGCCGGGGGCATCGATTTCCCGCACGCCAGCCAGGTCGTGCGCATCCGCCGCGACGGCTACGACATCACCGGCGCCGCGATCAGCAAAGAGGCCGTGCACGCCGTCACCAGCCTGCACGCCGGCCACGCCGGCCCCGCGGACCTGGCCGCCATCGCCAAGGGCCAGTGGGGCACCGAATCCGTGCACTGGATCCGCGACACCGCCTGGTCCGAAGACGCGAACACCGGCTACGCCGGCGACGGCTCCCAGGCCATGGCCACCTTCCGCAACCTCGCGATCAGCCTGCTCCACCTATCCGGCGTCACCGAGATCACCCGCACCCTGCAAGCCATCACCCGCGACCGGACCCGGCTCCTGAAATTCCTGCCGCTATGAAATCCAACTTTGGCGATCCCGTGGGTCAGGGGGCACGTGAAGCGCGTTTGCCATGGTCAGGAAGACCCCTGCACCAGACCTGGCCTATAGACCGATTCCCTAGCCGCAGACCGCCAGGTCTGCCGACAAGGGGCACCAGGCCGTCGCCGTCGTCGGGCGAATGCTCGACGAAGCCGTACTCGGTGAGCTGCCGCCCTTCGGCCGCCCCGATGCGGTCCTCGTGCCAGTACGGCTCGTCGTCGACGAAGCGCTTCTCGTAGTCCAGCAGCGGGTTCGCGAGAGTGAAGCTGCGGGCCTGCCCGGGATGGCGCGCGGCGAAGAACACGCTGATCCCGCCGCTGAAGCTGGTCGCGTAGAGGTGCGCCGGGCCGCTGCCGGTCTGGCTGCGGACGTGGCTGATCGCCGCCGAGATGTCGTTTGGCGACAGAGCAGATGGTCAGCCATCGCCCTTTATAAAATCCGCCGCTCTGTCTCCTGCTGAGCCGTCGTCTCGGGGGGCGGCGGCATGTGGTACATCAGGTCTACAGGTGGACGTCCACAACGGGAAGGGAACGATGGTGAACGAGGCCCGAGCGGAAACAGGCGGCCCGAACCGCACTCCGCGCAGTGAGATCCGTCCGGCTGTCTCTTCCAACCGCAAGAAGGAACCCGTGCTCCTGCTGGACCTGTCAACCAGCATGAACTGGGGCGCCGCCGACGAGTACGGCCCAGAGTGGCCCGATCCCGGCAGCCGCCGGGCCATCGTTATCGAGGCCTTGTACGGTCTCGTCCGTGTCCTGGAGCGGGAGGACAGCGAGGCGGCTGCCGAGCAGGCCGGCGGCAGTGACGAACGGGGAGGTTTGATGACCCACGGGTTCGCCAACCACCACGTCGAGATCGGCGACCTCAACTCCAGCAACCTGGAACGCAGGCTGAACGAGATCAAATGGGGAGGCAAGACATACATCATGCCCGCCTGGAAGGCGGCGCTCGCGGACTACGACGAGGAGTTCGGCGACAGGGATCCCGACGAGCAGCCGACCATGCTCACCCTCGTTGTCACCGATGGAGAGGCCGACGACTGGCAGGACTTCGAGCCCGTCCTGGAGAAGGCCAACGCCAAGCGTGTGTTCGTGGTCGCGATCGTGGGCCACGGCCGCAAGCACGACGCTACTCTCGCGGCCTACCAGCAGGCGGCCCGGAAGAACGCCGCCCAGGACAAATTCGGCAAGGTGCACGTCGAAGTCGTTTCGTTTGACGCCGTGACCGATCCTGGCGAGATCGCACTCGACCTGATAACGCTGGTCAGCTAGCAAATCTGGTCAGCTAGCAAACAGAGTGTCACGGCATCCCTGGGCGGGGCACCCGGGCGGGGATCCGCCCAAGGGGTCCGCCCGTGCAGGCGGACCCCTCCTTGCGTGCAGGATCGGCGCGGACCGGGCGGCGAGCCTAGCCCTCCAGCCTGCGCAGGGCCGTGATGAAGAACTGGCCGCGCGGCGTGCCGATGCCGGTCATGTTGTCGTAGCCCTTCAGGGTGACCTGGCCCGTGTAACCGGTCATGTTGGGGTCCTGGTCGTCGAAGGTGATCAGCGACGTGGCACCGCAGAACTGGACGTTGCACACCTCCCCGCGGAAGAACGCGGGGGTGCGGGAGGTCGACGGCAGTATGTCGTACAGCGCCGGCGTGCCGTTCAGCCCGTATAGCACCGGGTCAGTGAACCCGAACACCCTGGGCTGCCCTTGCTGGGCGTCGGCGACGATCCCGGCCACCAGTGGCGAGGACATGCTGGTCCCGCCAACCGGTGTCTCGTAGAAGACCGGCGGCTTGTTCTTCGGGAATGCCAGCAGTCCGGTTGCGAACCCGGTGTACAGGTCCGCGACGGCGGCGATGTCAGGTTCAGACCGGACGAGGCCGGGGCGGTCGCCGGGGGCCGTGGCCAGCGCCCTCGGCACCACACCGCGCTGGTAATCCGGCTGTGCCCAGATCAGGCTGGGACCGCCGCTGGCGGCACCGTTCTCGCCCAGCAAGGACCACTGGCCGCCGCTGATGGCGGAAAAGCCGGTGGACCAGCCGGTCTCGAACAAGCGCCGGTCATCCTTGCCGATCCCCAATGAGGTACCGCCGACCAGGATGGCGAACGGGTCATCCGGGGTCTGGACTCCAGAGCTGTCGCCGGACGCGAAGTACATCCCGACGCCCTGCGCGGCCGCGCGCACCAGGTAGGTATGCATGATGTTGGTGAGTATCGCCGACTGGGTGTCGTTGCCCGGGCCCCAGGAGTTGGAGCTGATGCTGGCCAGCGGATGGTGGCTCCCGGCGATGCCGTCGATGACCGCGATGTCGGCGTCGAACAGGCCCTGCAGGCCGAAGTCGCCGTTGTTGCAGCTGTCGCCGCCGACCACCAGCTGGTTGGCGCCGGGGGCCATGTCGTAGGAGGTCTCGACGTCCAGCTGCTCCTCGACGTCGAACGGGTCGCCGCAGGTGTTGCTGCCAAGCGACAGCTCGGCGTAGCGCTGCGTGGAGGGCGCCACGAAGTGAGCCGCGCTCGCGTAGTCCTGCAGGGTCAGGAACATGTCAGGGGTCAGGCCCAGCTCGACCAGCGCGACCGTCTGCCCCCGGCCGTTGTTGCGCATGTTGGCCCCGTAGGCGGCGCGCACCTGGCCGGCCGAGTAGCCGCAGATCTGGGTGGGGAACGACGTCAGCCCGAACTGCTCGGGCAGTCCGGAAATGTGATGCTGCCCGTAATACTGCGAGCAGGGGGCCGTGGGCGGCCCTGTGGTCCCCCGCTGATGCCTGGGCGACCGCATCAGCGGGAGCCTGGGCGCGGCGTTGTCCAGGCCGGTCACCCCGGATACGTACGGGGACAGCGATTCGGGGATGGCCAGCGCCCGGTCGTTGGCGTGCAGCTGGTACCGCCCGGCATTCACACTCGCTGATGACTGGTAATTCTCCAGCTGGATCCTGAACGCTGCGTCGATCGCCGCGACCGCTCCGGTGGCCCGCACGTAGTTGCGCTGCGCGTCGGCATGAACGCCGGTGAAGCCCTGGCGACGCAGCCACGACTCCACCGCGCCGGCTGCGGCACGGCTGGCCCCGAACCGGGCGGTGTAGGCGTCCGGGCTCAGGTAATGATGAAACAGCTTGCTGCCCGGCGTGCTCACCGCCGTCGCATACTGCTCCGCTGCGGCCAGATCGCCTGGCCGCATCCAGACCTGGATGGTCAGCCGCGCCGAGCCGGCCACCGCGCCGGTCGCCCGGACGTGGCTGGTGAACGGCACAGCGCTGCCAGCCAGCCGCAGGTAGCCCGGGCCGGGCGCGGCCCCGGCTGAGCCGCTAAGCCCCCCGATTGTCATGGCCGCGACCGTCGCCGTCGCGGCGCCGAAGCTGACGAGCCTCCGTCTTCTGGACATTCCTCTCCTTGCCCTCGTATCGCCCGAACCCCCCCCATATGTATCTGATACTCCGGCGGAATCATTGCGCAAGGGCATAATTCAGTCACAATTCGAGAACGGCGCCGCCGGTGCCACTCCTCAGGACGCCGGTTTTGCCGCACTCCACGCGCCCGGCAGTCGCCTGTACTGTGGCGCGGTGGCAACTCAGGTGATCGTTCCGCGTACCAGGCGGAAGTGGTCCACCAGGGCGTCGTCTACGACGTGCGGGTGGACACGACGCACACCGAGGCTCTGGAATGCGCACGGGAGATCGCCGCCCGCGTCCCGTAAGCGGCAAGGCCGGCGCGTCAGCGGGTGCCCGTGATGTAATCGGTCAGCGCCGCTCGCTCGACTTCGAGCTCGTCGATACGGTTCTTCACCACGTCGCCTATGCTCACGATCCCTCGCAAGCCGCCGTCAGCCACCACCGGCGCGTGCCGCACGCGGTGCTCGGTCATCATGCGCGCGACGTCTTCAAGCGGGGTCTCTGGCGTGACGGTGCGCACCTCCGCCGTGTAGATATTCGTGATCGGCTCCGACATGACCGCAGCGCCCCGCTTGGCCAGCGCCCGGACGATATCCCGCTCACTGGCGATCCCGTCGACCGAGCTGCCGTCGTGAGAGACGACGACGGCGCCGATCCCGTGTTCGGCCAGCACCGCCAGAAGCTGCCGCACCCTCGTGTCCGGGGTGACGGTGACGACTTGCGTGCCCTTGACGCGAAGTATGTCCCTGATGCGCATTCGGCCCTCCCAGACGCCGGTGCGGTGCTGATCACGTGCCGCCGGCACCCACCAGGCTATTACGCCGCGCTCTCGCCATCACCTAGCCACGTATGGCATGCCGCCGCTGGTCACCGCGGGCAGAGGGTGGTGCTCGGGCCGGCCAGCCGGAACGGCTCAGCCTGGGAGCGGAGCGGCAACGAGCAAGACACCACGTTGTTCAGCTATTGAGCGGCATGTGAGTTGCAAAGTCATAGCCGCGCCCGCCATTTTTGGGGCATATATACGGCTTTCCAGCGGGCAGGCGGCGGGCCAGGGCGTGCAGTAGACCGCCTGACCTGGGAAAACCTCGCCGGGTAACCGCCGAAGCGGGGATGCCGATAACATGGCGGTATGAGCAGCGAGCCGGTTGCGCCGTTCGATCCGAGTAAGCCGAACATCGCGCGCGCCTACGACTTCATCCTAGGCGGAAAGGATAACTTCGCGGCGGATCGTGAGGTGGCCTCGAAGATACTGGAGGCTTACCCGCTGACAGGCGTGCTCGTCCGGGAGAGCCGCTCGTTCCTCATCCGTGCCGTCGACTACGTGAGCCGGCAGGGAGTCACGCAGTTCATCGACGTGGGCTCAGGGCTGCCCACCAGCCCGAATACGCACGAGGTGGCCTACGAGGCAGATCCCGATGCCTGCGTGGTGTACGTGGACAATGACCCGGTCGTGATAGCGCACGCCCGGGCGCTGCTTGCCGCTGACGGCTGCGTGGCCGTCGCGCCGGGGGACGTGCATGACCCGGAGGCGATCCTCGCCAGCGTCAGGAAGACCGGGGTGGTCGATCTGGACAAGCCCGTATGCGTGATCCTGGCCATGCTCCTGCATTTCCTGGACCCAGCCGAGGCGGCGAACCGGACGGCCGCGTTCGTGCATGCCATCGCTCCCGGGAGTTACATGATCATGTCTGTGGGCGTCAACAACAATGACCCTGAGCTGGGAGCGCGCTTTGCGGCCGCATACACCGCCGCCCCCCTGTATTTGCACAAGCACGATGATGTCGCGGGCTATTTCGCGGGCCTCGAGATCGTGGAACCGGGCCTGACCGAAGCCCGCTTCTGGCGATCACCGTCACCTCCGCCAGCGGAGAGCCGTCCCGCAGATATAGTCGCGGGCGTCGGCCGTAAGCCGCTCTTACCCTCGGTATCCTGAGCATCGCCGGTCTCGGCGGGCGGACGCGCTGAGGGGGTTATATTGACAGCCGATGACATCATCGTCCGGCCTGCGGCCGCCTCGGACATGGACCAGGTGACCGCGATCTTCGCCTATTACGTCGCGAACAGCGTGGCCACATTCGAGGAGGTGCCACCGCGCAGCGCCGACTGGCGGTACAAGCTCGCCGACCTTGACGAGCACAACCTGCCGTTCCTTGTCGCGGAAACGGGCGGCGCGGTCTGCGGGTTCGCCTACGCCAGCCCGTGGCGGCCGAAGCCGGCCTACCGGCATACGGTCGAAGACACCGTCTACCTCGCCCCGGGGCATACCGGCCGCGGGATGGGCGGCCGGCTGCTCGGCGCGGTGCTCGCCCGGTGCGCTGAGGCCGGTGCCCGCCAGATCATCGCGGTCATAGCGGACACCGGCAGCGACGCGTCCGCCGCGCTGCACCGCCGCTTCGGCTTCGTGCAGGCCGGCCGCCTGACCGCGGTCGGCCGCAAGCACGGCCGGTGGATCGACACGATTCTGATGCAGCGGGAACTCGGGGCCGCGGGGAACGGGACGTGAGCACCGCGTTCAGCGCCGGGGAGCGGCAGTGGGCGGCCCGCCTGGGCAATCTGAGGAACGTGGTCCGCCAGGAACTGGTCGCGCGCCAGCTCGCCGCCGAGCTCCCAGCCCCGCCCGCCCGGATACTCGACGCCGGCTGCGGCCAGGGGACGCAGGCACTGCGGCTGGCCCGCCAGGGCTACAACGTGACCGGGCTGGACGCCTCGGAAGAGCTGCTGGCCCGCTTCGAGCGGGACCTGGCCGCCGAGCCGGCGGAGGTCCGCGCCCGGGTGCGGGTCGCGCACGGGCTTGTCGAAGACTCGGCCGAACGATACGGTTCTTCGCCCTTCACCGCAGTGCTCTGCCATGGGGTGCTCATGTACCTGCCGGATCCGGGTCCCGTCCTGACCGCGCTGGCCACGCTGACGGCGCCCGGAGGGCTGCTGTCGCTCGTGGTCCGCAACGCGGACGCGCTCGCGATGCGGCCAGGCCTGCTCGGCGACTGGGCGGGCTGCGCCGCAGCGTTCGGCTCGGCGGGCTACGTGAACCGGATCGGGGTGAGCGCCCGTGCTGACCGCCTCGGGGACCTGAGCGCCCGGCTCGGCGCCCGCGGGCTGGAGGTCACGGCATGGTACGGGGTCCGGGTCTTCACGGACACCGCCGCGAACGACACTGAGCCGCCGGCCGGCCTGGAGGCGCTGCTGGCCTGCGAGGAGCGGGCGGGCCGCACCGACCCCTACCGTCAGGTGGCCGCCTTGCTGCACGTTATCGCCCGGCGGTTAGCCCGAGGGCATCGCCGCCGGGCTGCCGCAGGAGGCGCAGGGCCGCAAGGCCGGCGCGGAAGCTGACAAGCACCGCAATCGCCCAACACCGGCCGGAGAGCGACAATTATCACATTTCGCGATAGTAATCGTGAAATGTGAACCAGGCACGTACTCTGAGTCAGTGGCACCACGTCGGGGACCGTGAGACCGCCATCTCAACATGTGAGGGGCTCTGATGGAAACGACGACGTTCACTGCCTTGTGCCAGCGTGCCGGCCGGTGGTGGGCGATCAGGGTTCCCCAGATCGAGGGGCTGGCCGCCCAGGTCCGGAGCCTGGACCAGGCGGAGATGATGACCCGCCAGTCCATCGCACGCACGCTCGGTGTCCCGCCGGAGACCATCAAGGTTGAGGTACGCACCGAGACGTCCAACCCGGTGACCGAGGCTCTCCGGGCACGGGAGGCGGCCCGGCAGGCCGCGGACGCCGCCGTGCAGGCGACTCGCGTCGCGATCGAGTCGCTGCTGCATGACGGGTGCACGGTGCGCGACATGGCGATCCTTCTTGGCCTGACGCCCGCCGAGATCGCACAGTTCGCGCCGGAACTTCAGTCTCAGGACGGCGCGTCTGGCTCCAGCTCGCCGCCGCTGACGCCGCAGCCCGGCTGACGGGCGGCCGACTGCCGGGACCAAGGCCGGCGCATGCCGACACGCCGGAAGGCCGTCGGGGCCTATACCGCAGCGGGCCAGCGGGAACGCGGTCGCTCGGGCAAACACTGTTGGAGGTGGGTGCCCGGGCCCGTAAGGTAAGTACTGCTGTGAGCGATTACGAGTTCATTGAGCGGATTGACGCCTTCTGCGACGCGGTGCCGAGGCAGCGGGCGCGGGCCGAGGAGCACGGGCCTCTCGTGCTGTTCGTCCCGACCGGTCCAGGCTGGCCCTACTACGCCAGGCCACGGCGGGGATCTGGGCTGCCCGTAACCGCTGCGGATGTCCGGTCGGTGCGCGCGCGCCAGCGGGAACTGCTCATCCCGGAATCCTTTGAGTGGATCGAGGAGGCCACTCCCGGCATGGCCGCGGCGGCCACCGAGGCACGCCTCCAGGTAAAGGCGCATCCGCTGCTGGTTCTCGGCGCCCCCTCCCCGGCGCGGCCGCTGCCGGGCGGCATCACCGCGCGCCTGGTCGCCCCCGACGACCCCGTGCTCGACCTGATCTGGGCGGTACCGGCCGTCGCGTTCGGCCACCCGGGAACCGCGCCCGGCGAGGCCGGCGCCGCGGAACGCGACAAGCTCGCCGCGGACCACGACGCCGGGTCGATCGCCATGCTGCGCGAGCGGCTCCAGTCGGGGCAGTCCGTGCTGGCGGCGGCGTTCGGGGAGGATGGGCCGCTGGCGGCGGGAAGCTACCAGGCGGCGGACGGCGTCGCGGAGATCACGGGGGTGGGCGTGCTGCCCGCCTACCGGCGCCGCGGCGTCGGCGCCGCGGTCACCGCCGTGCTCGCCGCGGACGCGCTAGCCCGGGGCGTCGGGACCGTGTTCCTGTCCGCGACCGACGACGCGGTGGCCCGCGTCTATGCGAGGCTCGGCTTCCGCGGAGTCGGCACCGCCATGATCGCCGAGCCGGCTCACGACTGACCCGCTCACGACCGGCCTGCTACGACCGACACGCCGACGGCCCGCGCCGCCGGGCCAGGCCGTCACATGGCGGCCTGGCCCGGCGCTGAACGGACATGCCCGAGCGGCCGCCGGGCTTCCCGGCGGCCGCTCGGTTCACTCAGGCCGGCGCGCTGGCCGTGCACCTTCTCATGCCTTGCACGGGTTGCGCATGATCGGGCCCATGAGCTGCGGGTAGCCCTGCCCCGGCGGGACCGACCCGTACTGGGCGTCCTTGCCGAACGTGTTGCCGCTGCGCACGTTGCCGAACTCCCACACGCACGAGCCGACCAGGGTCCAGTACGGGTAGAACTTTCCTGGCGCGGTCGGCGGCGGGACTTTGCAGCCCGTCGTGTTCGGGTACGCACAGGTGGACTCGCTGAGCGCCGCGTCGGTCTGGATCTGGAAGCGCGAGTAGCCGGCGCCTCCCACGGTTGTCGGCGGCGCCTGCCGGAACGTCGCGGGGAACAGGTTCGGGGTTGCCGAAGTCGGCCAGTCAGGCCAGTACGGGTTCCCGTCATAGTCCAGGTCGCCGTTCTGGAACGCGTTGTCCTCGCATGCGGTCACTATGTTCGGCGGCGCCTGCCCGAAGTGCGTGTCGCCCTTCGAGTAACAGAACGCGTCGCCGCGCTCGTTGGTCTCGCCCCCCGAACCAGCGTTCTCGTACGGGCCATGGCACTTGTTCCAGGTGATGTCGGTGACAAAGGAGTAACCGGGAACCGTGTTGACGCTGATCGGCTTGCTCACGCTGGAGCAGGCGATGAAGTGGCCGGTCTCGTACTGGGTGCTGACGTCGACCTGGTCCGCCGCCCACGGGACGATGTTGTTCACGGCGGCGGTGCTGTACTCGGGTTCGTAGTTGAACGGCGTGCCGCTGCAGTCGTTGATGTTCGTCGCCATGAACCCGTTGGCGCCCGACGCCTGCATGAAGCCGCGCTGGCCCGTGGTGTTGTCAAGGATCGACGTCTCGAGTGCTCTCTGTCCCGGATGCCCCGGCACGGGCGCGTCCCAGATGTGGACGGTGAGCCGGTCTCCGGGGTTCATGAGGAGGGTGTGCTTGTTCGGCGTATTGGTGGCGAGGTCCGCGAGCTGCGGGCTCGGCGGGCCGGTTGGCACGCCGTTGGTCTGGATGAACGCGAAGTTCGTCGGTTCGATGCAGTTCGGGTTGCAGGTGAGGAAGTTCACCGTGCACTCCAGGTCGTTGATGTGCAGCGACGCGCACCAGTGCGTGTTGTCACAGCTGATGTTGTCGGCGAACGGCGCCATTCCCGGCGGGTAGAACTGCATCTCCAGGAAGGAGCTGCCGGCGCCCGGGTACACCCCGCCCGGAACGGGGGTGGTGGTGATCGCCGGCGCGTTGGCGTCGCTCTCCGGCGTGCAGGGCAGCAGCGGCTCGGAGTACGGGTCGCACAGCGCCATCGAGAACCACGGCGCGATGCTCAGCTCCGCCCAGTGATTGACGTCGTGGCCGGGATTCTTCACGGTCGGCGCGGCGGCCGGATCCCTGCCGAGCGTCTCGTGCCACGTGACGTTGTTCCCGGAGCCGGCCACCGAGGAAAGGAACCTGGTGTCTGGCTCGTCGTGGCCGATGTAACGGCCGTTGTCATAGAAGCGGCCGCCCCAGGTCCACTTGTTGTCCACGCCGAGCGCCCCCCGGATGTCCGTGCAGGCCTTGGCCGCCTGGGTGGTCCGCTGGACGGGGCTCATCGCGTTGCAGTCGAGGTTGCCTATGGCGTTCGGTTTTACCCAGACCTGAGCGGCCTTGTGTGCGGCCGTTGTCGCCGCCCCGGCGGTGACCGCGCCCACCAGGCTGAGCTGGCAGACGGCGGCGGCACCTACCGCAGGCACCAGCAGCCGCCACGTTCGCCGGCGCCAGGGCGAGCCCCGCCCGCGCATCGTACGTTTCCGTACTGACCAGCGAGTATGCATATACGATCCTCTCGCTCGCGCGTGGCCGCCGAGTCCAGCCCCTCCCCGGCCCGCCGGTCACGGCAATGTGACCGTCCCGCGGTACGAGACGCTTCCCGGCGGAATCTAACAATCGTCACAAACAAACGTCAAGGTTCACCATGTCCACTACTTCGCATTGAGCAATCGCCGTCGCTGATCTTTGGCTAATGGGCGAATTCCCGTCAGTGCCGCGTCCCGGCGACCGCGCGCTGACGGATCCCGGCCGGGTCACCGTGCCGGACGGAGTCCGCGCAAAATCTTTCCCTCGGTTGACAGGTAGCCGGTCCTGTAGTCGTACCTGGGCGTGCGGGAGAAGATCAGCCACAGGTACTTGAAGTTCTCCGCGAACGAGTACGCGGGGAACAGGTCGCCGAGAACCATGGGCCTGACGGTGACGTCGTCGATGATCGTGTAGCCGTTGGGCACCCGGTTGTAGGTCTTCATGTTCTGGAAGTACGCATACGACGTGGTCTTGTAAATGTCCCGGCGCAGCTGCACCCACAGGTCGAACGCCGCGTTGAGGTACTCGGGCCTGAGCTGATTTCCCTTGGACAGCGCCGCAAGGGTGGTGTAGTCGATTTCTTCGGGCAGTACCGGATACTTCTCCGCGACATGGACCCAGGTGCGGTAATAGGCCTGGCCGAGGGCTATATCGCCGCCGTGCGCCAGAACCTCGCCGTAGAAGGCGGCGAGTTCGGACTGGTCGCGGCCGACCAGGGCGCCGGTCTCGAAGTTCACCTGCTTGAACCAGGTGTGCCCGTCATAGGTCTCGATCAGGTGCTTCTTGAACGCCGTGGTGAACATCCGGTACCAGGCCAGGCAGTCGGCGTCCGCGAACATCGCCCAGCCGCCCCACAGGTACTCGTAGAACGAGTCATCCGGCGGATTCGGCGCCTGGTCCGTCGAGTCGGCCCACTGCCCCGTCTCCACGTTGAGATAGGAGGCGAGCAGGTCCAGCGAAGACCGCCGTTCGACCACGGCCCGGTAGGCGTTCTTGGCGGCCTTGTAGTACCTCCGGTCGCCGGTCAGCCGCGACAGCACGCCGAACTCGAGGATGTTCGTGCCGATCTCGGCGATCGGCGGCGTCGCGCCGGACAACGCGCCGGTGCGGAAGTTCACGTACTGGTACGGCATGCCGGTCGGCGACTGGGTGAAGGCGGGAAGGACCAGATCGCCCGATTGGGCCGCCAGATCGAGCAGGCCCTCGTCGCCGGTGGCCAGGTAGCCGGCGAGCAGGCCGCCGACGACCCGTATGATGAATTCGAAGACGTGGAAGTTACCGTCGATGTCGAAGTCCAGGTTCTGCTTGACCCAGTTCACGCCGAGAGCGAGCTCATCGTCGAGTTCCATCACGTACAGGGTGTCGAGCGCTTCGATGATGGACAGCCCGATCGGGTGGCCGGGCACGAAGAATTCGGCGTAGCTGCCCGACAGCGGGAGCAGCTGGTCGTGCCCCCAGGCGAACTTCTTGTATCCGTCCCAGACGTGCAGGAACTCGCGGCGCACGTCAGCGGCCACCACACGGTCCGGCGGCAGCCGCAGGCCCGGTACCGTCTGGCGGCCGGCTGACCGCGTGGCCCCGAGGGCGGTTCCAGGGATAGCGAGCCCGGCGGCCGCGGCGATCCCGCCAGCGCCCAGGGCTCCGCGCAGGAACTGGCGACGGCGCATAAGTGGTTTCGGTACGGAAAGGTCCGTTCGCTCGGTCATCCGGCCCTCCTCGACCTCCGCCCCGGGCCGACCCGCCGGCCGGGGCGGCAGTCTGACAACGATGTCGTGCGCTTGTGTGCCATGATGTTCGCCAGCGAAGCGGCTGTCAACAGTGCACGCCAGACAAGCCGCCAGAAGGTATGTGCCGGGCCGGGCAACGGTCAGCCTCTGGCAGAGGCTGACCGTTGCCCCCATTTCGGCATCCAGACTTCGCCGCCGGGTGCGTCTGCTGGTCTGGAGTCGAGGTGGTCGCGGAGTTTGATGAGCGCGGGATGCGGGTTGCCGTCGCGCCAGATCAGTGACATCGGGTAGACCGGCGCCGGATCTCGCACCGGTATGCGCCGCAGATCGTAGCTGTCTGGCCACAGGTACCGCGAGCGTTCGCCCACCAGGGTCGCCAGCTCCGGGGAGTCGGCGATCTCAGCCAGCAGGGCCTCGTTCCCGAAGACGGGCCCGATCACGTCGATCGTGAGCCCGAACGCGGCGGCGAGTTCGTCATAGTAGATGGCCACCTCGCCGCGAGCGGCCAGGCCGGGCATCCAGATTCGGTGTCCGGCAAGTTGTGCGGGCGTAACGGCGTGGGCGTTGGCGAGCGCGTGGCGCGGTCCGGTCAGCAGCTGATGCGGCTCGTCGATCACCCGGGCAGCCTTGATGGCGTCTGGCAGCTGCCGCGAGGGAGCCGGGACGGCATGGAAGGTGGCGTCGACGGTCCCGGCCTCGACAGCGGCGATGGCCGCATTGACGTCGGCGTCCAAGGTCACGACGTCCAGCTCGATCTCGGGATGCATGCGGTAGAAGTCCTGGAGAAGCACCGCTGGCGCGATCCGCCGGTTGACGACATCGATGCGCAGAACGCGCCGGCCAGGACGCACGGACGCGTCGGCCCGCGCTTCTGCCCGCAGGAGTTCACGGGCGTGGGGCAGGAATGCCTGACCGTCGATGGTGAGCTGGGTTCCGCGTGCCGTGCGGGTGAACAAGCGCACATTCAGGTCTTTCTCCAGTGCGGCGATGCGCTTGGAGACGGCCTGCTGGGTGATGGCCAGCGTGGCGGCGGCTTCCTGGAACTGGCCGGCGTCCGCGGCGGCGACGAACGTTCGGACGGCGTCGAGATCCACGCACCAGAGCCTAGTCACACAACATTGCGTTGCGGCTCGCCGCAAGATCGGTTGTTTGATCCGGCCTCCCCGCCGTTGCTTTGATCAGACCGATCAACGACAAGTTGTGTGATCCAGGAGGTGTAGAGCCGGTGGCTCGACGGTCGCTGGGCCGGCAGTTTGGATGGCTGTGGGCGGCATACGCGGTCAGCGCCTATGGCTCCGGGCTGGGGTTCGGGGCGTTCCCGCTAATCGCCGTGCTGGTGTTGCATGCCAGCCCCGCCCAGGTGTCCGCGCTGTCCGCGGTGGGACCGGCGGTGGGTGCCCTGATCGCGGTGCCGCTCGGGCCGTGGGTGGAGTTTCGCCGCAAGCGGCCGGTGATGATCGCGACGGACCTGGCCCGGTTCTCGGTCATGATGACGATTCCGGTCGCCTACGCCTTCAATCTGCTCAGCTTCGTCCAGTTGCTGGCCGTATCGGCCGTCGTCGCCGCGGCCAGGATCGCTTTCAATGCAGCCAGCGGCTCGTACCTCAGAACCCTTGTCCGGCCCGATGACCTGCTCGTGGCCAGCGCTCGGTTCGAGTCGACGATGTGGAGCTCCACCGCCGTCGGGCCGCCGCTGGGCGGGGCGGCGATCGGCCTGTTCGGGCCGGTAACCACCGTCGTGGCCGACGCGCTGAGCTACCTGTTCTCCGCGCTGGGGATCACCGCGATCCGGGGCCGGGAAGAACGCCCGCGGCGAACCGGCAAGAGCCGGATCCGGCCAGGCGAGCTGCTTGACGGCTGGCGGCACATCCTGACACATTCGGGCCTGCGGGCGTTGTACCTCAACGCCGTGCTCGTCAACGGACTGATCATGGCCACTGAGCCGCTGCTGGCCGTGCTCCTGCTCCGCCAGCTCCGGTTCCCGCCTTGGCAGTACGGCCTAGCCTTCGCTGGCCCTTGCGCCGGCGGATTCATCGGCTCACGCCTGGCCCGCCGAGTCGTGGCCCGCTACGGCCAGCACCGAGTCCTGCGCACAGCTGGCATGTTCCGGGCGGTCTGGCTGATCGGCCTGGTCTTCGTCCGCCCCGGCATCGTCGGCCTGGTGATCGTAATGGCCGTCGAGGTCGCGATTATCGTCAACGTGAGCATGTACAGTCCCGTACTCGCCACCTACCGGCTCCAGCACACACCCAAAGACCGTATCGCCCGCACTCTGTCGGCCTGGTCGATCAGCACCAGCGCCTCCATCGCCATCTTCACGGCCCTCGGCGGAGTACTCGCCGGCATCACCAGCCCACGCACGGCTATCACGGTCGCGGGACTGCTCATCCTCGCCAGCCCGCTGCTGCTGCCCCGCCGCGAGAGTCCAGCGCCCCGGGGCGTGGCCGCCGACGGAGGCGGAGCCACCGCGTCACCTCCGTCGGCCCGCCTCCGCCACACGGCGCTAGCGGCCGAACTTCTCGATGGCGGCCGGGGTGACAGGCGTGAAGAAGTTGACGAGGTTGCCGTCGGGGTCGCGGAACAGCAGTGCCCGGTTGCCCCAGGGCATCGTGGTGGGCTCGCTGACGAAGTCCCCGATGAAGCCGGCCAGTTCTTTGTAGACGCCGTCCACGTCGTCGACGAGGAACTCGATGATCACGGTGCGGTTGTCGGCCGGCTGGGCGGAGCCGGGCGCGAACAGCGGGACGGTGCGGGTGCTGCCGATCGCCACAGTGCCGTGGGCGGTCCTTAGTTCGGCGAAGTCCTCGTTGGCCCAGTCCGCCCGCACTCCGGTGGCCCGCTCGTAGAAGCCGACCAGGCGGGCGACGTCGGCCGTGATGATGCGGATCGAGACGAAGTCCATGATGCTCTCCTTGTGTCTGCGGAACCGTTCTCCATCGCACACTAGGACTGATACTGGACAGAAACGGTCCAGTATTTGCGGCTAAATTTTGTGCATCGCCAGGCCTACTACTCAGGTGCTCACCCTGCTGGAGCTGCTGCAGTCAGGCGGCGAACGCATCCTGCACCCATCCGGGCTCGTCTCCCATCCGGGCCGCTGGTACGTCACGGGCGCAGACCCGGGGATCGGCGAAGAGCGGACCTTCCGGCTGG
The DNA here is from genome assembly GCA_019239975.1 of Streptosporangiaceae bacterium. Taxonomy (GTDB): domain Bacteria; phylum Actinomycetota; class Actinomycetes; order Streptosporangiales; family Streptosporangiaceae; genus JAFAZE01. Next base: position 26,499 of record JAFAZE010000063.1, read on the forward strand.
ACCGCATCGCGGACGCGCGGACCCTGCCCGGCTCGTTCGAACCGCCCGCCAGGTTCGACCCAGCATGGCGCGTCCTGTCTGGGTTCGCCGCAGCGCCGCACCGGCATCACGTGATCCTCCGGGTCCAGGGGACAACCGGGCAGATCCGCGCCCGGCTTCCCGCCAGCGTCGCACGCTTGGTCAGCCGTAGAAGAGGGGCTCCATGATGGCGCGGGCGCGGCGGGCGATGCGGCGCCAGTCGTCCTCGAGCGCCTGGCCGGCGTTGCCGGGCTGGTAGCCGAGCAGCCGCGCGACGGCGGTCAGCTCCCTGTGCCGTGACGGAAGGGTGTCGCCGGGCCTGCCGCGCACGAGCATCACCGCGTTCCTGATGCGGGCGGCCAGCTCCCAGGAGGCGGTGAGCCCGGCCGCGTCCTCGCCGGACAGCACCTGCGCGCTCAGCGCCGCGGCGAGCGCGCCGCTGGTGCTGGCCGTCCGCAGTTCCGGCACGGCGTGCGCGTGCCTGAGCTGCAGAAGCTGCACCGTCCATTCGACGTCGGACAGGCCCCCTGGTCCGAGCTTGACGTGCAGCGCCGGGTTCGCGCCGCGCGGGATCCGCTCGGCCTCGACCCGTGCCTTGATCCGCCGGATCTCCCGGACGGCGCGGGTGTCGATGCCGCCGGGTGGGTAGCGGAATTCGCCGGTCATCGCCATGAACTCCGCGCCGAGCGCGGGGTCTCCCGCGGCCGGCTCCGCGCGCAGCAGCGCCTGCGCCTCCCACGGCGCGGACCATCGCGCATAGTAGGCGCGGTACGCGGCGATGCTCCGCACCAGCGGCCCCTGGCGCCCCTCCGGGCGCAGGTCCGCGTCGATGACGAGCGGCGGGTCCGGCACCGGCAGCGCGAGCAGCCTGCGCAGCTCGGCGGCGATCGCGTGCGCGACGTCCGAGGCGTCCCGCTCGGCCGCGCCGGGCACCGGATCGTGGACGAACAGCACGTCGGCATCGCTGCCGTAACCGGTCTCGTGCCCGCCGAACCGACCCATCGCGATCACGCAGAACCGGGTCGGCAGCGGCCTGCGCAGCTCCCATTCGATCTTCGCGACCGCGGCGGCGAGGGCGGCCTCGATGCTGGCGGCCGTGACGCCGGTCAGCGCCTCACCGGTCTCGGCCAGGCCGGCCAGCCCGAGAACGTCGGCCGCGGCGATCCGCAGGAGCTCACGGCGGCGAAGCGACCGCACCGCCGTGACCGCCTGCTCGGCGTCGCCGGAGTGCCGGCGGGCGGCGGACATCGCTTCGGAACGGAGGCCGACCGCTCCCCTGGGCACCAGCTCGGCGTCGGCGCCGAAGATCGCGACCGCCTCCGGCGCCCGCAGCAGCAGGCCCGCCGCGTACCGGCTGGACGCGAGCACGTGCGCCATTCGCTCGGCGGCCTTGGTCTCGTCCCGCAGCAGCCGCAGGTACCAGGGCGATTCCCCCAGCGCCTCGCTGACCTGCCGGAAGGCCAGCAGGCCCGCGTCCGGCTCGGCCGCGTCGGCGAACCAGCCGAGCAGCACCGGCAGCAGCGTGCGCTGGATCGCGGCGCGGCGCGACACGCCCCCGGTCAGCGCCTCGATATGCCGGAGCGCCCCGGCCGGGTCGGCGTAACCGAGCGCCTCGAGCCGGGCCCGCGCGGCGGCCGGAGTCAGCCGTGCCGCGTCCGAGGGAAGCCGTGCGACCGCCTCGAGCAGCGGCCGGTAGAACAGCTTCTCGTGCAGCCGCCGCACCTGGAGCGCGTGGCGCCGCCACAGCTCGCCGAAGGCCTGGGCGGGATCCCCGCGCCCCGCCAGCGGCGCAGCGGGGAGGGTGCCTTCCGCCGGGCGGGGAGGGCTGGAAAGGGCGCGGCCCCGCCCGAGCCTGCGCAGTACGGCGGGATCCTCCGGCAGGGTGTGCGTGCGGCGCAGCTGGTACAGCTGAAGCATGTGCTCGGTCCGGCGCAGGAAGCGGTACGCGGCGGCCAGGTCGTCGGCGTCGGCGCGGCCGACGTAGCCGCCCGCGGCCAGCGCCTTCAGCGCCGGCAGCGTCGCCCGCGCGCGGATCTGGTCATCGGTGCGGCCGTGCACGAGCTGCAGCAGCTGCACCGCGAACTCGATGTCGCGCAGCCCGCCGGGGCCGAGCTTGAGCTCCCGGCCCGCCTGTCTCGCCGGCAGGGACCGCTCGACCCTGCGGCGCATCGCCTGCACGTCCTCGACGAAGTTCTCGCGCTGCGCCGCCTGCCACACCAGCGGCGCGACCGCCGCGGCGTACGCCGCGCCCAGCTCGAGGTCACCGGCGACGGGGCGCGCCTTGAGCAGCGCCTGGAACTCCCACGTCTTCGCCCAGCGCTCGTAGTACGCCAGGTGGCTGGCCAGCGTGCGCACCAGCGGGCCGGACCTGCCCTCCGGGCGAAGGTTGGGGTCCACGGGGAAGATGCTGCCCTCGGGGGTGGACCGGGCGCAGACGCCGATCAGGCCGGCGGCGAGGCGGGTGGCGGTCGCCAGCGCGCCTGCCTCGTCCGTGCCCGCCGGCGGCTCTGCCACGAAGATCACGTCGACGTCGCTGGCGTAGTTGAGCTCGCGGCCGCCGCACTTCCCCATGGCGATGATCGCCAGCCGGCATGGCACCGAGCCCGCGGGAAGCTCGGCCCGCGCCACGGCCAGCGCCGCCTCCAGCACGGCCGCGGCGAGATCGGCGAGTTCCTCCGCCGTCTCATCCACGTCTCCCAGCCCGGTCAGGTCCCGCGCCGCGAGGTGCAGTATCCGGCGCCGGTACGCCGCGGCCAGCGCGGCGGTGGGGTCGCCCCCGCCGCCGCCCTCATGGCCGCCGTGCCCGCGGCCGCCGTTGCTGCTCTCCCGGGAACCCGCCCCCGTGGCGCGCAGCAGCTCGGCGCGTATCTCCGCTGCACTGGGGCGGCGGATCCCATCCGGCTCGCGGAGCACGGCCCAGTCGGCGGGATGCCTGGCCAGGTGATCGGCGAGCGCCACGCTGACGCCAAGGACAGCGACGAGCCGGGCACGGAAGCCGGGCTCGTCGCGCAGCGCGGCGAGAAGCGCCTGCGCGTCGCGGGCTGGGCTGTGCTCGACGATCCTCGCCAGGCCGGACAGCGCCAGGTCGGGGTCTGCCGCCGCGGCGAGCGCGGAGAGCAGGCCGGCGTCGGCGCCGGCGGGCCCTTCTCCCATGGCGGCGAGGTCGACGGAGAGGGCGGAGAGCTGGCGTTCGGCTCGCGCCGCGTCCGCGAAACCCATCCGGGCCAGCCAGCCCGTCAGCGTCGTCCGCGAACCGCTCACGCTAGCAACCGTATACCGGGAGTTGATCATGCGGAGCCTCGGCGAGGCGGCCGCCCGCGCTCCCGAGTGTTGCGTAATGTGCGCCGGGAGTTCGGATAGCGCGCGCTATACGATGGGCAGACGGTGCGGGGCTCGGCGGAGCGGCGGAGGCGGGAACTGCGATGAAGAACCTGTACATAGCCGGGAAGTGGCTGCCCGCCAGCGACGGCGGGACGTCCCAGACGATCAACCCGTTCGACGCGGCCCCGCTGGAGACCGTCGCCGAGGCGTCCGCCGGCGACGTCAACGACGCTGTGGCCGCCGCACGCGGCGCGTTCGGCGACCCCGGCAGCCCGTGGCCGCGCACGCCGGTGACCGAGCGGGCGAGGCTGCTGTCCACGATCGCCGGCCTCCTGCAGCGCGACAAGGAGCAGCTCGCCCGCACCGAGTCGCTGGACACCGGCAAGACGCTGAACGAGGGCCGCGCGGACGTGGACGACACCACCGCCGTGTTCCGCTACTACGCGGGGATCGCCGGCAGCCATGCCGGGCGGGTCGTCGACCCCGGGAGGCCGGGCGTGCGCAGCCGCGTCGTTCATGAGCCGGTGGGCGTCTGCGCGCTGATCGCGCCGTGGAACTACCCGCTGCTGCAGATCTCCTGGAAGCTCGCGCCGGCGCTCGCGGCGGGCAACACGACGGTGCTGAAGCCCAGCGAGCTGACGCCGCTGTCCACGATCGCGCTCGTCGCGCTGGCCGAGGAGGCGGGCGCCCCTCCCGGCGTCGTGAACCTGCTGCTCGGCGGCGGCTCGACCGTCGGCCGGGCGCTGGCCGAGCACCCGCAGGTCGACCTGATCTCGTTCACCGGCGGCTTGGCCACCGGGCAGAAGATCATGGCCGCCGCGGCCGCCGGCGTCCGCCGGGTCGCGCTGGAGCTCGGCGGCAAGAACCCCAACATCGTCTTCGCCGACGCCGACTACGAGGCGGCCGTGGACAACGCGCTGACCGCCGCGTTCCTGCACTCCGGCCAGGTGTGCTCGGCGGGCGCGCGGCTGATCCTCGAGGACGTGCTGTACGACGGCTTCGTCGCCGAGCTGGCCCGGCGCGCCGACCGGATCAGGCTCGGCAGCGGCCTTGACCCGGACACCGAGTGCGGGCCGCTGATCTCGGCGGCGCACCGGGCCAAGGTGGAGCGCTACATCTCCTCCGCGGTGGCGGAGGGCGCCGAGATACGGGCCGGCGGCGGCAGGCCGGAGGACCCCGGGCTGGCCGGCGGGTTCTTCCTGCGCCCGACGGTGCTCGCCCGGTGCACACGCGACATGACCGTCGTGCGGGAGGAGGTGTTCGGCCCGGTGGTGACGGTCGAGCGGTTCAGCGCCGAGGAGGAGGCGATCGGCCTCGGCAACGACACCGGCTACGGCCTCGCGGGCGCGGTCTGGACGCAGGACGCCGGGCGGGCGGAGCGGGTGGCGGCCGCGCTCCGGCACGGCACGGTGTGGATCAACGACTACCACCCGTACCTGCCGCAGGCGGAGTGGGGCGGTTTCGGCAGGTCCGGCATCGGCCGCGAGCTCGGGCCGTCGGGGCTCGAGGAGTACCAGGAGAAGAAACACGTGTACCACAACGTCAGCCCTTCGCCCTCGGGCTGGTTTTCCGGATAAAGATTTCACCGAACGGGACGTGGTGCCACGTCAGCGGACGGCGTGGTCGTGACGGCGTGGTAGGCATGGGGACATGGTCGCTCTCATCCCCCGCGAAGTTCTTTTCGGCAATCCCCAGCGCGTCAGCCCCCGCATCTCCCCCGACGGCTCCAAGCTGGCGTGGATCGCGCCGCACGAGGGGGTGCTGAACGTATGGGTGGCGCCGGCCGGCGCGGACGGAATCGACTGGCCCGCGGCGCAGGTCGTCACCGACGACAGGGACCGGGGCGTCCGGGTGTTCCTGTGGGCCCAGGACGGGCGGCACCTGCTCTACGTCCAGGACGCCGGCGGGGACGAGAACTGGCGGCTTCACGACGTTGACCTGCAGACCATGGCGCGGCGAGACCTCACGCCGTTCGACGGCATCCAGGCGCGGATCATCGGCACCCGCAAGAGCCATCCCGGCCAGGTGCTCGTCGGGATGAACCGCGACAACGCTCAGCTTCACGACGTGTACCGGCTGGACCTGGCGACCGGGGAGATGGTCAAGGAGATCGGCAACCCCGGCTACGCGGGCTGGCTCGCGGACGAGGACCTCGTGGTGCGCGGCGCGCTGGCCCCGCTGCCGGACGGCGGCTTCGACCTCATGGTGCGCGACCGGACGAAGACGGAGGCGGACGGGGACTGGCGGAAGCTGCTGACGATCCCCGGCGACGACGCCCCGTCGACCGACGTCCTGTCGTTCAGCGGCGACGGAAGGACGCTGCTGATGATCAGCGCGGCCGGCTCGGACACCGGCAGGCTCACCAGGATCGACCTCGCCACCGGGGAGGCCGAGGTGCTTGCCGAGGACCCCGATGCCGATGTCTCCGGCGCGCTGCTGCACCCGGACACCCGCGACCCGCAGATCGTGGCCGTCCTCAAGGACCGCACCGAGTACCACGTGCTCGACCCCGCGACCGAGCCCGACCTGAAGGCGATCCGCGCGCTGCACCCGGGTGACCCCGTGTTCCTCGGGCGGGACGACGCGGACAGGACCTGGCTCGTGGGATTCACCAACGACACCGGGCCGATCCCCTACTTCGCCTACGACCGGGACACCCGCACCGGGCGGTTCCTGTTCGAGCACCGGCCCGAGCTCTCGGACTACCGGCTCGCGCCGATGGAGCCGTTCAGCTTCACCGCCCGGGACGGCCTGACCATCCACGGGTACGTGACGTTCCCGCCGGACGGCGGCAGGTCGGGGCTGCCGGCCGTCCTTGACGTGCACGGCGGCCCCCAGGTCAGGGACGCGTGGGGGTTCAACCCGGAGACGCAGTGGTTCGCCAACCGCGGTTACCTGTGCGTGCAGGTCAACTACCGCGGGTCTACCGGCTACGGCAAGGCGTTCGTCGCCGCGGGCGACCGCGAGTGGGGCGGCAAGATGCACGACGACCTCATCGACGCGGTCCGCCACATCACCGCCGAGGGCTGGGCCGACCCGGACCGGATCGGCATCTACGGCGGCTCTTACGGCGGCTACGCGGCGCTGGTCGGCGTGACGTTCACGCCGGACGTGTTCCGCTGCGCGGTCGACATCGTGGGACCGTCGAGCCTGAAGACGCTGCTGGAGACCATCCCGCCGTACTGGGCGCCGGTTCGCGCCCAGCTCTACAAGCGGGTCGGCAACCCGGAGACCGACGAGGAGTTCCTCTGGTCCCGCTCCCCGCTGTCCCGGGTACGCGACATCCGCACCCCGCTGCTGATCGCGCAGGGCGCGAACGACCCCCGCGTCAAGCAGGCTGAGTCCGAGCAGATCGTCGCCGCGCTCGCCGACGCCGGGATCGACTACGAGTACATGCTGTTCCCGGACGAGGGACACGGCTTCGCGAAACCGGAGAACCGGCTGAGGTTCTACGCGGCCGCCGAGCGTTTCCTCGCCCGCCACCTGGGCGGCCGCTTCGAGGAATAACCCGGCGAATCCCCGCCGCGAGCCAAAGGGCGCGGCTCGAAAGCGCCCGGAGGCGAGCGGCGAGTTACAGCATGGGCAGGTAGCGGTCCAGCTCGTGCTGGGTTACCTGGCGGCGGTAGTCCGCCCACTCCTCGCGCTTGTTGCGCAGGAAGAAGTCGAAGACGTGCTCGCCCAGCGTCTCGGCTACCAGCTCGCTGTCCTGCATCACGCCGATCGCCTCGTCCAGGTCGGCGGGCAGCGGCTTGATGCCCATCGCCCGGCGCTCGGCCGGGGTGAGCGCCCACACGTCGTCCTCGGCGCCGGGCGGCAGGTCGTAGTCCGCCTCGATGCCCTTCAGGCCGGCGGCGAGGATCACCGAGAAGGCGAGGTACGGGTTGCAGGCGGCGTCCACGGAGCGGAACTCCACGCGCGTGGAGTTGCCCTTCTGCGGCTTGTACATCGGCACCCGCACGAGCGCCGAACGGTTGTTGTGCCCCCAGCAGACGTAGGCCGGGGCCTCGCCGCCGGCGCCGGCGGTCCGCTCGGTGCCGCCCCACAGCCGCTTGTAGGAGTTCACCCACTGGTTGCACACCGCGGTGATCTCCGGCGCGTGCCGCAGCAGGCCGGCGATGAACGCGCGCGCGATCTTGGAAAGCTGGTACTCGGCCCCGGCCTCGTAGAAGGCGTTCTGGTCGCCCTCGAACAGGGAAACGTGGGTGTGCATGCCGGAGCCGGGGTGTTCGGTGAACGGCTTGGGCATGAACGTGGCGTACACGCCCTGCTCGATCGCCACCTCCTTCATCACCAGGCGGAACGACATGATGTTGTCCGCCGTGGTGAGCGCGTCGGCGTACCGCAGGTCGATCTCCTGCTGGCCGGGCGCCCCCTCGTGATGGCTGTACTCCACCGAGATGCCCATCGATTCGAGCATGGTGATCGAGGTGCGCCGGAAGTCGTGGGCGACGCTGTGCGGCGTGTGGTCGTAGTAGCCGCCGGTGTCGATGGGCTCCGGCCTCCCGCCCGGCGCGGGACGGTCCCCGAGCAGGAAGAACTCGATCTCCGGGTGGGTGTAGAAGGTGAACCCCAGCTCCGAGGCACGGCTCAGGTTGCGCTTCAGCACCCAGCGCGGGTCCGCGTACGACGGTGAGCCGTCCGGCAGCAGGATGTCGCAGAACATCCTGGCGACGCCCGGGTACTCGCCGCGCCACGGCAGCAGCTGGAACGTCGACGGGTCCGGTCTTGCGATCATGTCGGCCTCGTAGACGCGGGCGAAGCCCTCGATGGCCGATCCGTCGAAGCCGATGCCGTCGGCGAACGCGCCCTCGAGCTCGGCGGGAGCGACGGCGACGGACTTGAGGGCGCCGAGCACGTCGGTGAACCACAGCCGGACAAACCGGATGTCCCGTTCCTCCAGCGTGCGCAGCACGAATTCTTCCTGCCTGTCCACGGCTATCACCTTAAACGTTGCGGGAGACATCCCTCGACCGCGCCCGGGCTGACGCTCCGTCCCGGGCCCGCTGGCCTCGTGAACGTACCAGCGGGCGAGTGCTGTCGGCGTTTCCGGCCGGTTACTTTCAGGTCATTTCCAAAGATAGTCCGTAGTGTCGTTGCCGGAGATCCCCCGCGATCCGGTCCTGTTCCGGTAACTTTGCGCGGGAGTACGCGTTGGCTAGGGCAGTCAGCGGTAACGGAGAGGAACCTGAAGACGATGTCGATCATCCCGGGGAGCGACGTGCAGGTCACTCCGATGACGGCCGAGCAGCATGAGCGGTTCGACCGCGACGGCTTCCTGATCATCCCGGGGGCGCTCAGCCCGGACGAGGTTGCCTTCTACCGGGACGCGCTGGACCGGGTGTACCGGGCTGCCTCCACCGACGGCAGGCTCGCCGCCGACGGCTCGCTGCACCAGCTCAGTGCCGTCACGAACTGCCCCGAAGCCGCGGGCCTCATTGATCACCCGGCCACCTTCTCCTACGTATGGTCGGTGCTCGGCTGGAACGTGCACATCTATCACTCGCACGTGGACGTCCACCCGCCGCTGGAGTCCCGCCGCCCGTTCCGGTTCGAGTGGCACCAGGACGGCGGCAGGCAGAACCGGGAGATCGAGACCGACCCGCGGCCGCGGCTGTCGGTGAAGCTGGCCTACTGGCTCTCGGACGTCTCCGAGGCCGGGCGGGGCAACTTCAAGGTCGTTCCCGGCAGCCACAAGACCAACTGGATCGACGGGCCGCCGCGGCGCGACGTCGAGTGGCCCGACCCGGAGGGCGCGATCGAGGTGACGGCCAACGCGGGTGACGTGGTGTTCTTCGACCGCAGGCTCTGGCACGCGCGCTCGGACAACTACTCTTCCTTCACCCGGATGGCGATGTTCTTCGGTTACACGCTGCGCTGGGTCGCCATCCGCGACGACATCGCGCCGATCTGGTCGAGCGACTGGGCCGATCAGCTGAGCCCGGTGCAGCGGCAGCTTCTCGGCGGCATCAAGGACGCCGACGGGGACCACCTCTGGGGCCACTACCCGGCGACCACGCCGCTGTACGGCTGGCTGAAGGAGCGGAACCTGCTGGACCCGGCCAACCCGCCGCTCAAGCCCTGATTCTTGCCGCGGCTTCCTACCGCGGCGGAGCTTGCTCCGCTCGGTTACCGCGTGGAGCGGGCCACGCCTGCGGGGCGCGGACGAGCAGCAGTGCCGCGTCGTCTTTGAGCGGCGCGCCCGAGTAGCGCAGCAGGTCCTCGCGCAGCAGCTCGAGCAGGCCGGGCTGCCGGCCCCCCGCCGCGTCCCCGTCCGGCACGCCGAGGTCGGCAAGGCGCTTGTCGAGGGGGTAGAACTCACGTTCCCTGTCCCGCGCCTCGGTGACACCGTCCGTGTAGAGCAGCAACTGATCGTTCGGCTTGAAGAAAAGAGTGCGGCCCGCACCGGAGCTGTCGCCCAGCGTGAGCATGCCGAGCGGCGGCGCGGGCGCGGGCACCTCCAGCACGGTCACGATGCGGCCGCCCTCGCCGTCCGGCGACATCAGCATGGGCGGCGGGTGACCGCACGTGTAGACCGTCAGGCGGCCGGCCTCCGGCTCGATCTCCACGAACAGCGCGGTGACGAACTCCTCGTGTTCCCCCCACCGGCGGGACAGCCCGGCATCGAGCCTGCGGGCGAGCTCGGCGAGCGTGTGCACCTCGTGTGCCACCTCGCGGAACACGCCAAGGACGTCGGCGGCCACCTCGACCGCGCCGAGCCCCTTGCCGCGCACGTCGCCGACGATCATCCGGATGCCGAACGGCGTCCGGACGACCTCGTACAGGTCCCCGCCGACCTGGGCGTCGGCGGCGGCCGCGAGGTAGACCACCCCGAGCTCGAGCGGGCCGAGGCGAGGGGGCAGCGGCCGGAGCACGGCCCGCTGCGCGGCCTCGGCGACGGAGATGACGTTGGCGAAGCGCTGCTCCTTCCGCACGCCGATCGCGGTTCCGGCCGACGCGACCGCCGTCACCAGCACGACGGCCACGATCGTCGCGGCCGGCAGCGCCCTGGTGGCGCCGGTTGCCGCCGCCGCGACGATGACGGCGGCCAGCAGGCTCGCGGCGCCGTAGCCGAGCGGCCGGTAGACGGTCGCGGCGCCGATGCCGGCCAGCGCCGGCGGCACGGCGAGCAGCGGCTCGAGCAGCAGCGGCGCCGTCCACATGTGGCCGGCGCAAATGATCACCACGACGGCCACGAGGACGGCCGAGCACAGCTCGAGCCACCGCCCTGGCCAGCCAGCTATCCGCATTCCACCCTCGGCATCTGGGTCATAACGGGCCATTCCGACGAGAAGACCCTACGCCAGCCGCAAAGGGACTTCAGCCACGTTGATGATCGCGCCCGCCGCGAGTCGTCGTAGCGGGCCGCACCCCCCAGCGCGCTGGGTGTGAGTGGCGGCCTCTGCCCGGCCGCGGCGAGATCGTGGTCGTGGGGCCGATGGCGCCATCGGCCCCACTGGGCGGGGCCATATGCGCCAGCGGCCCCACAATTGATCAGACGCTGAGCAGGTAGCGAGCCAGCTCGGCGGGGCGGGAGAGGGCCATCAGGTGGCCGCCGGGCAGGACGTCCGCCTCGACGCCGAGGCGGTCGCGGGACAGCTTCTGCTGGAAGGCGGCGGGGAACAGCCGGTCGTCCGCGCCGGCCACGGCGCGGATCGGGATGGCGGGCCATCCCGGGAAGTCGCACGGCGTCTCGAACACCGCATCGGAGTCGGCCGACGGCGGGCCGCCGTCCGGGAGGACCTCGGCGGGGACGTCGTGGAAGAAGTAGACGGCGTCGTCGAACTCCTCGGGATACCCGCCCGCCTGGGCGGCGGCCACCCGGGCCTCGCGGGATCCGGTGTTGCGCCACCAGGCGCCCGCCGCCTCGCCGGGTACCGGGATCATCGCGTTCACGAAGACGAGGGCACCGACCGGGACCTCCGTCGCGACCAGCGGGGCGGTGAACCCGCCGAGCGACTGCGCGACGAGCACCACGTCGTCCCGGCCGCCGATCGCGCCGATGACGACGCGGGCGTACCCGGGCAGGCCGGCCGGATCGCCGGCGGGCAGGTCGACGGGGATCGCCTCGTGTCCCGCGCCGCGCAGCAGCGGTACCACCCGCTGCCAGTACCACGTGGCGGCGCCGCCGGCGCCCGGGATGAGGACGTAGGCGCGGCGCTGGCGCGGCGCGTCATCCGTGCTCGGTGGCGAGTTCATGCTGCCAGGCTACGGCCATACCGCGCTTCCGCGCCGGCACCGGATGAGGCTGGCCGGGTGGGAGACCACCTGTCGTTCGGATAAAGACGAGACGAATACCTGGCGCGGGCCGCAGTGGCGTGCGGCCTAAGCTGGATGCGTGCCTATGCTGCGGATCGCGCTCGCTCAGGTCAACGCGACGGTCGGTGACCTGGACGGGAACGCGGAGCTTATCGTCGAGTGGACCAGGCGCGCCGCGCGGCGCGGCGCGCGGCTCGTGGTGTTCCCCGAGATGGCGCTCACCGGGTACCCGGTCGAGGATCTCGCGCTGCGGGCCTCGTTCGTGGAGGCGTCCGTCGCCACCGTGCACGAGATCGCCGGGCGGCTGGGCGCGGAGGGTCTCGGCGGGATCGCCGTCGTACTCGGCTACCTCGACCGGCTCGCCGGCCTGGCGCCGCGTCTCGGGCTGCCGGCCGGGGCGCCGCTGGACGCCGCGGCGCTGCTGTACGACGGGCGTGTCGTCATCACCTCGGCCAAGCACCACCTGCCGAACTACGGGGTGTTCGACGAGTACCGCTACTTCGTCCCCGGAAACACGCTGCCCGTGTTCCGGATGGACGCCGATGGCGGGGACCAGGTGGACGTCGCGATCGCCATCTGCGAGGACCTGTGGCAGGACGGCGGGCCGGTGGCGGTGACCCGGCAGGCGGGCGCGGGGCTGCTCGCGGTGCCGAACGCGTCGCCGTATGAGCGCGGGAAGGACGACGTCCGGCTGGACCTGTGCGTCCGGCGGGCGCGCGAGGCAGGGGCGGCGCTCGCGTACTGCAACCTGACCGGCGGCCAGGACGAGCTCGTCTTCGACGGCGACTCGATCCTGGTGAGCCCGGCCGGCGCGCTGCTCGCCCGCGGCCCGCAGTTCGACGAGGCGCTGGTGGTCGCCGACGTGGAACTGGCGGCCGCGGCATCGCGGGACGCCCCCGCCCGGGAGCCGGCGGACGCGCACGACGGCACGACGATCACGATCGAGCGTGTCACGCTTCCCGCCAGGCGGGGCGCCGCCGTCACGGAGGAGGCCGCGGCCGGGGAACCAGGGCCGCTGTGGCCACGGCTGTCCGACCCGGCCGAGGTTTACGCGGCGCTCGTGACCGGGACGCGGGACTACGTGCGGAAAAACGGGTTCCGTTCGGTAATCCTGGGGCTGTCCGGCGGCATCGACTCGGCGCTCACCGCCACGATCGCCGCGGACGCGATCGGGCCGCAGAACGTGCGCGTGGTGCTGATGCCCAGCCGCTACTCCACCGAGCACTCCATCGGCGACGCCGAGGACCTGGTGAAACGCCAGGGGCTGCAGTCCGTGACCATCCCAATTCGGTCCATGGTGGACGCGTTCGCCGAGGATCTCACCCCGGCGGGGTTCCCGCCGGCCGGGCTGCCCGCGGAGAACCTGCAGGCCCGGGTGCGCGGCGTTATCTTGATGGGGCTGTCCAACGCGCACGGGCATCTCGTGCTCACGACAGGCAACAAGAGCGAGCTCGCGACCGGCTACTCGACGCTGTACGGGGATTCGGCCGGCGGCTTCGGCCCGATCAAGGACGTGTACAAGACGTTCGTCTGGGAGCTGGCGCGGTGGCGTAATCAGGAAGCCGAACGAACGGGGGCGACTCCCCCGATCCCGGAGAACTCGATCACGAAGCCGCCAAGCGCCGAGCTCGCGCCGGGGCAGCTCGACACCGACTCGCTTCCGTCGTACGAGGTGCTCGACGCGCTGCTCGACGACTACGTCGAGAAGGACGTGGGCACCGCCGGGCTGATCGCGGCCGGCTACGACCCGGCCCTGGTGGAGCGCGTGGTCCGCCTCGTCGACACGGCCGAGTACAAACGGCGCCAGTACCCGCCAGGTCCCAAGATCAGCCCGAAGAACTTCGGCCGCGGCCGGCGGCTGCCGATCACGAACCGGTGGCGCGAGAACCCGACGGGCGGCACTCACATCAACTGACTCGCATCAGCTGACGAGCAGGACCGGATGGCTCCCAGCCGCCTGGATAGCCGGCATCATCCGCTCCGCTTCGAGACTCACTGCGGCGGTCATCGCGTCAGCGCGGGGCGAGTCCGAGCAGTAGCTCGTCCACGACCCGCGCCGCGAAGTCAGGCCCGGCGGGCGTGGCGTGGTGCTTGTCCCTGGCCATCACGGTGCCGGTGAGCGCGAGCAGCGCGATCTCCACGTCGGTGCCGGCGCGTATCTCACCGGTGGCGATGCCGCGGCGCAGCACCGAGCGCATCATCTCGCGCCGCGGCTCGACGACGGTCTCCATGTACCGTGCCATCAGCCGCGGGTATTTCTTCTGCGTGGCGTCGCTGCGCAGCATGGTGAACAGCCGCACATACCGCGGGTCAGCGGCGTCCTTGACCATCACCTCGAGCATGGCGACCAGGTCTTCGCGCACCGACTCGCCGCGCGGCTCGGGAAACGGGCTCTTGAGCGAGGCGAGCGCGTCGACGAGGAGGTCTTCCTTGCCCGTCCAGCGGCGGTACAGCGTCGCCTTGCCGACACCCGCACGAGCCGCGACGGCCTCGCAGCGGAAGCCCTCGACACCGGCCTCGGCGAACGTGTCGAGCGCGGCGTCGATCATCGCTCGCTCGGCACGCTCGCTGCGCGGCCGCCCCGGGCGCCGCGAGGCACCCGGGGCGCCTTGCGGCGTCCCGGTCTGGGTGTCTCGCGGCGTCGCGGTCTTGGCGACCGCTACGTCCCGTTCCTCGGTACGCATGGCCATCTCGTTCTTATCTTTGCACCCGCGCCGGCTCGGCGGCGAGTTCCCCCGCCAGCTCGCGGTCGGCCTCGGCGACTTCCTGGGCCACCGCGACGTCTTCGGCGGCGACCGCCTGGCGCTGCCGGCCCGGCATCCAGCGCAGCACCACGGCCGCCCCGGCCACCGCGATGAGCGCCGCCACCACGGTGGTGATGTGTATGGCGTTCACGAAGGCGGTGTTCCCGGGCGCGAGCAGGAACCGGCCAGACGGGCCCAGCTGCTGCGCCACGGCCTGCGTGGCCGAGACGGACTGGGCCGCCGTGCCCCGCACCGCCGTCGGCAGCTGCGCGAGCTGCGGGCTCAGCGTGGAGCGGTAGGACTCGGCCAGGATCGAGCCGAGCACCGCGACGCCGAGCGCGACGGCGACCTGGCGCGCGGTGTTCGTCAGCGCCGACCCGGCGCCGGCCCGCTCACGCGGCAGCACGTCCATGACCGAGGCGGTCGCCGCCGGCATGGCGACGCCTACGCCCGCGCCCTGGACCGCGAACAGCACCGCGAGCAGCCAGATCGGCGACGACGTGCCGAGCGCCGCGTACCCGGCGAGCGCCGCGGCGCTGACCAGCAGGCCGCCGGCGCCAACGGCCTTGGCGCCGTACGTGCGCACCAGCCCGGCGCTGCGCGGGGACATGAGCAGCTGGCCGGCCGCGAACGGCACGGTGAGCAGGCCCGCGTCCAGCGCGGTGTAGCCCCGCACGTTCTGCAGGTAAAAGCTGGTGAAGAAGAACACGCCGCCCATGCCGAAGAACAGCAGCCCGATCGCCCCGACCGAGGCGGACAGCCGCCGGTCGCGGAACAGCCGGACGTCGAGCGACGGGTGCGAGATGCGGGACTCATGCCAGGCGAACAGGGCCAGCACGGCGAGGCCGCCGAAGATCGGCCCGAGCACGTCGCCGCGCAGCCACGAGCCGGTGTCGCCGCCCTGCACGATCCCGTACACCAGGAGCACGAGGCCGGCGATCGACGCCAGCACGCCCAGGTAGTCGATCTTCCCCGGGTCGGGGTTCCGCGACTCGGGGACGAGGATCAGCGCGGCGAGCGCGCCTGCCGCGGTCACCGGCACGTTGATCAGGAAGACCGAGCCCCACCAGAAGTGGTTCAGCAGCACGCCGCCGAGTACCGGGCCGGTCGCGACACCGATGCCGACCGCCGTCGCCCAGATGCCGATCGCGCGCGCTCGTTCGGCGGGCTCGAAGACGTTGGAGATGATTGAGAGGGTTTGCGGCATCACGGCCGCGCCGCCAAGGCCCATCGCGGCGCGCGCGATGATGAGCTGGTCCGGCGACCGGGAATACGCCGAGAGCAGCGACGCGATGCCGAACAGCGCGAGCCCGATCATGAGCATCCGCTTGCGGCCGATCCGGTCGCCCACGACGCCGAACGTGAAGAGCAGCCCGGCGAACACCAGCGTGTAGGAGTTGATCGCCCACTCGAGCTGGCTCTGGCTGGCGCCCAGGCCCCCGTGCGGCTCGGCGATCGTCTTCAGCGCCACGTTGAGCACCGTGTTGTCGATGACGATGGCGAGCAGCCCGACCACGAGCACGCTGAGGATCAGCCAGCGCCGCCGGTAAATCGTCTGTGTATCCATGTGACCCTTCGCCGATCATGGAAGCTTCTGCGGGACCGGGAAGGTGCAGGCTCGCTGCGGTGTTGCCCTGATCAGGTGATCCGGTAACCGGTCCCGCGGGTAGTTCACCGTCCACCCGCTATCGATACGGAACAGTCTCGTATCGGAATCTATTCCGGCGTTCCGGGCAATCTTCTGGCGCCCCCGCTGGGCGCTGGGGCCACCGGAGTCGGCCCGGCGTTTCCACGATCACGGGCGCGCATTTCGCGTCGTGGAAACTACGGGTCGTATGCGACACCTACGTTTCCGTGATCATGGTCCAGCCCGCCGGAGGCGGGCTGAGGGGTGAGTCAGGGGAGGATCATGATGTCGGCGTGACGGAGGTGGTGGGTACCGGGATTGACCGCGAGGGTGAGGACGAGGGTGGCGTGCTCGCCCGCGAGCTCCAGGCTCGCGGTTGCCGCGCCGTCGCCGGCGCGCCACGCGGCGGGCTTGGAGGCGCCGGCCCAGACGGCCGCCATCCGCAGGCGGCGTGCCAGCACTCCGGTGTCAACGCCGTCGGCCACCGCTATGGACCGCGGCCATTCGCGGGAGCCGCCGTTCATCCAGCCGACGACGCTGTCCAAAACGTCACTGAGCGGCGAACCAGGCGCGGGCGGCACGGCGAGGGTGAGTGACTGCACGCGCGGCGGCAGCGCCGGGCTCAGCTGGATCTGGACCTGGACGACGCCGCGCTCGCCCGCCAGCCACCAGCGGCAGTGCGCGGGCGTGTCCGACTCCGGTGGGCGTTCGTGGCCGGCGGTGAAGTCTCCGATGCGCTCCCGGACAAGGGCGATCTTGCGCCGGCGTTCGGCGTAGGGGATGTCCTGCGCCACGTTTTCGGCGAACAGGGACGCCGTCGTGGCATCGTCCCAGGACTGGAGCAACCGGGTCACCGCGTCCCTGGCCGCCAGGGTCTCCGGCCACACACCCGGCGCCCGGGCGGCCTGCGCCGGCCGCGTGGAAGGAGGGGCCGGCGCGAGCGCGGGGGTACGCCAGGCTCTGGGGCGGCCCCGTCCCGCCTCTCCCCGTACGACCGCTTCCAGCAGTCTTCCGGCGAGCGAGGACGCCTGGGCGTAGGTGCCGTTGCATAGAACGATCACGCCGGCTCCTGTCGCCGCATGCCACCGCATGTTGCTGCCGAAGCCCGGATAGCCGCCGCTGTGGCTGACCACCCGGCCGAGCGAAGGGTCCTCGTCGACGAACAGCCCGAAGCCGTAGCTCCCGGGCCACGCCGGAGGGCCACCAGGCAGGTGACCGGGCTTGTCCCAGCCGGTCAGCACGCGAGGCAGCTGCATCTCACGGCGGCTCGCCCGGCGCAGCGGATGCCGGCCGCCCGCACGCTCCTCCCCCGGCGGGAACGCCGCCGCGAACCCGGCCACCCAGAGCGCGAGATCGTTCACGCAGCTGAAGACGCCGCCCATGGGGGCGAACGCGCCGCACCTGTCGAACGGGACCTCCTCCCAGACGGCAGTGATTGCCGCGTCGTCAGGGACGGACGCGGCGGGGGCGCGGCGGTAGCCGAGAGCCAGTTCCGCCGCGGGGAACTCGGCAGCCTCGAAGCCGGTGCGGGTCAGGGCCAGCGGGCGCAGCAGGCGGTCGCGGACGTAGTCCGGGTACGCCATGCCGGTGATGGCGGTGATGACGAGGCCGAGAATCGCGTAGCCCAGGTTGGAGTACTCGAAGCGGGTGCCGGGGGCCCACGCGATGCTCACGCCGCCGGCGAGCAGCATGCCGAACTCGCCCAGCGGGAGGCCCTGCTGCCGGTCTCCCCACGGATCGTCGGTCGGGAAGCCAGCCGTCATCGTCAGCAGGTGCCTGATCGACACGCGGTCCGCGTCCGGCGTCACGGGAGGCCAGCCCCGCAGTTCCGGCACGTACTCCTCGGCCGGGTCGTCCAGCGCGAGCTGGCCGTCGTCGCGCAGCGCGAGCACCGCGGACGCGGTGAAGCTCTTCGTCATCGAGGCGATCCGGAAGACGGTCCCCGCGTCCGGCGGCGGGCCACCGAGATACCGTTCGCCCAGGCCGCCGGCGTGCACGAGGCCGCCGCCGGCCACGATTCCGTAGGCCAGGCCGGGCTGGCCGCCGCCGAGATGGTAGGCGCCCGCGATGGCTTCAGCTGCTTCAAAGTCGCTGGACACCGGATTAGTCTCGCACGCGCATCCATGCCATTATCGGAGTGTCCGGGTACGCCACTGGGGCGCCTCGAGACATGGAGGACCGACAATGCCAGCTCAGGGCAGTAATACGCAGGCGGAAACTCAGCCGGTGGCCGCGACGCCGCAGCGGACCACGACGCAGGCGGAGCCGCTGTACGGGGGGCACACCCGGGGGCGTGTCACGGTCAGGGACATCGCCGCCGCCAAGGCGCGGGGCGAGAAATGGCCGATGCTCACGGCGTATGACGCGCTCACGGCCGGGATCTTCGACGAGGCCGGGATTCCCGTGCTGCTCGTCGGCGACTCGGCCGCGATGGTCGTCTACGGCCACGACACGACGATCCCGGTCACCGTCGACGACCTGATCCCGCTCACCGCCGCCGTCGTGCGCGGGACGAGCCGGGCCATGATCGTGGCGGACCTGCCTTTCGGGTCCTATCAGGCGTCCCCGGCCGCGGCGCTGGAGGCCGCGACCAGGTTCTTCAAGGAGTCCGGGGCGCACGCCGTCAAGCTCGAGGGCGGCATGCGCGTGGCGCACCAGGTGGAGGAGCTCGTCGCCGCCGGGATCCCGGTGATGGCGCACCTCGGCCTGACACCGCAGTCGGTGCACGCCTTTGGCGGCTACCGGGTGCAGGGCCGCGGCGAGGACGGCGAGCGGCTGCTGCACGACGCCAAGGCGCTGCAGGCGGCCGGCGCGTTCTCGGTGGTGCTCGAGTGCGTACCGGCGGCGCTGGGCGCGCGGATCACCGAGGCGCTGTCCATCCCCACGATCGGCATCGGGGCCGGCCCGCACTGCGACGCGCAGGTCCTGGTGTGGCAGGACATGGCGGGGCTGTCGCCGCGCACGCCGAAGTTCGTCAAGAAGTACGCCGACGTCGCCGGCGTGCTGCGCGGCGCGGCCGCGGCGTTCGCGAAAGACGTTACCTCCGGCGCCTTCCCCGCTGAGGAGTTCTCCTACCGGTAAGGGCATCCGGACAGGCTTCAGGTGAGCCACCGCTCGTTCGGCAAAGCGATTTTAAATATCGGTGATCCGAAGTCCGGCGTGCACCTTGTAGCGGCGGTTGATCGCGATCAGGTTCGCGGTCAGCGCCTCCACTTGCCGTGCGTTGCGCAGGCGGCCCGCGTAGACCCCGCGCATGCCGGGAATCCGGGCGGCCAGCGCCTGCACCAGGTCGGTGGCCGCCCGGTCATCGCCGAGCACCAGGACGTCCAGGTCGAAGGACGCGATCTCCGGGTCGAGCAGCAGCCTGGCCGACACGTGGTGGAAGGCGGCGACCACGCGGCTGCCGGAGAGCAGTGCCGCCGCCTGCTCAGCGGCGCTGCCTTCGGCGACGTCCAGGGCGTAGGGGCCGCGGTCGCCGAAGCCGAGCGGGTTGACGCAGTCCACCACGATCTTGCCTTCGAGGTCGCCCGCGAGGCCGGTCAGCAGTTCCTTGTGGCCCTCCCAGGGGATCGCGGCGATCACCACGTCGGCGTTTCTCGCGGCCTCACCGTTCGCCATCCCGCGGATGCCCATTCCCAGCTCACCGGCCGCCGCCTGGGCACGCTCGGCACTGCGGGAGCCGATGATCACCTGTTGTCCCGCCTTCGCGAACTGGTGGGCCAGCCCGCGGCCCTGGTCACCCGTGCCGCCGAGAATGGCGATCACCAGCTTGTCGACGTCGGTCATGATGCGATCCTCTCAGAGTTAGCCCGGGGGATGCCCCCGGACCCCCGCCCCGCTGCGGTGCCCGCCGTAGCATCACGCGGCCGGGGAGCCGCAAGAGCCTCCCGCGGGCCGCGCGATCGCGGAATGCGAGCCGCTAACGCGGCTCACTCCGCGCTCTCCTGGCTGGGGGTGCGGAGAGTGGCCGATCGTTGCACTATGGAGACGTGGATGCGGATCAGGTGGCAACGCTGCGCGCGCTGCTCGCCCCAACCGGATGGATCGAGCGGACCCGGGTGTTCGCGCGGGCGCTGCGCCGCTCGACTAAAACGCCGGGCGGACTGCTGGTGGTCGGCACTCCGGAGGAGGAGCCCTGGCACCTGACCGCGCACCTCGACGAGGAGAGCCGGCTGTGCGGGATCCCCGTGCTGATGCCCACGCTCGTCCGGTGGGCACCGCCCGCGGACGCGCCGCCGCACCTGCGGGTCGGGCTGGAGCGGCTCGAGGCGGCGCGGCGCGGCGAGACGCTGTTCGTCGTGACGCCGACGACCGCGCCCGTGCCGCTGCTGGAGCGGGTCAGCGACGCGCGGAAGGTGGGCGCGACGATCCTGGCCCTGGATCAGGGCGATCCCGAGCTCGAGGCGCTGGCGCATGAGGCGCTTGTGGTGCCCAGCCGGGCGCCCGGAACGCTAGAGGCTGATGGCGTTCCTGGGGCTGGCGGTGTCAGTGTGACAGACGAGGCCGGTTTGACTGCTGATACGAGAGCTGCCGCCGAGGCTGCGGCCGCTGCCGCGGCGGCCGCGGCGGCCGCGGCAGGCGGGCAGGAGCCGGGATCGGGGCTGGTCACGTTCGGGGCGGTGCAGCATCTGGTGAGCGCCGCCGCCGGTGAGCGAGCCGAACGTGGCGGGCGAGGCGTGCGGGGACTGCGAGACCGGGTAGCGCGGCTGCTCGACGCGGTGAGCGGGCCGAGCGCGTAGGTCACGCGTCGAGGCTCAGGACCATCGTGGGGCGCTCGATGACGTGGTCGGGGCGCAGCGGGCGGACGGCGGTGCCGATCGCGAAGAACTCGGTGGTGTGCGCGCCCCAGGTGTGACTGTGCTGCCGCAACTGCACGCCGACGATGCCCTCGGCGTGCAGCGCCTCGGCCTCGGCCTGCATGCGCGACATGGCCAGCTCGCGGGCGTCGTACAGGGCCTGGGTGAACTGCTCGATCTCGACGTTCCGCCCGACGTTCCCGATCTTGCTGCCGAGGCGCTGGTGCGCGATGTGGTAGACGCAGGAGCCCATCACCATGCCCAGCGGGGCGTACCCGGCACGGATCAGCGTCCAGAAGTCCTGCCCGGACAGGTCGGAGGTGAACGGCTGGTTCTTGTTGTTGCGCCACCGGTCGACGCCCCCGCCGCCGGCGCCCGGCTCCGCCTTGACCGCGGTGCCGACGGCGATGAACTCGGCGATGTCGGCGCCGAACTCCTTCATCTCCACGTCCAGGCGCACGCCGACGATCCCGTCGGCCTGCAGCGCGTCGGCCTCCGCCTCCATCCGTGACATGGCGAGCTCGCGCGCGTGGTACATGGCCTGGGACAGGACGTCGAGTTCCTGGTTGCGCCCCCAGCGGCCGATCTGCAGCCCGACGTGGTAGATCGAGCTGCCGAGCACCAGCCCGAGCGGGCGGAAGCCGACCTCCCGGACCAGCAGGAACTCGTTGACCGACAGGTCGGAGGTGAAGATCGACCCGGGTCGCCCCGGCTGCAGTTCGGCGAGCCGCCGCATCGCGTCCTGCGGGACGCCGGCCGCGTCGAGTTCGGTGGCGGCCTGCTGGGGAGCCTGCTGGTCTGTCATCTCAACCTCACGTTCTGTTTGCCCCGATATTGACCCGTGCCGCCTGGCGCCGCTGCGGGTCGAGCGAGAGGATGGCCAGGGCCGGAGGCCCGGCGCGTTCGGCGTTTCGCGAGAAACGGACGATGGCGGTGCCGATGTTGGTCACCTCGACGATGTGGTCGCGGCGGCCTTCCTGGGACGGGCACTCGCGCTCGCGCACCCGCATCTCCATCGAGGCGACCACCACGCCCTCGCCGCCGAGCCGCTTCACGTCGGCCTCGAGCTGGTGCCTGGCGTCGTGCCTGGCGTCGTTGACCAGCTCGGTGTAACCGGTGACTTCGGTGTTGCCCGCTCCCCACCGGGTCTGGGCGACGGTGGCGAAGTCGTCGTGCCGGGCGCCGATCGAGATGCCCAGCGCGAGCCCGGCCGGAACCCAGCCTTTGGCGATGAGCTTGGCGAAGTCCTGGCCGGACAGGTCGGAGGTGAACGGGCGCCGCCTCGGCGGGGCGCCCGGCGCGCGCACCGCGGTGCCGATCGCCTTGAACTCGAGCCCGCCCGCCGGGAAGGAGCCGATGGACAGCCGCACGCCCACGACGCCGTGGCCGCCCAGCTCCCGGCACTCCTCCACCATCCGGTCGATGGCCTTGTGCCGCGCCTGGTACAGGGTCTGCACCAGCGGCCCGAACGAGCCGTAGCCGCCCCGCGAGGACACCTGCGTCACGCCCTGGTACGGCACGCCGAACCCGAAGGATCCCCATGAGCCGGGGCAGCCGTAGCCGCCGGTGTAGCCGATGTTGTACACGGCCGCGCCGAGCACCTGGCCCACGGGCTGGAAGCCGGCGCCGCGAATAGCGGTGAACTCGTCCGAGGAGAGTGCCGAACCCCAGGTACCGCTCTCCCGGATCTCGGCCATCCTCGCCTCAGCGGCCGGCGGCAGGTGTTCGCTCACGCCCTCAAGACTAGTCCCGCGCGTCCGCCGTCAAAGACTAGTCCTGCGCGTCCCATTCCTCGTTCCGCTGCCTGACGAGATCTAGCGCGTGGCTGGCGGCCTCCCGGGTGGGGTAGGGCCCGAGCAGATCCTTGCCGGGGCACGCGGTGTCCTCGGGCTCGACCGTGTTGTGCCGGAGGCAGAACCACCATCGCTGTTCACTTCCCATGGACATTAGACTCCCAAATTATGGCCACCGTGCTTCATCCGGGCCGGCTTTCCCCGACCCGGCAGGTTCCCGCGCACATCGTCCGCCCCGAGTACGTCGGCAGGAAGGGTCCCCGGCTGGGAGAGCCCGACGTCAAGGACCCCGGCACCATCGCGCGGATGCGGGTCGCGGGCAAGCTGGCCGCGCAGGCGCTGGAGGAGGTCGGCAGGCATGTGGCGCCCGGCGTCACCACCGATTTCCTGGACCAGGTCGGCCACGACTTTCTCGTCAGCCACGGCGCCTACCCGTCCACGCTGGGTTACCGCGGCTACCCGAAGTCGCTGTGCACCTCGGTCAACGAGGTGATCTGCCACGGCATCCCCGATGACACGGTGATCAACGACGGCGACATCGTCAACGTTGACATCACCGCGTACATCGACGGCGTGCACGGCGACACGAACGCCACGTTCGGCGCCGGCAACGTCGACGAGGAGTCGCGGCTGCTGGTCGAGCGCACCCGCGAGGCGATGATGCGCGGCATCCGCGCGGTCGCGCCCGGGCGACCGCTGAACGCGATCGGCCGGGTCATCGAGTCGTACGCACGCCGGTTCGGCTACGGCGTCGTCCGTGATTTCACCGGTCACGGGATCGGCACCACGTTCCATTCGGGCCTGGTCGTCCCGCACTACGACGATCCGGACAACGACGTGATCATGGAAACGGGGATGACGTTCACGATCGAGCCGATGCTCACCCTCGGCACGATCAAGTACGACATATGGCCCGACGGGTGGACGGCGGTGACCAAGGACCGGCGGCGCACCGCGCAGTTCGAGCACACCATTCTCGTCACCGAGGGCGGCCACGAGATCCTCACCCTGCCGTAGCGGGGCCGTGGCGTGATCCGTCTAGGGTTGGTGGCGTGATCGAAGCGGTCGTGTTCGACCTGGACGGGGTGCTGATCGACTCCGAGCCGGTGTGGGAGGAGGTGCGGCGGGAGGTCGTCGCGTCCCGCGGCGGGCACTGGGCGCCGGACGCCCAGAACCGGCTCATGGGCATGAGCACCGCCGAGTGGTCCCGCTACCTCAGCGAGGAGCTGGGCGTCGGCATGGCGCCCGGCGCGGTGGCGTCGCTCGTCATCGAGCGGATGGCGGCACGCTACCGGCAGCACCTGCCGCTGATGCCCGGCGCCGTCGAGGCGGTCCGCGCGCTGGCCGCGCGGTGGCCGCTCGGCCTGGCCAGCTCGGCGCCGCGGAGGACTCCTCGAACGGGCTGCGCTCCGCCGCGGCCGCGGGGTGCCAGGTGATCGCGGTTCCGCATCCCCGCTACCCGCCCGCCCCGGACGCGCTGAAGCTGGCCCGGCTGGTGCTCGCCGGCCTCGGGGAGCTCACCCCGGACGCCGTCGCCTCGCTGGGTTAGGTGACAGGGCGGGCGGCGCCGGGTATGGGACACCGGTGACAGTAAGCGAGTTCAGCAGGCAGCATGTGATCGACGTGCTGCGGAGGACGGGGTTTCCCGAGCTGGCCGAGAAGGCGCAGCTCGAGCTGCCCGATCCGGTGGACATGGAGACTCTCGACAGGTTCATCGCACCCTACGGCCTGACAAGGGATCACCTCATCAGCCGGATGGGCGGCAGCCCCTGAACGCGCATGATCACGGGTCGTTGCGGCCGTCCTGGCAGCCATTCTGACCCGTGATCATGCACTCCGCGGGAGGGCGGCCTCAGGCGTCGCGCTTGCGGAACAGGATGCCGCCGGCTATGAGCAGGACCGCCGTGTAGGCACCGAGCACGGCGAACTGGCCCCACGGGGAGAACAGGTGCTCCGGCGGCGGCCCCACCGTGGTGGACAGCGCCTCACCCGCCGAGCTCGGCAGCCACCGGTGAATGTCCCAGAACCAGGACTGCGGCAGCAGGTGCGCGAGGATCGGGATCACGAACAGCACCCCGATCACGGTCGTGATCGTTCCTGCGGTGTGCCGGATCATGGCGCCCACCCCGTAGGCGAACAGGCCGCATATCGACACGTACAGGACGCTGCCGATGATGGCCCGCAGCACGTTGGGCTCGGACAGCGTGGCGCCGTGGTGGGTGGACGCGAGCAGCGCCTGGCCGAGGAAGAACGAGATGAAGGCCGCCACGAACGTGACCACCAGCGCGATGCAGGTGAACACGACGGCCTTCGCCGCGTAGACGACGCCCCGCCGCGGCATCGAGGTGAGCGACGTACGGATCATCCCCGTCGAGTACTCGGAGGTCAGCACCATCGCCCCGAGGACCGTGATGACGAGCTCGCCCAGGTAGAACAGGCCGCCGAGGCTGGCCTGCGTCGCGTCGAAGGACGCCTGGTCACCCGGCGACATCTGATTCCAGTGTGCGGCGGTGCCCCCGGTGATCGCCGCGCCCAGCCCGATGCTGATCGCGAGCAGCACGAGCAGCGTCCAGTAGGTGGAGCGGACCGAACGGATCTTGGTGAACTCCGAGCGAAGCGCGCCGCCGAAGCCCGCGCGCCCCGAGGCGGGGGGCAGCTCGGCGAGGCGGACCGCCTCCGGTGCCGTGGTGGTAGCCATGTCAGACCCCGCTTCCGATGTGCGGCTGCGGCGCGGCCGCCGGGCCCGGCTGGCTCGCGGCCTCGCCGGATCCCTGGCCGGGCGTGGCCGCGTGGTACTCGACGCTGTCGGCGGTCAGCTCCATGAACGCCTCCTCGAGCGAGGCGCGCAGGAGGGTCAGCTCGTGCAGCCGGATGCCCTTCTCGAAGGCGATGTCGCCGACCCGGTCGGCGGTCATGCCCTGCACGATCAGCGTGCCGTCGCCCGACGCCGACGCGCTGCCGCCCTCGGCGGCGACGGCCATCACCAGCTGGTCCGGCGACGGCGTGCGCACCCGCACCGACGCACCGGAGCTGCGCGCGATGAACTCGGCCATCGAGCAGTCCGCGATGAGCCGCCCCCGGCCGATCACGATCAGGTGGTCGGCGGTGTTCTCCATCTCCGACATCAGGTGGCTCGACACGAAGACCGTGCGGCCCTCGGCGGCCAGCGCCTTCATCAGGTTCCGGATCCACAGGATGCCCTCGGGGTCCAGCCCGTTCACCGGCTCGTCGAACATCAGCACCCTGGGGTCGCCGAGCAGGGTCCCCGCGATGCCGAGCCGCTGGCTCATGCCGAGCGAGAAGCCCTTGGAGCGCTTGCGGGCCACCTCGGACAGGCCGACCAGGTCGAGCACCTCGCCGACGCGGCGCTTCGGAAGGTTGTTGGTCTGCGCCAGGCAGAGCAGGTGGTTGTAGGCGCTCCGGCCCCCGTGCACGGCCTTGGCGTCCAGCAGAGCGCCGACCTCCCGCATCGGGTAGGCCAGGTCGTGGTATCGCTGCCCGTCAACCGTGACGCTGCCGCCGTCGGGGTAGTCGAGCCCGAGGATGAGCCGCATCGTGGTGGTCTTACCGGCGCCGTTCGGGCCGAGAAAGCCGGTTACCTTGCCCGGTTCGATCGCGAACGACAGGTCGTTGACCGCGACCTTGTCGCCGTAGCGTTTGGTGAGGCCCCGTACCTCGATCATGGGAATCAGTGTCCTCTCTATGCGAGACGAACCCAGTCTCGCCGGCCTGCCCCGCCCGCGCGTCGGCCGCAGTGATGATTCCCGCTCCGCCCTGGGGCTGATTCGGGGCGCCGCCCGGTGATCGGCCGTGACGGAGTGACCGCATGGGCCGTTCCCACCGCCGCCCCGCGCGAGCGCCGCGACGGAGTGACCCACGTCGGCTGCCCCTGCCCGCCGCCCGTGAGCGCCGCGACGGAGTGACCACTCTCCGTTTGGAATCAATATTTTTATACTGAACGGGCGGTGGCTGCTCCCACGTGCAGGCTCACCGAATAGCCGTGGCCGGCGCCGAGGATGGCGTGCGCGCGCGGGCGCCCGCCGTGCACCATGGTGCGGCCGGGGCGCAGCGGCGCGGCGCCCGGTCCGCCGGCCGATTCCTCGGCGGCCTCGCCCGCGATCAGCGTGGCGAGGCGGCAGGCGCATTCGGTGGTGCCGCCGGGCGGCATGACGAGCAGCCACGCCTCGTGCCCGGCCTCCGCCTGCAGGGGGACGCGAACCGGGCGTTCCGGGTCGAACCGAACCAGGTCCCACCAGCGCTGCGGCGTGGCGGCGAGCCGGGCGAGCTCACGGGACAGCGCGCCGAGCGTCGGCGCGGGCTGTGCGGGCCCGTCCGCCACGGCGGCGTGCGTCGCGGCGGCGTCCGCCACGGCGGCGTGCGTCGCGGGAACGGCGGGCGGGGGGACGCGCGGCCATGGACGTGGCTGCGCGAGCTGGGCAATTTCCGGCGCCACGGAGATGTCGAGGTTCACGGTAGTCCTTCGCGCGGGGGGCTCTTGAGTCCCCGGAAGACGGCAGGGTCAGCTATGAGCGGTTGTCAGCGACAACAGCTACAGCGACAGCCACGCGCGAAAGACACGCGCACTAGGACACCGTAATTACGCTGAGTTGTCAAGTCGGCAGGCCAGCGGCCTGGAGCCGGTCCAGTGCGGGGGCGATCATCCCGGCGGTCACGTCCGCACGCGACCACGCGGCGGCGCACAGGGCGCGAAGGCCGTCCAGGGGGGCCCGGGAGGGTCGCTCCGCCCCGCCGCTTTCCCGGAGCGTGAGGTGGCCGTTCCCGTCCCAGTACGCGGACCAGGCGCGGCAGCGAAAACCGTTGCCCTCCTTGCTCCGCACCGCCTCGGTCTGCGGGTAGGGCTCGAGCAGGCCGGACAGGCCCGCGGCCACGTAGCGCGGCCGCTGATGCGGCGGCGCGAGCACGGCGTCGGCCGGGTGGGTCACTCCGGTCAGCACCAGCAGGCTGTCCGCGCCGACGCGGTGCGCGGCCTCGATGTCGGTGTCCAGCCGGTCCCCCACCACCAGCGGGTTGCGCGCGCCGGTGCGCAGCACCGACTCGCGGTGCAGCGGCGGTTCGGGCTTGCCCGCCACCGTCGGCATGACACCGGTAGCGGTGGCGATGACCTGCAGGAGCGACCCGTTGCCCGGCTGCCGGCCACGCGGCCCGGGCAGCGTGCTGTCCGCGTTGGTGGCCACGAACAGGGCACCGGACGCGACGGCGAGACCGCCCTCGGCCAGCGCGGCGTAGTCCACACCGGGCACGTATCCCTGGACGACCGCCTGCGGGCGCTCGGAGGCGCTGGAGACGGGGCGCAGGCCGCGTTCCCGTACCGCCAGCCGCAGACCCGTGCCGCCGATGACGAGGACCTTCGCGCCGGCGGGCAGTTTCTCGGCCAGCAGCCGCGCGGCGGCCTGCGCCGATGTCACCACGTCCCCGGCGCTGGCCCGGACGCCGAACCCGGTGAGCAGTTCCGCCACGGCGGCGGGTGTCCGGTAGGCGTTGTTGGTCACGTAGGCGAGGCGCATTCCCTGGGCCGCGGCCTTGCGCAGCGCGTCAGCCGCACCCGGTATCGGCGTGCCGCCGATGTAGACCACGCCGTCCAGGTCGAGCAGGGCCACGTCGTAGGCGCTGTGCAGGGCTGTATCTCCCCCGCTCCCCTCCGGGCGCCCCTTCGGCTCGCGGGCTGTATCACCCCCGGTCACCGGGCTTCCCCTCGCTGCGCGCGCAGGGTCGCGCGTACCTGGCGCAGCGCGTCGGTGTAATGCTTGGCGTCGGGCCGCATCGCGGCGGCGAGCGCCAGGTACTCGGCCGCGGCGGCGTGCTCACCGTTGCGTGCCAGGGCCAGGCCGAGCCCGAAATGCGCGTAATCGTCCGAGGGACTGGCCTCGACTATCACCCGGAAATTCGCCGCCGCTTCCGTGTACCTCCCCGCGTCGAACTGTGCGCGTGCGAGGGCCTCGCGAACGCTGCGCGAGGCCGGCTCGGCGGCCGCGGCGCGCTGCAGGACCTGCGCCGCGGCCGCCGCGCTGCCCCGGTCGAGAAGCTCCATTCCGCGGGTGTACCAGCCGTGCACGTCAGCACCGTCGGGCCGGCCGGGCCGGCCGGGGTCGCGATGGGTCTCGCGACCCTCCTGGCCGGGGACGTTTTCCTGCGGACGGGAATCCCAGCTTCCGCTCGATCCTTCTGACATGTGTGCAGACCCTTCCGACCGCCGGTGATTCCGGCCTCGTGCTGGCGCCCTTCCGCGGCGTTCGCTACGCCCGGGACCGGGTGAGCGGCATCGCAAACGTCACCTCACCACCGTACGACGTGATCAGCGCGGCCATCCTTGACCACCTGCTGGAGGCGGACCCGCACAACATCGTCCGGCTCATCCTGCCGGGCGCGGGTCACGGCCATCATCCCGCTGAGGGCGGCCCTGGACGCGGTGAGGATACCCGTGGACGCGGTGAAGATACCTATGGACGCGGCGACTCGGGGTCAGGTGAGAATGCCCTTGGGGCTGGTGAGGGGGGAGGCGGCGCGGGGCCGGGGCACGGCGAGCTCGCGGCGTCGCGGCTGCGCGAGTGGCTGTCCTCCGGCGTGCTGGTCCGGGACCCGCTTCCCGCTCTGTACGTCTACGAGCAGAGCGGGTCCCGATGGCGGCAGCGCGGGCTGATCGGACTGGTGCGGGTGGGCTCTCCGGATTCGGCGGGCATCCTGCCGCACGAGAATGTCATGCCCGGGCCCGTGGCGGGGCGGCGTGAGCTGATGGCCGCGACCCGGGCCAACCTCGAGCCGATCTTCCTGGTGTACGACGGCGGGCCGGGACCGGCGGGCTCCGCGGGCTCCGCGGGTTCCGCGGGCGAGGGCCGGAGGGAAGCCGCGGACCCAGGGACAGGTGTGACGGCGGCGGAGATCACGGACCGCGTCGCCGACGGGCGGCCGCCGCTGATCTCGGCGGTCACCGACGACGGCGTCACGCACCGGCTGTGGTGCCTCACCGATCCGGCCGAGCACGCCGCCATCGCGGCCGATCTGGGCGGACGGCACGCGATGATCGCGGACGGCCATCACCGGTACGCGGCGTACCGCGCGCTGCGGGACGAGATGCACCGCGCGGGACGCGGCGCCGGATCCTGGGACTACGGCCTGGCCTTCCTCGTGGACTCCGCCGCCTACCCGCCGCGGCTCGGCGCCATCCACCGGGTGCTGCCCGGCCTGCCGCCCGGCCGTGCGGCTCAGCGCGCCAAGGGCGCCTTCAGCGTGCGCGAGCTGCCCGGAGGCGGCGGCGCCGTCGGCTCGCCCGACGTTGATCACGCGGTCAGCGTTGACAGCGCGGTCAGCGCGGTCAGCGTTGAGGGCCTTGACGGCGCGCTACGCGAACTTGCCGGGGCCGGCCGCGACGGGACGGCGTTCCTGCTTGGCGGCGGCGCGGGATTCCACCTGCTCAGCCAGCCGGATCCGCGGCAGCTTGCGGAAGCGATGCCGGCCGGCACGTCGCCGCGCTGGTGCCGGCTGGACACCGCTGTGCTCCAGGAGCTGCTCCTGGCCCGGGTGTGGGGAATCAAGGACAACGAGCGCGACGTACTCATCTACCATGACGCGGCCGACGCCGTGCGCGTCGCGTCGGGCACGGGCGGGACGGCGGTGATCTCGAATCCGATCTCGTTCACGGCAGTTCGCGAGATCGCGGCGCACGGCGAGCGGGTACCACGCAAATCCACGTCCTTCGGTCCCAAGCCGCGCACCGGATTCGTGTTGCGCACTTTCGAGGACTAGTTTCCCTCTGTCTTTCCCTCTGTCCCGGGATTACCGGCCTTCAGGTCGGATGTCTGCGCGTCGGATGTCTCCGGGTCGACGACGGTCAGGTGGCCTCCGGGTCTGCCCGGGTTATGAGCGGCCACCGCCTCATCCACCGTGTCGAAGATGTCGAAGACCTTGCTCAGTCCCGTGATACGGAAGATCTTCAGTATGCGTCCCTGGGTACAGACCAGGTCGATACCCCCGTCGTACGCGCGGACGCGCTTCAGGCCCCCGACCAGGACACCAAGGCCCGTCGAGTCGAGGAACTCAACCCTTTCCATGTCCACGATCAGGTGATAACTGCCCGCATCGGCCAGGCTGATCAGCTTCTCCCGGAGTCTGGGCGCCGTGTAGACATCGATCTCGCCGCTGACCTCGACCACGGTGGTCCCAGCGGCGGCGGTGTACTCCTTCAGCATGAGATCCATGGGTCCTCCCCTCCTCCTATGTCTGGGACAATAGTCCGATGCGTGACGACACCGCTACGAGCGCGGGAAACTCTCCCACAATCCGGTCCACCGATATCACCGGCCTCGGCCACGACGTGTTCCAGATCGACACCCGAATGGCCGGATACCGGGGCATCACGGCCGGGTACCTGATTCGCGGCGACCGGCCGTGCCTGGTGGAGACCGGCACCGCTCCGTCCGCACCCGTCGTACGCGACGCCCTTGCCGCACTGGGCGTCGGCCCCGCTGACCTGGCCACGGTCGTGGTCACGCACATTCATCTTGACCACGCCGGCGGAGCCGGGGACGTCGCCGGTATGTTCCCGGCCGCGGAGATCGTGGTGCATCAGCGCGGGGCCCGTCACCTGGCCGATCCCAGCAGGCTGATGGCGAGCGCGCGAGCGGTCTACGGCGACGCGCTGGAAAGGCTGTTCGGCACGCTCGCGCCGGTTCCCGCGGAGCGCATCAGGGCTCTCGACGAGACCGGCACCATAGACCTGGGCGGCGGCCGGCGCCTCGACAGCCACTACTCCCCCGGCCACGCCAAACACCACGTGGGCCTGATCGACTCGGCGAGCGGCGACCTGTACGTCGGGGACGCGGCCGGCGTCTACATCCCGGAAACCGGCGACCTGCGGCCCGCGACGCCGCCGCCTGACTTCGATCTGGACATCGCGCTGGCATCGCTGCGGAAATTCCGCGAGCTGCGGCCCAGCCGCCTGCTGTTCAGCCACTACGGGCCGGTGGACGCGGTACTCCAGACGCTGGAGCGTTCGGCTGAGGAGATCAGGGTGTGGGTCGACGGGACGCGCGAGGCCCGCGAGGCGGGCCTCGATCTCGACCACGCCGTCGCCATGGTCAGGGAACGGACCAGGTCGCGGTACGCGGCCCTGCGCCCGGGCGCCGATCCTTCGATCACGGAGAAATTCGAGCGAGTCGGCGGTGCCGCGACGAGCGTGAGCGGTATCATGCACTGGCTGGAGCGGATCGGGTCCGGGTCTTCCTCCTGAACGGCCGAGCCGTGGCCTTCCTGAGCTGTGGCTCAGGCTAGCCTCGGGCTTTATGTATTGCCGGGAAGGTGGATGATGGTTTCGGTGCCGTCGTCCCAGTCAAGGTACCCGAAGGTTCGGATCGAACTGCGCCTCGGGTTGGCCCACGACGCGTTCAGCGGTCGGGCTCGTAGCCATCCAGATGGTCGGCGTCCGGCTCGTCGGAGTCCGGCTCGGCCAGGTCCTCGACGGTGATCCCGTCCAGCTCATCGACGCGGTCCTGCGCGTCGGTCTCACCGTCGGGGTCGGCGGCTACCGCCCGGGCGAACGCCTCACGGGCCGCCTCGGTGCGGTCCGCGGCCAGGAGGGCATCGGCGTAGGCGTAAAACAGCCGTGCCGACCATGGACGCAGCCGGCCGTCGGTGAGCTCGGGTACCTGCAAGGCAAGCACGGCCGCGTCGGCAAGCCCCTGATCCCTGCGTATGCCGGACTCCACGATGCGCAGCTCGATCTGGGCTGGGCGGCTCAGCTGGTCTGCCTCCCGGCTGTGCACGAGTTCCAGTGCCTGGTCCAGCCTGCCGAGCGCGCGCTCCGAGTCCGCCATCATCGCGAGCCCCTCGCCGCTGCCGGTGAGCCGCCTTGCCGCGCGGAGCTCGGACAGGGCCTCCGCCCACCGTCCGGTCTGGTATGCGGCCGTCCCGCTTACCTCCCGGACGACGCCGATCCTGGCCGCGAGCCCGCGGGCGGCCTGGGCGTACTCGTAGGCCTGCTCCGGATCTTCGGCCAGCTCCGCGGCGACCAGGTAACGGGCCACCGTGTCGGCCAGGTCCGCCGGCAGGCCGCCGAGCTGAGCGCGCGCTTCACGGGGAAGCTGCTCCGCCTCGACCCCGGCGGGTATCTGCGGGCCCGCGGAACGCCGGCGCGGCTGCGGCTCCCCCGCGCGCCCGCGCGGCTGGGGAGCGGCCGAACGGCCACGAGGCACTGGGCCCGCGGGGCGGCCGGGCGACACTGGGCCCGCGGAGCGGTCGCGCGACTGGGAGCTCCCAGAGGCTCCGCGCGGCCGGAGGCTGGGGGAGCCGCCGCGCGTGCGAGAGCCCGCGGAGCCTCGGAGCGGCGTCAGGCCCCCGGAGCCTTCGCGCGGCTGTCGGCGAACAGCGGACCCCTCAGGCCCGCGATGGGTGAGGCCGGGCGCTCCTGCGGCTCGCTGACCGCCGGGCCGGCCCGGTGCGCGCGGACCATCGCCGGAAGTCCCTGCCCCTCTGTTGCGCAGCGCCTGTCCGTCACGCTGTGTGCGTCTATCCCGCTGCTCGCGTGGGCCGCGCTGGGCCCGTCCATCACCGTGGCCTTGCGCATCGCGACGGGGTTCGGCGTCACGGCGGGCTCGTCCGTCGCGCCGGGCTCCTGCACCGCGAAAGCTTTCCGTGTCGCTACGTGCTTGCGTGTCGCGGGGAACTCGTGAGTCGGCTTGCGCGTCGCGGGAAGCTCGGGAGTCACGACGGGCTCCGGCGGCGCGCTGGGCTGCCACACCACGGGGATCTCGCTGGTCGTGAGCAGGCCGTCCGCGACGCCCTGTCCGCCAGTCACGCTGTGCGGGGGTGTCACGGCTGAACCGGTCGTCACGACGTGCCGACCGGTTCCCGCCTGGCCGCTCGTCCCGCCGTTCGTCCTGGCCGGGACGGTCATCGCGGCGGGGCCGCACACCGCGGCCAGCTCGGGCGGGGCGCCCTGGCTGGGCGGGACGGCCCCGTGAGCCGCCGGGAGCACCGCTGTTCCCGCGCCCAAACCCGGATTCGGTGCGGCGCATGCTCCCGCCGCGTCGCCCCGAACCAGAGCCGCCGCCCGATCCTGCTCGCCCACCTTCGTCGCCGCCGCGCCGCGAGGCTCCGCCTCCATCGGCCATCATTCCCGACCTCCTACCCCGTACATACACAAAAGAGGGCCGCTCAACCTTAACGGGAGCGGCCCTCTTCGAGCATGTCCGGCGGCGTCCTACTCTCCCACGCGGTCCCCCGCGCAGTACCATCGGCGCTGAAGAGCTTAACTTCCGGGTTCGGAATGGGACCGGGTGTTTCCCCTTCGCTATGACCGCCGAAACTCTATTGAGGTGTCAACTCGCTTCGCGAGCCCGACCGTACCTCGGGAACCGCACAGTGGACGCATGAATCAAATCTGAGTAGAAGCCAAGCCACTCGGCCTATTAGTACCGGTCAGCTCCACACGTTGCCATGCTTCCACCTCCGGCCTATCAACCCAGTCGTCTAGCTGGGGGCCTTACCTGGTTAACCCAGAGGGAGACCTCATCTTGAGGCGAGCTTCCCGCTTAGATGCTTTCAGCGGTTATCCCTTCCGAACGTAGCAAACCAGCCGTGCTCTTGGCAGAACAACTGGCACACCAGAGGTTCGTCCGTCCCGGTCCTCTCGTACTAGGGACAGC
>JAFAZE010000135.1 GCA_019239975.1 Streptosporangiaceae bacterium
GCCGCACGCCGCGACGCCGAAGGCGCCCCCCTCGCCGCACGCCGCGACGCCGAAGGCGCCCCCCTCGCCGCACGCCGCGACGCCGAAGGCGCCCCCCTCGCCGCACGCCGCGACGCCGAAGGCGCCCCCCTCGCCGCACGCCGCGACGCCGAAGGCGAGCCCCACCCTTTGGGTGCACTCCGTGTTGTTATAACAACCCAGATCGCACCCAAACCCCCTCACCAAGCCAACACCCAACCCACAAGACCCCTGCCCACAGTGGCCCAAGCCACCCAGCGACGCCAAAGGCGAGCCCCCACCACGGCGAGAAGAAGGCCACCGCCGAGAACCGTTCAGACGAGCGGGCCACCGCGGGGGGTTCCGGGGGGTCGTTCCCCCGGGCAAGCACTGCGAGCCCCCGGCGCAGCCGCCCAGCGGGCGGCGAGCATAGGGCGACGCCGGGTGGCTACGGGGGCAAACCACCCGGCGTCGCAATCATCGGCGTTCCGACGGGGGCCCGGAACGCCGGCAGCGGTGCCCCGACGGGGGACCAGAGCACCGATATGAATCGTACACGGAAACACCCCCCCTTGTGTCAAGACCCAATTGCCACAGAATCTCGGGGGCGTCATTTCCGACCGGTCGGTCAACCACTGTTACCCGTGGCTACCTGGCTGCGAATATCCGTTTGATTCTGCCTGGTCAGGAGGGTTTTCGCGACGCGTCGGCAAGTTTGGCTGATACTCCCTGAAGCCGCGAACGTTGTCAGGTTCGCGACCGCCGTTGGCGAAGACAACGGCAAAATAAGGAATGAAGATCGCGCCGACGGCGGGGATCGCGGTAAGCCAGCCGAGGTGGTTGACGAACATGATGATCGCCACCACGAAACATACCCCGCGGATGCCCATCATGAGCAGATACCGGTGCTGCCGGTACGTGATGTCCTCGGACATGGGCCGGCGCGCCTGCGTCACCAGGTGCACATGCTGCCCTCGCCCGGGGTAACCAATCCTCACGCTTCTACCGTAAGCCGCCGGGGTCTGCACCACGACCAGCGGGGTCCGATCTTTCCCCGGTGAGCCGGGCACGGGTGCCCCGGTGAGCCGGGTACGGGTGCCCCGGTCAGCCGGGTACGGGTGCTAGCTCGCCTGGCTGACCGAGGACATGTTGAAGCCCTCGACGCGCACCGGGGGCATCGCGGCGCGGTTGAAGTGGTCGCCCCATTCGCGGGGGAGAGCCGGGACCGTCTCGCCTACCTCGGCGAGCCGCGCCAGCATCGCCACCGGCGACTCGTTGAACCGGAAGTTGTTCACCGCGCCGGTCACCTCGCCGTTCTCCACGAGGTACACGCCGTCCCTGGTGAGCCCGGTGAGCAGCAGCGTCTGCGGGTCGACCTCGCGGATGTACCACAGGCAGGTCAGCAGCAGCCCGCGGCGCGTCGACGCGATCATTTCCTCCAGCGACGGCGCCGACGGGCCGGACGTGGAGAAGATCAGGTTGCCGGCCGGCGGCGTCACAGGCAGCCCGGCCAGCCGGGCCGAGTACCGGCTCGAGTGCAGGGCGCTGAGCGCGCCGTCGGCGACCCAGGACGTGGCCGGCACGGGGAGCCCGTTGTCGAACACCGACGAGTCACGCCCGGACGCGTGCGCGATCACGAACGGCGCGGACTCCAGCCCAGGGAACAGCGGGTCGCTCCGCAGTGTGACGGGCAGCGGGGTGAGCGACTCGCCTGCCCGCGTGCCGCCGCCCGGCTTGCTGAACACGGTCCGCCCGTCGGCCGCGTCCCGCGCACCCGCCGACCAGTACAGGTAGATCATCAGGTCGGCCACGGCGGTCGGCGGCAGCAGCGTCTCGTACCGGCCGGCCGGCAGGTCGGTCCGCCGCTTCGCCCACTCCAGCTGCACGGCGAGGCGCGCGTCGAGCGCGAGGACGTCGACGTCGGTGAAGTCGCGGGTGCCCAGGCCGCCCCAGGCGGACCGGGTCATGTCCGGCGACTTGGCGTTCAGCTCCACCCGGCCCGCGGGCTGGTCGTGCCGCAGCCGCAGCCCGGCCGAGCTGCCGAGGAAGGCGGAGGCCACCTCGTGCTCGGCGAACCCGTACAGCTTGCGGCCCGCGCTATCCGCCGCGCGCAGCGTCCCGCCGAGCTGCGCGGCGAACTCGCGCAGTACCCCGATCTCTGTCTGGCTGGCCGGCTCATCCCAGCTGAGACCGTAATTATTTGTACCGAACGATTCGTGGCTCTCCTGGCCGGGCAGCTCGTTCGCGTCCTCGGCGGCCGAGGCGTCGGCGGCGGCTTTCTCGGCTTCCCGCACGACATCCTCGACCTGGTCGTCGCGGACACCCGACCTGGAGACAACGCCCGCCGCCGCGCCTTCGGCCCGGCGCTGGATCGCGATCACCGTGAGGCTTCGGGTGGACGCCACGCCGTTCGTGGTCAGCGTGTTGCCGGCCCAGCGCAGGTTGGCGGTCGACGTCTCCTCGGCGATCACCACGCAGTCGTCGGACTTCGACGCCGCCAGCGCCCGCTCGACCGTTTCCTGGGGGGAATGCTCGTTCGGCATTACGCCGCCCCTTCTTCCGCAGTGTTGAGTATCCGCACGCCGCGGAACAGCGCGGCGGGGCAGCCGTGGCTGACCGGCGCCACCTGGCCGGGCTGGCCCTTTCCGCAGTTGAACGCGCCGCCGAGCAGGTAGGTCTGCGGGCCGCCGACGGCCTCCATGGAGTTCCAGAAGTCCGTCGTCGTCGCCTGGTAGGCGACGTCCTTGAGCTGGCCGGCCAGCCGCCCGCGGGAGATGCGGAAGAACCGCTGGCCGGTGAACTGGAAGTTGTAACGCTGCATGTCGATGGACCAGCTCTTGTCGCCGACGATGTAGATGCCCTCGTCCACCCCGGCGATCAGCTCCGATGTCGACAGGCCGCCGCTGGACGGCTGCAGCGACACGTTGGCCATCCGCTGCAGCGGCATGTGGCCGGGGGAGTCGGCGAACGCGCAGCCGTTCGAGCGGCCGAAGCCCTTCAGCTGCGCCATCCGCCGGTCGAGCTGATAGCCGGTGAGCACCCCGCCGGAGATCAGGTTCCAGGACTGTCCGGCCACGCCCTCGTCGTCGTAGCCGACGGTGGCGAGGCCACCCGCCGCGGTGCGGTCCCCGGTGACGTGCATCACCGGGGAGCCGTACCGCAGGCTGCCGAGCTTGTCCATGGTGGCGAACGAGGTGCCGGCGTAGGCCGCCTCATAGCCGAGCGCCCGGTCCAGCTCGGTCGCGTGCCCGATCGACTCGTGGATGGTCAGCCACAGGTTGGACGGGTCGATCACCAGGTCGTAGGGACCCGCCTTGACGGTGGGCGCCGCCAGCTTGGCGGCGAGGAGCTCGGGGAGCTCGGCCAACTCGGCGGGGAAGTCCCAGCCGGTGCCGGTGAGGTACTCCCAGCCACGGCCGGCCGGCGGGGCGAGCGTGCGCATGTCGTCGAAGCGGCCGTCCGGGGTGACCGCGACGGCGGTGACCTGCGGGTGGACCCGGACCCGCTGCTGGGTGGCGGTTGTGGAGCCGTCCGAGTAGAACTTGCACTCCTTGACCGCCAGCAGCGACGCGTCCGCGTGGGTCACCGCGTCGTGGGCGAGCAGCCCGGCGCTCCACTCCGCCAGCCGGTCCACCTTCTCCTTGGTGCTGATCTCGAACGGGTCGATGTCGTAGGCGGAGATCCAGGCGACGTCGCCGTACGCGGGCTCGGGGGCGAGCTCGATGCGTTCGGTGTTCATCGCGGCGGCGACCTTGGCGACCTCGACCGCCACGCGCGCGGCCTCGGCCGCGGCCTGCGCCGTCAGGTCGACCGCGGACGCGAAGCCCCAGGTCCCGTCCACGACGACGCGCACCGCGAGGCCGCTGTCGTCGGCGTCGGAAAGGGTTTGCAGCTTCGCGTCCGACAGGCCGATGCGCTGGCCGCGGATCCGCTCGGCGCGGAAGTCGGCGTGCCCGGCGCCGAGCGCCTTCGCCTGGCCGAGCGCCGCGTCGGCGAGTTCCCTCAGCGGGAGGGCCGTGAACTCCGGGTCGATCCTTGCTGGGCTGTCTTCCACGACACCAAAACCTATCTCACCAGTCATGCCTTTCCCGGCCCGGGCGGCACGGCGGGTACTCTCGCGTGGCGAGGATGGAGCGACCGACGGTGAGCATCGTCCGCTAGCGGCCGGTGCGTACTTGATGGCGGACGATGCGAGCTAAAAGGAAACACGACAAGGAGGCCGACATGGGGCGCAGCGTGCTGGTGACCGGCGGAAACCGGGGTATCGGGCTCGCCATCGCGCGCAAGCTCGCGGCCGGCGGGGACAACGTCACGGTGACGTCGCGGTCCGGCGGGCCGGTCGCGGGCCTGAACGTGGTGCCGTGCGACGTGCGCGACAGCGCGAGCGTGGACGAGGCGTTCGCCGCTGTCGAGGGGGACCAGGGGCCGGTCGAGGTGCTCGTCGCGAACGCCGGCGTGACCCAGGACCAGCTGCTGGCACTGATGAAGGAGGACGACTTCACCGGCGTCGTGGACACCAACCTGACCGGGGCCTACCGCGTGGCGAAGCGGGCCGTGCGGCCGATGATGCGGATGCGCCGCGGGCGGCTCATCTTCATCTCCTCGGTGGTCGGCCTGTACGGTTCGGCGGGCCAGGCCAACTACGCCGCGTCCAAGGCGGGCCTGGTCGGCCTGGCCAGGTCGCTGGCGAGGGAGCTCGCCTCCCGCGGGGTCACCGCCAACGTGGTCGCGCCGGGGTTCGTCGAAAGCGACATGACGGCGGTGCTCCCGGACGACCGGAGGGCCGCGATCCTGGCGGCCATCCCGGCCGGCCGGTTCGCCGCGCCGGACGAGGTCGCCGGGGCGGTCGCGTTCCTGGCCGGGCCGGAGGCCGCGTACGTCAACGGCGCGGTCATCCCGGTCGACGGCGGCCTCGGCATGGGTCATTGACTCGCGGAGCCGCCGCTCCGTGGCCCTCGCGGAGCCGCCGCTCCGCGGCGGGGGCGTCCCCGCAGGGGCAAGCACTTGTCCGGATGCTACAAAAGCCGGCGGGAAGGTTCATGCCGGCGATCATTCAGCTAGCGGCCCTGGAGCGGGCAGGGTTGGGAACATGCTGATCACCACGGAAGCGGGAACGTGATGGGAATCCTCGAGGGGAAGCGGATCCTGGTCACCGGCGTGCTGACCGACGCCTCGATCGCCTTCCACGTGGCGCGCGTGGCGCAGGAGGAGGGCGCCACCGTGGTGCTGACCGGGTTCGGCCGGATGAGCCTGGTGGAGCGGATCGCGAAGCGCCTGCCCACGACCGCGCCGGTGCTCGAGCTCGACGTCACCGACGGCGGCCACCTGGCGTCACTCGCCGAGCGGGCCGCCGCTCACGTCGACCGCCTCGACGGGGTGGTGCACGCCATCGGCTTCGCCCCGCAGACCGCGCTGGGCGGCAACTTCCTTGACACCCCATGGGAGGACGTCGCGACCGCCGTGCATGTGTCCGCCTACTCGCTGAAGTCCCTGGTCACCGCCGCGATGCCGCTGATGGGCCGCGGCGGGTCGGTCGTCGGCCTGGACTTCGACGCGAGCGTGGCGTGGCCCGGCTACGACTGGATGGGCGTGGCCAAGGCCGGCCTGGAGTCGTGCGCCCGTTATCTCGCCCGTGACCTGGGCCCGAAGGGCATCCGGGTGAACCTGGTGGCGGCCGGGCCGCTGCGCACGATGGCGGCGAAGTCCATCCCGGGTTTCGAGCGGTTCGAGGAAGTGTGGAACGGCCGGGCGCCGCTCGGCTGGGACATCACCGACCCCGGGCCGGCCGCCCGCGCCTGCGTGGCGCTGATGTCCGGCTGGTTCCCGGCGACGACCGGCGAGATCGTTCACGTGGACGGCGGCGTGCACGCGGTGGGGGGCTGATGGAGTACGTACTGACGCTGTCCTGCGCCGACCGGGTCGGCATCGTGCACGCGGTCGCCGCGTACCTGCACCGCACTGGCTGCAACGTCCTGGACAGCCAGCAGTTCGGGGACCGGATCGCCGGCCGCTTCTTCATGCGGGTGCACGTCGAGGCGCTTCCCGCAGCGGAGGGCGCTCCGCCCGTCAGCCGCGACGACCTCGCCCGGGGGTTCGCCGAGGTGGCGTCCGAGTTCGGCATGGACTGGCAGCTTCACGACACGGCGGTCCGGCCCCGCGCGCTGATCATGGTGTCGAAGGCCGGGCACTGCCTGAACGACCTGCTGTACCGGCGTACCGCCGAGGCGCTGAACATCGACGTGCCGCTGGTGGTCGGCAACCACACCGACCTCGCCGGGCTCGCCGCCGCGCACGGCGTGCCGTTCGAGCACATTCCGGTGCAGCCC
Source organism: Streptosporangiaceae bacterium (assembly GCA_019239975.1). Lineage (GTDB taxonomy): Bacteria > Actinomycetota > Actinomycetes > Streptosporangiales > Streptosporangiaceae > JAFAZE01. Next base: position 6,324 of record JAFAZE010000135.1, read on the forward strand.
GGCATGCGGCCGGGAGAACCGCTGTCGAAGGAGCTGGCTGAGGAGCGGCTGCTCGAGCTCATCGCGGAGCTCCGGATCGACTTCGTAGTGCTCGCCCGGTACATGCGCATCCTTTCGGCGGAGCTGTGCGAGAAGCTGCCCGGCCGCATCATCAACATCCATCACTCGTTCCTGCCGAGCTTCAAGGGCGCGCGGCCGTACCAGCAGGCACACACCCGCGGCGTGAAGCTGATCGGCGCGACCGCGCACTACGTGACGGCGGACCTGGACGAGGGCCCGATCATCGAGCAGGAAGTCGTCAGGGTCGACCACGCGTACGCCCCGGAAGACCTCGCCGCGATCGGCCGCGACGCGGAGCGGATCGCGCTGGCCCGCGCGGTGCGATGGCACGCCGAGCATCGCATCCTGCTGCACGGCCACCGTACCGTCATCTTCCGCTGAGGTCCCGCCGTAGCCCCCGGGCGCCGCGTAAGTGACTACCGGGAGTGATCATTTGGATTATTCCGAACGGGAGCGGGTCATTGTCCCAGGTCCCGCTTCTCCTGGCTAATGGTTTTCGAGTCTCGCTCGGCGCGCCCGGTCGCCCCCGGCAGTTGAGCGGGCGACGTGTCCGCCGCAGTTCTTCGCGCGCCGTGCCGGTTCTCCCGTAGGATCTCCGCGCGATCGGCGGTCAGGCAGTCATTTCAGAGGTCTATGTTACCAATGTTACTTATGTGTTTCTCTCATGCCATATAACCGAAACATGCCAGTAGTAGCCAAGTGATTCCTGCGCCTCCCTCACCAGGATCGATGGCAATTTGTGACTTTTTTGCAGGGAGATCGCTACCCCGGTGCGTCTACGCTGCCGCTAACTTACCGACCGGTGACTTGCAGCCGGCGACACCATTCATGAAGGGCGACAACCGATGAGCCGAGCACGAACCCGCGGCCTGGATACTGCATGCCAACCGGCCGCTTCACCCGGTGGGCCCAAGCCGAGATGTGTTCCTGTCCACCGGGGAGGTCGCTCATGAGGCTCATGTCACTGCGGGCCGCCGGCGTCTTCCTCGCTGTCGCCGGGCTCGCCGTGCTCAGCGCGTGCTCCAGCAGCAGCAACAGCGGGGGCGGCGGGGGCAATGGAGCGATCACCCTCCCCGGCGGGCTCGGGTCGGTGCCGGCAGCCGCGACGGGAACGGAGAAGGCCGGGACGATCACCTGGGCGCTCGGCCCGGGCACGGTCCCGAACTTCATCTTCCCGGTCATCAACTCGGCCAACAACTCGGTCTACAACGAGCAGTCGTTCTCGTGGGATATGTGGCGCCCGCTGTACTGGACGCAGAACGGCGTGACGCCTGAGCTCGTCCCGTCGATGAGCCTGGCGAACCCGCCGACCTTCTCCAACGGGGACAAGACCGTCACGATCACCGTGAAGTCCGCCTTCAAGTGGTCGGACGGCCAGCCGCTGACGTCGAAGGACGTGCTGTTCGACATCGACATGATCAAGGCGGCGGTCAAGGAGAGCCCGTCGAACTGGCCCGCGTACGTGCCCGGTCACTTCCCCGATGACGTGGTCAGCGCGTCCACGCCGAGCTCCAGCACGCTTGTGCTCAGCCTGTCCGGCCCGGTCAACCCGAGCTGGTTCACCGACGACATCCTCTCCTACGCGGGCCCCACGAACCCGCTGCCGGCGCACGCCTGGTCGAAGGACTCGGTGAACGGCCCCATCATCGACTTCACCAAGCCGGCCAACGCCACGAAGATCTACAACTTCCTGATGGCGCAGAACAAGTCGGTGAACACCTACGCCACCAACCCGCTGTGGCAGATCGTGGACGGACCTTACAAGATCTCCGCGTTCAACGCGACGACCGGCGCGTTCACGCTGGTGCCGAACACCGCCTACGGGGGCCCGCACGCGGCGAAGATGTCCAACTTCCAGGGCGTCCCGTTCACCTCGGACACCGCCGAGTTCAACGCCGTCAAGGCCGGCAGCATCGACATCGCCTACATCCCGCAGACGGACGTGCCGCAGATCCCGGTGGTGAAGCGGCTCGGCTACAACGTCTTCGGCATGCCGGACTTCGGTATGAACTTCGTGAACTACAACTTCAAGGACACCACCGGCCACTTCAACGCGATCGCCGGACAGCTGTACTTCCGGCAGGCGATGGCCCACCTGGAGGACCAGGAGGGGTACATCAAGGCGTTCTTCTTCGGGGCGGGCGACCCCTCTTACGGGCCGATCCCGGCCTATCCGCAGAGCCCGTACCTGCCCGCGAACGCGGCGACCAACCCGTACCCGTTCAGCGTCGCGGACGCGGTGAGCCTGCTGAAGGCACACGGCTGGACGGTGACGCCGAACGGCACCGACACCTGCACGAGCGCGGGCTCCGGCGCGAATCAGTGCGGGGCCGGGATCCCGGCCGGCACCAAGCTCGCGTTCAACCTGATCTACAACACCAGCCCGTCGATCATCGGGCAGCAGATCGAGGACCTCGCCTCGAAGGCGAAGCAGGCGGGCATCGAGATCAGCCTGTCGTCGAGCAACTTCAACTACATGATCACCAACTACAACGACCCGGCGGCGCCGGCCAACGAGAACAAGTGGGCGATGGAGGACTTCGGCGGCGAGACCGAGAACCCCTACGCCACCACGTTCGGCCTGTTCAACACCGGTGGATCTACCCAGATCGGCGACTACAGCAACCCGACGGCGGACAGCCTGATCAACGCGTCGATCGCCAGCGGCGACCCGTCCGCGGTGAAGAAGGAGGCGTCCTTCCTCACCGCGAACCAGCCGGCCATGTTCCAGCCGACCCCGGACTACATCTGGGCCTGGAAGACCAGCATCTCGGGGACGCCCGAGTCCTTCGAGAACCTGACCCAGTACTACGCGACGCCGGAGTTCTGGTACCTCACCAAGTGACCCGCTCCGGCGTGAGCGCTGTACCTGCCCTGGCCTCCCCGGTGGCACACCGGGGGCCGGGGCGTCAGCGTGGCAGGGGCGCAGTGCCGCGGCGGCCTGTGCTGCATGATCCAATGCCGGGCCGGGCCGCGAAGGGAGAGTGCGGACGGTGATTTCCTATCTGATCCGTCGCGTGGGGACATCCATCGTCGTGGTGATCGGCGTCTCGATCGCCATCTTCGTCCTGCTCCACGCGATCTACCCGTCGCCGGCCCGGGATGTGCTGGGCCTGCGCGCCAGCGGGACCCAGATCGCCGCCTGGAACAAGCAGAACGGCTATGACGATCCGGTCATCGTGCAGTACGCGCGCTACATCAACAACCTGCTGCACGGCAACCTGGGCTTCTCGTACGCGAACAACCAGACGGTGCTCGCGCTCTTCCAGGAGCGGCTGGCGCGCAGCGTCTACCTGTCCGGGGTCTCGCTGGTGCTCGCGCTGCTGATCGCCGTTCCGCTCGGGATCTTCCAGGCGGTGAGGCGGAACTCGATCGGGGACAACGTGGCGACGAGCGTGGCGTTCGTCACGTACTCGATGCCGGTGTTCTTCCTCGGGCTGATCCTCATCCAGGTGTTCGCGCTGTCCTGGCCGGTCCTCGGGTTCGAGGCCAGCCAGTCCACGTCACTGCTCACCGTGATGGGGGACTGGCACGACATGCTCCTGCCGGTCCTCACGCTCACCCTCATCACGGTCGCGAGCTTCTCCCGCTACATGCGCTCGTCCGCCATGGACGTCCTCGCCCAGGACTACATCAAGGTGGCGCGCGCCAAGGGGCTTCCCGAGCGGCTGGTCCTGCTGCGGCATCTGCTGCGCAACGCCTGCCTGCCGATGATCACGCTGATCGGCCTGAGCATCCCGCTGCTCCTCGCCGGCAACCTCATCACGGAGTATCTGTTCAACTACCCGGGCCTCGGGCTGCTCTTCTTCGACAGCCTGGGTAAGGCCGACTATCCGGTGATGCTCGCCTACACGCTCATCGGCGCGGTATTCGTCGTCGCCGGAAACTTCGTCGCGGACCTCGCGCTGACCGCCGCCGATCCGCGCATCCGGCTGGTCTGACCGACCGGCAGCTAGGAGGACTCGTGGCCGGACAAATAACATCGCTTGAGGCGGCCGGCACGGCTCTCGTCCCCGAGGGCGGCGAGATCGGCGCGGTGCAGAGCGGATGGCGGCTGGCGCTGCGCGAGTTCGCCGGCAACAAGCTGGCGGTCATCGGCTTCGCCATCGTCATCTTCTTCGTCCTGTTCAGCTTCATCGGGCCGCTGATCTATCACACCAACCAGATCGACACCAGTCTGTCGGCCGCCAACGAGGCCCCGAGCGCGAGTCATCTGCTCGGCACGGACTCCAACGGCTTCGATCAGCTCGGCCGCATCATGGTGGGCGGCCGCGCGGCGCTGGAGATCGGCTTTTTCGCCGCGTTCATCGCCATCGTCATCGGCGCGCTGTGGGGAGCGATCGCCGGGCTGCTCGGCGGGTTCGCCGACGCGGTGATGATGCGCGTGGTGGATGTCTTCCTGTCGATCCCGTTCCTGTTCGTGGTGCTGATCCTCGCCGTCAAGTACGGCGCCACCGTGCTCTCCCTGTCCCTGGTGATCGGGGGCTTCTCCTGGCTGTTCCCGGCCCGCCTGGTCCGCGGCGAGGTGCTGTCGCTCCGGGTCCGTGATTTCGTCGCCGCGGCGCGCGTGGCGGGAGCGGGCAGATCGCGGCTGATCACCCGGCACCTGATTCCCAATGCCCTCGGCGTGGTCATCGTCAACGTCACCTTCCAGGTCGCCGACGCCATCCTCGCCGTGTCCTACGTCGGCTTCCTCGGCTTCGGCCTGCACTACCCGAGCGTGGACTGGGGCGACATGCTCTCCAACGGGGTCCAGTACCAGACGGACGGATACTGGTGGCTGATCTACCCGGTCGGCGCGTGCATCGTGCTGACGGTGATGGCGCTCAACTTCATCGGCGACGCGCTGCGCGACTCGCTCGACGTGCGGCTGAGACGCCGGTAGCCCCGTCAGCCAGCACGATGTCTGAGCCAGCGCAGCCAACCGCGAGAGGTATCCGCCACATGGCCCCCGTCCTCGAGATCCAGGACCTGTCCACCCATATCAAGCTCACCAGCTCGGTCGTCCAGGCGGTCGGCAACGTCGACATGCACGTCGAGGCCGGCGAGACGCTGGGCATCGTCGGCGAGTCCGGCTGCGGCAAGTCCATGACCGGCCTGTCCATCATGGGCCTGCTGCCGCCCGGCGGGTCGATCGTGGGCGGCTCGGTCAAGCTGGACGGCCGCGAGCTCGTCGGCCTCAGGGACGAGGAGATGCGCCGCATCCGCGGCAACGAAGTGGCGATGGTCTTCCAGGACCCGCTCACCTCACTGGACCCGACCAAGACCATCGGGTACCAGGTCGCCGAGCCGGTCCGGCTGCACCGCGGCGTGGGCAAGGCCGAGGCGCTCGACCGCGCGGTCGAGGTGCTGAACCTGGTCGGCCTGCCCCGGCCGCGGGAACGGCTCGGCGACTACCCGCACCAGCTGTCCGGCGGGCTCCGGCAGCGCGTGATGATCGCGATGGCGCTCGCGTGCGAGCCCAGGCTGCTGATCGCCGATGAGCCGACCACCGCGCTCGACGTCACGATCCAGGCGCAGATCCTCGCCCTGCTGCAGGACCTCAAGGAGCGGCTGGGCATGGCGATGCTGCTCATCACGCACGACATGGGCGTCATCGCCGGGCACGCCGACCGGGTCAACGTGATGTACGCCGGCCGGATCGTGGAGACCGCCGACGTCGGCACGCTGTTTCGCAGCATGCATCACCCGTACACGCAGGCGCTGCTGGCCTCCATTCCCACCCTCGGCCAGGACACGGCCAAGGCGCTGCACGCCATCCCGGGCCTGCCGCCGGACCTGGCGCACCCGCCGGCGGGCTGCCGGTTCGCCGCCCGGTGCTCGCGTGCCACCGACAAGTGCCGCGAAACCGAGCCGCCGCTCGCCGGGAGGACCCCCGATCACAGGTACTCCTGCTGGCACCCGGTGGACGGCCCGCTGGTGCTCGCCACCGTCGGAGCCGGCGGCCCGTCCGCCGAGGACACCGGCCTGGCCGGCGGCGTGACGGAGGCCGCAGCCGGCGTTGAGCCCGTGCCCGACGTGGCCGTGCCCGAGACGGTGGTGCCCGCCGATCCAACGATGGCCGCATTTGACGCACCCGCGACATCGGCCAGGAGTCCCGCCTCCCCCGAGCCGGCCACGTCGGCGGCGGGAGCACCCAGCGAGCCCGCAGCGCCTGGTGAGGCTGCCACCCCCGGCAGCGCGTCCGCCGCCACCGCTCCCGCAGGCGAGGCGGCCACCGCTCCCGGAGGCGACGCGGCCACCGCTCCCGGAGGCGACGCGGCCGCAGGCCCCCAGGGCGATGGCGCCGCACAGCGGCCGATCGGCATCGTGGCCAGCGACCGGCCGGCAGGCCCGGCCGCGGCGGCGCCCGGAACCCCGCTGCTTGTCCTGCGCGACCTGGTGAAGGAGTTCCCCGTCACCGCGGGCGCGGTCCTGCAGCGCAGGGTGGGCAGCGTCAAAGCGGTCTCGGGGGTGTCCTTCTCGGTTCCGGCCGGGCAGACGCTCGGCCTGGTCGGGGAATCCGGATGCGGGAAGACCACGATCGGCAAGATGGTGGTGGCGCTGGAGCGGCCCGATTCCGGCTCCGTGACCCTCGAGGGAAAGGATGTGGCCCGGCTGCGCGGCGGTGAGCTGCGCCGAATCCGCCGCGATCTGCAGTTGATGTTCCAGGACCCCTACTCCTCGCTGGACCCGCGGATGCGGGTCGGCTCGATCATCCGGGAACCCCTGGTCATCCAGGGCATCGGCGGCCGGAAGTCGCAGCAGGACCGGGTCTTCGAGCTGCTCGCCGAGGTCGGCCTGCCGCGCAACGCGGTGGAGCGCTACCCGCACGAGTTCTCCGGCGGTCAGCGGCAGCGGATCGGGCTGGCGCGCGCGCTCACGCTGAACCCGAAGGTCATCGTGGCCGACGAGCCGGTGAGCGCGCTCGACGTGTCGATCAGGGCGCAGGTGCTCAACCTCATGAAGCGGCTGCAGGCCGCGCACGGACTTACTTACGTCGTGATCTCGCACGACCTGGCGGTCGTCAAGTACATGGCCGAGCGCATCGGCGTGATGTACCTGGGCAAGCTGGTCGAGCTGGGGTCCGGCGAGGACATCTACCAGCGCGCGGCGCACCCCTACACGGCCGGCCTCATCGCCACGATCCCGGTCCCCGAGCCGGACGCGCAGAAGGCCAGGGACAGCGTGGGCATCAAGGGCGAGCTGCCGAGCCCGGTGACCCCGCCGTCCGGCTGCCGTTTCCGTACCCGCTGTCCGTACGCCCAGGAGCTCTGCGCCGCCGAGGAGCCCAAGCTACGCTCCTTCGGACCCGGCCACGTCGCCGCCTGCCATTTCCCCCTCCAAACGCCCTCACCCGCCGAGGCCACCACCCCCGCCATGACCACCACCCCATAACCCCCCCACCCGCCCCACCGGCCGTACC
>JAFAZE010000138.1 GCA_019239975.1 Streptosporangiaceae bacterium
TAGGGCTGGGGTGCGGGGTTAGGGGGCTGGGTGCGGCGCGCGCTGGGCGGATTCGCGCTCGACCTTGCGGGCAAGCCAGATGCCGGTGACCCACAGCGCCGTGAAGATCACGCCGAGGACGTACATCGCGGGCACGACGACGCCCGCGGCGATCACCAGAACCTGCAGCACGCTGCCGGCGACGAGCGCCCAGCCCATGCCCGGGCGGCCGACCAGGCCGCTGAGCAGCACCGCGGCCAGCGCCAGGGCACCGCCGACCCAGGCGCCGCGGTGCGCGTGCTCGACCGCGATGGCGACCGGGATCGCGAGGCCGATGACGATCGCCTCCATGATCAGCACGGTCCCGCACAGCCGCCTCATGGCCGCCCTCCGCCCGGCGGCGAAGCGCTGGCGCGCGGCGGCGAAGCGCTGGCGCGCGGGGCCCGCGCGCATCGCCCGGCCGGGCCGCTCATGAAAGATCCCCGACCGTGAAGGAGTGCCGGGCCGGCGTTCCGGCGGGCGGTTCGGGTGCGTCCGCGGGCACGCCGGGCGCCAGCAGCAGCCGGGCGTCGCCCGCGGTGATCACGGAGCCGGTGATGAGCACGCCGCTGCCGCCCGGCAGGTCGTCGCCGGATGGCTCATCGGCGATCGCCACCGCGATCTCGATCGCGTCGTCCAGCCGGTCGGCTGCCCGCGTCCGGTCCTCGCCGAAGATCTCCGCCGCGATCTCCGCCAGCCGCTCGGGTGCCATCGAGCGGGCGGAGGAGTTGCGTGTCACCACGATGTCGCTGAGCACCGGCTCCAGCTCCTCCAGCAGGCCGGCCACGTCCTTGTCCTCGCTGACCGCCAGCACGCCGACGAGCCGGGTGAGGGAGAACGACTCGAGCAGAGCCTCGACGGTGGCGGCCATGCCGGCGGGGTTGTGCGCGGCGTCGGCGATGACGGTCGGGCTTCGGCGCAGCACTTCCAGCCGCCCGGGCGAGCTGATCTTGGCGAACGCGTCGCGCACCAGCGCGGGGTCGAGCACGGCACCGCCCGGGGCCGCGAGCCCGTCTGCGCCGGCGAGCGGGTCCGCGCCCCCGCCGACGCCGGCGAACGCCTCGACGGCCGCGAGCGAGCACACCGCATTGCCCGCCTGGTAGGCGCCGAACAGCGGCAGGAACACCTCGTCGTAGGTGCCGCGCAGCCCGCGCAGCGTGAGCTGCTGGCCGCCGACCGCGAGCTCGCGGCCGATCACGCCGAACTCGATGCCCTCCCGGGCCACGCTCGCGCCGGCCTCGGCCACGCGGCGCATCAGCACCTCCGCGGCCGGCACCGGCTGCTGCGCCAGGATGGCCACCGCGCCCGCCTTGATGATGCCGGCCTTCTCCCCCGCGATCTCCTCGAGGGTGTCGCCGAGGTAGTTCATGTGGTCCATCGCGACCGGGCCGACCACGGCGACCATCCCGTCGGCGACGTTGGTCGCGTCCCAGCTTCCGCCCAGCCCGACCTCGATGACCGCGACGTCCACCGGCGCGTCCGCGAACGCGGCGAACGCCATCCCCGTCAGCACCTCGAAGAACGACAGCGGCACAGGCTGCTTCTCGTCGGTCAGCCGAACATACGGAAGTATCTCCTCGTACAGGCCGGTGAACCGCTCGGCCCCGATGGGCTGGCCGTCGATGGCGATCCGTTCCCGCATGGAGACCAGGTGCGGGCTGGTGAACCGCCCGGTGCGCAGCCCGCGCTCGCGAAGCAGCGCGTCGATCATCCGCGTCATCGACGTCTTGCCGTTGGTGCCCGTGACATGGATGACCGGGCAGGCGCGCTGCGGGTCACCGAGCAGGCCGGTGAGCATGGCGATCCGGTCGAGCGTCGGCGAGATCGCGTGCTCGGGCCGCCGCGCGGCGATCTCGCGCTCGACCTCGCGCAGCCGCTCCCCGGTCTCCATCCAGCCAGATTACGCGAGGGCGGCCAGGCGCTGTTCGAGGCGGGTGATGTCGGACTCGGCGGTCTCGAGGCGCTGGCGGGTCTTGGCCACCACCTCGGCCGGCGCCTTGGCGGTGAACGACTCGTTCCCCAGTTTGGCCGAGGCCTGCGCGGCCTCCTTGCGCGCCGCCGCGAGGTCCTTCTCCAGCCGCCGCCGCTCGGCGGCGACGTCGACGGTCCCGGCGAGGTCGAGCTCGACCGTGACGCCCTCCGCCACCAGCGAGGCCGAGACGGTGAAACCCTCCTCCGGAGGGACCAGGCGCAGCAGCGCGCGGATCCTCGCCTCGTGCCCGGCGAGCGGGCCGCCGGCGAGGCCGGCCAGCCTGGCCTGCACCCGCTGCCCGGGGCGGAGCCCCTGGTCGGAGCGGAACCGGCGGATCTCCGTCACCAGCCGCATGACCGACGCCATCTCGGCCTCGGCGCCCGGGTCGGCAAACGAGAACGCCGGCCAGGGCGCCACCATGACCGAGTCGTCCCCGGTCAGGGCCGTCCACAGCTCGTCGGTCACGAACGGCATGACCGGGTGCAGCAGCTTGAGCGTCTGATCCAGCACGAAGCCGAGCACGTCGCGGGCCGCCCCGGCCGCCCGTTCGTCCCCGGACGCCAGCGGGACCTTGGCCAGTTCCACGTACCAGTCGCAGAACTCGTCCCAGGCGAAGTGGTAGAGCGCCTCGCAGGCCTTGCCGAACTCGAACTGCTCCAGCAGCCCGTCGACCTCGGCGATCACGCTCGAGAGCCGGGAGAGGATCCACCGCTCCGGCACATCGAGCGAATCCGCTGACCGGCTGGCTCCAGCTGAGGTCTTTGGGTCACCGAACGGACGGTGGCTTCCCGCCTCCGGAACACGGGCGCCGTTCATGAGGGCGAAGCGGGTCGCGTTCCACAGCTTGTTGCAGAAGTTGCGCGACCCCGCGGCCCAGTCCTCGCTGATCGCCTCGTCGGCACCGGGCGTCGCGCCGCGGGCGAGGGTGAACCTGAGGGCGTCCGCCCCGAAACGGTCGATCCAGTCAAGCGGGTCGACGGTGTTGCCGCGTGACTTGGACATCTTCTTGCCGAACTGGTCGCGGACGAGGCCGTGCAGCGCGACCACCCGGAACGGCACGGCGTCCGGCGGCGGCCGGTCGCGCATGGCGTACAGCCCGAACATCATCATCCGCGCCACCCAGAAGAACAGGATGTCGTAGCCGGTGACGAGCACGCTGGTGGGGTAGAACGCGCGCAGGTCGGCCGTGTCCTCCGGCCAGCCGAGCGTGGAGAACGGCCACAGCGCGGAGGAGAACCACGTGTCGAGCACGTCGGGGTCCTGGGTCCAGCCCTCCGGGGGGTTCTCGTCCGGGCCGACGCAGCGCACATCTCCGTTTGGTCCGTAATAAACGGGGATCCTGTGCCCCCACCAGAGCTGACGGCTTATGCACCAGTCGTGCATGTTGTCCACCCAGCCGAAGTAGCGTGCGTTCATCTCCGGCGGGTGCAGCCGGACGCGGCCGTCGCGCACGGCGTCGCCCGCGGCCCTGGCGAGCGGGGCGACGCGCACGAACCACTGCAGCGACAGGCGCGGCTCGACGACCGTCCCGCAGCGGCTGCAGTGGCCGACGGCGTGCACGTACGGCCGGATCTCGCTGACGATCCGGCCCTGCTCGCGCAGGGCCCGCACGACCGCGGGCCGCGCCTCGAACCGGTCCAGCCCATCGAACGGGCCGTGCGCGGTGATCTCGCCGCGGGTGTCCATGATCGTGACGCTCGGCAGGCCGTGGCGCTGGCCTATCTCGAAGTCGTTCGGGTCGTGCGCCGGGGTGACCTTCACGGCGCCGGTGCCGAACGCGGGGTCGACGTGGTCGTCGGCGATGACCGGGATGCGGCGCCCGGTCAGCGGCAGCTCGACCTCGCGGCCGATCAGGTGCCGGTACCGCTCGTCGTCCGGGTGCACCGCGACCGCGGTGTCGCCGAGCATCGTCTCCGGGCGCGTGGTCGCGACGACGATGGAGTCCTCGCCGTCCCCGTACCGGATGGACGTCAGCTCGCCCTCGTCGTCGAGGTGGTCGACCTCGATGTCGGACAGCGCGGTCAGGTCGCGCGGGCACCAGTTGATGATGCGCTCGGCGCGGTAGATGAGGCCGTCGTCATAGAGGCTCTTGAAGATTGTCTGAACGGCGCGGGACAATCCCTCGTCCATCGTGAACCGCTCGCGGGTCCAGTCCACGCTGTCGCCCAGGCGGCGCATCTGGCCCAGGATCTTCCCGCCGGACTCCGCCTTCCACAGCCAGACCCGCTGGACGAACCGGTCGGGGCCCAGGTCGTGGCGGCTGAGGCCCTCCTTGGCGAGCTCGCGCTCGACCACGTTCTGGGTGGCGATGCCGGCGTGGTCCATGCCGGGCACCCACAGCGTCCGGTAGCCCTGCATGCGGCGGCGGCGCACGATCGTGTCGATCAGCGTGTGGTCGAGTGCGTGGCCGATGTGCAGTGAGCCCGTCACGTTCGGCGGTGGGATGACGATGGAGAACGCCGGGATGCCGTCGTCCGTCTCGCCCGGCGGCGCGGGCGTGAAGTACCCGGCCTTCTCCCAGTGCTGGTAGCGGCTGGCCTCCACGTCGGCCGGCGCGTACTGGGGCGGAAGCCCGGTGGGCTCACTACTGGTCACGACACGTGAGTCTACGGATTCCCGCGAGCGCGCGTGACTAACGGGCCCTTACCTCGTCGCTGTTCCTGACCTTCAGCGCTATCGCGGCCGGGTCCGGCACCACGATCGCCTTCCCCTGCCCGAAGAACTGCACGATGCCCAGCGTGGAGTTCGTGGACCACACGCACAGGCTCGCGCCCGACGTGGTGCCGCACGCCATCGAGCCGCCGTGCGGCCCGGCCGACACGATGCGCTCGCCGGGGGTCATCGAGACGAAGCCCTGGATGATCGCCGCCGGGGTGAACGTGCCGTTGAACCCGTCGACGGTGACCGCCTTGCGGGCCGAGAGCACGTACGCCGCCGCCACGTGCGACTTGACCTTACCCACCCCGGCCTGCTCGACGCGGCCGGAGACCTCGGAGGCGACGAGGCCGGTCTGCGCCTGGATGAACTTCGGGACGCTCTTCTCGCGGCGGAAGCCGCCCGCCGTGGACTTCGCCGTCAGCCTGTACGAGCGCGTGGCGCCGGCCGACGTCGTGGTGCCGCCGCCCCCCTTCGGAGCGGCTGTCGTGGGCGTGGCGGACGGCGTTCCGCTCGATTTGTGGGTGAGCCAGACGGCCGCGGCCGTGATACCGACCGCGGCGACGAGGCCGACGGCGACGCCGGCCAGCGTCCGGCTGCGGTTCGGCGGACCCTGCAGCGAGCGCTGCGCGGACCGGGAGCCCGGTGCGCGGTCGCCCGGAGCGCGCTCGCGTGACCCGGGCGGGCCGTCGTAGCCGGGCGGCTCGTCGTAGCCGGGAAGGCTGTCGTAGCCGGCCGGGCCGCGGTAACCGGCTGGGCCGCCGTAACCGCCGGCCGGGTCGGCGTAACCGGCCGGGTCGGCGTAACCGGCCGCCCCGCCGTAGCCGGGCCTGCCGCCGTAGCCGCTGGCGCCTTCGTAGCCGCCGGGGCTCTGGTAGCCGCCCGGCGCGTTGTCGTAGCCGCCGGGGCTCTCGTAGCCCGGAGGGCTGGCGTAGCCGGAGGGCGCGTCGTAGCCGGAGGGCGCGTCGTAGGCGGAGGGCGCGTCGTAGCCGGAGGGCGCGTCGTAGGCGGACGGTGCGGCGCTGGCGCTGTATGCGGACGGTGCGTCGTAGCCGGACGGCGCGTCGTACGCCGACGGTCCCTCGAAGCCCGCGCGGTCCCCGCGATGAGCCTGCTGACCGTAGGCCTGCTGGCCGTACTGCTGTTCGTAGCCGGGACCGGCGAAGCCCTGCTGCTGCCCGAAGCCCTGCTGGCCTGGGCCCTGGCCGCCGAAACCCTGGTCGCCGGGGCCCTGCGGCGCGCCGTCCGGGCGGTAGGCGTCCTGACCGAAGCCGTTTTGACCGAAGCCGTCCTGACGATAGGCGTCCTGACGATAGGCGTCCTGGCCGAAGCCGTTCTGGCCGTAGCCCGGGCCGCCGAAGGGTTGCTGGCCGGCGGGCGCCTGGCCGAAGTCGGACGGGTTGTCCATGCCGGGCTGGCGGTGCTCGGGCTGACCGTGCTCGGGCTGGCCGAAGCCCCCGGGGCGGTACCCGGCCGGCCGTCGCCCGAGCTGGAAGCCATCATCCCCCGCCGTGCGCTCCTGATATCCCTGGTCATACCCCCGCTGGTCGAGACCGGCGGGACCGCCGGCCGGGAAGGCCTGTGTGCCGTACCCCTGTGTGCCGTACCCCTGCGGATCCGGCCCGGGAGCCGGGAACGCCTGCGCACCGCCCTGCTGACCGGGTGCCTGGTAACCCGTGGGCGGAAAGTCCTGCTGATCCGCGGGAGGCCTGGGAAACCCGCCCGCATCGGCGGGCCCCGGCGCCCTGTGCAGTCCGCCACCGGACGGTCTCCGCCCCGCCCCCTGGTAGCCCTGATCCTCAGGCCCCGTTTCGGCCTGCTCGTCAGGAGGGCCCCAGGATCGCCTGGGCGTGTCCCAACCACTCATCTGCGCTCAATTTCCCGTCGCTCGGAGACGGTTGTCATGTCAGCGCCTGCGGTCCCGGACGCGACACGAACTCCGCTACCGCAAGATGGCTGATGAGCACGAGGCTACCGAGGATGAGCGCAGATCATGGGCAATACGGACTTTTTTAGTCCGGGGGGACACGCTCCGGCCCAGCTAGGCGGACTTTTCGCGGGGTGTCCTCCTGGCGACGTCACGCGGGACCAGCGTCGGGTTCACGTTCTCGAGCACCGCCTCGCGGGTGATCACGACGCGCTCGACGTCCTTGCGGCTCGGCACCTCGTACATCACCGACATCAGGACCTCTTCCATGATCGCGCGCAGGCCGCGCGCGCCGGTGCCCCGGAGGTTCGCCTGGTCGGCGATGGCGTCCAGCGCGTCGGCGGTGAACTCCAGGTCCACGCCGTCCAGCTCGAACAGCCGCTTGTACTGCTTGACCAGGGCATTTCGTGGCTCGGTGAGGATCTGGATGAGCGCCTCGCGGTCGAGGTTGTGCACGCTCGTGATGACCGGCAGCCGGCCGACGAACTCGGGGATCATGCCGAACTTGAGCAGGTCCTCCGGCATCACCTCGGCGAACGCGTCCTCGGTGACGTGCTTGCTCCGCACCCGCAGCACACCGTTGAACCCGATGCCGTTGTTGCCGGACCGCTGCTCGATGATCTTCTCCAGGCCGGCGAACGCGCCACCGCAGATGAACAGCACGTTGGTGGTGTCGATCTGGATGAACTCCTGGTGCGGATGCTTGCGGCCGCCCTGCGGCGGGACGCTCGCGGTGGTGCCCTCGAGGATCTTCAGCAGCGCCTGCTGCACGCCCTCGCCGGAGACATCGCGGGTGATCGAAGGATTCTCGCTCTTACGGGCGATCTTATCGATCTCGTCGATGTAGATGATCCCGGTCTCCGCCTTCTTGACGTCGTAGTCCGCCGCCTGGATCAGCTTGAGCAGAATGTTCTCGACGTCCTCGCCGACGTACCCGGCCTCCGTCAGGGCCGTCGCGTCGGCGATCGCAAACGGCACGTTCAGCAGCCGCGCGAGCGTCTGCGCGAGCAGGGTCTTGCCGGAACCGGTCGGGCCGAGCAGAAGGATGTTGGACTTGGCCAGCTCGACGCCGTCCTCGCCCGGCCGGTCCCCGCCCGACTGGATGCGCTTGTAGTGGTTGTACACCGCGACGGACAGCGACTTCTTGGCCTTCTCCTGGCCGATCACATACGCGTCGAGGAACTCGTAGATCTCGCGCGGCTTCGGCAGGCTGTCCCACCTGAACTCGGACGGCTCGGAGAGCTCCTCCTCGATGATCTCGTTGCAGAGATCAATGCACTCGTCGCAGATGTACACGCCAGGACCGGCGATGAGCTTCTTGACTTGCTTCTGGCTCTTCCCGCAGAACGAGCACTTCAGCAGGTCCCCACCGTCTCCGATGCGTGCCACCCAGTTTCTCCTTTACATGGGGCCGCCCGGCGCAGCCCTCGCGGGCTACCCCCGGCGGGCATGTCCCGCCATGCCGTCATGCGCTTGCATATCGACGGTACCGCCTCGGGAGGTCCGATGGACCAATCAAACCCCTCAACGGCCCGGGAGGGAAGAGGTGAATCCTCCCGGTAAGGACGACACTACCTCGGCCGTGCGCTCCTGGCCCCGCTTCAGCACGGTCAGAACCTCGTCGAGGATCCCGTATTCCTTGGCCTCCTCGGCCGTGAGGAACTTGTCCCGCTCGATGTCGCGGCGGATGGCCTCCTCGTCCCTGCCGGTGTGCCTGGCGAGGATGACCTCCATCGCGGTGCGCATCCGGAGGATCTCACGGGCCTGGATCTCCATGTCGGTGGACTGCCCGTAGCCGCCTTCGGTGGCCGGCTGGTGGATCAGGATCCGGGAGTTGGGCAGCGCCATCCGCTTGCTCTTGGTGCCCGCCGACAGCAGCACCGCGGCGGCCGACGCGGCCTGGCCGATGCAGCAGGTCGTGATGTCCGGCTGGATGAACTGCATGGTGTCGTAGATCGCCATCATCGACGTCATCGACCCGCCAGGCGAGTTGATGTACATGGTGATGTCCCGGTCCGGGTCGATGGCCTCCAGCGTGAGCAGCTGGGCCATGACGTCGTTGGCGGAGGCGTCGTCGATCTGGACGCCGAGGAAGATGATCCGCTCCTCGAAGAGCTTGTTGTACGGGTTCATCTCCTTGATCCCGTACGAGGTGCGCTCCACGAAGGACGGCAGCACGTACCTGGACTGCGGGGCCAGCCGCCTGCTCTGCTCGGTCACGTTCGGCTCCTTAGGGGATGGTGAGATGCTCATGAGACGGCGCCCACGGTGGGGACCTCGACGGCGCTGCGGATCACCTGGTCGACGAAGCCGTACTCCTTGGCCTCATCGGCGGTGTACCAGCGGTCGCGGTCGGCGTCCTTCTCGATCTGCTCCATGGTCTGACCGGTGTGGAAGGCCGTACGCTCGAACAGCGTGCGCTTGACGTACAGCATCTGCTCCGCCTGGATCCTGATGTCCGACGCGGTGCCGCCGATGCCGCCGGACGGCTGGTGCATGAGGATCGTCGCGTGCGGCAGCGCGTATCGCTTGCCGGGGGCGCCGGCCGTAAGCAGGAACTGGCCCATCGACGCCGCCATGCCCATCGCGTAGGTCGCGACGTCGTTCGGCACGTACTGCATCATGTCGTAGATCGCCAGGCCGGCGTACACGGAGCCGCCGGGCGAGTTGATGTACAGGCTGATGTCGCGCTTCTCGTCTTCGGCTGCCAGCAGCACCAGCTCGGCGCAGATCCGGTTGGCGATGTCGTCGTCCACCTGCTGGCCGAGGAAGATGATGCGGTGCCGCAGCAGACGCTGGAACAGCTGGTCGCCAATCGGCATCATGTTGCCATCGGGTGCCGTCCTGGCAACTGACAGGGGCTGAGTCACTTGGTCACCTGCTCCGATCATTCTCTGTGTCGTTGCAAGGACGATAACCCCAGCGGGGAGCGGCAAAGTCCTGCACAGCCCACTGTTCGCTACCGGCGCACGCCGTTGCGCTATCCCTATCCCACGATGCCGACCGGACAAAACGGACAGCCGTCATGATCGCGGAAACGCGGGGCCGAATGCGGCACCTACGATTCCGTGATCATGAAGCGTGGTGCTATGGCGGCTAGTGGTGCTGATGTGGTCTGGTGCGGGGGTGGCTGGTGGTGCTGGTGGTGCCGGTGCGGCGGGACAGCACGAAGCGGGGTGAGGGGTTGGGCTCGGCCTGCGGGGGCTGGGCTCGGCCTGCGGGGGCTGGGCTCGGGCCTGGGGCGTTACTCGGCGTCTTCGGCCGCGTCCGCGTCTTCGGGTTCTGCGTCTTCGGGTTCCGCGTCCTCGGCGGCCTCAGCCGTCGGCGCCCCGGTGTCTTCGGCCTCGGGTGGGGCGAGGATGGACTTGACGTCCACCTCGTTGCCCGACTCGTCGAGCACCTTGACGCGCTCGGTGATGAGGGCGAGGGTTTTGCCGCGGATGACCTCGGCGGCGGCGGAACCCAGCTGGCCGGCGTCGGCCAGGCGCCTGGCGAGCTGCTCGGGTGCGACGCCCATGCGCTGGGCCTGGTCCGCGATGAAGTACGACAGCTCGTTCTGGTCGACCTGGAGATTCTCCTGGCGCGCGATCTCGTCGAGGATCAGGCTGGCCTTCACCGAGCGCCTGGACTGTTCCTCCAGCCCCGCCTCGAACTGCTCCTCGGTCTGCCCGGTCGCGGCCAGGTACTCGGCCAGGGTGCTGTCGGCCCGCTCGAGCTGATCGTCGACGTTCTGCCGGGCGTGCTCGGTCTCGTGGGCGACGAAGCCCTCGGGCAGCGGGATGTCGACGCTGGCCAGCAGCGCGTCCAGGGCGTGGTCGCGGGCCTGCGCGGCCTGCTGCAGCCGCTTCATCCGCTCGAGCTGCCTGCGGGTGTCGGCGCGCAGCTCGCCGAGCGTGTCGAACTCGCTGGCCAGCTGCGCGAAGTCATCGTCGAGCTCGGGCAGATCCTTGACCTTGACGCTGTGCACGGTGACCGTGACGTCGGCCTCCCGGCCGGCGAGCTCGCCGCCGGCGAGCTCGCTGGTAAACGTCGCCGATTCGCCCGCGGACATGCCGATGAGCGCGTCGTCCAGGCCGTCGAGCAGCGAGCCGCTGCCGATCTCGTAGGACAGGCCGCTCGCCTGAGCGTCCTCGACCGGCTTCCCGTCCACCGAGGCGGACAGGTCGATCGTCGTGTAGTCGCCGGACTGCGCCGGGCGCTGCGCGGCACGCAGCGACGCGAACCGCTCCCGCAGCGAGTTCAGGTACTCCTCGCCCTCGTCCGGCGTCACCACCGCGTTGTCGACCGTGACCGTCAGCGTGGCCAGGTCGGGCAGCTCGAACTTGGGCCGGACCTCGACCTCCGCGGTGAACGTGAACTCCTTCCCGTCGTCGAGCTGCGTGATCTCGACATCGGGCTGGCCGAGGGCGAGCACGTCGGATTCCTGCACGGCCTTGGAGTAAAACTCCGGCAGCGCGTCGTTGACGGCCTGGCTCAGCACGGCGGCACGGCCCACCCGCCGGTCGATCACGGGAGGCGGTACCCGGCCGGGCCGGAACCCCGGGATGCGCACCTGCCGCGCGACCTCGCGGTAGGCCTTGTCCAGGCTTGGCTTGAGTTCATCGAAGGGGACCTCGACGCTCAGCCGGACACGGGTCGGGCTCAGCTCTTCGACGGCGGTCTTCACGTCGGCGTCACTCCAGGACAATGGTTGGTAACTCGGCGGCTGGCGACGCCAAGGAGTCTACGGCGGACAAGTCTAGGGCCTGCCGGCCTACGCTCGGGCGCGGCGGCGGGTCCGCGCGGGTTCGGCGTCGCCGCGGAACGTCCGCCGGTAGGCGTTGGGCGTCGTCCCCCGCGAGAGCCTGAAGTGGTGGCGCAGCGCGGTCGCGTTGCCGAACCCGGCCTTGTCCGCGATCGCGTCGACGGTCTCGTCGGTTTCCTCGAGCATCTGCTGCGCGAGCAGGATGCGCTGCCCGATCAGCCAGCGCTGTGGCGTCGTCCCGGTCTCCTGGACGAACCGCCGGGCGAACGTCCGCGCCGACATGTGCGCTCGCGCCGCCATCTGCGCCACCGATATCGGCCGGCCGAGGTTGGCGGGCATCCAGTCGAGCAGGTCACTAAAGGCGCCCTCGGCGGCGAACGGCATGGGCTGCGCGACGTACTGCGCCTGCCCGCCGTCGCGGTGCGGCGGCACGACCATCCGCCTGGCGATCTGGTTGGCGATCCGTGAGCCCTGTTCCTTGCGGACCAGATACAGGCAGGCGTCGATGCCCGCGGCGGTTCCCGCGCTGGTGAACACCGGGTCCTCGTCGACGTACAAGACGTCCGGGTCCACCTTGGCCATGGGGTACCTGTGCGCCAGCGCATTCGTGTGCCGCCAGTGCGTCGTGCAGCGCCGGCCGTCCAGCAGGCCGGCCTCACCGAGGATGAACGCGCCGCTGCAGATGCTCAGCACCTTGGTGCCCCGGTCCACCGCTCGGCGCAGCGCGTCGAGCAGCGGTTCGGGGAAGCGGCCAAGCGTCCCCGGCCGATGCGCGGGGAAGGGCCCGGTCCTGGCCGCGTACGCGCCGAGCCGTTCGTCGCCCAGCGCCGGGACCGCGACCAGGTCGGCTTCCTCCAGCCGGCCGAGCTCATACTCCGCCTGGATGGTGAACCGGTTGGCCGACCGCAGCGGGCCCGGCTCGCCCGCGACCACGGCGAAGTCGTAGACAGGAAGGCCGTCGTCACTGCGGTCGATCCCGAAGACCTCACACATGACGCCGAACTCGAAGGGGCAGAAGCCGTTCAGCACGACCACCGAGACGTTGCGCAGCATGCTTCTATTATGCGAAACATGCTGGCAGGATGTCACGCAATAATGTCATCACTGCCACTGTTGGATTCGGAGCGTAGCGGCGATCCTGGAGACATGAACGGCATCGACCCACGGCAAAACCCCGGTCAGCCCCTGTCATCCGGGCAATGGAAAGGATTCGCAAGGCTTGCTCAGATGGCCCGGCGGCTACGTCAGGTAATCGGCGACATGAACTACGCCCAGCAGCGGCTGATCGCCAGGCTCCTGTCCTACGACCTGCAGCTCGGCCAGCCCGACGCGGCGCCCGCGACGTACGCGGAGTTCCTGCTCCGCACCTCCGGCCCGCTGCTCCGCGAGCCCTCGGCTCGCGAGCGCTGTTAATTCTCGCGTCGCAGCGCGGCTACGCCGCGCTAACGCGATTGCCGGGCTACTGGGTGACGGCGGCGAGGAGGCGGCGGAGGTAGTCGGCCCACTCGGGGTCGCCTGTCACCTGGATGGCCTCGTCGCCGGTCCTGCCCCAGAGCCAGCGCAGCATCGGGTCCGGCTCACCGGTGATGGTCGCGCGGACGGCGGCGGGGTCCGCCCGGTCCTCGCCGTCCGCGACGGCCACGTCCCGTGGCGACGGGCGCACCGTCCAGGACCGGCCGCCGGCCGCGACCATGATGGCGTCCTTGCGGTCCTCGCCGGCCAGGTGGGCGCCCGCGATCGCCGCGTATTCGCCGGGCCAGGCCACCGAGCCGTAGCCGAGGAACAGCTTCAGTACCTCGTCCACTCCGTCGGCGGCCAGGTCGTCCGCCGCCGGGCTCACCGTGATCCCGGCGGCGAGCTGAGCGTCCATCCGGTGGATCACCGTCTCCTGCGCCATCCTGCGGATCCAGAACCCGGCCGTCTGGTCGGGCTCGTGCCAGGTGAGCGACGGCTCGCCGGGGTCACGGCTGGTGAGCTCGGCGGTCAGCTCCCCGTAGGCGCGGGCGAGCATCGCCAGCGGCCGCTCGGCGGAGTAATCCGGCGGCCACGGATCCGGCCACCGCATGGTGCGCATGACGGCGACCTTGTGCAGGTACACCTCGCCGGTATGGGTGACCAGATCGGCGACCGTCCAGCCGGGGCAGCTCGGCACCGGCGCGGCCAGGCCCGCCGCGGAGGCGGCCGCGTACAGCGCGGCGTAGTCCGTGCCGAGACACTCGAGGTATCGCGAGGCTTCCATGGGGGAAGCCTCGCACACCCCACCGACATTCACGCCCTGCGGGCCAGGTATTCACCCAGGAGGGCCAGGTCGGCCCGGCCGAGGCGGTCGGCGGCGGTGTTGAGCTGGTGCCAGTGCGGGTAGATGAGCGGCAGCTCGCTGACCACGTCCAGCGCGGTGCGCTCCCCGGCGGTGAGGCTTAGATTCGCCGCCGCGAGGTTGCCGGCGAGTTGCTCCTCGGTGCGCGCCCCTATCACCAGTGAGGTCACCGCGGGGCGCCCCAGCAGCCAGGCGAGCGCGACCTGCGCGGGCGAGACGTCGTGCGCCCCGGCGACGTCCGTCAGCACGTCGACGGTGTCATACAGCCTGTCCTCGTCGCGCACCGGCGGCTCGTTCCAGTCCCCGGACAGCAGCCGCGATCCCTCAGGAGCGCCGGCTCCTCGCCGGTACTTGCCGGTCAGCAGGCCGCCGGCCAGCGGCGACCAGACCAGGACGCCAAGGCCCTGGTCCACGGAGAGCGGGATCAGCTCGTATTCGGCGTCGCGCGCCTCGAGCGAGTAATAGATCTGCTGCGAGACGAACCGCTGGTAACCGTGGATGTCCGCGACGGACAGCGCCTTCATCAGCTGCCATCCCGTGTAGTTCGACGCCGCCAGGTAGCGCACCTTCCCGGCGGCCACGAGCGCGTCGAGCGCGGAAAGGGTCTCCTCCAGCGGCGTCTGCCCGTCCCATTCGTGCACGTGGTAGACGTCGATGTGATCGGTGCCGAGCCTGCGCAGGCTCGCCTCGCAGCCGGAGATGATGTGGTGCCGGGAGAGGCCCGCGTCGTTCGGCCCCTTTCCCATCGGCATCCGTACCTTGGTGGAGAGCAGCAGCTCGTCCCGCCTGCCCTTGATCACCTCCCCGGTGATCTCCTCGGACAGCCCGTCCGAGTACACGTCGGCCGTGTCGATGAGGTTGACCCCGGCGTCCAGGCACATGTCCACCTGCCGTCGCGCACCGTCCAGGTCGGTCGCCCCCACGGCGCGGAACCCGCCGCGGCCCCCGAACGTCATCGTGCCCATCGTCAGCACCGAGATCCGCAACCCGCTACGGCCCAGCTGGCGGTACTCCATCGTTCAGCATCCTCCCGGAACGTCCATCCTGGTCGGAAACCAACTTATGCCGTGCGAACCGCGGGCCCTACCCGGCCACCCCCCATCACGCGGTTTCGGCATCCCGTGCGGCCGGTTCCGCGCGACCGTCAGGCCGTCTCGGCCTGCAGGACGGGCGCGACGCTCGCGCGCGCGGCGACCCGCGACGGCACCAGCGCGAGGGCGCCGACGACGAGCGGAGTCGCCACCACGACGCTGGCCAGCCACCAGGCCGGCGGGTACGTCATCGAGCGGCCGTTTTTGAGCGACCCGTACAGCAGCATGCCCGCCGGGATGCCGACGATGGCGGCGGCCAGCGCGGGCAGCATCTGCGCAACGGCCAGCCCGGCGCTCACCTGGCTCGGGGTCGAGCCGAGGGCGCGCGCAAGCGCCGACGAGCGCCGGGCGTCGAGAACCGTCGCCCAGGTGATGAGGAGCGCGTTGACGGCCGCCATCACGATCAGCGCGACCGTTATGACGGTCATCACCTGGCCGACCCGGTTCACTTGCGGGTTACCGAGCTGGCCGTATGCGCTCGGGTTGGCGTCGAACCTGGCGTGCACCATGAGCACGGCGACGACACCGGTGACCGTGACCGCCACGCTGGCCGCGCTGAGCAAGGCGCGGCGCGGCCGCCGGGCAGCCAGCCGCATTCCGAGCAGCAGCGGTACCGGCATCCGGGCCGAGAGCCTGGTGACGATGGCCCGGCGTTTCGGCGGCCTGGCGGCTCCCGCCAGCGCGCCGACCGTGCTGGTGCGCGCGCCGCGTATCGCGGGGACGAGCGTCGCCGCCACGGCCACGCCGAGCGCGACCGCGACGACGAGCCCGGCGACGGACGGGGTGAGCGACGGCGGCCCCGCGCTGCCGAGCAGCCCGGCGCCGGGGTTCGTGAGCAGCGGCGCGGCAAGCCAGCCGACCGCCAGGCCGAGCGCGGCGGCGGTCAGCGCGAGCACGAGGTGCTCGGCCAGCAGCACCAGCGCCACCAGTCCGGGGGTGGCGCCCACGGCCTTGAGCAGCCCGACACGGCGAAGCTGGTCGGCCATCCTGCCCCCGGCGAGCACCGCCACGCTGGCCACGGCGAGCAGGCCGAGCAGCCAGCTGCCGACGAGCAGGACGGTCTCCTCGGTCGACACCTGCCTGCCGTCGGCCGCGGCGATGTCCTGCCAGGAGTTGAGGTATGGCGCGGTCGCCGCTGTGCTGGTGCTGTCGTATGTGGCGGCATAGGTGGCGGCGCTGGCCGGGCTGGCCAGCCGGAGGTTGAGGAACCACACCAGCGGCTCGCCCGGCGTGGCCAGGCTCCGGGCGACCGCCCTGGTCGTCCAGGCAAGGCCGGGATGGCCGGGCGGAAGGGACGGAGAATCAAGGATGCACCCGACGGCGCAGACGGACGGATAGGACGGGATCGCCGCGGAAACAGCGATTCCCGCGACGGTGAACCACCGCCCGTTCAGTGTGACCCTGTCGCCGACCCCAACGCCGAGCGCCTGAGCGAAGCCGCGCTCCAGCACCACGGCCCCCGGGCGAATCCAGCTTCCCTGTGTCAGCTCGGGCCGGTCGACCGGCGGCTGTGCCTGGTCGCGCCCCTCGACCATCGCCGGGGTGAGATAGCCGCCGCCGCGCAGCGAGGCCCAGGTCGCCGGGTAAGGGCCGCTGGAGGCGGCGACGCCGCGCGCCTTCTCCAGCGACGTCAGCCCGGCGAGGTCCGCGGGCTGGCTGGCGTTCGGCCCCGGGAAGGCGGTGGCGACGATGTCCGGCCCCGCGGTCGCCGCACGGGTGCGCTGGTAGGGGCGGACGGTCGTGCCGTGCAGCACGAGGCCGAGGCTGAGCATGGTCGCGGCGGCCGTGATCGCGAGCAGCAGCAGCGCGGCCTCGGAGGGGCGGTGCCGCAGGTCACGCGCCGCGAGGCGCCCGATCAGGAGTGCGCGGCTGAGCATGGGGCGCGCCATCTCCTCAGCCCTCCAGCCCGGCGAAGGCCCCGAGGCCGCCCCCGGCGGCGCCGGCGTCGCCCGTGCTTCCGGAAAGACCCGTGCTCCCGGAAAGACCCGTGCTTCTGGAAAGACCGGTGCCGCCGGTCAGCCGGGTCTCGTCGACGAAAGCGCCGTCGCGCATCGAGATCAGCCGGTCCGCGGTGGCCGCGATCCGCGAGTCATGGGTGACGATGACCAGCGTCTGCCCGGCGGCGTGCAGGCTGTCGAACAGCCGCAGGACCTCCACCGTCGCGGCGCTGTCCAGGTTGCCGGTCGGCTCGTCGGCGAGCACGACCAGCGGGTCGTTCGCCAGCGCCCGGGCGATCGCCACCCGCTGACGCTGGCCACCGGACAGGGCCGAGGGCAGGAACCCGGCGCGGTCGGCGAGCCCAACCTGCTCCAGCAGGCTCGTGGCCCGCCGCCGCGCGGCCCGCGGCGACCGCCCGGCCAGCAGCGCGGGCAGCTCGACGTTCTCGATCGTGGTCAGCTCGTCAAGCAGGTGGAACGCCTGGAACACGAAGCCGACGGCGTCGCGCCGCAGCCTGGCGACGGCCCGCTCCCCCACGTTGTCGACGCGGCGCCCGGCGAGCCGTACCTCTCCGGCCGTGGGGCGCTCGAGCCCGCCGAGCAGGTGCAGCAGCGTCGACTTCCCGCAGCCGCTCGGCCCCATCACGGCGACCGTTTCCCCCGCGGCGACCTCCAGGTCCACGCCGTCGACCGCGCGCAGGTGCGCGTTCGCCTTTCCGTAGTCCTTGCGCAGCCCGCGGGCACGCAGCAGCGACGTATCCCCCGTGTTCGTCATGACCTGTCCTTATCTACGGCCCAGTGCCGTTCGCACGCCTCCAGCCAGCGCAGGTCCGCCTGCAGCCGGAGCACGATTCCCTCGAGCAGCAGCGCGGCGCGTGAGTCGTCCGGCTCGGCCATCGCAGCCCGCTGCGCCTCCCGGAGCCTGCGCAGCAATTCGCGACGCTGCGCGTCCACGATGGTCAGCGGGTCGGCTAGCCGCGCCGTGGCGGCCGCGATCAGCTTGAGGTGGAACTCGGCCAGGTCGGGCCGCGGCCAGCTCACCTCCGCAAGCCACCCCGCCACCCGCTGCTGCCCGCCCGCGGTCAGCGCGTACACCTTCCGGTCCGGCCGGTCCGGCAGCCCCGCCGACTGCCCGGACTCCACCAGGCCGGCCTTCTCCAGCCGCGCCAGGGTCACGTAGACCTGCCCGGCGTTCAGGTCTTCGCCTGCCGGGCCAAGCGCCTGCCGCAGCCGCGCACGAAGCTCGTAGCCGTGCGACGGCTCCTTCGCCAGCATCGCCAGCACCACTTCCTGCTGCACGATCAGCTCCTCGTTATCCTCTAACGGTTAGCCTTATAGATAGCGGTTACCTGCCTGGATGTCAAGGTGAGGGACGCGACGAGGCGCTCAAGCCGGTGACGGAGGCCGCGCGGCAGGTCCTCGCCGTGGTGGCGTCCCGCTGAGCTGGGCGGAGTACCACGGCCCGTTCGGTAAAAAAATGGCTGCCTCCGCCGGGCACGGACGGCAAGCGCCGCTACGGCCGCTGGAGGCGGACGTCCAGGGAGTCGCGGATCGCGTCGCCTATCAGGTTGAACGCCACCACCGTGATGATCAGGATGATCGCGGGCGGGTAGACGAGCCACCAGTAGCCGTCGAACAGGTAGTTCAGGCCGTTGGAGAGCATCGTGCCCCAGTCGGCGTGCGGCGGGGGCAGCCCCAGGCCCAGAAAGCTGAGCGCCGAGTAGGTGAGGATGGCGTCGGCGATCGTGAACGTCGCGTTCACGACGATGACGCCGATGGCGTTGGGCACCATATGACGGAACATGATCCGGCTGCGCCGGCCGCCCATCATGCGCGCCGCCTGCACGAACTCCCGGGTCCGCAGCGACAGCACCTCGCCGCGCACCAGCCGGGAGGTCGCCAGCCAGGACAGCATCGTCAGCAGGGCGATGATGATCCACAGGTTCGGCGTGAACAGGTTCACCAGGATGAGCAGCAGCACCAGGCTCGGGATGGCAAGGAACGTGTCGACCACGCGCATCATGACCGCGTCGACGAACCCCCCGGCCAGGCCGGCGATCGCGCCGTAGAGCGTGCCGACGACGGTGGTCGCGAGCGACACCCCGAAGCCGAGCTCCAGCGAGGACTGGCCGCCGAGCATCAGCCGCCCGAGGACGTCGTACCCGGAGGCGTCGGTGCCCAGCGGGTGGCCGCCGCCCGGCGGCAGGGTTCCCGAGCCGAGCTCGACCGTGACCTGATTGGTGTGGTAGAAGAACGGGCCGAGGAAGCAGAACGCGGCGATCCCGGCGATGACCCCGGCGCCGATCCTGGCCTGCCGGCTGCGGGCGAACGCCGCCAGCGCGAGCCGCCCGGAGCCGCGCCTCGCGGCGAGCGCCCCGGCCTCCGGCGGCGCGCCGAGGCCGGCCCCCGCCTCAAGCGCCGCCATGGCGGATCCGCGGGTCGAGCATCCCGTAGGCGACGTCGGCAGCCAGGTTCCCGGCCACCGCGGCGACGCCGACGATCAGCGTGCAGCCCAGCAGGATCGGGAAGTCGTGGCTGGTGGAGGCCTGGTAGAAGAGCAGGCCCATGCCGGGGTAGTTGAACACCTCTTCGGTGACCACGGCGCCGGCGACGACCTGGGGCAGGGTGAGGCCGACGATCGTGACGATCGGAAGCACCGAGTTGCGCAGCACGTGCCGGAACAGGACCAGGCGTTCCGGCAGCCCCTTGGCGCGCACCACGCGCAGGTAGTCCTGGGCCAGGGTGTCGATCGCCGATGACCGCATGTACCGGCTGTAGGTGGCCACGTTGATCAGGGCCAGGGTCAGCACCGGGAGGACCAGGGCGCGCGGGTCGGCCAGCATCCCGCCCACCGACGTGGCCTGCGGCGCCTCCGGCGGGAGGATGTGCAGCTGCACGGAGAACACCGCGACCAGCATGATGCCGAAGAAGAAGCTCGGCATCGAGTACAGCGTGAAGGACACGCCGCTGAGCAGGTAGTCACCGACACCGTTGCGCCGCACCGCCTGGTAGATGCCCAGCGGCAGCCCGATCAGCAGCGCCAGCGCGGTCGAGAGCCCCAGCAGCAGCGCGTCCCGCGGCAGCCGCTGCGCGATCAGCGACGACACCGGCTGCTGGAGGATGTACGACGTGCCGAGGTCGCCGTGCAGCACCTGGTCCAGGTAGCTGCCGAACTGCCTCCAGAGCGGCTGGTCGAGCCCGTAGGTGGCGTTGAAGATGGCGATCCTGCTCGCCGTGGCCCGCAGGCCGAGCACCGACCTGGCGGCGGTGCCGGGGACCATGTGGATCATGATGAACGTCAGGATCAGGACGCCGATCACGACCGCCAGGGCCTGCCCGGCCCGCCGGATGAGGTACCAGGTCACTTCGTGAAGTACCACACCTCGGGGTTCAGCCCGCCCGAGATCGGGTTGAGCGGGGTGAAGCCCTGCAGGCTGCTCTTGTACACGAAGATGTCCGACTCGAGCGGCAGCCACAGCCAGGGAAGCTGCTCGGCCGCGTAGTCCTCGTACCGGTAGAACGCGGACGCGCTGGAGCCGTACTCGGTGGCGTTGATGAGGCTGTCCATCATCGCCGACGAGTAGCCGCCCTGGTTGTTGTAGCCGCCGGTGTTGAAGAACCCGGTGCCCGAGGGGTAGAGCTGGTAGGGGTCATAGCCGAAGTCCACAAGCTGCCAGCCGCACGTCGAGGCCGGGTGGCTGCTCGCGGTGCACGTGCCCGCCGTGCCGGTCAGCGTGTTGAACGGCTCCGACTTGAGGGCGATCCTGACGCCCGCCTGCTCCTCCGACGACTGGATGGCGGCCTCCTGCTCGTCCACGCTGGCCTTGCCGGAGGCGTACGTGAGCTGGAAGCTGAGCGGCTCGCCCCCGGCGACGCCGGCCCCGCAGTCGGACGCGGCGGTGCCCGGGCGCTGGCAGGTGGACGTGCCGCCGGGCACGACCTTCCAGCCGTGCGACTTCAGCAGGCCGATGGCGGCGGACGGGCTGTACGGGTAGGGGCCGCCGGATTTCTCCAGCGGCGACGCCCACTGGGTGAACGCCTGCACCGGCACCGGCCCGTTGCCCGGGTCGGCGTAGCCGTGATAGACCTTCGAGACGATCTGCGGGCGGTCGATCAGGTCCTCCAGCGCCTGCCGGACGTAAAGCTGCCGCAGGAGCGGTCCCGCCTGGGCGTTGTAAAGGTTGGGGATGATCTCCGCCACGCCGGGGAACGGCTCGGCGGCGATCGAGTAGCCCTCCGACTTCAGCACGCCGGCCTGCTGGATGTCGTTGAGCGGCAGCGTGCCCACATCGATGGAGCCGCCGGCGCGGAGCGTGTCGAGCTCGGCGGTGTCGGTGGTGAACGTGGTGTTCACCCACTTCGACACGATCGGCTTGTCGGGGCCCGAGTAGTGCGTGTTCGGCAGGTAGCTGTAGTCGCCGTTGCTCTGGAAGGAGTTCAGCGTCCACGGGCCGTCGACCACCTTCCACAGCGGGTTGGTCGTGAAGGTGGCCATGTCGCTGCCCTCCTTCTGCAGGAAGGCGTACACCGCCCTGGCGCCCGCGGCGGTCTCGTCGTAGTTCCCCACCTTGCCGGTCATGGACGTCTTGTCCCAGGCGTGCTGGGGAAGCAGCGGGACGTAGGAGAGCACGTCCTCGGTGTAGAACGCCGGGTTGTAGGAACGGGTGAGGTTGAGCACCACCGTGTGCGCGGTCGGCGTGGACACGCCCGCGACGTCGGCCGGGAACAGCCCGGGCACGTAGTAGTTCCAGTTCGGGACGTCGGCCTTCAGCATGTTGTAGACGAACGTGAAGTCCCGGCTCGTGATGGGGGTTCCGTCCGACCAGTTCCAGGGTTTGAGGTTGATGGTGACGGTTTTGTCGTTGCTGGTCCAGGTCATGGAGGAGTACAGGCTTTCGGCCGGGTTGACGGTCGATTGGCCGCCGTCCCCGCCGTAGACCAGCACCGGCCACATCGGGTTGACGAGGTTCACGTTGTAGCCGTCCGTGTTCGTCACCGGGGCGAGCGGGAAGATGAAGTTCGGGGATGCGCCGGTCCATGCCATGGTGACCGTTCCGCCGCGTTCCATCTGGCCCTTCGGCGCGGCGCCGCCGCCGTTCCCGATTGCCGGCCCGCTGCCGCTGCACGCCGCGACCGCCAGGGTGAGCGTCACGGCGGCCGCTGTGGCGGCTGTGGCCGCCGGCCCACGAGTAAAGCGCATGCGAGGTTCTCCTCCGTATCCTGTCCCAATTCCGGCCGGGTCGGCCGGGGCGGCGGGGGCCGGCCGGGGCGGTCGGCGTGTCCCTCGCCGGAGTTGCCGGCAAATCCCTACTAAATCAATCGGTTAACACGATATTGCACTTTACAGGAAACGGTGCGCCTGGACCATCTCGGCTGGCTTACGTTGTCAACTCGTCGCAGCCAGTATCGGCCTGGTCACGGTGGCCTGTCGATGGCAACCAGGTTACAAGCCGGGGCCAATTTCAGGGAAGGAGTGACATGCGCGCGCCCGCGCGCGGCCGCCGCGCGGGACGCTGGGCTGGGCCGCGGAACGCTGGGCTAGGCCGCGGAACGCTGGGCTGGGCGGAGAGCGGCTACACTCTCGTGGTGCGCGGGCTGTAGCGCAGTTTGGGAGCGTGCTGGCTTTGGGTGCCAGAGGTCGCGGGTTCGAATCCCGCCAGCCCGACCAGATGCAGTACGTTGGAACCCTTGTCCCCTTCACCGGGGGCAAGGGTTCTTTCGTTCTGTCCCTGTGGATCTTCGAGACCGTCCACGGGGAGCGGTCCGTAGGGTCGCTCAGCTTGGAGCCGTGCCCAGCTTGTGCCTAGGTCCGTGAGTGGGCCTGTGAGGCTCGTCTCAGTTCGGTGGTAGGTGTCCGGCTCTTCCTCGTGCTGTTCGTTCCACGCGATGCGGGCTTCCATGGTCAGCAGTTCCCCGAACGCGCTGGTGAGGTCGGCTCCGGCAACGCCTTCGTCCACGATCCACAGCTTCTCGAACACGGCTTGGGTAAGTAGCAGCTTCAGCCCATCGGGCATCGCCTCGTACAGCCGTTGCGGGTCTTCCACCAGGAGCAGCGCCTCGTCCAGCGACCGGGTGATGCCGTCCAGTTCGACGCTCAGCTTGTCAATGACGCTCCGTGCTGCCACGATCTCGCCCCGGAACCGGGCCTGGTCGGCCTTGAATTCCTCCAGCCCGATGGCGTCGGCGTAGTAGGCATCCTTGTTCTTCTGCTGTTGTCTCTCGGCGGTACGGATACGGGCTTCTTGCCGGGTGATCTCCTGCTGGCCCTCGGCGTGCTTGCCAGCGAAGTCGGCGATCACCAGTTGGCGGAGCGCCTGGATGCGCTCGGTGGGGATGTGGACTTGTCGCCAGTAGTCGTGGACGGCGTCTTCGACAACCCCGACCGGGACGTAGGCTTGCGGGCAACCGTTCTTATCCTTCTGGTGGCCCAGGCAGTAGAAGTAGATGTACTGCGTGCCGTGGCGGTTCGTTGGCGCGGTGATGCCGAGCCGCCGACCGCAGCGTCCACAGAAGATGTTGCCCTTCAGATGGTGCGGGCGCTTCTTGCTCTTGTCCTTGTTCAAGTTGCGGGCGGTGAGCAACGCTTGGACTCGCTCGAAGGTGGCTTCATCGATGAGCGGCGTGTGCTCGCCTTTGTACTCGACGCCGTTATAGGTGACCCATCCGGCGTAGTAGCGATTGCGGAGAATGCGCTGAACGGTCTGGATCTGTACCGGTCGTTCCGGCAGATTCTTGGTTGCCGGGAGTCGCAGCCCTTCCCGGTTGGCTTCGTCGGTGACGTCCGAGAGGGTGTAGGTGCCGCTGTCGTACCAGTGGAACATCTGGGTGATGATCGGCCCGTTGGCCTCGTTGACGGCCACGACGCCGATGTCCTTGCCCTGCTCCTTGATCTTGAGCCGGACGTTGTCGTAGCCGAGTGGTGCCTTACCGGGCGTGCCGCCGACCTCCACCTTCTTGCGGAGCCCCTTCTTGGCCTCCTCGCTGAGGTTAGCGGAGTACCACTCAGCGATGTCGCTCATGATGCCGCGTACCAGTCGCCCCGAAGGTGTCTCGTCGATGTTCTCAGTGGCCGAGATGAGCCGGACGCCGCACTTGGCGAACAACAGACCGAGAGTCACGTCGTCTTCGCGGTTGCGGGCGAGACGGTCCAGCTTATGAACGATCACGTACTGGATGTCCGGATCTTCCTTGATGCGCTTCAGTAGCTCTTGCAGTCGTGGCCGATCAGTGGTGCGGGCGCTCTTGCCACGTTCGACGTACTCGTCCACGACGGTTGCCCCGATATCGGACGCCTTGCGCAAGGAGGCTTCACGCTGCGCCTGAATGGAGAACCCATCCTCGTCAAAGCTGGTGTTGGCCTGCTCGCTCGTGGAGACACGGTAATAGGCAAGGGCTTGGGCGAGGCCATCGATCAGGGCAGCCTCGTCACGGAGCGGTGCCTTGATTTTCCGGGTATTACTCATGCGCGTACCACCCTTCCGTCGTCGTACGGACCGGCGAGCCCGTACATTGCTTCGGTGGCGTCCTTGAAGCTCTGGGCTGCATCGGCCATGATCAGGGTGACGTTCGCGGCTTCCAACTCCAGTCGTATTGCCGCCCAGTCGGCTCGGCTCCGGGCTAGGCGGTCAAGGCTGGCGACAATCAGGTAGTCGATTGTCGGATCGGTGCGCAGCCGATCCAGTAGTCGCATGAGTACCGGGCGATGGGCGATCTTGCCGGTACCGCCGTATTCGACATACTCATCCACGACCGCGGCCCCGAGTTGCTCGGCGAGCTTCTTACAGGCGTCGCCCTGGGCCTCAACCTGCATAGCTTCGATTGCGGGGTGTCGTCCGCTGCTGCCGAGGTGACGAGCGCGAATAAAGGTCACCGCCCGTTTCTGGTTTGCGCTATCCATGTCTTCTCCTTTCTATGATTTCTTAGTTACCTATACGCCACATATGACCGAAGTAGCTTCGCCGGGCAGCAACAGCAGTTCTCGCCGGAAGTAGGTCGTGATGTCGCGCTTTGGTCCTTGCTCGATGAGTCCCACCTGTTTCAGCCGGACTTCCATGGCCGTGAGCGAGACTTGGAACAGGCCGCTCAGGGCATCGATATTCTGGATGCCGCTGCCCCATGCCCGCTTGAGCAATGTTTTCGGCACCAGATAGCAGGCGGCGAAGTGCTGGCAGATGTTCTCGATATGCGTCTTGCGGCGTTCTTCGTCGCCATAGGCGAATCCCGAGTAGATCAGCGGGGCAAGCTGGTGATCGATAACGTGCTTCAGCTCGTGCGCGAGGGTGAAGCGGCGTCGCCCATGGACCGTGTTCTCATCCACCAGAATCAGCCAATGACCGTCCTTGAAGCGGCTCATCCCTGCGATGTGGTCCATGAGTCGATAGTTGGGCACGGTTTTCACCGTGATATTGTCGAGCTTCAAAATGGCATCGAACCGCGCTCGTGGTTCGGTGTCGTTATCGGTATATTCGCGTAGCTTCGTTGCTTGCAGCTCGCTCAGTCGATACGCCTCATTGAGCGTCAACGGTCTTCGCGGCGTCAACCGTCTTACTTTCTCGATGACCGATAGTTCTTTTGTCCCCAGTTCGCTCAGTGTCATTTCCAAGTTCCTCCTCATTAGTTAGTTGTCTTCCAACGTAGAACGTATCGGTCGTCGCTAAGAATCTGCTGGTTTCTTCGCTTAGCCGGTGCGTTCTGATCTATCGTCGTAGCGATCCAAAATTTCTCGAATCCGTGTGTCAGCTTCGGCCGCCGCATCCGGCGGAAGCTTGTACTTAGCTCGCAAGTACGGCGCGAGGCTCGGTAGTTCTTGGCTCGGCGTCATACCGATGAATGCCAGCAGATCGGCCACCTTCAGCTCCAGCGCATTGGCCAGTGTGCCGAGCATTCTGGCATCTGGCTTGTCAATCTCGTCCACCTCTAGCCGGTGGAGCGTATTTCGCGGAATACCCGTAACCTGCTCAACGTTTCGCAGGCTGAAATTCGCTCGTTCCCGCCCTGCCCGTATATAGGCACCCAGGGTGACCGGCTGGTCATTGTCCGTGTCTTTCATTGGTTCCCCCTTCCACTAATAAATATACCAGGAAAGTCCCGAAATAGGGACGTGGAATAAACAACGTTGCCGTTATTACCTCATTCATAAAGGCTCTGGATCAAATGATGTGCCGTACTTTCCGAAGTGCTCACGAGAAATAGCTCACTTGCCGGGTGCGGCAAATGCGCGAGCATTGATGAGACTGCTGCCGCGCGATCCTTATCT
>JAFAZE010000174.1 GCA_019239975.1 Streptosporangiaceae bacterium
CAGCCAGGGAACGGGTACGCCGGGAACGGCCATCCGGGGAACGGGTACGGCAACGGCTACCAGGGACCGGAAGAGCCCCACGCGGCCGGGTATCAGTGGCCGGCGGCGCCTCCGGCTGGCGGGTACCAAGGTCCGCCGGCGTTCGGCGGCTACCAGGATCCCGGCCAGCTCCCGCCGGGCGGCCACCAGGGACCTGCCCAGATCTCCGGCGGGTATCAGGGGCCCGCCCAGGCCCCGGGCGGGTACCAGGGGCCCGCCCAGGCCCCGGGTGGGTATCAGGGATCTGCCCAGGCCCCGGGCGGGTATCAGGGATCTGCCCAGGCCCCGGGGCCCGCGCAGGCCGCGGGCGAGTATCAGGGGCCCGCGCAGATCCCGGCTGGGTATCAGGGGCCCGCGCAGGCTGCCGCCACCGGTTACCCGGGGTCCGGGCAGCCACCCGCCCCCGGGTACCAGGCGCCGGATCAGCCAGCCGCCCACCCCGGCCAGCTCGCGTACCCCGGTCAGCCTGGCTATCCCGGTCAGCCTGGCTACCCTGGCTATCCGGGTCCGGCTGGCGGTTACCCCGGCCAGGTCCCCGGCGGCTATCCAGCGGCTCAGCCCGGGATGTACACCTCCCCGCCGCCGGCCAGGAACCGCAACGCCTTCGCCACCGCGTCGCTGTTCACGTGGATCGTGCCGATCGCGGGCCTGATCCTCGGCATCGCGGGGTTCGCCAGGTCCAGGCGAGACGGCGTCGGCAGGGTCCAGTCACTGATCGGCATCGCCCTCTCCGTGGCGGTCGCCGCGGGCGCCATCGCCCTGGTGCCGAATCTGGTCAAGGCGACCGACCCGGGGTGCCAGTCGTTCAAGGCGACCGCGCTCACCGCGTACAACCAGGCGATCAGGGACCTGAACGCGCAGGCTTCGCAGTCCACGCTGACCGCCGACACGACCGCCGCGATCAACGACATCGCCGCGGCCGCCGGGCAGGCGAAGAACGCCTCGGCGCGGAGCGCGCTGGACGCGCTCGGTGCCGAGCTCGCCACGGTGCGCTCGGACGTGGCCAAAGGCTCGGTACCGCTCAAGACGGTCGAGGCGCTGAACAACGCCGCCACCTCCGCGGACAGCGCCTGCGGCACGATCTGAGCCTTCGGCACGATCTGACACCGGCCGATCCGGTGGGGCCGCTGGCGCATATGGCCCCGCCCAGTGGGGCCGATGGCGCCAGCGGCCCCGCGCGGCGAACCAGGCGGCGAACCAGGTTGATCATGTACCCGTACGTTCTTATGTGAGACGATCTCGGCATCGACCTCGTCTGACGTGCGGAAGTGGTCATCGTGACAGCTGAGACACCGGTAGCACCCGGTCTGCGGCGGAACGCCATCGGGCTGCGCGAGGTACTGTTCCAGTCGATCACGGACATGGCGCCGGGGGCGGCGATCGCGGCCTCGATCCCGGCTGGCGCGCTGTACGCGGGCGGGGCGCTCCCGCTCGCGGTGCTCTTCGCCCTGATCGCGTGCCTCCTCTGCGCGTCCTGCATCGGGCTGCTCGCCCGGGAGATGCCGGCGGCAGGCTCGCTGGCCACGTACGCGGCGCGGGGACTGCACCCGGCGATCGGCTTCCTCACCGCCTGGGGTTACGTACTGGTCGGGGTGCTGATCTCCCCGCTGGTGCTGCTGCAGCTCGGGTTCACCACCGCGTCCACGATCAACTCGGAGTTCGCCGGCTATCCGGCGACCCTGTGGTGGCCGTGGTCGCTGGCCGGGGCCGTCATCGTGCTCGCGGCGGGGTTCTACGGAATCAGGACGTCGGCGCGGCTCGGCACGGTGCTCGGCGTGTCCGAGATCGCGGTCTTCCTCGTGCTGGCGGTGTTCCTCATCGTGCACGCGGGCAGCCACAACACGTGGTCCGTGTTCGGCTCCGGGTATACCCCGAAGGGTTTCCGTGGCATCTCCGGGGTGATCGCCGGGTCGGTTTACTCGCTGCTGGCGTTCGGCGGGTTCGAGGGCGCCGCGCCCCTCGCCGAGGAGGCTCGCGACCCACGGCGGACCGTGCAGCGCGCGGTGCTGCTGGCGACGCTCGGCATCGGCCTGCTGTACGTGCTCACCACGTACGCCGCCGACGTCGCGTTCGGCCCCGCCGGGTTCGCCGGGTTCGGCGCTTCGGGCTCGGCGTCCTGGGTGGGGCTTGCGCGCTCGCTGTACGGGATCTTCTGGTTCTTCGTCTTCCTCGCCATCGTCAACTCGACGGTCGCGAACGCGAACGCGGGCGTGAACGTGTCCAGCCGGACCGCGTACGCGATGGGCCGGATCCGCGCATTCCCGCACGTGATGGCGCTGGTGCACCACAAGCACAGGTCGCCGGTGGCGGCGATCTTCACCACCTTCGTGCTGACCGTGGCGATCATGCTCGGGCTCGGGTTCGCCTACAACCCCACCAACGCGTTCGCGATGGTGGGCACCGGCATCGTCATCGTCCTTGTGGCGATCTACATCCTGATGAACGCCGCGTGCATCGGGTACTTCGCGTCGGCGAGGAACCGCGCGGGACGCCGGTGGAACCCGCTGCTGCACCTGATCATCCCGCTGCTGGGCATCGCCGCGTTGGTTCCTGCCTGGCTGACATCGGCCGGGATACGGGCGTTCTCCTTTGTCGCCCCGCTCACCGCTCCCTCGTCCTACATGGGCCCGGGCGTGGCAGGATTCATGGTCGTGGGGTTGCTTTACCTGCTCTACCTGCACGCGCGGCACCCGCGGCGCGTCACCGAGGTGGGCCTCGTGCACATCGACGAGCCCGTGGAGGCTCCCGCTCAGGAGGCCGCGCGATGAGCGATCTGGAAGTGATCACGTTCCGGCCGGAGCCGGCGCAGTTCGCCTGGACGTTCGGCGGCGCCGCCCCGGTCGGGCGGGTCAGGCCGCCCGCCCTGCTCGAGCTGTACACCGAGGACTGCTTCGCGGGACGGGTGCGCGGCACGGGCGACCTGGTCTCGCAGGTCTGCGAGTTCCCGTTCCTCAACCCGCAGACCGGCCCGTTCTACGTCGAGGGCGCGGAACCCGGCGATACCGTCGCCGTGCATTTCGTGTCGATCGAGCCGGCCAGGGACTGGGCCGCGTCCACGACCGTGCCGCTGTTCGGCGCGCTGACCGCGACGCACCTGACCGCGCTGCTGAACGAGCCGCTGCCCGAGGTGGTCTGGCTGTGGCAGCTCGACCGGGCGGCGCGCACCTGCCGGTTCACCGCCAGGTCCGGCGAGTTCACCGTGGACCTGCCGATGGACCCGATGCACGGCACCGTCGGCGTCGCGCCGGCGAACCTCGAGGTGCGCAGCGCGCTCGTGCCGGACGCGTTCGGCGGGAACATGGACACGCCGGAGATGCGCGCCGGTGTCACCTGCTACCTGGGCGTCAACGTCGAGGGCGCGCTGCTGTCGCTCGGTGACGGGCATGCCCGCCAGGGTGAGGGCGAGACCTGCGGCGTCGCCGTGGAGGCCGCGATGAACACCGCGGTCGTGGTGGACCTGATCAAGGGCGTTCCCTGCCCGTGGCCGCGGCTGGAGTCGGACACACACATCATGTCCACGGGGTCGGCGCGGCCGCTGGAGGACGCGTTCCGCATCGCGCAGCACGACATGGTGCACTGGGTCGCGTCGCTGTGCGGGATCGACACGCTCGACGCCTACCAGCTCGTCACGCAGGCGGTCGAGTCGCCGCTGGCGAACGTGTGCGACATCAACTACACGTCCGTCGCGAAGATGCCGAAGCGGTACCTGCGGCACGGCGCGGACTGCATGGAGGGCGCGCACGCCCGGCTCCGCGACCTGGCCGCCGGCTACAGCGCCTGACAGGGCCGGCACCGAATCACCGGCTCCGGCCGCTGGCTAATTTCACCGATACTCTGGTATGCCCACGCGGGGGGACAATTCCCGTCAAGGGGGCGATCGCCAGCGGAAACTACGTCTCGTTTTTCAAGGCCGAGGCCGCCGGGGTGCTCCGTTTCAAGATCATGTCCGCCGGTATCGGCTGCGCGCCGAACACCCGGCAGATCCTGCCCTCCTACACCAGCACCAGCGCGAAGCTGGCCGCGGAGGTTCACCTCAGCGCGTACCCCACGACGCCGGACGCGGCGGCCCTGCAGCGGCTCGCGAACCTCATGCTGTCCGCCGGAATGCTGAGCTCCCCGCTCGACGCCAGCGCCCTGGTCTTCCGCTGAAGGCGGCGGCGCGTGCGCCCCGGTCAGCGCTCGCTGTCCAGGGCGGCCATCTGCGGCGGGTCGTAGCGCTCGCCCGCGACCACCGAGGCTGGCACGGCGGCCTCGATCTCGGCGAGATCCTCCGGGCTCAGCGACAGGTCGAGCGCACCGAGGGTCCCGGCCAGCCGCTCCCGGCGCTTCGTTCCGATCAGCGGAACGATGTCGTCTCCGCGCGACAGCACCCAGGCGAACGCGAGCTGGGCGGTCGTAGCCCCTCTGGCGGCGGCGATGCGTTCCAGGGCACCGAGCAGCTCCATGTTCCGCGCCAGGTTCTCCCCGGCGAACCGGGGCATGCGGCCGCGGATGTCGCCGGGCCCCGACACCCCGGCGGTGTCACGGCTCAGCAGGCCGCGCGACAGCACCCCGTACGCGGTCACGCCGATGCCCAGCTCGCGCACCGTCGGCAGGATCTCCGCCTCGATGCCGCGGCTCATCAGCGAGTACTCGATCTGCAGCGCGGTGACGGGCTGTGCGGCGTGCGCCCGGCGGATCGTCTCGGCGCCCATCTCCGACAGGCCGGTGTAGCGGACGTAGCCAGCCTGGACCAGTTCATCGATCGCCCCGACGGTGACCTCGACCGGGATCTCCGGGTCCAGCCTGGCCGGCTGGTACAGGTCCACGTAGTCGGTGCCGAGCCTGGTCAGCGAGTAGGCCAGCGAGTTCTTGACCGCCTTCGGGCTGGCGTCGAACCCGACGAAGGCACCGCCCGGGTCGCGCTGGGCGCCGAACTTCACCTGGATGAACACGCTGTCCCGCGGGATCCCGCGCAGCGCCTCACGAAGCAGCAGCTCGTTGTGTCCCATGCCGTAGAAGTCGCCGGTGTCCAGCAGCGTGATCCCCGCCTCGATCGCCGCCCGGATCGTCGCGACGCTCTCGGCGTCGTCGGCCGTGCCGTACAGGCCCGACATCCCCATCAGGCCAAGGCCCATCCTGGACACGACCGGGCCGTCACGTCCCAGCCTCGTGGTCCTCATCACAGGATGCACCATACCCGGGTGCCGTCGTGGTACCGGGCGCGCCACCTCCCGTTTGGTAAGAACTGTTTTCTTTCCGGCCGCACGGCGGGCAGTATCCGGCGAGCGCCCGGACCTCATACTGTGTGAGGAGCGAATACCGATACGACCGGACGGACGCATGGAACCAGAACCGAGCGTGCTGGACAGTCTCCGCAAGGCGGTCGAAGCGATGCCCGATGACGTGCCGCTCCGCCTGCACCTGGCGACGCTCCTGCTGGGTGCCGGGCAGCGCGACGAGGCGGTCAGGCACCTGGGTGCGGTCCTGCAGCGCGACCCTGGAAACGGTGAGGCGCTGGCGCTCCTTCGTGAGCCGTCCGAACGGCCGGCGGCGTCTGGTCCGGGCCCGGGCCCCGGCCCGGCGGCCGGCGCCGCGGCGGGCGATGCCGCGCCGGCTGGCGGCGCCCCGGAAACCGGCACCGACGCCGGCACCGGGGCCGGCGCGGCGCAGTACGACTGGTCGCAGGCGGAGGACGAGCTGCGTGACGTGCTGCCCGCCATGTTCCTCGGCGACCCGGTGAACGGGGACACGGCCGGCTCGGCCTCCGCCGGGATCGAGGAGGCCGACGCCTACGACGCCGAGCACGCCGGCCTGACGCTCGCCGACGTGGCCGGGATGACCGAGGTCAAGCGGCGCCTGGAAGCGGCGTTCCTGGCGCCGATGCGGAACCCGGAGCTGCGCCGGCTGTACGGCAAGTCGCTGCGCGGCGGCCTGCTGCTGTACGGGCCGCCCGGGTGCGGCAAGACGTTCATCGCCCGCGCGGTCGCGGGTGAGCTCGGCGCGCGGTTCATCACGGTGTCCTTCGCCGACCTGATCGACATGTTCGTCGGGCAGAGTGAGCGGAACATCCACGAGCTGTTCGAGGTGGCCAGGCGGAACGCGCCGTGCGTGCTGTTCCTCGACGAGGTGGACGCGATCGGGCAGAAGCGGTCGCAGCTGCGCAACACGCCGATGCGCAGCGCGGTGAACCAGCTGCTGCTCGAGCTGGACGACGTGACCGGCGACAACACCGACGTGTTCCTGCTCGCCGCCACGAACCATCCGTGGGACGTGGACAGCGCGCTGCGCAGGCCCGGCCGGTTCGACCGGACGCTGCTCGTGCTGCCGCCCGACGGGCCGGCGCGTGAGGGCGTGTTCCGGTATCACCTGCGCGAGCGGCCGGTCGCCGGGATCGACCTGGCCCGGCTGTCCGGGCTGACCGACGGCTATTCCGGCGCCGACATCGCGCACATCTGCGAGACCGCGGCCGAGCGGGCGCTGCTCGACTCGGTGCGGCGCGGCGAGCCCCGGCTCATCGGGCAGGCCGACCTGGAGGCCGCGGTCGCCGAGGTGAAGCCGTCGCTGGGCACCTGGTTCGACACCGCGCGCAACGTGGCGCTGTTCGCCAACGAGGGCGGCGCCTACGACGACCTGGCGGCGTACCTGCGAAGGCGCCGCC
Source organism: Streptosporangiaceae bacterium (assembly GCA_019239975.1). Taxonomy (GTDB): domain Bacteria; phylum Actinomycetota; class Actinomycetes; order Streptosporangiales; family Streptosporangiaceae; genus JAFAZE01. The sequence goes on from JAFAZE010000174.1 coordinate 6,680, forward strand.
TGCTTTGACCGAACTGCGGCAGGACCTGGCGCGAGCGTCCACGATGCTTGATCTCGGGCGTTACGACGAGGCTGCGTCGCTGCTCGGGCGGGTGGTCGCCGCCGAGCCGGGCAGCGCACGGGCGTGGTGCCTGCTGGCCCGCGCGTACCTGGGCGCCGACCGGTACCAGGGCGCCGTGGACGCGGCGAACCGCGCGGCGGCACTCGAGCCCGCCGACGAGTGGCCGCACCGGCTCGCCAGCAACGCGCTCATGCACCTCGGCAACCACGGCGAGGCGCTGCGCGCGGCGTCCGAGTCCCGCAGGTTGGCCCCGTCGTACTGGCAGACGCACGTGTGCGTGGCGCAGGCCGCGCTGGCGGGCGTGCAGCTCGGGCTGGCGGCCTCGGCGGCCACCGAGGCCCGGCGGCTCGCGCCCAACGAGCCGGACGTGCACTTCCTGTCCGGGAAGGTGAGCCTGGCGCGGGGTGAGCTGGCGGCGGCACGCGAGCACCAGGAGCGCGCGCTCGCGCTCGACCCGGCGCACAGCGGCGCGATGAACGAGCTCGGCCGGATCCGGCTGCGGCGGCACGACACCGCGGGCGCGATCAGGCACTTCATCAGCGCCGCCCGCACCACGCCCGGTGAGCACATCTACAGCAGGAACATCGACGTGGTCATCCTGCGCGCCGTGTCCCGGATGATCTACCTGTTCACGCTCATCGCCCTGATCCTCATCTGGGTCCCCGCGGTCGCGCACGTGTCACGTTTCCCGTTCGCCGTGGGGCTCGGCCTGCTCGCCGTGCTGACGGCGGCGAGCTTTGCCTTCATGGTGATGCGGCTGCCGCGAGAGGCACGGCTGCTGGTCCGCCGCACGCTGCGCACCCGCCGGGTCGCCACCGCGCTCGCCCTGGCGGTGGGCGGAGTGGCCGTGGCGTTCAGCGCGGTGGCGCTGGTACCGGATTCGGAGGTTCCGCAGGTGCTTCCGGTCGCCGTGATCGTCACGATCGGCGCCAGGATCGCCGCTTTCGCCAGCCTCCGCGCCGCGACCAGGCGCTAGCGCGCTCGCGCCGGAAGCACCAACGGGATCTGCCCGCGGCCGGCGGGAAGTCGCCGGGCGCTGCCGGCCGGCGGCGGGTCATGACATGATGGCGCGGTGAACTGGACCGCACCGGAGGTCGAGCGGCCGGAGGGGCCGCTGCCCGGCAGCGAGCGCGAGACGCTCCAGTTGTTCCTCGACTGGCAGCGCGCGACCCTGCTGCACAAGTGCGCGGGGCTGACGGGCGGCCAGCTCGCCGAGCGCACGGTACCGCCGTCCGGGCTGACGCTGCTCGGGCTGATCCGGCACATGACGAAGGTGGAGCGGACGTGGTTCCGGCAGCGGTTCGCCGACGAGCCGGTGAACAGCGTCTTCGGCGAGGAGGACGCCGACTTCGGCCAGCTCGACCCGGCGCGCGCCGCGGCGGACTACGCCCGGCTGACGCAGGAGTGGAAGCTCGCCGACGCGGCCGCGGCCAACGCGTCGCTCGACGACACGTTCGTGCACCGCGGCGAAACGCTGTCGCTGCGGTTCATCTACCTGCACATGATCGAGGAGTACGCACGCCACAACGGTCACGCCGATCTCATCCGGGAACGGATCGACGGCGTTACCGGTGACTGACACTCACGGGCATCGCGTCCCAGGACCGCCACTTCCCGAGCTAGTGCCGTAGCAGCTTAGGTTTGCCCTGTCGGCAGTCCAGTGGCGCTGGTGGTTGGGCGGTTCACACTGCCGGGTATGGCTGGTC
>JAFAZE010000162.1 GCA_019239975.1 Streptosporangiaceae bacterium
GCGCTTGCTCTTGGCCAGGTTGCGGTACGCCAAGACGGTCACGTATTCGTCCGGTGCAACAGCCATATATTCAGTATGGCACTGAACAAGGCCGGACAGCACCAAACCACCCCAAGCCCAAGCCGCAACGGGACCTATCTAGTTACCACGGTGGAGCGGCTGATGCGCGAAATGGGAATCCGCGGCGCCGGGAGCGGGCGGAAGCGGCCGCCGGCGACATTGCCAGGTGATCCGACGGAGCGTCCTTCTGACCTGCTGGAACGGTATTTCCATGCGGCGGCGCCGAACCGGCGGTGGGTGGCGGATATCACCTATGTGCATACGCGGGCCGGGTGGGTATATACCGCGTTTATCATGGACTTGTTTTCCCGCCGGATTGTCGGCTGGCAGGTCGCCGACCATCTGCGTGCCGAGATTGCGCTCGACGCGCTCGAGATGGCGGTATTCGTGCGCCGGGACGAGGATCTCGGCGGCCTGGTCCATCATTCGGATCGCGGCGTTCAATATACGGCTATTCGCTACGCGGAGCGGCTTGCCGGCGAAGGAGCGGTCCGGTCGGTGGGAAGTAAGGGTGATTCGTTCGATAATGCGGCCGCGGAAGCGCTGAACAGCCTGTACAAGCGTGAGCTTATTGACCCGAAGAACGACTGGGAGGGTGTCGATGACGTGATGCTCGCAACGATGGACTGGGTGCAGTGGTATAACGAGGAGAGAATCCACTCATATTCCGGTGACATGCCGCCGAAAAAGTACGAGGATATGTACTATGCGGCACTGGAATCTGGTAGGCTAACAAGCAGTTCGCAGATATAGCGGTCTCCAGACTTGCCGGGGCGAACCAATCTGCCATCCTCGCTCTTCGTACCTCAGCTCAGCGCACATACGACGGCGGGTACGCCGGCGACGGCCCCAGGCCATGGCCACCTTCCGCAACCTCGCGATCAGCCTGCTCCACCTATCCGGCGTCACCGAGATCACCCGCACCCTGCAAGCCATTACCCGCGACCGGAACCGGCTCCTGAAATTCCTGCCGCTATGAAATCCGACTTTGGCGATCCCGTGGTCGCCATCAGCCTCTGATGTCTCCGTGTGTCCTGAGCTGTCAGGTTGCTGTAAGGCGCGACGCCAGGACGCGATATGAACCCCCATGAATAACCATGCACCGAAACCGGCGCAACGTCAGCTGAATGCTGGTATGCAAATCAAAACCCGCTGGTCAGAGACCAGCGAGTTGATCGAGGCTGCATTTTTTTCCAGAAGCATGCATAATTATGTGTCCGAGGACCAAGTGCACCAAATAGCCAATGCATGCTGGCCACACAGTTCGTGCTTGATGCCGTTGGCGGTGCCCGGTGAGGGCGGATTAAGTCATCAACTGGACTACCGCCAGCGCGGTGCAGATGGTTCGCGGCGGTTGCTGCGGTGGCGTCCTATGGACACGCCTACGATCTCGTCCGGGCACACAACGAGACAGGCTGGACGGCCCCGCATCGTCCGCATACGGTGGACGGCCTGATCTACGCGAGTTCGATGGCGATGCTAGATGCAGCGCGCCGCCACACACTGTCATCCGGGTGTCGCCGCATTCCTGACTTCAGGACGCGGATCGTATCTCGCTTAGCCGCGCATGGGCGGCGTCAGGGCCTCCATCCTTGTATGGTTCATCCCAGTCGATCATTTCTGGGCCGATATATGGCACCCCATCATCCCGTGCCAGCACAAGAGCACAGTCACGCGCGGTGGCCTGTCCCTTTGTCTCCCCCCAGATCCGGCTAACCTTGTTCTGTACGGGCAGATGATCCTCAATCAGTTCTATGAGCTTAAGGCCCGTCTCGCTGCCCACATCTTGCCATATCTTAGCGGCCAGTGGCAGCGGGTCTTTGCCTGGATCGGCCACGTCGCCGATTACGAAGACCGCTACGCCATGCGGCCTGAGCACGCGGCGCACGCTCTGAAGCATCCGGCACAGGAACTGCCTATACGAGGCGTACGTGTGCCGGTGATCAAGAGCCTCGTTGAGGCGCTTCCGGCCAGTGCCGGACTCCCGCCCAACTTCGTCAAGTCCCATCAGCCAGAGTCGGATCCAATTGGCCGTGCCGTAGTTGACGACCTGGAGGTATGGCGGTGAGGTCACGATGAGATCGACATTCCCCGCCTCGATATTCCGATTGTTTAGCAGGGATGTCGCATCTAGATGGTATGCATGACCAGGAAGTCCAGCGGTGTCATCGAGATAGAGCCGTGCTAGTTTGTCGCGGAGGCATTCGAAGACGTCCTGGTCAAGCTTAACCAGACCGTTCTCGCGGATGTAATTCGCTACATATGCCGGGGACATGCTGAAGGTGTTTGGCATGCTAATGCTCAGGTACTGCGACGTGCCATCGCGCCGGAAGGACCCGTGCATGATCCCCGCCAGCGCACCGCCAATCATCAGCTCATCTGGTGACCACATTGTAATTGGCCTACCAAGCAGGCGCTTTCGAACGTAACAGATCTGCCGCAACGTATTCTGATGATAGAGCATACGAATGTCCGCAGGTGCATCAGGTTCCTCCGCGCGCGACCGCTGGTACTCCCTCTCAAGTGTAGAGAGGAAGTCGTGCACGCTTTCCCACGTCGGTGGGTCAATTTTCGCGCGCGAGAGTACGTAGGCGAGAGGATTAAGATCGTTGCAGATGGCAACACGGCCTTCGGCGTGGGCTTGGAGTGGCACGGTTCCTCGCCCGCTGAAGGGGTCGAGGACGACATCACTGGGCCGGGAATAGCGCTGGATGAAGTAGTGCGCGAGCTTCGCCGGAAACATGCCATGGTACGAACACATGGTATGCATAGAGTGACCCCAGCGAACACTGACACCGTGCCAGAGTGTCCCGGTACTTGTCGTACCACCGTCGACTGAGTCTCGTTCTGGGGTATCGAAGAATGCATCTTCAAGCCAATCAACTGTCATTTCAAATACTCCAGAAGCGACTTGGCCGCAGTTCTCAAGATAGGGTCGGGCGACCGTCTCGAAACCTTGCTAAGATGCTTTACAGCGTCGCGGAAGTCGGCCGACATTGTCGATGCTGATACTGTTTCGTCCTGGGGCGGCCAGAGGTTAAGCTGACTGAAATGATCGGATATGTCGTCGGCGCCCGCCGGTGCCTTTGGTGTCGGTGCCGCCCCGCGCTCGGTTTGACCAGGGTCAATTTGGCTGAGATGTTTGGACCCCTCATCAATGCCGACCGTTTCTTTAGGTACCGGTTTCTGTGAGCCGCCTCGTTGCCCGAGGTCAGGTTGGTCGAGGTGCTTCAACCCATGGCCAGAGCTAGCCGATGTCTCAGATGCGGGGAGCGTTCCGCCTTTCCGTTGCCCAAGACCTCGCTTGACGGAACGCACTTCCTCGCCGACACGGTAATACTCAGGCGGCAACATGTCGGTGATGCTCTCAACCAACTTAATCGGGAATCGTTGCTTGTCACCCTGGCGCGAACGTCTGACCGCACGCTCTATCCAGGTCTCCGCCGACTCGCCTTCACTGAAGTTGTCCTCGATGACCTTGCGCATACCGCTAGCCGTGAGACGCAACCACGCATACGGGTTCGAGGAGGGAATGACCTCGACATCCATAAGATCAACGATCCTGGCGAACAACCCGCCGCGCTGCAACAAGCGCCAGAGACCTGTGTAGTTGCGCAGCGTGGCTGGTGATACCCCAATGTAGCGGGCAATATCAATCTTGCGGACGTGCTCGGCTCTGTGTAGGTGTTCGACCAGCATCGCTAGCTGACTTGGCAATAGGTCCTGGTATATGTCCGACTGATAGCGGATCTCGAACCGCCGTTCGTAGTCAAAGATGTACGCTGCGATCGTCTGGAAACGATCTGGCTGACTGTTACGGATTGCCTGCACGGCTCGAAGTCTCATCATTCCGTCAATGACTACATAGCCCCCCTCAGGCAGCGGTGCCGCCTTGATGGGCTCGACGATGCCGATCTCCTCGATGGACGACTTCAGTCGCTCTTCGAACTGCTTAGCACTGCCAGACCGGCTGAGTTCCGGTCTGAGCTGCAGTTCGTCCGGATGGATCATCATGAGTTTCATCGGACCACCAGTGACGCGATTCCCCCGTCTGACTCAAATGCCAGAGGAAGCCTGAGGGCGAGCTGGCGCAACCGCTCCTTCTCGGGCCCCTGTGCCATTTGGTCGAGCTGACTGCAGGCCCATCCAAGGAGGATCAGCCGCTGGTGTCGGTACTCCTCCCCGAGTGCGACGAGGCGCCTCCAGCCCAGAGCTACGAACAGGGCCTCAACTTCCCTGGTCCGCATCGCGTACCTCGCAACGGTCGCGACTACTTCGGGCCGCTCAGCGGGAACGACATAGCGAGAGATCACGGCATGCAGCGCCAGATTGACCCTGCCTGATCGGAGCGCGGCAACTTCGCTGTTACTAGCGCCCTCGAGTTGCCCCTCCAATCGCCTGACTGTCGCAGCGGAAACACCGAAGCGCTTGGCGACATCTACAGTCTCCTCACCCTCGTATCGGGCCCGGGCAATGAGCAAGGCACGGTCAACCGGACGCATTTTCAGCCTGGCCACGTTCTCGACCAAGAATTGCTGGACCTTTTCGTCATCGGTATAGTGGTCATCGACGACGACCGCAGGGATCGTTTCGATGCCAAGAATCCGACAGGCAAGTGTCCGGCCTTGGCCCTTGATCAGAAGGTAGTCGCCGGTGGCATCCGGTGCGCGACGTACTGTGATTGGCGTGAGAACTCCGAACCGCTCGATCGAGCGTTGTAGCTCTCGGTGGCCCTCGCGGTCACGCTTGCGTCCCAGCCCCTCCTCCGGCCGGATGCGGGCGACCGGGACCTGCCGAATCTGCAACGTCCGACTGCCCGAGTCCCGCCAAGCGGCCACGTCCGCATCCGCCGTCAGGGTGCCTCTCACCGCGGTCGAAGCTGCAGCAGAGGTCATCGCCATACGTGCACCCGCCTCCTAGTTACACGGTTGTGATTCTGCCAGATTACTTGCGGCCTTTCGGGGATTGAGCCCGTGACGCGTCGGCCCCGCTGCCGCGAGACTGCCGATAGCGTACCGAACGTAGGTTCGATTTCATAGATCCTAGAGTCAGGAAGCAGCCACGGATGTGAAGCTCCAGAGGCAGGCTGATCAGCCCGCGATCATCCTCTGGCGTTGCCTGAGTCTTTCAGACTTCACTCCGGCTCGCCTACGCTCAGGCAAGATGGCACGCATTCAGGCGAGATGGCCTACGTTCAAGGGGGGATAGCCTACGTTCAGGGGAGAAGGAGGAGGGGGAGCATATCTGTGCTGCGAGACCTTAGTCTGCAGCGTTCGTACCGGTCGGGCCGTGACGTGCTAGTTGATGACTTCTACGTACCTTGTCTACAGGAAGCCGTCAGCTACGACCGGGCCGTCGGCTACTTCTCCAGCGCCCTATATCACGTCCTCGCGTTGGCCTTCTCTGACTTTGTCCGGCGCGGAGGGCATATACGCCTGATATGCTCCCCTGCCCTGACGCCCGAAGACTTCGCCGCCATGAAGGAGGCCGATCAGATCGGCCGCTACGCGCAGTCAACGGTCCGCACGGATCTTGAAATGCTCTTGGCCCGGCCCGAGGCTGTGCCAGCTACGAAACTGCTGGCAACCTTGATCGCGAATGGGATCATCGACGTCAGGATCGCGTTTGCCGATCATCCGAGCGGCATCGCGAACGGCATCTTCCATGACAAACTGGGCGTCTTCGAAGACGGCGAAGGTAAACGCGTCAGCTTCATCGGCAGCACAAACGAGACGTGGCGAGCCTGGGGTCTCAACCACGAGTCCTTCGATGTCTTCTGTAGCTGGAAAAACGAAGAGCAACTGCTTCGCACCCGTGATCACTCCGACGATTTCCGGCTGCTATGGCTCGGCCGAGATCCGGGTGTTCGGACCGCGTATCTGGAGCAGGTGACCCAGGACCAGCTAGCCGCCATTGCCGATGACGATCTAGACCATGCCATCCAGGCCGTCCGTTCGCATCAGCTGCGTAGCCGGACGCGGACGGCCAGACGACCGCTCATGGAGCACCAGCATCTGGTCCTTGCGGACTGGGAGGCCAAGGACCATCGAGGCATCGTCAATTTCGCGACCGGCGCGGGTAAGACCCTGACTGCCCTTGAAGGTGTCCGGCGCTGGACCAATAACGGCGGTGCCGCCGTGATCATGGTGCCGGGCCGCGAGCTCCACGCCCAGTGGATGCGCGAGATCGAGATCGAGATGCCCGGAGCCATGATCCTGCCCGCGGGCGCAGGCAGCAGCAAAGCCGACTGGCAGCAGTTGCTCCCGATCTTCACCGCGGCAGGCAACTCCGCCAGCGAGCGTCGCATCGTCGTGGTAACCAACAAAACATTCGCCAGTGACGACTTCCAGCGCCGGCTCAAGTCTGGCGGCCACCTGCTGATTGTCACTGATGAGATGCACCGGACGGGCAGCCCGACCGTGCTGGATGTCCTCCAGCGGACCCGCTGTGGCGCAGCCCTTGGCCTCAGCGCCACCTTCCGCCGGCAGTTTGACGAAGAGGGTACCAACCGGCTACTGGAGTTCTTCGGCCCCGTATTGATGCCGGTGATCGGCCTGGCCGAGGCGCTCACGCTAGGCATGCTCGTCCCCTATGACTACCGGCTGCATGAACTACGGCTAGACGATGATGAGATGGAGCAATACGAGGACCTGACCAAGCGGATCGGGTTGATGGTCAGCCGAGGCGCATCATTCAACGACGCCAACAGCCCACTCCAGATGCTCATGATCCGTCGCGCCCGCATCCTCAAGCAGGCCCGCGGCAAAGTGCCGGCCGCCGCTGAGATCCTCCGGCAGGAGTACCAGCCAGGTGATCGCTGGCTGGTCTACTGCGATGACATCGCCCAGCTGAAGGCACTTACCAGCGAGTGCCTCGAGGCAACCCTGCCGGTCTTGGAGTTCTACTCCGAGATGAGGAGCGACCGCGACGCCGTGATCCGAAGTCTCAGCCAGCACGGCGGCATCGTTATCGCCATCCGTTGTCTCGACGAGGGCGTCGATATCCCGGTAACCGATCACGCGCTGATCCTGGCCAGCTCCACCGTAGAGCGCGAGTACATCCAACGGCGCGGGCGCGTGCTCCGTCAAGCACCGGACACAGGCAAGGTGAGCGCCGAAGTTCATGACCTCATGCTGGTGGACGCCATCGGCGGGGCCCTCACCAAGAGCGAAGCCCTACGAGCGCTTGAGTTCGTACGGCTAGCGCGCAACCCCGCGGCACGAGACAGACTGAAGGCGATCGTCGCACTAAGCCACGACCCAGTCACGTTGCCTGACTGGATCGAAGATGACGAAGAAGGAGACTAATGATGGTGCAGGGCGAGGACGACGAGGGCGGCCATGGCCGTGAGGGCGCATTGGCAGCCCTACGAGAAGTCGCCACGGATCGCGAAATGGTCAAAGACTTCGGCACCCCGGCGAAAGCGTTCCAGGACGAGGACTACGAACTGCTCATCGCGCTCGCCTGGCGGCACCAGTTCGACGATGACCGCACGAAGTTCAAACGCGAACTGCGAGAACTGCAGGCGCATGTCACTCAGCGAATCCTCGACCTGGAAGATCTGTCGAGATGAGCCTGCGATTCGAGACTGTCAGCCTGAAAAACTTTGGTCCTTACCGCGAGGTCAACGAGCTGAACCTCGAGGCTGAGCCGGACGCCCCGATCGTTGTCATCCACGGCGAGAACACTGTCGGCAAGACCAGGATATTCCGCGCGCTGCGCTGGTGCCTCTATGGCAGCCCCGAGGCGGCCCAGACACCAACCCAGGCACTCCGCAGCCTGATCGAGTACCTGAACCTTCCAGCTTCCCGTGAGGGCGAGACTGACATGCAGGTCGGTATGCGCTTCACCGCTAACGGTCATATGTACCACCTCACGCGGACTGCGAATTTTGACGGTCGGCTGGCACGAGTGTCCGCAGACCTTAGGGTGGACGGGACCGTCTTCCAGCAGGCTTCGATCGATGCGGAGATCGGTCGCTTGTTGCATCCGCAGATCTCGGAGTTCTTCCTCTTTGACGGTGAGCTGCTGAGGGATTTCTACGACCGGCTGAACAGGGACCGTGAGCGGGATCTGCTGCGGGAAAGCATCGACAACGTTCTGGGCATTCCAGCGCTGCAGCTTGCCGAGCGTGACGTCTCCGTCCTCACCGAAGATGTCCTACAGCGGCAGGCCAAAGCGCTGAAGAACCGGGACGCCGCCGAGAAAGCAAGTAAGCAGCTGCTCATGTTGAAGTCCAGGCAAGAGAGCCTGGACAAGGACCGCAGGGAAATCCAAAGGTCGCTTCGCAAGGCTAGGGCTGACCTGGAAAACGTCCGAGAGCAGATCGCCGGTGTTGACGAACTCAAGGCCGATGCACGCGAGATGGAGGGGCTGGAGGCTCAGATTGAGGGCGGAAAGCAGGAGGAGGACCAGATCCGGGAGGAGATGCGTCGCCTTCTGACGAGCGGCTGGCTCGCGCCCGCCGCCGGCAAGCTCAACGAAGCGTTGCAGGACGCGGCTGCAAAGAATGACGCCGCCCAGGCTCAAGCTAAGGCAATCAAGACTGCCGAGGATCGAATCTCAGTACTCCAGAAACAGATGCAAGGGGGTACATGTCCGACGTGTCATCAGGAACTGCCGCCGCCAGATGAGTCCACCCATCAGGCACTGGCCGAAGCGCAAGCCGACCTACAGCGGATGAGGAGCGAGGCCGGCGGCGGTGCAGACCTCCGCCTTGAGCGGCGGATCCGCGAGCTGATCGACACAACAACTGTCAAGGCCTACAGGGAAAGGCAGGAGCGACTGGACAAGCTTTCTGCCGTCCAGTTTGGGCGCAATCGTCGGCTTGGTGCCCTGAAAGACAGGCTAAAGGATCACGACGCCGCGAGGATCCGTCAGCTCGGCGAAGAGCAGGACCATCTGGAACAAGCGATCGAGCGATACGAAAGATCACTCCGGGGCTTCAAGGCGAAGCAGGACGAGATCAGCAAGGAACAGGACAAGCAGGCAGGCATCCTGCGCCGCCTCGGCAGCGCACAACCCGCGCTCTCTGCCGAAGCGTACTTCTTCGAGTACGTGCGCGCTTTGATGAGGCGAACGATCCATCGCTACCAGGAGCGGACACGGGGCGAAGTCGAAAAGGTCGCCACTGAGATGTTCCTGAAACTCGTGCGCGATCCACAGGCATACCAAGGAATCCGCATCAGTCGTGACTACCGCGTCGATCTCATTGGACGACTGGGCGAGAGTATGAATACCAGTGAGGGCGGTAAGCAACTTGTCGCCCTTTCACTGATCGGCGCGCTCAAGCGAGCAGCAGTGCGAGGCGGTCCCGTGGTCCTGGACAGCCCGCTCGCACGGCTCGACCTCGAGCACCGCGAGAATGTACTCCAGACCTGGGTCCCGCAGCTGGGCGACCAGGCGATCCTCCTAGTCCAGTCGGGCGAGCTGACAATGGAACAAGGTCGCAACATCATGGGCAGCCGCATCGGTCAGGAGTACAGGATCTACCGGCCGAACGGCGATCCGGAAGAGGCAGTGATCGAGAGGACACAGTGACCGTGGCGAACGCGCAGGAGGACAAGCAACAGGTCGGCCTGACCCAGGCGGGCGAGGAGGCGATCCAGATCCTCATGTCTGATGGGCGCTTTGCGAGCCAGACAGACGCCTACCGTTTCGCGATCTCATACGCAATCGCCGCTAGCCTTGACCCCGCAGACGCTCCCCCAGGAGGCTACACCACCAAATTCTCCGCGCTCGGGACCCTCGAGAGCGGAAGCAGCATCCGCGATCTCATCGAGATCCATGGCATCGGCGACACAAGCCGACCGTTCGCCACGGCCGAGAAGCTGGCCGAACTAGGCGTGCGAGAGATAGCGCGACGGCTAGAAGGTAACGAGAGCCTAGCTGACATCCTCAGTGAGGCCTCCACAACTGCCAACGACGACGCGTCCCGCTGGCCAGAACGCGACCGCGCTAGCGTTCCTGACAGTGGTCATCCTGATCTCTCACCCGATGTCGTCTGGCCCGCCGCGACCGGTCAGGCCACCTCACCGGACCTAGGCGCAATGCCGGGGAGTTAAGGTCCCTCGGCGGTTGTCACGCGTTGCTGGCGGCGTGTCGCTGCTTGCGGGTTCTCGCTGCTGATCGCGGTGGTGATCTTCGTGATGCGCTGGCAGCTGCGAGGCTTGCCGGGCGGGTGCTTGTTCCAGCGGCTGAGCGGGGATTTGATACGGCGGGCGCAGACTCGGGGCCGGCGTGGCGGGTGCAGGCTGGCCAGCACGGTACGGCCGATGCCGCCGGCCAGGTCCGCCACACCGGGGAGGATGTTGCGGGCCTGGGTCACCATGTTCCGGCTGTTTCGACGGCGACCTGGTAGCTGGCCCGGTCAGGGTCGGTGCCGGGCGCAGTGGCTACAGCGTCGGTGATGGCGATCCGCAGCATCTGGTACAGCGCCAGCAGCGCCCACATCTCCTGCTTGAGGCCCGCGGGGTCGCCCGAGCGCAGCACCCGGCCGTCCAGCAGAGTGTGACGCAGCGCGAGGTAGGCGATCTCGTGTTCCCGGCGCTCGTGATACAGCGCGATCAGCGCCGTGGCAGGCCAGGTGCGGTGGTCGAGCAGGGTGGTGGCCAGCCGGCAGCTGCTGCCGTAGGTGGTGCCGTCCGCACAGGTGACCGTCACTTCGGCGGTGATGATCCGGACCTTCACACCGCCGATCATGGAGGTGAAGGACCCGTCCGGCAGTTGGCGCAGTACCGGGGGGCGGCGGACCGAGGTGAGCCGGACCAGGAACTGCGCCTTGGTGGCGGCGACCTCACGCAAGAACTCCGCGCCGTCAAAGCCGCGGTCCATCAGCACCAGCATCGTGGCGTCCAGCAGGTGCAGCAGCTTGCGCGCCCAGGTGATCTCCCCATCGGCCGTGGAGCCGAAGACCGCGCCGAGCAGCGCGCGGGTACCGGTCTCCACCAGCGTCATCAACTGGATGACCGGATAGCCGGCCTGTCCCAGGGCGGCGTTCATCTTGCCCAGCCAGGCCCGGTTACGGCCGGTGTCAGGGACTTTGACCGACTTGCACCCGTCGAAGGCGACGGTGCGGTACTGGCCGAAGCATACCCCGGGCATGCGCGGCCAGGCGGCCGGCCCGGCCAGCGCCTCGAACAGCGCCTTCAATGGCGCCGCGCCCAGCCGCCGGCGCAGATCCCGCAGCGCCTTGGCTGATGGCGCCGCCAAGCCCAGCCCGTCCAGCGCCGCCGTCAGCTTCCCCCACACGCCCAGGTAGCCGGACTGGGGAAACAGCCCAAGCGCCAGTACGAAATACAGGCCCACCCGCGAGGGCAGCATGCGCAGCCGCCGCTGCCCGGCGCGGGCATCCGCCAGCACCGCATCAGCCAGCTCAAACGGCACGAGCTGAGTCAGTTCGCCCAGATGACCCGGGGCGAACACCCCAGCCGCCACCGTGATCGTCTTCGTGATGGTCGTGACAGCAACACTGATGGCAGACTGAACGCGCAACGGAGGTCCTCGGCAACGGGCCGGTCTTGGTCGACACCCGTCCTACCGGACCTCCGTTGCCATGTCCGCGTATCCCGGCCATCCAGGGCAAACCGCTTGACAGCTGGCCACAAACGTTAACTTCCCGGCATTTTGCGCCGTGTGCGCGGAAAGGAGTCGCCGTGTAGGAGGCGATGACTGACGTCATAACTGCACGTGAGATGAAGGTTTCGTGGCCCTTCGGCGCCGCCCTGCGGGGGGAGGCGCCAAGCCACCGCATGGTGCCCTAGCTGAAGACTGCGGTGCTGAGCGATGCGGAAAAGGCGGCGTGAGAGCCGTCAGGCGGGGACCGGGAAGGCGAACGCGAGTGAACCACCGCTGAAGCGTCGAGAGTAGAAGACGGCATCAGAACCGGGGCGATAATGCCTGCCCTGGGATGAGCCTGGCGGAATGCCCGTATTGCTGGCCAGGCGGTGCCCGGCGTGCAGGTGGCGCGAGCCCGGTCTGCGGCTCGCGTGCGGAAACACGGGAAGGCGCGCGCTGATACTGCGCCCGCAAGGTGCGGGCGTGAGAGGGAGCGCACCAAGCCGCTGAAATGGCGAGGTGCTGAGTACCGTCGCGGCGCGCGCCGGCGGACCGGCCCGTAGCAGCGGCGATGCTCCTGTAATGGGGGCGGAGCGAAGGGGCCGGCTCATCTGGACACTGTTTGCCCGAGCAACCGGGGTGAAGGCCCTGGGAGGAGGCGAGTGAGCATGTCAGGGCTGGACGGAAAGCCGTTTGCCATACCGAAGGAGCTGGTGTGGCAGGCCTGGAAGCAGGTGAAGGCGAACGGCGGTGCCGCCGGGGCGGATGGCGTGACCATCGGGATTTTCGAGAAGGACCTGAGGGACAATCTGTACAAGGTCTGGAACCGGATGTCATCGGGCACGTACTTCCCGCCTCCGGTGCGGGCGGTGGAGATACCGAAAGCCTCAGGAGGCACGAGAATTCTCGGCGTGCCCTCTGTCGGCGACCGGGTGGCGCAGACGGTGGCCGCGCTGGCGCTGGAGCCAAGGACGGAGGCCATTTTTCATGATGACTCCTATGGCTACCGGCCCCGGAAGGGCGCGCTGGATGCGGTGGCCGTGTGCCGTCGACGGTGCTGGGCGAGGAGCTGGGTGATCGACCTGGACATCCGCAAGTTCTTCGACTCGGTTCCATGGGATCTGGTGGTCAAGGCGGTTGAGGCCAACGTCACGCACGAGCAGCGGTGGATCACGCTCTACGTGCGGAGATGGCTGGCCGCTCCCATCGTGATGCCCGACGGCAGGACGGAGGCGCGGGACAAGGGAACCCCCCAGGGCTCTGCGGTAAGCCCCGTGCTCGCCAACCTGTTCATGCATTACGCGTTCGATAAATGGCTGGAACGGGAGTTCCCGGCGGTCGAGTTCGAGCGTTACGCCGATGATGCCGTGGTGCACTGCGCGACGGAGCAGCAGGCCCGCAGGGTCCTGGCTGCCCTGGAAGAAAGGATGGCCGAAGTCGGGCTGCAACTGCACCCGGATAAGACCAGGATCGTGTACTGCAAGGACAGGAACCGGCGGCGCAGCGACTGCGCGGACACGTCGTTCACTTTCCTCGGTTACACGTTCCGCGCCAGGCAGGCCCCGGCCCGGCAGGGAAACGGCGCGATGTTCAGCGCTTTCCTGCCCGCGGCCAGCAAGGACGCCCTCAAGAGAATGAGCGGGGAAGTCCGCTCCTGGCGCATCCACCTGCGCAGCGGTACTGAGCTGGAGGACATTGCCTCGTGGATGAATCCAGTCGTAAGAGGCTGGCTGACCTACTACGGCAGGTTCTACAGGACCGCGCTGAACGGCCTGCGCCAGCGCATCAACTCCTATCTGGTGCGCTGGGCAAAGCGGAAGTACAAGCGGCTCAGGTCATTCAAGAAGGTGCGAAGGTGGTGGGAAGGGCTGACCGCGAGGCAGCCCCGCCTATTCGCGCACTGGGCCTGGATGACCGACTTCAAGTACAGCCTGTAGATGGGACGAGCGGAGTGACGGGAGACTGTCATGCTCCGTTCTGTGGGAGCCCGGGGGTGAGATTCCCCCGGGCCACCCGGCGGACCTAGGCTGATTCACCACAGCGGGGCTGGATCTCAGTACAACTCGTTCATCCTCACCGCTCACCTGACCGGCTCGGGCCTTGACCCAGGTTTCGCTGGCAAGGCAGGCGAACCCGGTCGGCGGATACCCCCGCAGTTTCGTGCACCGCGTCGTGAGACCTGACTTTTATCACTGCGGCGGGATCGGTGCGGTAGTAGCGCTCTGACCTGCTGGCTTACCATCTGCGAGCAGCAAATTTGCGCACTAAGCCGCGGCTCGTAGTCTCCCTGAGTTGGATCAACTTAGTGCGCACCTGGCCGCCGAAGGAGCAGTCGAGGGCATCGTGGAAGGCTTCATCCAGAACGCCCAGTTGCCTGACCTGCGCCGGAGCGCGGAGCACCCTCATCCTGACAGTGCATACCTATGGGGGTACCATCTCCCTCTTGTTAGCGGCCACGTTGTCTGCACAGCGTTCGGCAGCGTTCGGTGTGCATGTTCTGGCAGCTGTTGGCGGTGATGATGCCGGCTGGTGGCAGGAGTTCAGGCTGTCGTGTTGCCGGGATGATCGCCGTTGAGGAGGCGGGCGAGCACGTCGATGGTTTCGAGCAGCAGCGCGTCGATCTTGGCTTGCTGGTCAGCGGCGTGCTGGGTGCGGTAGCTCGCGGCGAGCCGGTCCACCGGGCGGCTGCTCGCTGTTCGTGCTCGGCAGCCTGGTGCCCGGCTTGGTAGCCGGCCTGCCACCAGCGCAGGGCTTCGGCCCGGTTCATGGCGGCGGCTGGTGCTGGCTGTCAGTCTCTGGTGAGTTCGGCGACTGCTTTCTTGGCGCAGGCATCGTCGACGAGGTCCTGCCCGGCGGCCGCGGCGGCGATGAGCGCGGCGGTGGCGGCGTTGTTGAGGGCGCGGGGCAGGCCGGAGGAGACGCGGTGCAGCCGGGCGACGGCGTCATCAGCGAACAAAGGCTCCTCGCGTCCGGCCAGGGTCATGTGGTGGCGCAGGGAGGCGGCTGATTCAGCCAGGTCCATCGGCTTGATGGCATACCGGGTGGCGATCCGCTGGTCCAGGGAGGCGAACGTGCCCATGCGCAGCTGCCGGGCCAGGGTGGGCTGGCCGATCAGGATCCCGACGAACGGGCTGGCGCTATCCATCTCGGCGTTGGTCATGAGCCGTAGCTCTTCTAGCTGGTCAGGCTGTAGCAGATGCGCCTCGTCGACTTATGCCGGGCCCGGCATAAGTCGATGAGTACGCCGAGCTTGCCGAGGAGGCGCCCGAGGCGGCCAGGCACACCGATTCGATCGCCCGGCTCGGCCGGGCCGCCGCGGTGACCATGATCGCCGCGACCCAGCGGCCGACCCAGAAGGTGATGGGGCAGGGCGCGGTGCGGTCCCAGATGGACATCCGGGCCTGCTGCCGGGTCCGTGAGCGCCGCGACGTCGACCTCATCTTGGGCCAGGGCATGCTGTCGGCCGGCTGGCACGCCCACACCCTGAACGCGCCGGGCAAGTTCCTCATCTCCGCGCCCGGGCACGACATCCCCCGCCGTGCCCGCGCCTATCTGCTTACCGACGAGACGGTCGCAGCCACCGCCGGGCGCTACGCGGCCACCCGGCCGGCACTGGACGAGATATCCCAGCGGGCACTTACGGACCGCCCGCTGGCGGACGCCAGCTTTGAGGCGACTGGGGAAAGCGCGGGGGACGACGATCCTGGCGCGATTTTGTGGGCCGCCTTGTCGATCGCACCCGAGGAAGGCATCCCGGTGGCCGGCCTCGTGGCCGCCACCGGCATGAGCCATCGGTGGGTCAACTACCGGCTCCGTGCCCTGGCCGACAGCGGCCAGGCGATCCAGCTCAAGCGCGGAATGTGGCGCGCGATCACCCCCGAAAGTGACATTCCGTGAGCGCCGTTGCGCACGCGCACGCGCAGCCCTCGCGCGCGTCTGCACTCATTGGCATGCATTTGCGCGCTGCGCGTGCGCGAACATCCACTACCCGGCGTAACGCAAGGAGAGGAGCCGTCCCGCGACCAGCCAGCCCGCTACCCGAGGAGGTGATGCCTTGACGACGAAGACAAGGTGCATCAACACGAGCCCGCTGGAGCGGCGATGACGACCCCGCGGTTCTGGCAGGACGCCAGGTCCGTCCTGTACCTCGGCGATGCGTGCGAGGTGCTCGCCGCGATGCCCGCCGGGTCGGCCGACTGCATCGTCACCAGCCCGCCGTACTGGGCTAAGCGCGATTACGGCGTGGCCGGGCAGTACGGCCGCGAGCCCACCCCGGCCGCCTACGTCGAGACCATGCGCGCGGTGTTCGGCGAGGCGCGGCGCGTCCTGGCCGAGGACGGGACCTGCTGGCTCAACCTCGGTGACTCCTACACCGAGGGCAGCGCGACCGTCAGCGGCCTGCACGCCTACCTCGGTGCCGGGCTGGCCGGCCGGCGCACGCCGGGGATAGCCGCCAAGAACCTGCTCGGCCTGCCCTGGCGGGTCGCGCTCGCCCTGCAAGAGGACGGCTGGATCATCCGTAATGCCATCGTGTGGCACAAGCCCAACGCGATGCCCGAATCGGTACGTGACCGGATGAACTGCCGGTACGAACTCCTCTTCCTGCTGGTGAAGTCCCGCCACTACTGGTTCGACCTCGATCCCATCCGCATACCCCACGCCATCGTCCCGGCCGCGCCTGGCCGCGTGCCCCGGCACGGCGGCACCGGCACACAGCGGCAATCCGGCATGCCGATGCCGGGGCGGCATCCGGGAGACGGCAAGCACAGCGGCCACCGCCCCGGCAGCACCCGGACGGGCGCGACCAGGCCAGGCGGCACCCGCCCGCCGAAGTACGGCCCGCACGTGCCAGAGGTCACAGTCGCCCGGCGGTACGGCATCACCCGGCACCGCCGGATGCATCCGAACGGCCGCAACCCCGGTGACGTCTGGTCCATCCCCACCCGTCCTTACCGGGGTCCGCACTTCGCCGCCTTCCCCGCCGAGCTGCCGACCCGGTGCATCCAGGCCGGGTGCAAGCCAGACGGCACCGTGCTCGACATGTTCGCGGGCACCGGCACCACCGGCCTGGCCGCCCTCGCCCTCGGCCGGCGCTTCACCGGCATCGACCTCAACCCCGCGTTCGCGGCCCTGGCCGCCGAACGCCTCCGGCATGCCGCCGCGCGGTATCCGGACGGCACCGACGGCGGGCGGCAATGACCGGCATGCCGCCCCACGCAGACCCCGGCATGCCGCCCCCGCCCCCTGCCGGCACGGCCGGAAACGCCCCGGCAGGAAAACCCCTTACCGGCAGGCCACAATCCCCCTGCTCACCCCCTCCCAAAACGCGCCCGGAGGGATACCCTCGCAGGCCCGGTGCAGGGCCGGGCCCGACCCGGACGCACCGTCACGGCGACAGCCGAAGACCCGTCCGCGTGATCCTGCCGGACGAGCCGCCAACGCTCACCCCGGCAGCGGCCCGGGCCCTGCTCCGGGTGCTGCTCAAGGCCCACGCGGCCCAGAACGACGAGCAGGCCGCCACCAGCGGCCCTGAAGGGAAGTGATGACAATGGCAGACAAACCCATCCCGTTCGCGTCCTGGGAGCGGGTGTCGACCGAGGACCGGCAGGACCCCGAGTCCTCCCGCGCCTGGCAGTACGCGCGAGGCAAGGCGCTGATCGAGCCGCATGGCGGGGTGATCGTGGCCGAGTTCTTCGACATCGACAAGTCCCGGTCAATACCACCGCAGCGCCGCCCCGAGGCCAGCAAGCTCCTGGCCGCGCTCGCCGACCCCCACCGCGGCTTCGACGCCGTGGTCGTCGGTGAGCCGCAGCGGGCGTTCTACGGCAACCAGTTCGGCAACACCTTCCCGCTGTTCGAGCACTACGGAGTGCCGCTGTGGGTGCCCGAGGTCGGCGGCCCCATCGACCCGGCCAACGAGGCCCACGACATGATCATGTCCACCTTCGGCAGCCTGTCCAAAGGGGAACGGAACCGCATCAAGATCCGGGTCCGCGCCGCCATGGCCGCCCAGGCCCAGGTCGAGGGCCGCTTCCTCGGCGGCCGCCCGCCGTACGGATACCAGCTGATTGACGCCGGGCCGCACCCGAACCCGGCCAAGGCCGCCGACGGCAAGCGCCTGTACGTCCTGGCCCGCGACGAGCCCGCCGCGGTCGTGGTCGTGCGGATCTTCGCCGAGTTCCTCGCCGGTTTCGGGATCTTCGCGATAGCGGAGCGGCTGACAGCCGATGGCATCGCGTGCCCGTCCGCCCATGACTGGGCCCGCAACAAGCACCGCTGCGGGCTGGCCTGGTCCAAGAGCGCCGTCCGCGCCATCCTGGGCAACCCGCGCTACACCGGCCGCCAGGTGTGGAACCGCCAGCGCAAAGACGAGATCCTGCTCGACGTGCACGACGTCGCCCTCGGCCACACCACCGTCATGCGCTGGAACGACCAGGACAAGTGGATCTTCTCCGAGCAGGTCGTCCACCCGTCGATCATCGACGACGAGATCTTCCGCCAGGCCCAGCAGCTCCTCGCCGCGAAGAATGCCCGTCAGGTCAACCGCCGACCCCGCACCAGCCCCCACCCTTATGTCCTGCGCGGTCTGCTGTTCTGCGGCATCTGCACCCGCCGCATGCAAGGCAGCTGGAACAACGGCCAGGCCTACTACCGATGCACCTATCCCTACGAGTACGCCCGCACCAACGACATCGACCATCCCCGCGTCGTCTACCTCCGCGAGGCCGAGGTCCTCCCCGAACTGGACGCCTGGCTTAGCAAATCACTCGACTCCGCCCGGCTGCCCGCCACCATCGAAGAACTGGCCGCCAGCCAGGACGACGTCATCCCACGCGAACTGGCCGCCCTCGAAGACGAGATCGGCACCTGCGACCAGAAGTTGGCCCAGTACCGCAAAGCGCTCGACTCCGGAGCCGACCCAGCCGTCGTCGGCCATTGGATCACCGAGACCCAGGCCCGCAAGCTCGCCGCCGACGCCCGGCTGCGCGCCGCCACCGGCACCCGCCCCGCGCCAGCCAGGATGACCAAGGAGCAGATAGCCGCGGCCGTGACCACCATCAGGGATCTCGTGCGGGCACTGCGAACCGCGGCCACCGAAGACAAGGCCGAGATCTACGCAGGCCTCAACCTGCAACTGACTTACCAGCCACAGGAGAGAATCGTGAACACAAGGGCCGAAATCGGTCAGACATGTACGAAAGGGTCGTGTCCGAGGGGGGACTTGAACCCCCATGCCCTTAACGGGCACTAGCACCTCAAGCTAGCGCGTCTGCCTATTCCGCCACCCGGACCCGCGATGATCTCACATCGGCTGGCTAAGGTTAGCAAACCTGGCGCACGCGACACCACCCGCGTACCCTCGCTGCCCCCCGCGACGATCGGCCGGGCTGGGTGCGACGATAGACAGGTGACTGAGAACGCTACGGCCGAGGACGAGGTCGTCGGCATCTGCCGCGACCTGATCAGGATCGACACGACGAACCCGGGTGACCACTCCGGGCCGGGGGAGCGGAAGGCGGCGGAACACGTCGCGGCGCTGCTCAGCGACGTGGGGCTCGAACCGGTGATGCTGGAGTCACATCCGAAACGGGCCAGCGTCGTTGCGCGGATCGCCGGCCAAGACAGCAGCAGGCCCGCGCTGCTCATCCACGGGCACCTCGACGTCGTGCCTGCCAACGCGGCGGACTGGCGGGTGGATCCGTTCGCCGGGGAGATCGCCGACGGCTGCCTGTGGGGCCGGGGCGCCGTGGACATGAAGGACATGGACGCGATGATCCTGGCCGTGGTGCGGCAGCGGCTGCGCGAGGGGCGGCGGCCGCCGCGGGACATCGTGCTGACTTTCACCGCCGACGAGGAGGCCGGGGGCACCTGGGGTGCGCGCTGGCTCGTGCAGAACCACGCGGACGTCTTCGAGGGAGTGACCGAGGCGATCGGGGAGGTCGGCGGCTTCAGCGTCTTCGTCGGGGACCAGCGGATGTACGTGCTGCAGACGGCGGAAAAGGGCCTTGCGTGGATGCGGCTGACGGCGGAGGGCACCGCCGGGCACGGCTCGATGGTGCATCCGGACAACGCGGTCACCAGGATGGCGGAAGCCGTCGCGAGGATAGGGCGGCACGAGTGGCCGGTGCGGCTGATCCCGTCGATGCGGGCGTTCCTCGACGCGGCCGCCGGAGCCCTCGGCGTCGAATTCGACCCCGCGGACCCGGAGGCCGTCCTCGCGAAGCTCGGCCCCATCTACCGGATAATCGCGGCAACCACCAGGAATACGGTAAATCCGACAGGCCTCGAGGCGGGATACAAGGTCAATGTGGTTCCGCAATCGGCCACTGCGGATATAGACGGCCGTTTCATCCCGGGATACGAGGAAGAGTTCTTCGCGGAGATTGACCGGTTGCTCGGTCCCGGGGTCAAGCGCGAGTTCATTTATCATGACATAGCGCTCGAGACGACACCGGACGGCGATCTGTACAAGAACATGGAGAACGCCCTGCTCGCAGAGGACCCCCGGGCCCAGGTGGTTCCCTACTGCATGTTCGGCGGAACCGACGCGAAATGGTTCAGCAAACTCGGAATCAGGTGTTTCGGGTTCAGCCCGCTCCGGCTGCCGCCAGACCTGGACTTTTCTGGAATGTTCCATGGTATCGACGAGCGCGTTCCGGTTGACGGGCTGCGCTTCGGTGTGCGTGTCCTGGACAGGTTCCTCGACCACTGTTAGCAGCGCAATCATGAGCTGATCGCTGGTTTCTTCGGCTTATCACAAGAAATTCTTGACCGGAGTACGCTCGGTGGTGCTACTGTTACGTATTGTACGTTAACGGTGACATTGTGCCATATGCCTGCCGTCACGGGCGGCAGGCAGTCCCCGCTCCGGCATGGATCTCGCGTCCCCGCATCAGTTACAAAGCGTCATTGTATAACTTCATGACGCAACCGAGGTTCGAATGAACGGACCCCGGGCTCTCAAACCCAAACACCGAACGGTGGCGGCGCCGGTGGACGTCTGCGGCAGCTCGGTCGCGGTGCTCGGCGATTCCGCCGCCTCCTGCGAGGGCGCGGCCAGTGCCGGCGCGCCAGGCCACGGCCACAAGCCGTCGGCGCGGCACTGGTGAGGCTGCCAGGCGCAGCCCGCCCGGGAGGATATGTTCGTGCCCGCTCTGTCAGGCGGCTCGGGCCTGCCGCCCGTGTTCTGGACGGTGCTGTGGCGGCCGGTGCTGCCGAAGGGTGGCGAGTCGGCGCCGGGCATCCGTGACCACGGGCACCGGCCGCGGGTCGCGGTGCTCCGGCGTGCCGGCACCGCCAACGGCGGCCCTTCTGCACTCTCGCGGCCGGTTCCCTGCTGGCGGGCGTGGCCGCGCTCAAGCTCGCCGGCCGCCGGCCGAGAGGCCTCAGCGCGAGCGGCGCCGGCGCGCGGGGCATCAGGAGGATGGGGATGCCTGCCTGACGCGCCTGCCCAGCAGAACCCGTCGCGCGCTCAAACGCGCCGACACCCGCGCTGCCCGCCCTCACGGCACTCGTCGCACCGCCCGGGGCGGGCAGCAGTGTGTAAGGGGCAGCGGGGTACAAGGGTTCGCCCGGTGGAAGGGGTCAGCGGGGTGGAAGGGGTCAGCGGGGTGGAAGGGGCGGCCCACGTCGAAGGGCGAGCGAGACCCGAAGGATTGAGCCGCGCGCAGGGGCCAGCGACGTGCAGGGGCCAGCGACGTGCAAGGGCCGACCGGGTACAGGCGCCACCGGCGTGCGAAAGGAAGAAGGCGCGTAGCAAGCGGATGATGCCGTCAGACCGTCAGAATGTCCGGACGGCGCGTATGATGCGCCGACGGAGGGTAGCCTTCCTGCTGCCGTCGGCGTTGAGCCAGAGCCTGGCGAGTTCCCAGTGGCCGTACTCGGCGTGATCCGTGAGGATACGCCGCGCGGCGTCGCGGGACGTGCCGCGTGGCAGGTAGACGACGAGGTAGGCATACTCGGCCATTGCCTCTTATTGTGCTTGAGTTCACTGAGGATTCAAGTCGAGGTTGGCGGAAGAGTCCGCGTGACGGACGATAGTCGGCGTGGACGCCAGGAAGGCGGACGCCGGGAAGGCACAGCAGGCGCGGCCGGGAAGGCAGGGCAGGCGCCCGGGAAGGGACGAGACGCCAGGAAGGCGCGGGAACACGTAAGGCTGGATCGACGGTTGCACCAATAACGGCAGGGACGGCGTTTCGTGGTCGCATCCCGTAGCGTACTGGCGGCGAATGCCGAGGCGAGGTACCGCCGGACGGGACGAGGGACAGTGGGATGACCACGGCGCGGATGCGAGGTTGGAAAGAGCGTGCCAGCAAGAAGTAAGGCGCCCGGGAAGGACCCGGCGGCGCCGAAGGCCGGGGGGAACGGCCAGGCGGTACAGGAGAGGGCGGCCGGTCCGGGGGACCGGCGTGGCGCAGCGCGCGACGGCGCTGCGCGGAGCGGCGCCGCCCAGAACGCCGCCCGAAACGCTGCCGGGAGCAGGGCCGCGGGGAGCGGCGGCAGCCGGACCGCCACCCGGCGTGACGGCAGCGGCGGGAACGGCGACGGCACCAGGCTCGTCATCGTCGAGTCGCCGGCCAAGGCGCGGACCATCGCCGGTTACCTGGGCAGGGGCTACGTGGTCGAGTCCAGCATCGGCCATATCCGCGACATGCCCGACAAGGCGGCGGAGATACCCGCGAAGTACCGCTCGGAGCCGTGGGCGCGCCTCGGCGTCGACGTCAACCACGATTTCCAGGCCCTGTACGTCGTGCACAGCGACAAGAAGCAGCAGGTGTCCAAGCTCAAGAGCCTGCTCAAGGACGCCGACGAACTGCTGCTCGCCACCGATGAGGACCGCGAGGGCGAGGCGATCGCGTGGCACCTGCTCGAGGAGCTCAAGCCCAAGGTGCCGGTGCACCGCATGGTCTTCCACGAGATCACGCCGGAGGCGATCGCCCAGGCCGTGGCCAACCCGCAGCAGCTCAACCAGGGGAAGGTGGACGCCTACCAGACCCGGCGGGTGCTGGACCGGCTGTACGGCTACGAGGTCTCGCCGGTGCTGTGGAAGAAGGTCATGCCGCGGCTGTCCGCCGGCCGCGTGCAGTCGGTCGCCACGCGGCTGACCGTGGACCGGGAGCGGGAGCGGATCGCGTTCCGCCCCGCGGACTACTGGGACCTCGAGGCCGAGTTCGCCACCGCCGAGCACGGCAAGGAGAAGCTGCCGGACACGCCCACGTCGTTCACGGCGACGCTGGTCACCGTCGACGGCCGCAGGGTCGCGCAGGGCCGGGACTTCACCGCCGCCGGCGAGCTCAAGACGGCCGCGCAAGGCGTCCTGCACCTCGACGGCGAGGCCGCGGCCGCCCTCGCGGCCAGGCTCGGCAACGCCGACTTCGCGGTCTCCTCGGTCGAGCGCAAGCCGTACCGCCGCTCGCCGTACGCCCCGTTCCGCACCACCACGCTGCAGCAGGAGGCGTCCCGGAAGCTGGGCTTCTCCGCCAAGTACACGATGTCGGTAGCGCAGCGGCTGTATGAGAACGGCTACATCACCTACATGCGCACCGACTCGATCACGCTGTCGCAGACGGCGATCGACGCGGCGCGCCGCCAGGCACGCGAGCTGTACGGAGCGGACTACGTCCCGGACGCCCCCCGCACGTACACGAGCAAGGTGAAGAACGCGCAGGAAGCGCACGAGGCGATTCGCCCCGCCGGTGACAGGTTCCGCACGCCGCAGGAGGCCACCAGGACCGGCCTCAAGGGTGACGAGCTGCGCCTTTACGACCTGGTCTGGAAGCGGACCGTCGCCTCCCAGATGAAGGACGCCACCGGCGAGTCGGTGTCGGTGCGGGTGGCCGGCGTCTCGGCCGGCAACGAGCGCGCCGAGTTCGGCGCGTCCGGCAAGATCATCAACTTCTACGGGTTCCTCAAGGCCTACGTCGAAGGCACCGATGACCTGAGCGTGGACCGGGACGACCAGGAGCGCCGCCTGCCGCCGCTGGCGGAGCGCGACCCGCTGACGGCGCTGCGCCTCGGCCCCGCCGAGCACTCCACCCGGGCGCCCGCGAGGTACACCGAGGCCTCCCTCGTCAAGGAACTCGAGGACAGGGAGATCGGCAGGCCGTCGACGTACGCGACGATCATCGGGACGATCCTCGACCGCGGGTACGTGTTCAAGAAGGGCACCGCGCTGGTCCCGTCCTTCCTCGCGTTCGCCGTGGTCACGCTGCTGGAGCGGCACTTCGGGCAGCTCGTCGACTACGAGTTCACCGCCCGCATGGAGGACGTGCTCGACGCGATCGCCCGCGGCGAGGCGGAACGGGTGCCGTGGCTGCGCAGGTTCTACTTCGGCTCCGACGGCGACCCGGGCCTCAAGGCGCTCGTGGGCGACATCGGCGACATCGACGCGCGGGACGTCAGCTCGTTCCCGCTGGCCGGCAGCGACATCGTGGTCCGCGTCGGCAGGTACGGCCCGTACCTCGAGCGCGACGGGCAGCGCGCGAACGTGCCGGAGGACATCGCGCCGGACGAGCTCACACCGGAGAAGGCTGAAGAGCTTTTCAGTCAGCCGAACGGGGACCGGGTTCTCGGTACCGATCCCGCCACCGGTCACGTGGTGATCGCGAAGGCGGGGCGCTTCGGCCCGTACGTGACCGAGCAACTGGATTCCGGGTCCAAGGAGAAGCCGCGTACCGCGTCGCTGCTGAAGTCGATGGCACTGGACACCGTGACGCTCGACGACGCGCTGCGGCTGCTCAGCCTGCCGCGGGTGCTCGGCGAGCTGGATGGCGAGCAGATCACCGTGCAGAACGGCCGGTACGGCCCGTACGTGAAGCGCGGATCGGACAGCCGCTCGCTGGACAGCGAGGAGCAGATGTTCACCATCACGCTCGCCGAGGCCAAGGATCTGCTGGCACAGCCGAAGGCGCGCGGGCGCGCCCGCTCCGCCGCTCCGCCGCTGCGGGAACTCGGCGAGGACCCGGGGACCGGCAGGCAGATGGTGGTGAAGGACGGCCGGTTCGGCCCGTACGTCACCGACGGCGAGACCAACGCGTCGCTGCGCAAGGGCGACGACGTCGCCACGCTGACCGTGCAGCGGGCGTCCGAGCTGCTCGCCGAGCGCCGCGCCGCCGCCCCGTCCCCGCGCCGCCGGGCCGCGCCCACGGCCGACCGCAGGTCGGCGGGTGCCGGTACGCGCAAGAGCGCGGGCGTGGGTACTCGCAAGAGCGCCGGTAAACGGTAAAGTTACGATCGGGAACCGTGCCATGGGACGGTCCCGGCTGTCGATACTCTTTACGCCGTGAACTTCCGCGCCACGCCCAGCAGCGAGAGCCCGGGGGATGGGCCGTCGGGCCGCGCCGCCCGGTTTGCCGGCGTGGGAGAACGACGCCCCCGGAAGGACCGCGCCGCGAGCGGCGTGCTGTCGATCCGGCCGTTCCGGCGGCTGTGGACCGCGCTGTCCCTGTCCAGTCTCGGTGACTGGCTGAGCATCGTCGCGCTGACCGCGCTGGCGGCGTCGCTGGCGCACGGCGGCGCGGTCGCCAAGAGCTCGGCGGTGGGCGGTGTGTGGCTGGCCACGCTGCTGCCGGCGCTGCTGTTCGGACCGATCGCGGGTGCGGTCGCGGACCGGCTGGACCGCCGGATGACGATGATCGTCGGGGATGTGATCCGCGGCCTGCTGTTCCTGTCCATCCCCATCTTCCCGAACCTGACCTGGATCTACGTCGCGAAGCTGCTGGCCGGCATCGCCTCGCAGTTCTGGAACCCGGCGACCGCGGCGTCGATACCCAACCTGGTGCCGAAGGACAAGCTGGAGCGCGCCAACCAGCTCAGCCTGCTCACCACCTACGGGACGGCGCCGCTGGCGGCCGGCCTGTTCAGCGTCCTCGCCCTGGTCAGTGAGGGGCTGGCCCGGACCACGCACCTGTTCCAGACCAACAACGTCGACCTCGCGCTGTACTTCAACGCCGCGACGTACGGCATCTCCGCGCTGACGGTGTTCTTCCTCCGCGAGATCCCGAAGCGGCACGCCAGCGGGAAGATCTCCGTCGCGTCGACCGCGAAGTCCATCTGGGATGGCTGGCGGTTCATCAGGCAGACCCCCGTGGTGCGCGGGCTGGTGTACGGGATGGTCGGCGCGTTCGCCGCCGCGGGCACCGTGGTTGGCCTCGGCTACTCCTACATCACCGAGACGCTGCACGGCGGCAACGCGGGCTGGGGCCTGGTCTTCGCGGCGATCTTCGTCGGGATCGCGCTCGGCACCTTCTTCGGCGCCCGGGTGTTCGGCAACTTCAGCCTCCGCAGGCTGTTCGGCCTCACGATCGCGGCCGCCGCGGTGCCGCTCGCGCTCATCGGCCTGGTGCCGAACCTGATCGTGGTCACGCTGTTCGTCGTGGTGCTGGGCGCGCTGGCGGGCATCGCGTACTCCACCGGGTTCACGATCGTGGGACTCGAGGTCGGCGACGACACCCGGGGCCGGGTGTTCGCGTTCTTCCAGTCCACGATCCAGGTCATCCTGTTCATGGTCATCGCCCTCGCGCCGTTCCTGGCGGCGGGGTTCACAAAGCTGATCGAGGGCATCACCGGGTCAGGCAACGTCAAGATCGGCGATGTGCACTACGTCTCGGCCGGGCAGAACGTGGTCATCCTGCTCGCCGCCGCGGTGGCGGCGCTGCTCGGGATCTTCTCCTACCGGCGCATGGACGACCGCAGGGGCATCCCGCTGCGCGAGGACCTGCTGGCGGCGATCCGTGGTGAGGAATTCACCCCGGCGCCGTCGGAGGTGCATTCCAACGGCAGCGCGCCGCCGGCGCCCGCCGGGCTGTTCATCGCCTTCGAAGGCGGCGAGGGCACCGGCAAGACCACGCAGGCCCGGCTGATCGCGATCTGGCTCCGGGAGCAGGGCTACGACGTGGTGACCACGCACGAACCCGGCGCCACGAAGATCGGGATGCGGCTGCGCGCGCTGCTGCTCGACACCGCCCACGCCGGCATGTCACCGCAGGCCGAGGCGCTGATGTACGCCGCCGACCGCGCCGAGCACGTCTCGTCGGTCATCGGCCCGGCGCTCGCCCGCGGCGCGGTCGTGATCACCGACCGGTACCTGGACTCGTCGCTCGCCTACCAGGGCACCGGCCGCGGGCTGCGGACAGACGAGATCGCGCGCCTGAACCGGTGGGCGACCGGCGGCCGCGTCCCGGACCTCACCGTGCTGCTCGACATGCCGCCCGCGGCCGGGCTGGGCCGGCGCACCCGGTCGGCCGACCGGCTGGAGGCCGAGCCGGCGGAGTTCCACCAGCGGGTGCGGGCCGGGTTCCTCGCGCTGGCCCGCACCGACCCCGCACGCTACCTGATCGTCGACGCGGGCCTTCCGGCCGGCGAGATCAGCCGCCAGATCAAGGAACGGGTCAGGGAGATACTTCCCGATCCGGTGCCGCACGTGGCGGAGGCGGCCACCGGGTCGTTCCCCGCGATCACCGACCATCCTCCGGCGGGCCGCGACCTCAGCGCGGTGGACGGCGACGAGCCCCGGTGAGCGGGCCGCGGGGGCGCGGCGCCGCCCGGAGTGAGGAGCGCGGGACGAGCGACGAGGGAAGCGGCGGCCCGAAGGCGGCCCGGAGGTGAGCGGGCCTCGGGACGCCCGGAGTGAGGAGCGAGGGACGAGCGACGAGGAAAGCGGCCCCGGGGTGAGCGGCGGAGCAGAGCACGACGTCTTCGCCGAGCTCGCCGGGCAGGAGGCCGTCGTCGCCCAGCTTCGGCGCGCGGCCGGCGGGGCGATGACGCACGCCTGGCTGTTCACCGGGCCGCCCGGGTCGGGACGCTCGGTCGCGGCGCGCGCCTTCGCCGCGGCGCTGCTGTGCCCGGACGGCGGCTGCGGGCAGTGCGCCTGCTGCCGGCAGGTGCACGCGGGCACCCACGCCGACCTGCTGCTCGTCCGGCCGGAGGGGCTGTCCTACGGGGTGCGGCAGACCAGGGAGCTGGTGCTGCGCGCGGCCGGGGCGCCGGCCGGCGGCCGCTGGCTCGTGGTGCTGTTCGAGGACGCCGACCGGTGCACCGAGCAGGCGGCCAACGCGCTGCTGAAGGCGATCGAGGAGCCCGCTCCGCGAACCGTGTGGCTGCTGTGCGCGCCGTCGGCTGAGGATCTCGTGCCGACGATCAGGTCCCGGTGCCGCGTCGTGACGCTGCGCGTCCCGTCGTCCGCCGCGGTGGCCGGGGTGCTCGTGTCCCGCGACGGTGTGGAGCCGTCCCGCGCGCTGTCCGCCGCGCGGGCCGCGCAGGGGCACGTCGGCCGGGCGCGGCGGCTCGCCACCGACCCGGACGCGGCGCGGCGCCGCGCCGACGTGCTCAAGGTGCCCGTGCAGGTCACCTCGCTCGGGCCCGCGCTGACCGCCGCCGCGGCCCTGGTGCGCACCGCCGAGGACGAGGCCAAGGCGGTCACCGAGCAGCTTGACGAGCCGGAGAAGGAGGCGATGCGGCAGGCGTTCGGCGAGGGCTCGACGGGCAAGGGCGTGGCCAGGGCGATGCGCGGCATGGCCGGCGCGCTGAAGGACCTCGAGGACCGGCAGAAATCGCGCGCCACCCGGGTGAAGCGCGACACGCTCGACGGCGCGCTGCTCGACCTGGCCGCGTTCTACCGTGACGTGCTCATGATCCAGCTCGGCGCCGGCGTGGAGCTGGCGAACGCCGACCTGGAGGACGACCTGCGGCGGATCGCTGTGTCCTCGCCGCCGGAGGCGACGCTGCGCAGGATAGAGGCGGTCATGCGCTGCCGGGAAAGGCTCACGCTCAACGTCGCGCCGCTGCTCGCGGTCGAGGAGATGACGCTGTCCCTGGCCCAGGGCTGAGCGCGCCGTCCTGAGGGCCGCAGCGCCACTAGGCCTGGTGAGCTTCGCGAACGGGCCGTACCCTGGCTCGGTGAGCGCCGTCCGGTACCGGCTAGCGAGCGCGGGTCCTTGTGGCCTGCGGGAGCGGCCGGTGGCCTGTAGGGCTTCCGGGCGGTGCGAGCCTGTGGGAGGCACTGTGAGCGCCGTCCGGTACCGGCTAGCGAGCGCGGGTCCTTGCGGCCCGTGGGAGCGGCCGGTGGCCCGTAGGGCTTCCGGGCGGTGTGAGCTTCTGGGAGGTACTGTGAGCGCCGCATGGCTTCCCGCATGGCGCGAACCCTTGGGAGGACACTGTGGGCATGATGATGGCGGTGAGCTTCGAGCGGTACGGGAGGCTGTATTACCTCGACCCTGGTGAGCACTCGCCGGCGATCGGCGACAAGGTGCTCGTACCCACCGACTCCGGCCCCGAGGTGGCCGAATGCGTGTGGGCGCCGCAGTGGGTCTCCGAGGACGTCGGCGGGCTGCCGGTGTGCGCGGGGCTGGCCAGCGCCGAGGATCTCGCCCGTGACGAGGAGAGCCGCCGCCGGCGGGCGGAGGGACGGCTCGCCGCGCGGCGGCTGATCCGCGAGCACGGGCTGCCGATGAAGGTCACCGCCGTCGACTACGTCGGCTCCGGGAACGTGTTCACCGTCTACTTCAGCGCGCCGCACCGGGTGGACTTCCGCGCCCTGGTCCGCGATCTCGCCGCGCGGCTGCGGGCACGGGTCGAGCTGCGGCAGGTCGGTCCGCGGGACGAGGCGCGGCTGCAGGGCGGCATCGGCCCCTGCGGCCGGGACCTGTGCTGTGCCACCTTTCTCAAGGACTTCGAGCCGGTGTCCGTCCGGATGGCCAAGGATCAGGACCTGCCGGTGAACCCGCTGCGGATAGCCGGGGCATGCGGCCGGCTGATGTGCTGCCTCAAGTACGAGCACCCGCTGTACCAGGACTTCCGCAAGGAAGCGCCGCCGCTCGGGTCGGCCGTGGAGACGCCGGAGGGATCCGGGACGGTCGTCGGGCACAACGTGCCTTCGGACACGGTTGTGGTCAAGCTCACCGCGGACGGGCGCGCGTGCGCGTGCTCGCGGGCGAGCGTCTGCGGATCGCGCAAGGCGTACGAGTCCATGCACGGCAAGGGGGAGCGCCAGCGCCAGCAGCACGGGGCCGGGAAAGGCGGCCGGTGATCCGGATCGCCGGAGCGGGCGCGGCCCTGGCGGCCGTCCTGCTGGGTGCGGCCGCGTGCTCAGGCGGCCCGCCCGCCCCGCGGGGCGCCACACCCCCGCCCGCGGCGCACAGCACGGGCACGGGCGCGGCGGCCGGCGGCCGCCCGCCAGCCAGGCCGCCGGGCACGCTGGCCGGATACTACGCACAGCGGCTGAACTGGCAGCCCTGCGACAACGGCTTCGAGTGCGCGCGGCTGCTCGTGCCGTTCTCCTACGGCCGGCCGGGCTGGCGCCGGTTCTCGCTGCCCGTGATCAGACTGCCCGCCACGAATCCAGCCGAACGGATCGGGGCTCTCGTGATCAACCCGGGCGGCCCCGGCGGGTCGGGTGTGCAGTACGCGCTGGCCGCGCGCGGCGAGTTCACCTCCGCCGTCCTCAGCCGGTTCGACATCGTCGGGTTCGACCCGCGCGGCGTCGGCGGCAGCGAGCCCGCGCTGCGCTGCATGAGCGGGCCGCAGCTCGACAGGTACTTCCAGACCGACGACGAGCCGTCCAGCGCGGCGCAGCTCGCGGCGGTGGTCGCGGAGAGCAGGCTGTACGCGGCCGAGTGCGCGCGCAACGCCGGCGGCCTGCTGCCCTACGTCGGCACCCGGGACGCGGCGCGGGACATGGACGTGCTGCGGGCCGCGCTCGGCGACCCCACGCTGACCTACCTCGGCAAGTCCTACGGAACGTACCTGGGCACCTGGTACGCGCAGCTGTTCCCGCACCGGATACGGGCCCTGGTGCTGGACGGCGCGGTCGACCCGGACTCGTCCGGGCTGGACGTGGACATCAGCCAGGCGAAAGGGTTCGAGGTCGCGTTCAGCGCGTTCGCCGCCTCCTGCATGGCGGGCGCGAACTGCCCGCTCGGGCACGGCGCCCCGGTCGCCGCGGGCGTGACGAAGCTGCGGGGACTGATCGCGCAGGCGAACCGGGCGCCGCTGGCGAACAACCTCGATGACGGGCAGGCCGCCGACGGCGCGCTGCTGCTGACCGGGGTCTCGGCGGCGCTGTACAGCAAGTCGTTCTGGCCGACGCTGCAGACCGCGCTCAGCGCCGCGTTCAGCGGCGACGGGACCCTGCTCGTGGAGCTCGCGAACGACCTGACCGAACGGAGCGCGAACGGGACGTACAGCAATCTCGCCGACGTGGACACGGCCGTGACCTGCCTGGACAGGCCCTCACCCCGGTCGCTTGCCGCGTGGCAGGCCGCGGCGGCCACGGCGGCCCGGGCGGCGCCGCTGTTCGGCGCGCCGATCGTCTGGGGGTCGCTGCCCTGCGCCTACTGGCCGCTTCCGGCCTTCCCGCTGCCCCGGATCAGCGCCAGCGGCGCTCCGCCGGTGCTGGTCGTCGGCAACCTGCGCGACCCGGCCACGCCGTACCAGTGGGCCCGCGCGCTCGCCAGGGACCTCTCCTCCGGCGTGCTGCTCGGCTGGAACGGCGACGGGCACACCGCCTACATGCAGGGCAGCTCCTGCGTGGACAACGCCGTGGACAGCTACCTGATCAGCCTCACGGTCCCGCGCAACGGCACCGTCTGCCCGTAGCCACGCTACGGGGCCCGCGCCTTTCGCCTTCCGGGGAACCCCCGCCCGTTCAGTGAAAGTCTTCTCGTCCTCAGCCTGTAACGCGCGCGCCTTCAGCGGGACAGAACCGGGCACAGTCCATCCCCAGGGGAGGAGCGTTCTGTTGAGAATCCTTACTCGTGCGCTGCCGGCGGCCTGCGTGATCGCGGCCGTGACCGCCTTCGCGGCGCCGGCCGCCTTCGCCTCCACGGCCGCGGCCGGCCGGGCCGGCGCCGGCCACGACGGCGGGGGCGGCGCCGTCTTCGTGCAGACCGGCAACACCGCGGGCAACGCGGTCGTCGCGTACCACCGCGCGGCGGACGGCGCCCTCACGCTGGCCGCCAGCTACCCCACCGGCGGCCTCGGCGGAATCCTCGCCGGCTCGGTCGTGGACCATCTCGCGTCGCAGGGGTCGCTCACCTACGACCGCCGGCACGCGCTGCTCTACGCGGTGAACGCCGGGAGCGACACCGTGTCGGTCTTCGCCGTTGACGGCGACCGGCTCGCGCTGCGCCAGGTGGTGAGCTCGCGCGGCACGTTCCCGGTGAGCGTCACCGTGCACGGCGACCTGGTGTACGTGCTGAACGCGCTCGGCGGCGGGTCGGTCGCCGGGTACCGGGAGTTCGGCGGCTTCCTGTTCCCGGTCCCCGGATCGGTCCGGGCGCTCGGCCTCGACCCCACCGCGACGCCGCAGTTCACCCACACGCCAGGGCAGGTGGCGTTCACGCCGGACGGGGCGCAGCTCGTGGTCACCACGAAGGCCAACGGCAACGACATCGACGTGTTCGCGGTTCGCGACGGCGGCGGGCTCTCGGGCACGCCGGTGGTGAATCCCGAGCCCGGCACCGTCCCGTTCGCCATCAGCTTCGACCGGCACGGGCACCTGCTGATCGCCGAGGCCGGCCCGAACGCGCTCGCGACGTTCGCGCTGCACGAGGACGGCACGGTCAGCCTGCTCGCCTCCGCGCTCACCGGGCAGGCGGCGACCTGCTGGGTGGCCCGGGCGGGGCGGTTCTTCTACGTCTCCAACGCCGGCAGCGGATCGGTGAGCGGGTACACGACCGGTTCCGGCGGCCAGCTCGGCCCGCTGGGCAACACGGCGACCGACAAGGGGACGGTGGACGCCGCCGCGGCGGCGGGCGGCCGCTTCCTGTACGTGCAGACCGGGGCGGCGGGCATCGTCGACGAGTTCCGCGTCGGCGACGGCGGGAGCCTCACGGCGGTCGGCTCCGTCACCGTGGCCGGCGCGGCCGGCGGCGAGGGCATAGCCGCCTCCTGACCCGGTACCGCCCACGGCGAGCGGGCCGCGGCCTGTTCGCGGGCCGCGGCCCCGCTCGCCACGTGGCCACCCCTTTTGGCGGTACGCTTCCAGCGATGGAATCCGACGCGGACTTGATCCGCCAGATGCGCGCGGGCGACGAGCGCGCCTTCGTCTCCCTGGTGGAGCGCTACAACGATTCCATGCTCCGCCTCGCGGCCTCGTTCGTGCCCAGCCGGGCGGTGGCCGAGGAAGTGGTCCAGGACACCTGGCTGGCGGTGCTTCGCGGCGCCGCCGCGTTCGAGGGCCGGTCGTCGCTGCGGACCTGGATGTTCCGCATCCTCGTCAACCGGGCGCGCACCACCGGCTCGCGGGAGCAGCGCAGCATCCCGGTCGCCGACGCGGGCCCGGCGGTCGACGCCTCGCGCTTCGGGCCGGACGGGCGGTGGGCGTCGCCGCCGGAGCACTGGATCGAGGAGGCCGAGGAAAGGATGGCGGCGGGCAGGCTCGCCGGGCGGATCCGGTCCGCGATCGGCGACCTGCCCGACCGCCAGCGCCAGGTCGTGACCCTCCGCGACGTCGAGGGCATGAGCAGCGAAGAGGTCTGCGAGGTGCTCGCGATAAGCGAGGCCAACCAGCGGGTCCTGCTGCACCGCGGCCGGAGCCGGCTCCGGCAGGTCTTCGAGACCGACTTCCGGGGGGCGCCATGAGGCTCGCTTTGCGGCTCCCGCGCCGCCGCGAGATCGTCTGCCAGCAGGCGGTGGAGCTGGTGACCGACTACCTGGAGGGCGCGCTCAGCCGTTCCGCCCGCCGCCGCTTCGAGGCGCACCTCGCGGGCTGCCCGCACTGCACCGAGTACCTCGCCCAGATGCGCGAGACGATCAGCCTCGCCGGCCGCGTCACCCCCGGTGACCTGTCGCCGCGGGCGCAGGATGACCTCATAGACCTGTACCGCCGCTGGATCTCCGAGCAGCAGTAACGCGTGTCGTGCGGGCGGTCGCGGTCGCGGCCTGCCTACGTGCGCGGCGTGCCTACGTGCGCCCGCGTCCGCATGCAGCCCCGTGCGCCGCGCCCGCCGCATGCCCTTGTGCGCCGTATGCTTTCGCGTGCCCGCCGTATGCCCCGGCGCGCCTGCCCGTATGCTTTCGCGTGCTGCCGTATGCTCTCGCGCGCCGTTGCGCGCGGCCCTGCCGTCCGGTTGCGCCGCCCCGGCTCAAGCCCGCGCCTCCTCGCGCCCCTGCCGCGCCCTTGCGCGCCCGCCTATGCCCCGGCGCGCCGTTGCGCGCGGCCCTGCCGTCCGGTTGCGCTGCCCCCGCCTCAAGCCCGCGCCTCCTCGCGCCCCTGCCGCGCCCTTGCGTGCCCGCCGTATGCTCTCGCGCGCCGTTGCGCGCGTCCCTGTTGCCTGGTTGCGCCGCCCCGCCTCAAGCCCACGCGCCTCCTCGCGCACATCCACCCCCTACACCTCACCGGCCTCTCGGATTCGGCTGTCTGCGGCCCTTACTTTCCACCATGTTGTCCGTGCTTCGCGTGTCGTGGAAACGAAGGGTCGCCCACGGCACTGAGGATTCCGTGATCATGGTTGGCGCCCGTTTTGTCGGTGGGTGCCGGCAGACTGGGGCCCATGAACGGTAATGTTCCGGGCACCCTGCGTGAGATCGCGGCCCTCCAGCACGGAGTGGTGTCCCGCCAGCAAGCACTGCGGGCCGGGCTGTCGGCGGATGTCATCAAATCGAAGATACGGAACGAGAGGTGGCAGCACCTTCAGCGCGGCGCCTACGCGCTGTTCACGGGACCGCCGGATCGCGGCGCGCGCCTGTGGGCGGCGGTTCTCAGCGCGGGCCCCGGCGCCGTGCTCAGCCACCAGACCGCCGCCGAGCTGCAGCAGCTCGACGGGGGCGAGGCTCCCACGATCCACGTGACCGTACCCACCGAGCGGCGCGTCCGCGCCGCTCCTGGCCTCGTCGTTTACCGCTCGGCGCGTGTCGCCGGCATGCGGTTCCCGCCCGGCGCCCTGCCGCAGACCTGGATCGAGGACACGATCCTGGACCTCACGCAGTCCGCGGAGACCTTCGACGATGCGTGCCGCTGGGTGACGCGCGCGTTCGGCAAGGGCCTGACGAACGAGGGAAAGCTGCGCGCGGCTTTGCGTCAGCGCAGGAAGCTGCGCTGGCGCAGCCGCCTGGACGAGCTCATCACCGCCGCGGCCGGCGGCGCGCATTCCGTGCTCGAGTTCCGCTACGACCGGGACGTCGAGAGAGCGCACCGCCTGCCCGAGTCCCGGCGTCAGGTGCCCTTCGCCGGGCCAGGCGGCAACAACGGGTTCCGGGACCGTTACTACGACAGGTACGGGGTGATTGTCGAGCTCGACGGCAACGAGGCGCACCCAGCCGAGGATCACTGGAAGGACAAGACACGCGACAACGCCGCCGCCGCGCACGGGAAACAGTCGCTCCGCTACGGCTGGAAGCACGTCAGGCACGAGGCCTGCGACACCGCCGCCGAGATCGCGGCGGTGCTGCGGCGGCGCGGCTGGGACGGGTGGCCCCGGCCGTGCTCGCGGGCCTGCGCGATCGCCAAGGCGGAACGCTGAACGCGCTTGCGCCCGATCAGGACCCGGACCAGCCGATCCAGCGCTCGACGGTGATCGCGATGACCGGGCCGGCCGGGGCGACGCGGCGATACTGCTCGTACCTCTGCGCGAGCAGCCGCAGCGGGCGCGCCATCGCGCTTTCGGCGTCCATGATCGCCGCGCGGCCGTCGCACCGAACCCACCAGAGCCTGGCCCAGTCGTCCTCGTAGTGGTCGGCGAGGACGGCGGCCCGCGGATTCTCCCGGATGTTGTGCAGCCGTCTCAGATCGCGGCTCTTCTTCGGTTTGTGGTCGACAGCCGAATAGATCCGGTCACCATCGACGGCGAACGTCATCGGCACCAGGTGCGGCCGCCCGGCCGCGTCGGCGGTGCCCAGCCGGACGACCGGCACGCTGGCCAGCCGCTCCCGCGCCTGCTGTTCGGTGAGCCTCACGTGGCAGATTCTGTTACACCGCCAGCGCATCCGCACGCGCGGACCCGGTAGACTCTCTGAGTCGCCGTCCTCCAGGACACGCGGCACGCCGCCTTAGCTCAGTCGGCCAGAGCGACGCACTCGTAATGCGTAGGTCATCGGTTCGATTCCGATAGGCGGCTCGCAGCTCAGAGGCCTCTTCCGCCGTTGAATTCGAGGAGGAAGTGGCCTTTTGCTAGCGGATCTGCTAACAGTCGGGGTGCTATGCGGCCTTCACGGCCGACTCGTCACCATGGACTGGACATCGTCCGCGCCCTAGCCGACGAATGGGGTATCGACGGAGACCACACCGGCCGCACCATCTGGGCACGATTCGACTGGCACGAGCATTCGTAACGGACAGACGTCGCCTTGGATTGATCACCTTAGGTAAGCGGTTCACGACCCGCAGGACGTAGTTGTGAGGATTTCTTTACAGTCATCAAGGGCGGCCCACTCCGCGTGCCGCCGCGCGTCCTCGGCCCGGCGCGCCGGGCGTGCGGCCTCTCCGGGCCGACCCGCCGCGCCAACCGGTCCGCGCAAGGAGACGAGCAGCACCAGGACGACCACAAGAACGCCCACCAGGTCGGGTGCGCCCATCAGTCGACCCGTGACACACCACCGGGAGCAGACACCAAATGACGGTGCCCACCGCTACTCTAGCCGGGTGACATCAGGTGACTTTCTCTTCCAATCCATCGACCCGGCGGCACCGGCCGATGAGGCGCCTGTCGCTCCAACTGCGCCTGTCAGCCAGCCCGTTGAGTCGCGTCCCCGCCCTACACCCCATCAGTCAAAATTGATGGAGCTTCAGTCAAACAATAAGGTGCCGCCAATCGATCACCTTAGAATAGCGGCAGCCATTCAGCGCTATAACCAGTGGATCGCAGATATGCGCCTTGCGAATGCCGCAGGCGAGGCAAAGGTGCGTAGACTCGTCCAACTGCTGAACGAGTACAAGAGGTATATTGAAGTGGATCTCATTTGGGATAGCGACGAGGACTTCTTGTTTCGTCAGCGGGGGCAGCTCAAGATTGACAACTCAATACTGGAAGAATTTTTGCCCTGGCTCGTAGATGTGGAGATTATTCCAGAACTAGCTCAGGTCGATTGCTTCGCTGGCCCCGCTAGCGCCTTCGCCGCAGTTTACTTCTCCTCAACGCTGGCATCCTTGGCCCCCAATTCAATTGGGCTAAAGGCCCGAACGAAAGATCAAGACTTTACGCTCAGCCGTCCGGCATATATGAGAGCGTCCTTCGACAAAACGCTATCCTCCGGGGTCAGCGAACAACAAGATTTCTGGCTCACTTACCTAGCTGCTGAATGCAAGACTAACCTCGACAAGACGATGTTCCAGGAGGCGGCAGCTACCTCGCATGACCTTAAGATTGCCGTTCCGGCAGCTCGCTATTATCTCATATGTGAATATCTAGACATGACTCCGATCAGTTCCGCAGGTACTGATATCGATGAAGTTCTGATCCTTCGCGGAAAACGCCTTGCGTCCAACGTTCGCTCGCGATACTCGACGAGCGCTGGCCGGGTTCGTTTGCGCGGTGAATACATAAACTACTTGGACAGGAACCCGATAAGAGAGGATGTGATTCTCCGGTTCGTTGAACACCTGAGAAGCCTGCTTACCAGAAGGGATCCTTTGGAGAGCGATGTTCTAGAGCGGGGGTATTTCTGATATGGGGGATGTGGAGAAGGAAGTTAAGGCCGCACTCAAGCGCCTACGTGAGCGAAACATTGACCGGCAATTTGTATCGCAAGAGTTGCTTGATGTCACAGCAAGGGAACGTCTCAGCGCGTTTCCCTGGCGTGGGCAGTTCACACCCGGGCTCATAAGTGTCCTGCTCGATACATTTGCCCAAGCAGGTGCCACCGTGCTAGATCCTTTTGTCGGTAGTGGGACTACCTTGGCAGAAGCGACCCGCCGAAATATGGCCGCGGTTGGAACTGAGGTCAACCCTGCGGCCCTGGAGCTTGCCCGTATCTTCACGCTCACCGCGCTTGAGCCAGCGGAACGCAAAGATGTACTAGACAGAGTTCGGCAGCAGCTCATGGATTGCATCTTGCGAGGAGAAGGCACCCTATTTGGCGCAGCGTCTGGTGACTTGCATGAAGAAGTAGTCGGGATCTACGAGAACGCCTCATCAGATTATGAGGCCAACATCATCGCTGTGGCGATGATGTTGGCTATGGGGGACAGAAGATCACTCGAAGCTGAACTTCTGGATCGCGCGCTCAGCCAAGTTTCAGATGTCGTTACCAGCCTTCCCTCAGAGGTGGTGCCGTGCTCAGTTCACCTGGCCGACGCGCGTAAGTTGCCAATCCCGGAAAACTCTGTGGACCTTATAATTACATCGCCCCCATACGTCAACGTATTTAATTATCATCAGAACTATCGACCAGCAATCGAGAGTCTCGGATGGAACGTCCTGTCGGCGGCAAAGACGGAGATCGGCTCGAACAGAAAGCATAGACAAAACAGGTTCCTCACTGTGGTGCAGTACGCCCAAGATATCATGCTCGCCATGCTTGATTTCCGGCGTGTATGTCGTCCGGGCGCGCATGCAATCATCGTAATCGGCAGAGAATCCCGAGTAAGGGGAGTCGCATTCGCCAACGGTGAGATTGTGGGTTGCCTCGCCGAATTGATCCTTGGAATTGAATTTGTCCGATGGCAGGAGCGGAGCTTTACGAATCGCTTCGGAGAGAAGATCTATGAGGAAGTTCTCACATTCCAGGTAACGTCAAGCGGCGATGACGTGGATCTAATCCCTCTGGCCACTGAAACGGGGCGTCAGATGCTTATAGAAGGCCGCTCGAAAGCAGAGTCTTCAGAGATAGTTAGTGAAGTAGACGCGGCGATCAAAGGTAGCGATCTCGTGCGACCATCAACAGATTTCTTCCCTATCCGGGCCTGCCGCGAGCCGAGAATTGCTGTGCAGTAGGTAGGCAGGGACCGGGAAGTAGGTAGGTGTTCCTTCTCGGTTTCGATTATCCGCTCATTCCCGCAGCCTCAAGAGCGCCTACGGCATCGCCGCGCGATCGGCTGCGCCGACCCTTGACCCTGCGTCCGGTCGCTCGGGATTCGGCGCCTGCGAGAACGGGGAAGACCAGGCGAACTGTCCCGGGAGGTGGCCGAACACGGTTCGCTCCCATGGCCGGGAGGTCAAGCTACTGCCGCGCCGCTCCGATCCTCGGGCGCTGCGCGCCCTGCGGTCGGTTCGGCTTACCACCGGATTACATTAGCTGCGCTTGGCGAGTGA
Source organism: Streptosporangiaceae bacterium (assembly GCA_019239975.1). Taxonomy (GTDB): domain Bacteria; phylum Actinomycetota; class Actinomycetes; order Streptosporangiales; family Streptosporangiaceae; genus JAFAZE01. The sequence continues at coordinate 38,802 of JAFAZE010000162.1, forward strand.
CAGGGAATGGGGGGCCGAGTGCTAACGCGGATGCTAACAACGGGTCTGGATACCCGTGGACCCGCTTGGACCAGGCGACCTCCAGGAGCGCCGCTGAACTGGGGGCCGAAGACCGCCGTGGATACCCGTGGACTACCCTCGTTTGACTCGTAATGCGTAGGTCATCGGTTCGATCCGATAGGCGGCTCGGAAACGTTCCAGGTCAGAAGCTCATTTCCGGGCGTCGCCATGATCATGGTCCCGGCCCGTGGACCGAGTGACTCGGTCACGAAAAGCCGGATTCACCCTCGCAACGCCCCGGCCCGGCCCGGTTGTCGCCACGATGCCCGCCAGTCACCACCGGCGGCAGCATCTTCTGCCCTGCTCGCAGGCCAGGTGTGCCTTGGTGGTCCAGCCACCACGCGAGCGTCCCAGCCATGATCGGCTGGCTCAGTGCCGTTGCCTCCCTTCTTCTGCTTTCCTGACCTCATTCAGTGCTTCGCTCAGAGCAGCCTTCGCAGGGAATGTGTCATGCAGCCGCCGCGCGCTGGCGGTCCGCCGGGCCGGCTGCGGCGTGCCCGGGCGGTTGCTCCCAAGTCGGCCCGCTTGTGTTTCCTATCTGGAAACTGTAGAGTTGCCGACATGGAAACTAATGGACCGGTCAGCGCGAACGAAGCCTCCGCAGCCCTGGCCGCAGCGAAGCAGACCCGGGCACGCGTGGCGTGGAGCGGGTATCCGGCGTGGTACTGGCTCGCGACCGGAGCAGGCCTGGGCGCGGCGTGCTACGCGGCGCTGCTGCCCAGCTGGTGGGCTCTGGCGATCGCGCCCCTGGCCGGGGCGGCGCTGCTCATCGTGGCCCGTGCGGCCAGCCGGGTCCGCGGAGTCCGTGAACGCTGCCAGCGCGGCGCCATGACATTGCGGGACCGGGTGATCCTGTCCGGGCCAGCCGCCCTGGTGATGCTTGCGGGCTCGGCCGCGTCGAAGTTCGCCTCATGGCCGCTAGCCGTGCCCGCAGTGCTGGCGGGCATGGTGTTCGCCGGCACCGGGCTCATCCTGAGCGCCCGGGCCAGCCGTCCGTGAGCACACCGCTGGGCACCGGGCAGGCCACGGCCGGGGATGCGGACGGGTTCGATCACCTGATACACGCACCGGTCAGGCTGCGGATCTGCGCAGCCCTCGACCCCGTGCGCGAGATCGAATTCGCAGCCCTGCAAGCCCTGCTCGACATCAGCAAGTCCGCCCTCAGCAAACATGTCTCAGCGCTCGCCGACGCCGGGTACCTCACCCAGCGCCGCGCCGTGCGCGACACCCGGCAGCGAGTCTGGCTCAGCCTCACCCAGACCGGACGATCCGCCTACCGGGGGCACGTCGCCGCCCTGCACCAGATCGTCGGCAGCGCCCACGCGCACAACCCAGCACACGCACCTGTTCGTGACCATCCTGGGCCCTAGCCCCAAAGGGCGTCCTGCCACCTCCTTGACCCCCAGGACGTCAGCGAGCGCAACGACATCGAGCCTTTACCCCACAGCGGCGCGAGGGCACCGGCTGCCGAGGCGATCACCCAGATCTGTGGGCATCGTAGCCAGAAGCCCACGCCGTGCCCGCAGCGCTCGATCCTGTCCGCGGCAGATGAGTGCGTCAGCCGAGCGTGTGTGCGATGGACTTAAAACTGGCGGCCGTGGATGCTGGCTCTTGTGGAGAGAAGCCCCAGCGGTGACGGCGGCGATCCCCCCGCCGTTCCGGCTGTGTACCGCGGAACAGAGGGGAGGCCCGGGCCGGTGCTGTTCACTCTGGACGTCGATGGCGAACGGTTCGCCATTCGCCGGGCCGGAGACGGCGGCACCGCCTACGACTGGCTGAGCGGGCCTAACGAGGGCTACGGATTCGGGTCGAGCGGGACACCGAACCGGCCGGCGGGGGAACACCGGGAGAGCATCCGCGCCTTCCTCGCCATGATCGATCCCAATACGGGCTACATCGCAGACGGCTGAGGGCAGTGTGTAATCCGTCTGAGCCTTCCCGTCGTTCACAGCGCGGTAATCCCCGGGCCCGTCCAGCGGCGTGTGGCCGCGGCGCACCGCGGTGACGGTCGGACGGCAGGGTTCACCGATTAGACGGCAGGGTTCACCGATTAGCGGCCAGCACCACCGCGAGGCCTTCTTGCAGATCCTTGACGAAATACCCGGGAACCTCCAGCGACGGGAAATGTCCCCCGGCTTCGGACGACCTCCACCGGACGATCTGCCGGTACCGCTCCTGTGCCCAGGCGCGCGGACACTTCTCGATGTCGCGGGGATACACACTGATTGCCGACGGGACGTCGACCCGAAGTTCAGGGTCGAGCTTGTTATGGCTTTCGTAATAAATGCGGGCTGACGATGCGCCAGTCCGCGTCAGCCAATACAGGGTGACGTCGTCAAGAATGCGGTCTCTGGAAATCGTCTCGAACGGGCTGTCTTCGGTATCTGTCCACTCAGCGAACTTGTCAAGGATCCAGGCGAGAAGTCCGGCTGGTGAGTCGACGAGCGAGTAGCCGATGGTTTGCGGCCGGGTCGCCTGCTGCTTCGCGTACGCCGCGTGGTGGCGCCAGAAATCGCGGCTTTCCTCGGTCCATTTGCGCTCGGCCGCTGTCAGTCCGTCCGTTGTCAGCCCGGGCGGTGCCTGCGCCATCGTTGTGTGGATGCCGAGAACGTGCTCCGGGAACCTGCCGCCGAGGATCGTGGTGATCACAGCTCCCCAGTCGCCGCCGTGGGCTGCGAACTTGCTGTAGCCGAGCCTGCCCATCAGTTCCACCCATGCGGCCGCGATCTTTTCGGTTCCCCACCCGGTGGTGGCCGGCCTGTCGCTGTAACCAAAGCCTGGTAGCGACGGGACCACGACGTGAAACGCCGGCGCGTCTGGATCTTTCGGATCGGCCAGCTCGTCTACTACGTCGGTGAACTCGGCAATGCTGCCCGGCCAGCCGTGCGTCAAGATCAGAGGAGTGGCGTCTGCGCGGGCGGATCGGCGGTGCAGGAAGTGGATTCCCAGACCGTCAATGGTCGTGCGGAACTGGCCGATCTGGTTGAGCCGCGTTTCAAACGACCGCCAGTTGTACCCGGTGCGCCAGTAGTTCACGACGTCCACGAGGTCGGCAAGGGGAACACCCTGTTCCCATCGGAGGGGGCCGGGCGCGGCGCGGTAAACCGTCTCAGCTTCCGGCAGCCGTGCTGCGGCCAGTCGCGCGCGCAGGTCGTCGAGGTCGGTGTCGGTTGCGCGGGCTTCGAATGCCTGCACGTCCGTGGTTTGACGGTTCATGAGATGCCCCGGCCGGGGTGGGCCGACGTTGTGGCAACGCCACGATCAACGCCGGCCGCGGCGTCGGTGACACGCCGGTGTGTGGACATGAGACCTCCTGGTCATCGGTGGAACCGGCTTGGGATCCGCCGGAACCGGCTAAGACGGTTCTATCATGTCTGCATGCCGGCGTGCAACCAGCTAAGGTGGTTCTATGAGTGCTGGGTTCCCTGCCTTCCGTCTCGGTAAGGTGCTGGCGACCAGCTTCACGGGGACCCTGTCGGAGCGTCAGGGCGACGCGGTGGAGCGCATCCCCACGCCGAGCCGGCTCGTCGACTGGCTGGTGGTGAGCGGCCTCGCCGTGGAGTCCTGCACCAACGCCCAGCTCGAGCGCGCTTGGGAGCTGAGGGAATCAATTCACGCCGCTGTGACAGCGGCCGCGCGCCGAGACCCTCTCCCCGTGTCTGCTGTCCAGATCATCAATGACTGCAGCACTCAGGGCCGGGCCGCGGCTATCTTGACGCCCGAGGGCAATCGGCGATGGCGACTTAGCCCGGCTTCCTCCGTGGAGGATGCCCTGGGCGTGATCGCCGCCGACGCGATCAGCATCATCGCAGGCGAACGAGATGGAAAATTGGCCTTGTGCGCATCGCCAACCTGCCAAGCCGTCTTCCTCGACACCAGCCAAAGTCGCACCCGCAGATGGTGTGACATGAACACGTGCGGGAATCGTCAGAAGAAAGCGCGCTTCAATGCCAACCAGCGCAAAAAACCTGCCCACCAGCGGTGACAGCCAGAAGCGGCACGCAGCCGCCACCTAAATCGCCGCCCTCAGCTCCAGCCATGACCTGGCTCATAGCTGCCGAAACTCCACTCGTTGCCGCCCGGGTCCAGAACGCGTGCCCGGCGGGTACCCCACTCGGTCAGCTCCGGGGCAAGAACGCTGGTCCCTCCAGCCGCCACGGCCTTCTCATACAGGCCGTCAACGTCATCCGCGCAGACGTACAGGCCGTGTCCGACCGAACGGCCCTTGAGGGCAGGGGTGCCGTAGTCCTCGGCAAAACTGGCCACCATGACCACTACCTGGCCGAGCCGCAGCTCGGCATGCAGCACGATGGCCGAGCACCACTACACGAGGAGATGGCATGAACATCGAGTTCCTCTCAACCGTCGCGGTGATCACGCCCGATACGACCAGCAGCCGCAAGCTGTATGTCGAGGCGCTTGGCCTGCCGTTGGAGGGCCAGGGTGACGGTTATCACCACAGCGAGCAGATTGCCGGCTGCAAGTCCTTCGGTATCTGGCCGCTGTCCCAGGCCGCCCAGGCGTGCTTCGGAACTGATGAATGGCCAGCGGGGCGGCCGGTGCCGCAGGTCAGCATCGAATTCGACGTCGCCGGCGCCGCAGCGGTCGGCCCCGCGGCGCTGGAACTCCAGCAGGCAGGCTATGAGCTGCTGCACGCAGCTCGCGAGGAGCCATGGGGGCAGACGGTCGCCAGGCTGCAGTCACCGGAGGGCGCGATCGTCGGGATCTCCTACGCGCCCGTGCTGCACGACTGACTCCGCCGATCCGGTGGGCGAGCCGGCAGTCTGGCGGAGCCACCCGATGGTGCGGAAGCTTGACGGCGAATTTGCATACCTTCTCGATGCCATTAGTCCCAGCAGAGGCAGAACGGCTTGCCGGCCGGGTCGGCGTAGACCCGCCAGTTCTCACCGCTGTAGGACAGCGAGGTGGCGCCGAGCTTCAGCACCGCCGCCTCGGCCGCGTCCACGTCGCCGACCGTGACGTCGAGATGGAACTGCTGCGGATACGCGGGGTCGGGCCACCGCGGCGCGCGGTAGTCGGTGATCTGCTGGAACATCACCGGCTGCGCCCCGTCCTCGCCGATCATCGCCATGCCCTCGCCCTCGTACGTGACGGGCTTGCCGAGAACTTCCGCGTAGAACGTGCTCAGCTCCCTGGCGTCCGGGCAGTCGAGCATCACGCCCATGAGCGTGGGCTCCTGCTTCGCCGGGAACAGGCACAGGTCGAACGGGTGCCCGGCCGGGTCGGCCAGCGTGTACCAGTTCTCGTTCTTGCGCAGCAGCCCGGCGCCCAGACCGGCCGCCTTCGCCGAGCCGGCGTCGAGGTCCGGCACGCGCAGGTCGAGGTGCGCCTGCTGCGGGTACGCCGGATCGGGCCACCGCGGCGGTACGTGGCCGGGGCTGCCCTGGACGGCGATGCGCCACCCGTCCCCGGTCTCCATGGTGCCCCAGTCGTCGTCGGCGTACTGCTCGGTCCACCCGCCGAGGGCGGTGTAGAACGCGGCGAGCCGCCGGGCGTCGGGTGCGTCGAGCACCACCGTGCGCAACGTGCCGATCATCGGGCACTCCCTCCTAGTCACCGCCCATCATGCCCGAGACGGCGCGTAGAGCGCGCAGTTGCGCCCAACACCGCTGGGAGCCATTCTCTACGGAGTATCGGCGGCCTGGCCGTGACAGCAGGCGAGGTGGCACCCTGTAGGGGCGCTTTCCGGTACCCGCGGGAGGTGGTGGTGGAGGGCTGGCGTTCGGTGGAGGAACTGACCGGCTGGGGGTTCGCGCACGCGCCGGTGGTGATGGCCAACGAGGCGCACAACGGCCTGGCGCGCTGCATCCGGACCCGGGAGGTGGGTGTCCGCATGATCCGGGCGGCGCACGAGGCCGGGGTGCGGCGGCTGGCGATGGAGGCGCTGCCGTGGCCCGCCCCGGGGACACCGGGCCCGATCACGGCCATCCCGCCAGTCGAGGGAGGTTACCTGGCCCAGCCGGACATGCGGAGATTGATCACCGCGGCGCTGGAGCTGGGCTGGAGCCTGTGGGCGTACGAGGCCGTCTTCGAGCCCGCCGCGCGAGCCGGCCCGGCGCAGATGCCCAGCATGGAGTTCACCAGCCGGCGGGAACGCGAGCAAGCCGGGAACCTGTGCCGGGTGCGGGCAGCCGCTCCGGCCGAGCCGCTGCTGGTCTGGTGCGGTAACGGCCACGCCTGCAAAGAGGCGATACAGGGGCTGGTCCCGATGGGGTGGCACTTTCGCGCCATGTCGGGCACCGACCAGTTCGTCATCGACCAGACCGTGACGGTCGCCTTCAAGGGCAAGCCCCGGCCGTGGGCCCTGGAGCTGCTGGCCACCCTCGGCGACACCCTGGCCGCCCACGGCGGCACCGCCGGGATCCTCCGCGAGCACGCTCCCGCGCCGCTGAACAGCTGGCCGGGCATCGATGCCGTGGTCGTCTCCACCGGCAACACGCTCACCTAGCGAGCACCGAGCGGTGGTAACGGGGCAGGCGCGGCGATAGCCGGATCTTGACCCAGGCGCCATCGTTCGGCGACGATCATCGCGTGCGGTTCCCGTGGCAGCCGCAGGGATATACGAGGACCTGCGCCCAGTGCGGTTCAATCTGGCAAGTGCCCGGGTCGGCAAGGCGGTGGTGGCGCAGCAGATTGGCCTACAGGTTCTCGGCCAGGTTCGTGGTGGTCGCCGGGCTGTCCGTGGGCGGCGATCCGGCCAAGGTCGACGGAATGGCCGAGTCGATCTCGGCGCGGAAGCGCCAGGCCGAGTCCTTCCGTCATTGTCCCAAATGCGGCGCCGGCCACTTCACGCAGCGCGCATCACCGGGCAAGCTGCCCTACTGATGGCGGACGACCGTGGACGACCCTGGTCCTCTGGTAACCCGTAGGCCCTCGGTTCGCTTGCGGTAGGCGGGCTCCAGGTCCGGGTGCGCCGCCGCTTCCCGCATGACGAAATGAAAATCCTTTCGTCACAATTGGGCTACGCGCTGATTTTTAGCCGCGGCTCGCGGGTAGGGGAACGCGCAGTCTGCTCAGAGGAAGTGAGCGCCGGGATCGGGCCGTCGGCCGGTTACCTTGCTGGTATTTGGATTCGTCGGCTGGGGGGATGGCTGTCTTGGTCTCGGCTGAGCTCGAGACGAAGGAACATGCCCATGACCAGTGCGCCTAAGCGCTTTGCTGGACTAGCCGCGGCCGTGCTCGCCCTCGGCGTCCTCGCCGCGTGCAGCTCGTCGTCGACATCGCCGTCAGGATCCAGCTCGGCCAAACCCGTGTCGGGCGGGACACTGCGCATCGTCGCGGCGTCGGGACCCGCCCACCTCGACACCGTGCCCTCGTACTACACCACTGACTACCAGCTCACTCACGCCTACACCCGGCAACTGCTGAACTATCCGACCGTGCCGTATTCCAGCACCTCCGATGCCGGGTGGGCGAAGACGACAACGCCGGCCGCGGACGTGGCGACCGAGGTGCCGACCACGGCCAACGGCGGGATCACGAACGGCGGCAAGACCTACACCTTCCACATCAAGCCGGGCGTGGACTGGAACACCACCCCGCCGCGCCAGGTCACCTCCCAGGACTTCCTGCGCGAGTACAAGGCGTTCTTCAACCCGGTCAGCCCCGTCGGCAACCCGACCTACTACGAGTCGACGATCGCCGGGCTCAGCGCGTACGCCGCCGCGGAGACCGCGTACTTCGCGAACGCCAAGACCCACCCGCCGACGGCGGCGAACATCACCAACTTCCAGAACACGCACAGCATCTCCGGCATCGCGACGCCGAACTCCTCGACCATCCAGTTCACGCTGACGGCGCAGGCCAGCGACTTCCTGTACATGCTGGCGATGCCGTTCACGTCCGCCCGGCCGGTGGAGTACGACAGCTACGTGCCGAACAGCCTGCAGCTCGACCAGCACACGATCTCCGACGGCCCGTACCAGATCACCTCGTACGTTCCGGGCAAGTCGCTCACGATGGCCAGGAACCCGGCGTGGAAGCAGTCCACGGACTCCCTGCGGCACGACTACGTGAGCCAGGTCGTGGACACGTTCGGGATAACTTCCGCCCAGACCCAGCTGTCGGACATGCAGGCCGGCACCGAGGACGTGATCAGTGACACGCCGGTCAACCCGGCGTCGATCCCGTCGCTGGAGGCGTCGCACGCTTCCAACTTCCACATCTGGCCATGGTCGAGCACGTTCCCGTACGTCGTCTTCAACCTGCGCAGCCCGGACGCGAACGGCGCCGCCAGCAAGCTGCTGGTACGCCAGGCGGTCAACTATGGCCTGGACAAGGTGGCCGTGGTGAAATCCATCGGCGGCCCGGCCGTCGCGACGATCATCAACACGGTGATCCCGCCGGGCAACGTCGGCTACCAGAACACCAACATGTACCCGAACAACAACGACCTGGGCAACACGGCCATGTGCAAGTCCGACCTGGCCAAGGCCGGGTACCCGCACGGCCTCACGATGCTCTACATGTACCCGAACGACTCGTCGAACACCCGGATCTTCACCGCGATCCAGGCGTCGCTGGCCACCTGCGGCATCACGCTGTCCGGAAAGGCGGAGCCGGGCTCGTCGTTCTTCACCGACCTGGGCAACGCACCGGAGAACAACAAGTCCGGCGCGTGGGACATGGGCCAGCCAGGCTGGATTCCCGACTGGTTCGGCAACAACGGCCGCACCATCGTCCAGGCGCTGTTCCAGGGGCCGAACTGCGTGGTCAACACCGTCAACTACGGCTGCTACGACAACCCGGCCGTGAACTCGCTGATCAAGCAGGCCGAGGGCGCGACCTCGCTGTCGGCGGCCGGGACGGCCTGGCAGCAGGCGGACTCGACCATCATGAAGGACGCCGACATCGTGCCCATCATGAGCCAGAACTTCCCGTGTTACTCGAGCGCGCGAGTCAGGGGTGTCGCGTCCGACGGCACCACGTACCCGACCGCGATCTTCGCGCCGAACATCGGCAACCCGGACATCACCGCCATCTGGCTAGCCAGCTGAACCCACTGCCCCGCGTTTCAGCGAAACACGGGGCGGGAAGGCGAGGGCCCCCGGGGAACGCATCCCCGGGGGCCCGGCAACCTAGGGCTCGCGCTGGCCGGCCCTGTGCCCGGGCGTGCCATCGAGGCCGGCCGTGCCGCCGGGGTCTGGCGCGCGGCCCAGCAGCACGGAGATGGAGGCGGTGATCCCGGTGTCCCTGTCGCCGACGAGTTCCCAGGACCGGGCGATCCCGACGAACAGCGAGCCGACCATGGCGTAGCTGATCGCCTGCATCGGCCCGAGGAGGTGACGGTCGGCGATGAGGACGATGCCGCCGGCGAACTCGGTGCCGAAGATCAGCAGCAGCAGGTTGACCAGCCAGAGCTGCTGTAGCTGCTGCCGCCGCGTCGAGCGGCTGGCGAGAACGGACCGGACACCGGCGGCGGTGAACAGGAGACCTGAAATCCCCATCACGAGAGCGGGGTAGCCGACGTTGACGCCGGGCACGAGGCCGAAGAGCGAGACCGCCAGCGCGTTGCTGAACGCGAGAAGGGCCGCCGCGGCGCGGACCTGCTGAATCACGTGCAGGCTGGAGATTCCGTCCCGGCGCGGCACCACGGACACCGCCACGAACAGCAGGCCGGTCAGCGTCCCCGCGGTCGCGCCGGCCGCGGCGAACAGGTCACGGAAGGCGCCGGTCACCACCGGGTCACGATACCCCGGAACCCTCGCCGTGGTAGCCGGATATCCACTCGTCGACGCGCCGCCACCAGTCGTACAGCCACGTCACCTGTTCCTCGTGCCCCAGGGAGCGCGGCACCTCACCGGCCGGCACCCGCCACCACCTGGCGCGCACCACCTCGGTCAGCGGCAGGTTCCGCCAGACGTCGCCGGCGGTCACCAGCTTGTCCAGCCCCGCGTGCGCCACGAAGATCACGTCGGCCTCCGGGCAGCTCTCGATCGCCGCCAGCGCCCCGCTGGCCCGCGGCGGCAGCAGGTTGGGCATGTCCCGCGCGCGTGCGGCCAGATCACGCCGGCCTCCCGATTCCAGCCGGCGGATGGCGCGGCGCCACCGGCCCGGCGTCCAGTTGCCGCCTTCGGGGAACAGAACGAGCGCGTCCTTGGGCCCCAGCCCCCGCGCCAGCCGCCTGATCTCCGCCACGGAGACCTTGCCGCCGGTCCTGCGGGGCTGGATGAACGCGTTCGGCAGCCGGTTGCCCACGACGTCGACGCTGGGATCGAGCTGCATCGACGCCTTCATGACGACGCGGGGCCGGCGTCCGTACACGCTGAGCAGATGACGGGCGAGCAGGAACGAGTCGCCTGGCCCGGCGTGCCTGCTGAACACGAGGACCGGGCGGGCCAGCCGGGCGGCCTGTTCCGCCGCGGTGAGCTCCGGCTCCTCGACCTCGACCCGCAACCCGAACGTCTCGCTGGCGGCCCGGTACACCCGGTCGAGGAACCAGCGCATGACCGCGTAGTGCCGGTCCTGGTACGGCTCGGTGTGCAGCCGTCCGCCGAATCCGCTCGCGACCCACAGGGCCAGGCACATGAACAGCGCCAGGGTCTCCGACATGAGCCAGACCAGCGCGAACGAGAGCAGGCGCAGGCTCCGCGTCCGGTCCCGCCGCGACAGCCCGGCCAGGCCCAGCACCCGTGTCATCAGCGCCAGCAGCGGATACAGCACCGCGAGGGCGACCGCGATGACCATCACCAGCGGCGCGAGCACGAGCCGCCGTACCACCCTGGGTGGGAGCATGGGCCCCTCCCGTCGCCGAGCCGCTCCGCTCGCGATCAGCCGCGGGCTGTCCTGGCAAGATAGCTCACGGTCGCGGTATACGCACGTTCGATGCTCCGGCCGACCTTGGCCCTGTCCCGGTAGCGGAACTGGGACAGCCCGGGGGGTAGCCGGTCCCCGCCGGTGGGCAGCACATGGACGCGCACGCCATCCGGCAGCGCCGCCATCTCCTCGTGGAACCGGTGCCGGCGCGCGATCTCGAACGCGACGAGCCCGACCTCCCACGGGCGGCTGGGCACGGCGAGCGGGCTCTCGATCCGGCCGGCGTGCAGCACGTAGATGGAGGTCGCGCCCAGCGCGGCGGCCCGCCCGAGGGGGATGGAGTCGACCAGGCCGCCGTCGAAGTAGTGCTTTCCGCCGATCTCGGCGGGCGGCAGCAGACCGGGCACGGCGCACGACGCGACCACGGCCGGCACGACCGGCCCGCTGCTGAACCAGCGCGCGGCCGCCTCCTCGATGCTGGCCGCCACGCAGTGGAACGGCAGCTCCAGGTCGCGGAAGTCGGCGCCGGGAAACGCGGCGTCCAGGACCCGGCGCAGCGGCTCGGCCGAGTGCAGGTGCGTGCCGGAGCGCGCCAGCCGCGCGGCGCGCGCCGGCAGGTTCTCGCTGAAGGCCAGGCGCAGCGAATCGCCCTGCCACATCTCGCCGAGCCGTGCCGCCGCTCCCTCCGGGTCGGCGGCCACGAACACGCCGTTGAGAGCGCCCACCGACGTGCCCACCACCAGGTCGGGCCGGATGCCGGCTTCGGCCAGCGCGCGGAGCATCCCGACCTCGTGGGCGCCGAGCAGGCCGCCGCCGCCCAGTACGAACGCTGTCGTCACGCGAACCTACCCGGGGCCGGCCTTGTGCACCTGGATCTTCGGGCCGGGAGCGCCGCCGCGCGGCGGCCCGTGAATCCGCCGCACACCAGGCCGCCGCCCGCCATCCCGCCTCCTCATGCTGCCCCGCCGCACCGGCAGCCCTCGCAATTTTTTACCGAACGGACGCTGGTGACCCCGACAACGATAACCGCTGCCCGGGTACCGGCGGCTCGCGGCGGGTAAGCACACGTCGTGGACCGGCTGGCTGACTACCGGCGCAAACGTGACGCGTCGCGCACGCCCGAGCCGGTGCCGGCCGCGGACTCCGGGCCAGAAGCCGGCGCCGGCGACGAGGACCGGCACGCGGGCGATGCCGGCGCCCCCCTTCCGAGGTTTGTCGTGCAGGAGCACCACGCGCGCCGGCTGCACTGGGATTTCCGGCTGGAGCGAGACGGCGTGCTGGTTTCCTGGGCGCTCCCGAAGGGGGTGCCCGACGACCCGGCGGTGAATCACCTCGCGGTGCACACCGAGGACCACCCGCTGGAATACGGCGGCTTCGAGGGCCGGATCCCGCGGGGGGAGTACGGCGCGGGCAGCGTCACGATCTGGGATCACGGTACCTACGAGACCGGGAAGTGGGACGACCGCGAGGTCAAGGTCGTGCTGCACGGGCAGCGGCTGTCCGGCGGGTACGTGCTTTTCCGCACCGGCAACGGGTGGATGATTCACCGGGAGCGAATGCCACTGCCCGTTCGGCTGATACCAATGCTCGCCACCACCAGCAGGCAGCCGCCCACGGACGGTCAGTGGGCACTGGAGATGAAATGGGACGGCGTGCGCGCGCTCGCCTTCATCGAGGGCGGCCGGCCGCGGCTGGTGTCCCGGACCAGCCGTGACATCACGCAGGCGTACCCCGAGCTGGCCGGGATGGGCACCGCCATCGGGCACAGGCAGGTGCTGCTCGACGGGGAGATCGTCGCGTTCGGCGACGGGGGCTGGCCGGAGTTCGAGGCGCTGCAGCAGCGGATCCATGTCACCTCGGCCGCGCAGGCGGCACGGCTCGCCACCGAGAACCCCGTCACCTACCTGGCGTTCGACCTGCTGCAGCTGGACGGGCGGCCGCTGATGGGCCGGCCGTACAGCGAACGGCGGGAGATGCTCGAGGACCTCATGCCGAACGGGCCCTACTGGCAGTGCCCGCCCGTTTTCCCCGGTGATGACTTCGCCGCCGTGCGGGCCGCGTCCGTCGAGCACGGGCTGGAGGGTGTGGTCGCCAAGCGGCTGGATTCGCGCTATGAGCCCGGTGAGCGCACGGGAAGCTGGCGGAAGATCAAGAACTCGCTCCGCCAGGAGGTTGTCGTCGCGGGGTGGAAGCCGGGCAAGGGCAACCGGGCCGGGCAGATCGGCTCGCTGCTGGTCGGCATCAACACGCCACACGGGACACCGAAGGGCCTGGTCTACGCCGGGCACGTCGGTACCGGGTTCACCGTGGCGACGCTGCGCATGCTGGGCGAGAGGCTGGCGCCGCTGCGCCGCCGGGACAGCCCGTTCACCGGGCCGGTGCCGCCGGAGCATGCGCGGCCCGCCGTCTGGGTAGAGCCACGGCTGGTGATCGACGTGACGTTCGAGGGCTGGACCCGGGCGGGCCGGATGCGCGCCCCGGCGTACAAGGGCCTGCGCGGGGACAAGGATCCCGCCGAGGTGGTGAGGGAGCCGTGACGCGTGGCCGACGATAAGGTCGCCGTCCAGGCGGACGGCAGAACGCTCGTGCTCACCAACCTCCACTGGAGCCAGAACAACGGCTCCAAGACGACGGTCGCGCCGTACTCGCTGCGCGCCAGGGACCGGCCCACGGTATCCACCCCGGTCACGTGGGAGGAGGCCGGGGCCTGCCGGAGGGTGAGTGACCTGGTGTTCACCGCCGACGAGGTCCCGGAGCGCGTGGATGCGCTGGGGGACCTGTTCGCCCCGCTGCTCAGGTCGGCGGGGCGTCCCCGCGGCGCCCGGCGAGCAGGAGCAGGGCGCAGGCGGCCGGCGTCGAGTCGTCCATGATGCGGCCCGGTACTCCCCGGCGATGTCCGGTTCCACGCGAACGTTGTGCCCCGGCACTGTCGGTGCCTGTTCCTACCATCGGGCCATGGATCAGGTTCGTGCTCCGCTGGCACCGTCCGCGGTGTGCGGCGCCGGGACCGGGCGCGCCGCGACCTGGGCCGTCCTGCGCGGACGGCTCCGCCAGGAGGACCTGCCGCTCTGCGTGCGGGGGCCCGCGGCCTGCCGTGTCTGCCGGGGACCGGTCAGCCCGGGCTGCGCGCGCTGTTTTCAGTGTGACCGGCATCACCGGGAGGGCGCCGGGCTGCTCGCGGACGCGGTGGTGCCGGTCGCGTACGCCGTGCGGGGCGGCCGCCTGGCGGACGACCTGTGGCGCTACAAGTCGGCGGTGCCCGGCGCCGCCGCGGCGCGGGCACGGCTGCGCGCGCTGCTGCTGGTGTTCCTGCGGGACCACGGGGAATGCGTCTGGCGGGAGGCGGGGATGCCCGGCCCTGGCCTGGTCGCGGTGGTGCCGAGCGGCGGGGGCCGGCCCGGCCCGCACCCGCTGCGGGATCTCGCCCTGCCCTACCTGTCGCTGCCGGTGGCCGGTCTTTCCGTCCGTCCGGAGGCGGCCGCGCGCGGCCGCGATGTCAGCGTCACGTGGCTGCGGTCCGGCCGCCGGGTGAGCGGGGCCAGCGTGCTGCTGATCGAGGACACCTGGGTGTCCGGCGGCAGCGCCCAGTCCGCCGCCGCGGCACTGAAGGCGGCCGGCGCGGCGCGAGTGGCCGTCGTCGTGCTCGGGCGCCATCTCAATCCGGCGGATCCGCTTTCCGCGCGGCTGGTGTCCTCGCTGCGCACCCGTCATCCGTGGCTGGCCACGTGCGCGGTTCATCCGGACAGGACCGGCGCCGCGCCCAGCACGGCGCCGGCCGGCGCGCCCGCGCCCGCGGCTCCCGGTCAATAAGCTTGATGGGTGACCGCCGAGACTGTTTCGCGTACTGCCCTCGTGCGCCGTGCGCGCCGGATCAACCGTGAACTCGCAGAGCTGTATCCCGACGTGAAAACCGAGCTGAACTTCGGCACGCCGCTCGAGCTGCTGGTGGCGACGATCCTTTCCGCGCAGACCACGGACAGGCGGGTCAACATGGTGACGCCGACGCTGTTCGCCCGGTACCGGACCGCCGCCGACTACGCCTCGGCCGACCGCGCCGAGCTGGAGAAGATCGTTCAGTCGACCGGGTTCTACCGGGCAAAGACGCACAGCCTCATCGGTCTCGGGCAGGCGCTGTGCGAACGGTTCGGCGGCGAGGTGCCACCCCGGTTGAAGGACCTGGTCACGCTGCCCGGTGTGGGCCGTAAGACGGCCAACGTGGTGCTGGGCAACGCGTTCGGGATTCCCGGGATCACCGTCGACACGCACTTCGCCCGGCTCGCCACCCGTTTCGGCTGGACGGCCAGCACCGACCCGGTGAAGATCGAGGCCGAGACCGGCTCGCTCTTCCCGCGCTCGGAATGGACGATGCTTTCCCATCGACTCATCTGGCATGGCCGCCGCGTCTGCCACGCGCGCAAGCCGGCGTGCGGGGCGTGCGGCGTCGCCCATTGGTGCCCGTCGTTCGGGCTCGGCCCGGTGGACCGGGAAACCGCGGAGAAGCTCGTCAAGACCGGGCCGTTCTCGTGACCGGGGACGGTGACCCGGCCGCCGTCATGAACGCCAGCGAGGTGCCGGAATGGCTAAGGGACCTCGCGGCGGCGGCCGCCCGGATGGACGTGCCGCCCGCGATACGGCCGCCCGAGCTGGGCGGCCGTCCGTCCGCCGTGCTCGTGCTCTTCGCCGACGGCCCGTCGGGCCCGGACCTGCTGTTCATTCAGCGGAGCCAGGGCCTGCGCAGGCACCCCGGCCAGCCCGCGTTTCCGGGCGGGGCGATCGAGGACGGCGACGCGGGTCCGATCGCGGCCGCGCTGCGCGAGGCGGCCGAGGAGACCGGCCTGGACCCGCACGGCGTCGAGGTGCTCGGCGCGCTTCCCGAGCTGTTCATCCCGCGGAGCGGATTCCGGGTAACGCCCGTGCTCGCGTGGTGGCGGGAGCCGTGCGCGGTGGGACCGGTGGACATCGGGGAGGTCGCCGCCGTCGAGCGGATCGCCGTCGCCGAGCTGGCCGATCCGCGCAGCAGGCTCATGGTGCGCGGGCCCAGCGGGCGTGCCGCGCCCGCGTTCAGGGTGCGGTCGATGCTCATCTGGGGGTTCACGGCCGCGCTTGCCGACCGGCTGCTCGCGCTCGCTGGATGGGAGCTGCCGTGGGACGCGACGAACGTGCGGGAGCTGTCCGAGGGAGCATGACGCTCTGCTTACGGTTCCGTGCCGCACGCCGGTGCCGGGGCGATCCCAGCTTCACCATCCGGCGGCACCGGATACCGTGGGACCGTGCGCGCGGACCTCCTCGACCTGGCCCTGATCGTGGTTGCCGTCGCATTCGCGGTCTCCGGTTACCGGCAGGGGTTCATCGTCGGGACGCTGAGCTTCATCGGCTTCCTCGGCGGCGCCGTACTCGGCGCCCAGTTCGGCCCGGGCATCTCCCGGGCGCTCGTCGGAGGCCAGACACAGCAGGATGTCGTGGCCGTCATTCTGCTCGTCAGCGGCGCGATCATCGGGCAGTTCGTCGCGTCCTCCATCGGGACCGCGATGCGCTCCACGATGACCGGGCGGTCCACGACGGCCCTCGACTCCGTCGGCGGCTCGGCCGTCAGCGTGCTTTCCGTGCTGCTGATCGCGTGGGCGATCGGATCCGTGCTGACCGCGTCCCCGTTCCCCGTCGTCGTGCAGCAGGTCGACAACTCCGCGGTGCTGCGCACGATGGACAGGATCATGCCGTCGCCCGCCAAGACGATGTTCTCCGATTTCCGCAGAATGCTCGCGAGCGGGCCGTTCCCGCAGGTGTTCAGCGGTATCGGCTCGGCCCGCCTGCTGTCGGTGCCCGCGCCCGACCAGGCGGTGCTGAACTCGCCCGCCTTCCTGGACGCGCGCAGCCGGGTGGTCAAGGTCCGCGGGACGGCGACCAGTTGCGACCGCAGCATCGAGGGCTCCGGGTTCGTCTACTCGCCCGGCCACGTGCTCACCAACGCTCACGTCGTGGCCGGGGTGACGCAGGGGCCGGCGGTGACCACGGACACCGGGGTCACCTTCCAGGCCCAGGTGGTCTTCTATGACCCGCAGGTGGACGTCGCCGTGCTGTACGTCCCGGGCCTCAACATGACGCCGCTGCGGTTCGCCGGGCAGGCGAATCCGGGCGCGGACGCGGTGGTCGCCGGGTACCCGCTCAACCATTCCTTCACCGCCGTCGCCGCGCGGATCGGCCAGATCCAGCAGGCCGAAGGCCCGGACATCTACCAGACCGGCCAGGTGGACCGGCAGATCTACGAGATCAGGGCCGTCGTGGAGCCGGGCAACTCGGGCGGCCCCCTGCTCAGCTCCGACGGCACCGTCTACGGGATGGTGTTCGCCGCGGCGGTCGGCGTGTCAGACACCGGGTTCGCGCTGACCTCGGCGGAGGTGGCCGCCGACGCCACCGCCGGGGCGAGGTCCACGGTGCCGGTCTCGACCCAGGGCTGCGACTAGCCCGCCCGGCGAGCGCCGCCCGGCGAGCGCCGCCCGCGGAAACTCGCGGCCGCCGGATGCGCCCGGTCCTCAGGTGGGACGCAGCGGCAGGCGGAAGCCTGGCTCCGGGATCGCGGCGAGCCCTTCGGCCGCTATCCGCGCGGATAGCTGCTCGGCGCCGGCCACCACCCCGGCCACGTCGATACCGTACGGGCCGCCGCCGGGCCCCGGCCCGGCGGCCTGATACGTGCGGACGCGCTGCGCGCCGCGGCGCAGCAGGGCCGCCGCGCCTTTGGCGTTGCCCCGGCGGGCGTGCGTGAGCCCGACCGCGATCTGCGCCAGCCCCTGCCACAGGTCCCGCTCCCGCTCAGGCGCCGCCTTCCACGCCGCCTCGAGCACCTCGTGGGCGTGGAACGGGCGGCCGGCGAGCAGCAGCTCGTCGGCGAGCGCGGCCGCCTCGGCGGGACCGAGGGCCAGATCGTCCGGCATTCCCGGCTCGCCCGCCGACGAGCGCGGCAGCGGCCGGCCCAGCGCGTCGCGCGGCCGTGCGTTCCGCGGCCTTCCCGCCTGATCCCTGTCCCGGCTCATCGCCGGCGTTCAGCGCTCCGGCTCCGGGTCGGCCAGCCAGCCGCGAAGCTCGGTGTCGAAGGTGACCGGCCGTTCCTCGTGCGGGAAATGGCCTGCGCCGTCGATCACCTTCCAGCGGTACGGCGCCTCCACGTACCGGCCGGCGCCCCGCGCGGTCCTCGGCGGCACGCACGGGTCCAGCGCGCCCTGCAGGTGCAGGGTCGGCGCCTGGATCGGCGCCCGCATGTGCCGGGCGTACCGGAGCCCGTCGGGCCGCAGCCCGCTGCGGACGAACCAGCGCTGGTACTCGAGCGCGGAGTGGGCGACCGAGGGGATGCGCATCGCGCGGCGGTAGGTGCGCTCGGCTTCGGAGTCCGGCCATCCGGGGGCGGACCATTCGGCGAGTATCCGGCCGACGCGGGAGGCGCCGTCGCGCAGCAGCTGGCGCTCGGGAAACAGCGGGAGCTGGAACGCCGGCGGGTAGCCGCTGCGGCGCCCCTGCCCGAGCGGATCGCCGAAGATCGCCGCGCGCATCCGCCGGGGATGCCCCATCGACACCACGGCGAGGCGCCGGACCGCCTTCGGAAAGTAGGAGGCGAGCGTCCACGCGACCAGGGCGCCCCAGTCGTGGCCGACCACGATGGCGTTCGCCTCGCCGAGCGCGCGGATCAGCCCGGCGGCGTCGGCCGCCGCGGTGACCAGGTCGTAGCCGCGCGGCGGCTTGTCGCTTCCGCCGTAGCCTCTCAGGTCCGCGGCCACGGCCCGGTAGCCGGCCGGCGGCAGCGTCTCGAGCTGGCGGCGCCACGCCCACCAGAATTCCGGGAATCCGTGGAGCAGCAGAACCAGCGGGCCGTCCCCGCTTTCCGCGACGTGGAAACGGGTGCCGTTGGCGCTCACCGAGCGGTGCGTCCAGGGCCCGCTGATCTGGACGGCGGAGTCGCCGGCCACGGCCATCGCGGTCACCTCACCGCGACGGGCGGCCGGCGATCTGCGCCCGGTCCTCGGCCGCTGCCACGGCTCGCCCGTCTTCGCCCTGCTCCTTGGCACGGCGAAGCATGGCCACGTCCTCGGCCACGGTCTTCCTGGTCCTGCGCATCCCGGAGAACTTCCGCAGTACCAGCCGCGCCACGAACGCCGCGACCGCCGCCAGCACGGCGACGGTGAGCGCCACCCACAGAAACGCCCCCCACAGGCCGCCGGGCGCCCCGACCGCGTACAGGCCGTAGGCGTAGGCGAAGCAGAGGAGCACCAGGATGAGGCACCCGGCGAAGGCGCAGAACCCGAAGAGCGCTCCGGACACGGCGGCGCGCTGCACGTCGCCCCGCAGCTCGCGTTTAGCCAGGCTGATCTCGTACCGCATCAGCTGCGAGACATCTTTGGCCGCCTGGGCCACGAGATCGCCAAGCGATTTGTCGCCGCTGACGGCGTCGGGCGTTCCGCTGCGGACCATCAAGCCCTCTCCAATCATGCGGGCGCCGGCCGGCGCGGCGCCCCTTGCCCCCATAAACCTGGCTCTACCCTGGCTGGCGCGCGCCGCAACAACGGAACGCGGCAACCCCCGTCGGCGGATCGTCTGTCTAAGGCTAACGCCAGTGATCGTCATCATCGCCGGCATCCCGCTGCTGGCCGGATGTTTCGCGGCTTCAGTCCGCGCTTCCTGTCCGGGAAGCCGTCTTCACGCCATTGCGCCCTGCCACATTAGCCCCAATGGCTGCGCTCGTGCCCGTACTTCCCTCGGCATCCCTGTTGCGCCGTCGGCTTTGGGTCGCCATTCCACGAAACACGCTGCGTATTAGGCAACAGTACGGCAATGACGCCGAATTGTGACATCACGATCCAGTTTCGGTCCGGCGATGCCTGTAACGCTTCCGCAACACCCGACGATGGAACCTTGCGATCGCCAGCATGCGAGTGGCTGGGAATGGCGCCGCCGGGCGGCTGGCGAGAGTGAGCGGGGGCAAAAGTGAACGACGTGACAAGTGTGAATGATGGGACAGGAGCGCTGTTTGACTATGAGTGACCGCTGTGACAGCAGTGATCAACGGTGCAGTAGTTAACTGAGTGCAAGTACGCGGACCCGAAGTTTCCACGAAGTGACAGTTGCGACTAGTGTCGTGGAAGTTTAGGTATCGTATACGACCCTTAGTTTCCGTAACCCGCAAACTCCGAACTCTTTTACGGAAACTAAGGAGGCAGTGGTCTTGCTGATGTGGTGCAGGGTGTTATCGCGACAGGCGATGATGCCGATGGATATTGGCGCATGTGGCGGCAGCGGGTGATGCGTCGACGGGCGGCGGCAGATGTGGCAGTTGGGATGGTGCCGCGACGGGTGCGGTGGCGGCTGCGAGGCCCGCAGGGCCGGAACGTGCGAACGGCGCCCCTGGCAGGGGCGCCGCCGCGCAAGCACGTCATGCCTGGCTACCAAGCGTGCACCTTCTCCGTCAGTCAGGCGGCCGTTTCAACGGCCTGACCTGGCCTGACACGCCTCCCGCGGCTGGTCGCGCGTGGGTACCTGGCTGCCGTGCCCGGACGTTCCGTGTCCGTATCCCCTTTCTACGACGAAAGCGCCCGGCTGGGAAGCCCGGGGCCGTAACCGATTCGTGATCTCGATCAGTAGCCCTCATCGCATGTCTTGAACGGGGGGTCTCACTTGAACGGCGCGCTGGAATCCTGAACGGCGTCTCCCCGCCGCTGGCGGCTTCCCGCCGCTGACGGCTCCCCTGGACCCGACTGCTCTCGGCCCTGACGGCTCGCCGCCCTGACGGTCCCTGGACCCGGCTGCTCCCGGCCCCGACACTCCCTGCCCTGACGGCTCCCTGCCCTGACGGCTCCCTGATCGGCCGGAAGGGCCGCACTACCTGGCAGGCCCCGGCTTTCCCGACGCCGGGTTCCCTGCCCTCGCGAACCATCAGTCACGTTCGTACCAGCAGCCACATGAAGAACGATGGGCCTCAGGCGCCGCGCCCGGGACGGCGATTCCGGTGTCGGGAAATGGAACCGGCGGAGCCGAAAGTTTTCTTCGCCGCTAGTGAACGCCCCGCACGCGCGCCGTCACGCACTGCGTTGCAGGTGGCGGGCATTGCAACCGTTTTCACAGCGTATGCCCGGACGGCTCGGGGGCGTCAAAAGCAGGCCGGCCGGCACAAAAGTATCGGTTGAAAGATCTGTTCATGGTCAGGTCACGTATGTTCTAATGCCGTTGCACGGGTTCTCAGTGGCCATCCGGTGGCGGTACGCGATCACCGGAATCCGCTAAGCTTTCCTGTAGAACGGCGCCGGCCTACCCCCCCAGGGCCGGACCGTGCGCGGCCCCCGCTCTCCCCCCCGGCGGGGGCCGCCTTAATTTTCGCGGCGGCCGGGTGATCGGGGGGCAGGTGATCCCGGAGCCTCCGTCAGCCCGGAGCCTCCGTCAGCAGCGAGTCGAGCAGCGTGATCGCCCCCGCCTTGGACAGCGGGTTGTTTCCGTTGCCGCATTTGGGAGACTGCACGCAGGACGGGCAGCCCGCCTCGCAGGTGCAGCCGGCGATGGCGTCCCTGGTGGCGCGCAGCCAGCCGGCCGCCGCCAGGAAGGCCCGCTCGGCGAACCCGGCGCCGCCCTCGTGGCCGTCGTAGACGAACACGCTCAGCCGCCCCGTCGCGGGGTGCGGCACCGCGGACACCCCGCCGATGTCCCACCGGTCGCACGTGGCGAACAGCGGCAGCATCCCGATGGCGGCGTGCTCGGCCGCGTGCGCCGCCCCGGCCAGATCGACGCCGTCGGCCGCGAGCGCGCGCCGGCGGGACTCCGGGATGGTCCACCACACCGCGCGGGTGCGCAAGGTCCGCGGCGGGAGGCTGAGCTCTGTCTCCCCGACCGTGAATCCGGTATCAGAACGGCGGGTGGTGAACGATACGACCTGCCGCGTCACCCTTACGTCGCCGAACGTCACGTCGGCGTCGCCCCATGCGGCCTGCCGGATCGCCCCGATCACCTCGACCTCGGTCACGTCCCTCGCCGTCGTCGTGTAGCCCGGGTCGCGGGATTCCACCAGAGCCACCCTGTCGGCCAGGTCCAGCTTGCTGACCAGATAGGTATCGCCCTGGTGCAGGTAGACGGCACCGTCATGGGCCAGCAGGTGGGCGGAAGGCTCGTCCATCGTCCCGACCAGGCGCCCGGTCGCCTCCTCCACCACCCGCACCGGCTCCGGCCCGGTGCCGCGCAGGCTGGTGAGCCGCGCGGGGTGGTCACGGCGCGCCCAGTACCAGCCCGCCTGGCGCTTGCGCAGCCGGCCCGAGCGGGTCAGGTCATCGATGGTCTCGCCGGCCCCCGGGCCGAACAGTTCCAGATCCGGCCCGCCGAGCGGCAGCTCGGCCGCTGCCGCGCACAGGTGCGGCGCGAGCACGTAGGGGTTGGCCGGGTCAAGAACGGTGGACTCGAGCGGGTGGTGCAGCAGCGCCTCCGGATGATGGATGAGGTAGGTGTCCAGCGGGTCGTCGCGGGCGATGAAGACGGCCAGCGCGCTTCGGCCGGCCCGGCCGGCCCGGCCGGCCTGCTGCCAGAGCGACGACCAGGTGCCCGGCCATCCGGTGATCAGTACGGCGTCCAGGCCCGGAATGTTGACGCCCAGCTCGAGCGCCGTTGTCGCGGCCATGCCGGTGAGGCGGCCCTCCCTGAGCGCGGCCTCCAGCTCGCGCCGGTCCTCGGGAAGGTATCCGGACCGGTAGGCCGCTACCGTGCCGCACCCCGGCCTGCCGTTCAGCGCGCGCCGCGCGCCGAGCGCGACCGCTTCGGCGCCGCGCCGGGACCGGACGAAGGCGAGCGTCGGCACCCGCTCGGCGACCAGGCGGGCGAGCAGGTCGGTGGCCTCAGTGGTGGCCAGCCTCCGGCCCCTGCCGCCCGGCGACCCGCGCGGTGCGGTCAGCGGCGGCTCCCAGAGGGCGAACGTGACCGGCGGCCTGGGCGACCCGTCGGCGGTGACCTCCGCCGCGTCAAGGCCGGTCAGCAGCCGGGCGCAGGCGCCGGGCTCGCTGACCGTCGCCGACGCGAGCAGGAAGACCGGCCCGGCGCGGCCTACCGGCCCGGCGGCGTTGCCTGGCCCGGCGAAGTGGCCCGGCCCAGCGCCGCCCCCTGGCCCGGCGGAGACGTCTGGCCCGGCGCGGCCTCCCGGCCCGGCGGCGTCTCCCGGCTCGGCGCAGCTCCCCGGCCCGGCGGCGTCTCCCGGCTCGGCGCAGCTCCCCGGCCCGGCGGCGTCCCCCGGCTCGGCGCAGCTCCCCGGCCCGGCGGCGTCCCGCGAGCCGGCGGCGTCGCCCGGCGCGTAGTACGCCGCGACCCGCCGGAGCCGTCGCAGCACGTGCGCCACATGTGACCCGAACACGCCGCTGTACCCGTGGCACTCGTCAACGATCACGTACCGCAGCCGCTTGAAGAACCCGGACCACCGGGCGTGCCGCGGCAGCAGCGCGCTGTGCAGCATGTCCGGGTTGGTCAGCAGGTAGCCCGCGTGGGACTGCGCCCAGGCGCGCTCGGCGGCGGTGGAGTCGCCGTCGAAGCAGGCCGCGCGGACACCGGGAACGCCGAGCGCGCGCACCGCCTCGAGCTGGTCGGCGGCGAGAGCCTTCGTCGGCGCGATGTAGAGCACCGTGCCGCCCTCGAGGATCGCGGTGAGGGCGGGCGCGAGATAGCCGGCCGACTTCCCGGAGGCCGCGCGGGTGGCGATTATCACGTTGCGCCCGGAGCGGGCGAGCGCCGCCGCCTCCGCCTGGTGCGACCAGGGCTGGCCGATGCCCTGCCGCGCGAACGCGGCGGTCACTTCCGCCGGCACCCAGTCCGGCCATGGAACACGGGTGCCCTCGCGTCCCGGGATCCGCTCCAGGTGCACCAGCTGCCGGGCATGCTGCGCCGCCAGCAGGATGCCGAGGGCGCGGCTGTCCTGCTGGCCGTATGCCGCGGTGGCGGGCGGCGGCGGCGCCTCGCCCGGGGGGACCGGCGTGACCATGGACACAACCTTTTTAGTGTGTCATCCGCTAGGAGGATGCCGGACACCATGATTTCGTATAGACATGACACCGGAGCGTGGTTGAATGCCGCAGTGGATCACTCCCGCGCTCCGGCCACGTCAGCCCGCGCGCCGGGGCGGGACGGCGGGACGCTGAGATGACGCCTTCATGGCGCTGGAGGATTTTGTGGACCTGAAGCTCAACCACTACAACAAGGACGGCATCGAGGTCGTGGACGTCGAGGGCGAGATCGACGTCTACACCGCGCCACGCCTTCGTGAGCTGCTGATCGATCTCGTCAACAAGAAGAACTACCAGCTCGTGGTCAACATGGAGAAGGTCGAGTTCCTCGACTCCACGGGCCTGGGCGTGCTGGTCGGCGGCCTCAAGCGAGTGCGCGCGCACGACGGCTCGCTGGACCTCGTCTGCACCCAGGAGCGGATACTCAAGATCTTCCGCATCACGGGTCTCACGAAGGTCTTCGGTATCCACGAGACCGTGGACGAGGCCATCGCCGCCCGGAAAGCCGAGAAGTAGCGCGCTGGTCTGATATCGCGAGATGGCCACCGTCGAAGTCACGTTCACGCCGCTTCCCGCGCACGTCAGGACCGCGAGGCTCGTCGCCACCGCGGTCGCGCGCAGGAGCGGCGTGGACGAGTCCGTTCTGGACGAGGTACGTCTCGCCGTCGGCGAGGCGTGTTCCCGCGCCGTTGAGGCGCACCGGCGGCACTGCCCGCGCCAGCCGATCCGGGTCGAGCTGACCGACCATGAGGAACGGTTCGAGGTCGTGGTGACCGACTCGGCGCCGGCCAGTGAGAACGGCGCGGCGCCCGCGGCGGGGGACGGGGGGGCGGGTCCCTCCCAGGAGGGCAGGGGGTCCCCCCGGCCGGGAGAGCACAGCGGCGGAGGTCTGGGAGGGATCACTCCCCCCGGGACAACCGAGCCGGCTGATCTGCAGCTTCCCGAGGGGGTCGGCCTGGCGGTGATCGCCGGGCTCGCCGATGACGTGCGGATCTCTCCGGCCGGCGCTGGTATCAGCGTCCGGATGAGCTGGAAACGCCGCCCACATCCCGAAACGAGCCTGCGCTTACCGGGTGCGCCCAGGATCCCGGGGCAACGTATACCATCTTTTGTGTAACGATCCGGTATCGAGAATGTTAGAAACTGCCTTGTATTTAAGATTCGGGGCAGGTGTGCGTAGACTCCCCGGCACGCCTGCATCCCCGGAGAGGCTGTTACCCGGTCGCCAGCCCAGCGCTGCCGCACGTGGGGCATACCCCGGTGCCGCCGTCTCCGGGCAGGCTATGCGCTTCGCCATCCGACGTCTGCCTTCGCGGCGCTTACCCAACGTCCAAGGAGATTGAATGTTCAGGTCCCATTCCGTGCTGGCGGCGGGAGGACCGGTCAGCGTGAGCGGCTCCAACCTCACCTGGGTTGTGGTCGTCGCGGTGGTCGGCGTGCTCGCGCTCGGCGTAGCCGGCTTGCTGGTCCGCGAGGTGCTCGCCGCCAGCCAGGGCACTGCGAAGATGCAGGAGATAGCCACCGCGGTCCAGGAGGGAGCGGCGGCCTACCTGCGCCGCCAGTTCAGGACGCTGGGCGTGTTCGTCTTCATCATCTTCTTCGTCCTGCTCCTGCTGCCCGCGGACACCACCGGCGTGCGATGGGGACGCAGTGCGTTCTTCCTCGTCGGGGCGCTGTTTTCGGCGCTGACCGGCTTCACCGGCATGTCGCTGACGGTTCGCGGCAACGTCCGGGTCGCGGCGGCCGCGCGGGAGGGCGGTGAGCACCGCGCGATGCGGATCGCGTTCCGCACCGGCGGCGTGGCCGGGATGTTCACCGTCGGCCTTGGCCTGTTCGGCGCCGCGATCGTGGTGCTGATCTACAAGGGGAACGCGCCCAGCGTGCTGGAGGGCTTCGGCTTCGGCGCGGCGCTGCTGGCGATGTTCATGCGTGTCGGCGGCGGTATCTACACCAAGGCCGCCGACGTCGGCGCCGACCTGGTGGGCAAGGTCGAGCAGAACATCCCCGAGGACGACCCGCGCAACGCCGCCACGATCGCCGACAACGTGGGCGACAACGTGGGCGACTGCGCCGGCATGGCGGCGGACCTGTTCGAGTCCTACTCGGTCATGCTGGTCGCCTCGCTGATCCTGGGCAAGGCCGCGTTCGGCGACAAGGGCCTGGTGTTCCCGCTGATCGTCCCCATGATCGGCGTGGTCACCGCGGTGATCGGTATCTTCGTCGTTCAGCCGCGCAGGCGGGACCGCAGCGGCATGAGCGCGATCAACCGGGGTTTCTTCGTCTCGGCCGTGATCTCGGCCATCCTGGTCGCGATCGCCTGCTTCACGTACCTGCCGTCGCACTTCAGCGGGCTGACCGGGGTCACCGACGCGTCCATCCTCAGCCACGGCGGCAGCCCCCGGTGGCTGGCCATCGGGGCGGTGCTGATCGGCCTGGTGCTGGCCAGCGCGATTCAGCTGCTGACCGGGTACTTCACGGAGACCAACCGCAGGCCGGTGAAGGAGGTCGCCGCCTCCTCACAGACCGGCGCGGCGACCGTCATCCTGTCGGGTGTGTCCCTCGGCATGGAATCCGCCGTGTACTCCGCCCTGCTGATCGGCGCCGCGGTGTACGGCGCGTTCCTGCTCGGCACCGGCAACGCGACGATCGCGCTGTTCGCGGTGGCGCTGGCGGGTACCGGCCTGCTGACCACGGTCGGCGTGATCGTGTCCATGGACTCCTTCGGCCCGGTGACCGACAACGCGCAGGGCATCGCCGAGATGTCCGGCGACGTCGAGGGCGACGGCGCGCAGGCGCTGACCCACCTGGACGCGGTCGGCAACACCACCAAGGCCATCACCAAGGGCATCGCGATCGCCACCGCGGTGCTCGCCGCGACCGCGCTGTTCGGGTCCTTCCGCACTACCGTCGAGCAGGCGCTCGGCAAGGCCGCCGGGACGTTCGGCCTGTCGGTCGACCACCCGAACGTCCTCGTCGGCATCATCGTGGGCGCCGCGGTCGTGTTCATGTTCGCCAGCCTGCTGATCATGGCGGTGGGGCGCGCGGCGCAGCGCGTGGTCCTGGAGGTGCGCAACCAGTTCCGCACCCGTCCCGGGATCATGGACTACACCGAGAAGCCGGAGTACGGGCGCGTCGTGGACATCTGCACCCGCGACTCGCTGCGTGAGCTCGCCACGCCGGGTCTGCTGGCGGTGCTGACCCCGATCGCGGTCGGCTTCGCGTTCGGCTACGCGCCGCTCGGCGCGTACCTGGCCGGCACGATCGCGGTCGGCGTGCTGATGGCGGTGTTCCTCGCCAACTCCGGCGGCGCCTGGGACAACGCCAAGAAACTCGTCGAGGACGGCAGCTACGGCGGCAAGGGCTCCGAGGCGCACGCCGCCACGGTGGTCGGCGACACCGTGGGCGACCCCTTCAAGGACACCGCGGGCCCGGCGATCAACCCGCTGATCAAGGTGATGAACCTGGTCTCGCTGCTGATCGCGACCAGCGTCGTCAAGTACGCCGGCAACACCGGGCTGCGGACCGGGGTCGCGCTCGGCGCCGTCGCCATCGTCGTCGCGGCGGTCGTCATCTCCAAGCGGCGCTCCGGCGGCCTCACCGAGGAGGCTCCCTCCGGCGCCGAGATTCCCGGCGCGACGGCTCCGGCGGTGGAGAGCGTGCCGATGCCCGTGGAGGAGAAGGCCGCTCAGGACTCGTCGGTGGAGAGCGTGCCCGGGGAGTCGGTGGAGAGCGTGCCCGGGGAGAAGGCCGCTCAGGACTCGTCGGTCTCCGCGGCTTCCACCTCGTCGCGGGATATGCCCAGAAGGTAGAGGATCGCGTCCAGGTACGGGACGTTGAGCGACGCGTCGGCAGCGTCCCGTACCACGGGCTTGGCGTTGAACGCGACACCGAGTCCCGCCGCCGCGATCATGCCGAGGTCGTTCGCGCCGTCGCCGACGGCGACGGTCTGCGACAGCGGAACCCCGGCGGCCGCGGCGAACCTGCGAAGCGCGGCGGCCTTGCCGTCACGGTCGATGACCGGGTCGAGCACCCGGCCGGTCAGCTTCCCGTTGGCTATGTCCAGCACGTTCGCGGCCACGTAGTCGATGCCGAGGCTGACCGCGAGCGGCTCGATCACCGCGGTGAAACCGCCGCTCACGATCCCGCACTTGCAGCCGAGCCGGCGCAGCGTCGTGATCAGCGTCCGTGCGCCCGGCGTCAGCCGCAGGGCGGCGCGCACCGAGTCGAGGACCGAGGCGTCCAGGCCGGCCAGCAGCGCGGTGCGCTCCCGCAGCGACGCGGCGAAATCCAGCTCACCGCGCATCGTGGCCTCGGTGATCTTGGCCACCTCGGCCGCGCATCCGGTCCGCTCCGCAAGCAGGTCGATCACCTCGTCCTGGATCAGCGTCGAGTCCACGTCCATCACGATCAGCCGCATCGCCCGCCGGTGCAGCCCGCCGCGCTGCACCGCGACATCGACGCCGCGCTGCGCGGCCTCGCGGGCGAGCTCGGCCCGGAGCAGCTCGGGGTCGGCGCCCGATACGTCCAGCTCGATGCACGTCACCGGCTCGTGCGCGAGACGCCCGATCCGGTCGATGTTGGCGCCGTTGGCCGCGATCCGGCCGGCGATCGCCGCGACCGCGCCGGGCTCCAGCGGGCTGCCCAGCACGCTGACGTGCAGCCGCCCGCGCCCGGTGGCCGGCTCGCCCGACCCCGTGGTGATCTCCGCGTCCAGGCCCAGGTCGGATGCCAGCGCGGAGACCGACCGGTGGATCTCGGTCAGATCGGGCGGCCCGTCGCAGGCCATCAGCACGCCGAGCACCAGGCGGCCGCGGATCACGACCTGCTCGATATCCATGACACCGAGCGGGAAGGGTGCAAGCACGCCGAACAGGCGCGAGGTCACTCCCGGCCGGTCCCGGCCGGTCAGCGTGATCAGCAGCGTGGTCCGCGGTTTCATGGCGGACACACGCTACCTGATCGGGTCAGGGGAGCAGGAGGTGGACGTCGCCGAACTCGTGCCAGAGGTAGCGGGCGGAGACCGCCTCTTCGTAGCAGCGGCGGAGGAGACCGGGCGGGTGGAAGGCTGCCAGCATGCGCAGGTGTGACGAGCGGGGCTCGTGCAGGCCCGTCAGCAGGGCGTCGGTCACGCGCAGGCCGGCCTCCGGGGTTACCACGAGATCCGTCCAGCCCGCCGAGGGCACGACGGTGCCGTGAGCCGGGCTGGACCGCGCCGCGGTCTCCAGGGCCCGCACCACCGTCGTGCCGCCAGCGATCACCCGGCCCCCGTTGCCGCGGGTGAGGTTCACCAGCCGCGCAGTGGCGGGCGGGACGTCGTACTGCTCGGGGTACGGGTCCTCGTCCGCCTCCAGCGACGACACCCCGCAGTGCAGCGTGACCGGCGCCACCATGACCCCGCGGGCCACCAGGGCGGTCACGGTCCCGGCGCTGAACGGGCGTCCCGCGCTCGGCATCTCGGCGCTTCCCGGGCGCAGGCCGAACACCGTCTGGTACGCCTCCAGCGGCCACTCCCGCTCCGCGTAGGAATACCTGATCGGCGAGCCGTGCCTGAGCAGGTAGGGCACCACCGCAACGGATAGCCGGGCCCGCCACAGCCGGGCGGTCGCGCGCTCGAGCAGGGTCAGGGCGGCCCCGCCGGGCAAGCCGATGACCTGGGAGGTAACATCCCTCTCGTTCGGTACCGTGGTCTTTCCGGCGACCCGCCGGAGCTCGACGAGCCAGGCTCCGTCCGGCAGCGGCGTGGAGAAGTGCACGGCGAGGCGGCCGGCCCGCACCGCCGCGGGCAGGGTGCGGGACGTGTTGATCACCAGCAGATCGCCGGGCAGCAGCAGCCCCGGCAGGTCGGTGAAGCGGCGGTGCGCGACCGTGCCGGCCGAGCGGCGGCTGACCAGCATGCGCACGCCGTCGCGCGGCAGCCCCCGGGACTCCGGCGGAGCTCCGGCCTCCAGCGCCGGCGGCAGCGCGAACTCGATGGTCGCGGTCATCCTGTCTCCACGGGCATCAGCTCCGCCGCGCGGTACCGGCCGCTCGGCAGCCGTTCGCTGATCAGGCGGCGGAACGCCGGGACGACCGACGCGGGCTCCGGGCGATCCGAGATGTCCTCGCCGGGAAACGCGAGCTGGTGCATGTCGGTGCGCAGGTCGCCGGGGTCCACCCACCACACGCGGATCGCGTTCTCCTCCGCCGCGAGCACGTTCGACGCCTGCTCGAGCGCGGCCTTCACGGCCCCGTATCCGCCCCAGCCGGCGTAGGGCTCCACCGCGGCGTCGGACGTGACATTCAGCACCGCGCCGCCTCGCTCGCGCAGCAACGGCAGCAGCAGCTGGGTGAGCGCGACCGGCGCGATCACGTTCACCTCGAACGCCGCGCGCAGCTCGCCGGGAGGGTAGTCGGCGAGCGCGGGCAGCGGGCTGGCGCCCAGCGTGCCGGCGTTGTTGACGAGCAGGTCGAGACCGCCCATGCCGACGGCGACCTTGCGCAGCGCGGCGCGGTGCGCCGGGTCGGTGACGTCGCCGCGGACGACGGCGACGACCGTATCGTGCCCGGCTTCCTGAATTTCTTCCGCCGCGAGGTCCAGCGCGCCGCCGTCTCTGGCGTCGACGATGAGCCCGTACCCGTCTCGGGCCAGCCCCGCGGCGAGCGCGCGTCCCAGTCCCCGGGACGCCCCCGTGATCAGTGCAACTCGTGTACCCATACCGGGCACGCTAGGCGCGCCGCCCGCCGGGCGCATCGGCCGGGCGGCGCGGTGGGCGCCGGCCGATGGTCCTAGGACCCCTGGCCGATTCCCGGCGCCGCCGGGACCGGATAACGTCATCGGCATGGAGGCCTGTCTCGACGAGCTGTACCTGGTCAGCCAGGCGGTGCTCGCGGTCAGCAGGCAGATGTCAACCCGTGACGTGCTGCACGTGATCGTCAGATCCGCCCGGACGCTGGCCGCCGCGCGGTACGCGGCGCTCGGCGTGCCGGACGACCACGGGTCGTTCGCCGAGTTCATCACCTCGGGGATATCGCCCGCCGTGCACCGGGCCATCGGGCCGCTGCCCCGGCAGCACGGCATGCTCGGCGTCCTGCTGCGGGAGGGCAAGCCCGAACGGCTGGCCGACATCAGAAAGGACCCGAGGTTCGAGGGGTGGCCGGCCGCTCACCCCGACCTCGGCAGCTTCCTCGGGGTGCCGGTCAAGAACGGCGACGACGTGCTCGGGATCATCTTCGTCGCCAGCAAGCACGGCGGCGGCGAGTTCACCGGACGCGACGAGGAGCTGCTCACGCTGTTCGCGGCGCACGCGGCGATCGCGCTGACCAACGCCCGGCTCTACGAGCGCAGCCGCGAGGTCTCGGTGCTCGAGGAGCGTGCGCGGCTGGCCAGAGACCTGCACGACGCGGTGTCACAGAAGCTGTTCAGCATCCGGGCGAACGCCCGCGCCGCGGCGGTGCTGGCGGTCAGGGACCCAGCCCGCGCCGTCGCCGCGATCAAGGTGATCGAGGACCTCGGGGCGGAGGCGCAGGCCGAGCTGCGCGCGGCCATCGACGGGCTGGCGCCGCCGGGCCTCGACGGGCTCGCGGGGTCGCTGACCAGGTACGCGGTGCTCGCCGGGCGCGCGCACGGCATACCGGTGCGCGTCGCGGTCGCGGACATCCCGCCGCCCGGCGAGCGCGCCGAGGCGGCGCTGTACCGGGTGGCGCAGGAGGCGCTGCACAACGCGCTGCGGCATTCGGGCGCCCGCGAGGTGAGCGTTTCGCTGTCGCGGACCGGCCGCCGGGTGGTCCTCGAGGTCGCCGACGACGGCACCGGGTTCGACACGCGCGGGACGCGGCCGCGCGGCCTCGGGCTCGCCTCGATGCGCGAGCGCGCGGCGGCGGTGGGAGGGGTTCTCACCGTGCGTTCGGCACCCGGGTCGGGTACCACGGTACGGCTGGCGGTGCCCGTTGGCTGACGGCATCACCGTGCTGATCGTCGACGACCATCCCGTCGTGCGGCAGGGCCTGCGGGCGCTGCTCGAGGTGCAGGACGGGATCGTGGTCGCGGACGAGGCTGCCGACGGGGACGCCGCGCTGGCGCTGGCCGCGGCCCTGCGGCCGGACATCGTCCTGCTCGACCTGAAGCTGCCGGGCATGGACGGCATCGCCGTGCTCAGCGCGCTCCGCGAGCGCCGTGTCGCGTCGCGCGTGCTGGTGCTGACCAGCGCCACGGATCCGGACTCCGCCAGCCTCGCGGTACGCGCCGGCGCCGCGGGTGTGCTGTACAAGGACGTGGACCCGGACGCGCTCGTCCGCGCGATCCGTTCGGTGCACGACGGCAACATGCTGCTCGCACCGGAGGCGGCGCGCCCGCTGATGCGCCCCGGCGGCTGGCGGGCCGGCGGCCTCGGCGCGCTCACCACCCGGGAACGCGAGGTGCTCGCCCAGATCGCCGAGGGCAAGTCCAACCGGGAGATCGCCCGCCTGCTGCACGTCTCGGAGAAGACGGTCAAGGCCCATGTGAGCGCCGTTCTGGCCAAGCTCGGGGTGCAGGACCGCACGCAGGCCGCGCTTTACGCGGTGCGCCATGCCGGCCCGGAGGGTCACCCACGGCCAGGCGCCCGGCCCTGAGGACCGGCAGGCCTTGTGGGCAGGCTTGCCCGCGAGGCCGCCGCGTCCCCCGCTGGGCGCGGGGGGCCGTCGTGACGTAGGTTCGGTCTCGGTGGCTGCGGTCCGGCGGCCGGCCGGGTGAGGACGGGAGGCCAGGTTGTCTGACGAGGTGCTGAGGCTGCGCGGCGTCGCGGTGCGGCGTGAGACGTCCATGCTGCTGCGCAGCATCGACTGGACGGCACACGAGGACGAGCGCTGGATCGTGATCGGGCCGAACGGGGCGGGCAAGACGACGCTGCTCCAGGTGGCGGCCACACTGCTGTTCCCGACCGAGGGAACCGTGGAGGTGCTCGGCCAGCGGCTGGGCGAGGTCGACGTCTTCGACCTGCGTCCGCGGATCGGGCTGACCAGCGCCGCGCTGGCCGAGCGTGTGCCGGCCGGGGAGAAGGTCATCGACCTGGTCCTGACCGCTTCCTACGCGATCCTCGGCAGGTGGAAGGAGGAGTACGAGTCCGCCGACGTCACGAGGGCGGTGGAGCTGCTCGACGCGCTCGGTTGCGCGCACCTGATCCGCCGCCGGTTCGCGACGCTGTCCGAGGGAGAGCGCAAGCGGGTGCAGATCGCACGCGCGCTGATGCCGGACCCGGAACTGCTGCTGCTCGACGAGCCTGCCGCCGGCCTGGACCTGGGCGGGCGGGAGGACCTGCTGCAGCGGCTTTCGCAGCTCGCCCGCAACCCCAAGGCGCCGATGATGGTCCTGGTTACGCACCATGTGGAGGAGGTGCCCGACGGGTTCACGCACGCCATGCTGCTGCGCCGCGGCTCGGTGCTCGCCGCCGGCCCGGTCGCGGACGTCTTCACCGCGCGCAACCTGTCCAAGTGCTTCGGTATCCCGCTGGAGATCGAGTACCGGCGCTCGCGCTGGAGCGCTTTTGCCAGCCCGGGGGGGCGACCCCCCGGAACCCCCCGGTTACCCGCGGCGGTTCTCGCCGTGGCATCGCGCGGCCGGAGGGCCGTGGGCGAAATCCCTGGGCGGGAAGGGGTTGCTGGCACTCTACGGCGGGCGCCGGTACCGTGTACGTGTCGGGTCGTGCGAGCGGAGTAGCCGAGATGAGCACCATAGTCGCGATCGTCCTGCTAGTTGTCGTCGTGTTCCTCGCACTGTTCGCGGTGATCAGGGCCGTGCGGATCGTGCCGCAGGCGCAGGCGGGAATCGTGGAGCGCTTCGGCCGTTACCACCGGACGCTCAACGCGGGGCTGAACCTGGTGATGCCGTTCATCGACCGGCTGCGGCCGCTCATCGACCTGCGCGAGCAGGTGGTCAGCTTCCCGCCGCAGCCGGTGATCACGAAGGACAACCTCGTCGTCGGCATCGACACGGTGATCTACTTCCAGGTGACGGACGCCAGGGCCGCCACCTACGAGATCGCCAACTACGTCGCGGCGGTCGAGCAGCTCACCGTCACCACGCTGCGCAACGTCGTCGGCGGGATGGACCTGGACACCACGCTCACCTCCCGTGACAAGATCAACGGCGAGCTTCGCCGCGAGCTGGACGAGGCGACCGGGAAGTGGGGGCTGCGGGTCAGCAGGGTCGAGCTGAAGGCCATCGAGCCGCCGTCGTCCATCCAGGACTCGATGGAGAAGCAGATGCGGGCCGACCGTGACAAGCGCGCGGCCATCCTGTCCGCCGAGGGGTCCAAGCAGGCCGCGATCCTGACCGCCGAGGGCGAG
Organism: Streptosporangiaceae bacterium; assembly: GCA_019239975.1. Taxonomy (GTDB): domain Bacteria; phylum Actinomycetota; class Actinomycetes; order Streptosporangiales; family Streptosporangiaceae; genus JAFAZE01. Next base: position 72,944 of record JAFAZE010000162.1, read on the forward strand.
AAGCAGGCGGCGGTGCTCCGGGCGCGGGGTGAGGCGGAGGCGGCCGTGGTGCGCGCGGAGGCCGACGCGCGGGCGCAGGCGGCGCGGGCGCAGGGCCAGGCGCAGGCGATCATCACCGTGTTCCGTGCCATCCACGACGGCAATCCCGACCAGCGGCTGCTCGCCTACCAGTACATGCAGATGCTGCCGCAGATCGCGCAGGGCGACGCCAACAAGGTCTGGATCGTGCCGAGCGAGATAGGCAAGGCGCTGGAGGGCATCGGCGGCCTCCTCGGCGGCGGCGCCGCCGGCGACCAGGGCCGCCCGGTGACGGCGGCCGATGGGGTGGTGCCGCCCCCGCCGCCCGCCCCCGACAACGCGGGCAGCATCACGCGTCTCCCCCGCACCTGAGGCTGCGGCTGGAGCGCGTTCCGAGCCGGTTTTGGGTGCAATCCGCGTCGCTGTCACAGCGCGAATCGCACCCAAACCGCTGGGCCGCGCTTCATGGGCTCCGCCTGGCAGGGCGCCGCCCGGCAGGCGCGCTTCAGCGGGCGGGGCGCCGCTTCGCGGGGTGGCGTCTCTTCTGCGGCGGGGACGGCTCAGCGGCGGGGGCGGACCTGGACCCAGCCGGACTCGCTGACGCGGGTCTCGAACGAGGGCTGCCGCGCGGTGGCCGGGCCGTGCAGCACGGTGCCGTCGGCGACCCGGAACGTGGAGCCGTGCCACGGGCACACCACGCAGCTCGCGCCCCGCGCGGTGACGACGCGGCCCTGGTGCAGCGGGCCGCCCAGGTGCGCGCAGTGGTCCGACAGCACGTGCACGGTGCTGCCCTGGCGCAGCACGAACAGGCTCAGGTAGCCGAGCTGGCGGCGGGCGGGACGCCCGTCGGGCAGCTCGCGGGCCGGGCAGAGGTCGTGCCAGCCCAGCCCGGACAGGTGCCCGATGGGCTCGGCGTGGCTCGCGCCCGCGCCGAGCCGCAGCGCCAGGTGGCCGCCCAGATACGCTCCGGCGGTCGCCGCGGTCAGGCCGCCAGCGGAAAGGACCTTGCCCTGCGCGTGCCGTCCCGCGGCCCGCGCGAGCAGCGACGCGCCGAACAGGGTCGCCGCGCTCAGCTGCGAGACGGCGTGCACGAAGCCGACCCGCTGCTGGTGCCGGTGCAGCGCCGACCAGTCCGCGAGCCCGGTCGCGCCGGCCGGCAAGGTGGCGGCCAGCCCGGCCGCGACCAGCGTGCGCGACGCGCGCTCGGTGCCGCGGAAGAAGTCCAGCAGCACGGCCGACGTCCAGCAGCCGAGCGGCAGCCGCACCAGCGCCGGGTGCGCCGGCTGGCCGAACGGCACGCCGTGCAGCGCGTCGGTTCTCGGCCCCGCGGGCAGCGCCCGCACGACGGTCTCGGACAGCACCCGCACCGGGTGATCCAGGCCGGGGGATCGCTCGATGCGCTCGGCGACCGCCACGGGCCGTGGTACCGGGAGCTTTCCGGATACCGCCCGCCGGGCGCGCCTGGGCGCGGGAACGAGGCGGACAAGGCGGCCCGGGCCATGGGCCGGGCCGGGGACGGAACGGTTTCGGCTGGCCGCGGCCGCCCTGTCCCTGCCGCCGCGGTAGAACAGCCTGACGAGGGATTGCCTCACGACTTGGTCCCTACCCACGCCCGGGGTATGCCTACCTCACGCGCCGGTGGCCGGCCGGGGACCGGCTGGCAAATTCCCGGTGAGGAACCCCTGCCGCACCGCGTCCTCGACAAGCCCGCGCGCGTACGAGCCGAGCGCCGGTGACCCGTCGGCGATGAGGCGCACCTTGCCGAGGACCTGGTCCGCGGTGACCCCGTGGGTGCGCCAGGTGCCTCCGCCGGCGGCGTGGTTGAGGAGAATCGGCTGAAGCCGGTCCATCGCCCTCGCGAACCGGGCCTCGGCGGTCTCCCGCTCGCAGAATTCCGCCCACAGCGCGCGCACCGACGATTCCTGCCCCGCGGGCAGCAGGCCGAACAGGCGCTCGGCGGCGGTCTGCTCGGCGGCATCCTGGCGCCGCTGGTCGGCCTCGGGAGCGTACAGGAAAAGGTCACCCGCGTCGATCTCCACGAGATCGTGCAGCAGAAGCATGCTCATGACCCGGCAGATGTCGGTTCCCGGCGGGGCCAGCGGGCCGAGCACGAGCGCCATCAGGGCGATGTGCCAGGAATGCTCGGCCGAGTTCTCCCGCCGGGAGCCGCCGGTCACCGTGTTCTGCCGCAGCACGGCGGTCAGCCGCCCGGCCTCCATGATGAAGCGGATCTGCCTGCCGAGAGAGTCAGCGTCGATGGGTTCCATGCCGCCCATTGTGAAGCGCTGGTGTCACCGCTCATGTTCGCGCTGCCGCCGGCGGCGTCACAGCGCCATCCCGGACCCCGTCTACTGGGACAGGCGCGAAACGGCCCCGCTGTGGTTCTCGCCGCAGCCGTAACCCGTTGTGGTTCCCGGCGCAGCAGCGCGGCTTGCGCGGCGCTGGCCGCCTCAGGCGCCCGCGCCTGAGGCGATGGCGGCGTCTACTTCGGATTTGCGGGCGGCCAGGTCCTCGGCGTGCTCCTGCTCCAGGCGCTCGGCGACGTTCTCGTCGTCGTGCATCAGGGCCTCCAGGTCCGTCTTGGCGGCGTCGAGCACGCCGAGGTCGGCGAAGGTCCGCTGGACCTTCTCGCCCCACAGCCCGATGTCCCTCACGCACGGCACTATCCGGCTGAACAGCAGCGTGCGGAACGCCTGCTGTATGGGGGAGTGCTCGGTGAACTCCAGGCACTCGTCCACGTCGTAGCCCATTCGCTCCCAGACCTCGTGGGCGCGGAACCGGTTCCGCATCAGGTAGCACCCCTCGACCACGAACTCCTCGCGGTCGGCGAGCTCCGCCGAGGTGAGCCCCGCGTAGTAGTCCCGCAGCGCCAGCCGGCCGAACGCCACGTGCCGCGCCTCGTCCTGCATCACATACGCGAGGATCTGCTTCACCAGGGGGTTCGTGGCGGTGTCCCGGTGCACGCCGAAGGCGGCCAGCGCGAGCCCCTCGATCAGCACCTGCATGCCCAGGTAGGGCATGTCCCAGCGGGAATCGCTCAGCGCGTCGCTGAGCAGCCTGGCCAGGTCCGGGTTCATCGGGTAGTACATCTCGATCTTGTCCCGCATGAAGCGGGAGAACAGCTCCACGTGCCGAGCCTCGTCCATGGCCTGGGTGGCGGCGTAGAACTTGGAGTCCATGTCCGGCACCGACTCCACGATCCGGGCGGCCACCGTCAGCGCGCCCTGCTCGCCGTGCAGGAACTGGCTGAACAGCCACGCGGCCAGGTGGTGGGCCAGCTCGTCGCGTTCGGGCTGAGACAGCACCTCCCACTGCCGGGAGCCGTAGATCGGGCAGTATTCGTCCGGGGTGCCCTGAACGTTGGCGTGATCGACCGGCTGGTCCCAGTCGATCCGCTTGGCGGCGTCCCACTGCTTGTCCTTGCCGCGCTGGTACAGGTCGAGCAGACGCTGCCGGCCGTCGTCGTACTCCCAGGAGAAGCGCGCCGCCCCGGTAGCTGGAACGTCCCAGGTGCCCGGCGCCACAGGTGTCGTGTACAGGTCGTAGGTACTCACGCGTGCCTCCACGGGCGGCTTGGCGGACGGCACCGCCCTCTTTCATTACTAACGAGTAAGGTGGTCGCGCGCAATGCCCGGCGCCCGTTTTTTACCCGGTTCCGCTGTGCGGTTTACCGGTCGGGGATCTCGTGAACGGCGGAGTCCTCCGCGGCCTCGTCGTCCGGCTCGTCCTCGTCGTCGGCCACCACCGCGCGCGGGTGGCGGGCCGACCAGTCCTCCGCCGCCTCCGCGTCGTCATCGTCGTCCTCGGCGATGACGAGATCCTCCGGCGGGTCCTCGATGTACTGCTCGTACCCGGCGACCTGGGTCTCCTGCTCGTCGTCGCCCATGTCGTCCGGTCCGTGGCCTCTCATGGCAGCCCCCTTTCTGTTCAAGCCTGGAAACGGTAGCCCATGCCCGGCTCGGTAAGAAGGTAGCGTGGCCGCGATGGCTCCGGTTCCAGCTTGCGGCGAAGCTGGGCGATGTAGACGCGAAGGTAATTGCTTTCGGTCTCATAGGCGGGGCCCCATACCTCCTGAAGCAACTGCCGCTGTGTCACCAGGCGGCCCCGGTTTCTGACCAGGACCTCCAGCAGCTGCCATTCGGTGGGCGTAAGGCGGACATCGCCGTCCGCGGTGCGGCTGACCCGCTTCACGGCGAGGTCGACCGTGAAGTCCGGTGTGGTCAGGACGGGCTCGTCGGGTGCCGGCGCGGCGCGCCGCACGGCGGCCCGCAGCCTCGCCAGGAGCTCGTCCATGCCGAACGGCTTCGTGACGTAGTCATCGGCCCCGGCGTCGAGCGCCGCCACCTTCTGGTTCTCCTGCCCCCACACCGAGAGCACGATGATCGGCGTCGAACTCCAGCCGCGCACTCCGTGGATCACGTCGGTACCGTCCATGTCGGGCAGACCGAGATCGAGGATCAGCACGTCCGGGCGATCACGCGCCACGGCCGCGAGCCCGGACGCCCCGTCGCTGGCCGTGCTGACCTCATAGCTCCGCGCCGTGAGGTTGATGCGGAGCGCCCGCAGGATCGAGGGTTCATCGTCGATGACCAGGACCCGGGTCACTGCCCGGCCGTCCCGAGCATCGCTTTCGCGCTGCTGGTCTCCACCGGCAGCGTCACCCGCAGCGTCAGGCCGCCTCCGGGGGTGTCCGCCGCGACGATGGAACCGCCCATTGCCTCCGCGAACCCCCTGGCTACGGCCAGCCCCAGCCCCACGCCGGACGGGCGGCCGTCGAGCTGCACGAACGGCTCGAAGATCCGTTCCTTCAGCTCGTCGGGTACGCCGCTTCCGTGGTCGACGACCTCCAGCACCACGACGCCGCCGGATTCCCGCGCCTGCAGGCAGGGCGGCCGGGATGGGGGCGAGTAGCGCAGCGCGTTGGAGAACAGGTTCGCCAGCACCCGCTCCAGCAGGCCAGGATCGGCGCGCACGAGCGGCAGGGCGTCCGGAACGATCAGCCGCATCCGGTCCGAGTCGTCAAGGCCCCGCAGCGCGACCGGAGCAACCTCATCGATCGCCGTCCCGCGCAGGAACGGCCGGAGGGAGCCCGTTTGCAGCCGGCTCATGTCGAGGAGGTTGCCGATGAGCGTGTCCAGCCGGTCGGCGTTCTGCTCGATCGTCGCGAGCAGGTCCGCCTCGTCGGCGGCGCTCCAGCGCACGTCGGTCTGGCGCAGGCTGCTGACGCTGGCCTTGATGGACGCCAGCGGGGTACGCAGGTCGTGGCTGACGGCCGCGAGCAGCGCGGTCCGCATCCGGTTTCCCTCGGCGAGCGCCTCGGCCTGAGCGGCCTGGGTGCGCAAGCGCTCCCTGTCCAGTGCCGCGGCGGCCTGGGCGGCGAAGCCGGCGAGCAGGGTCGCGGTCGCCGCCGCCGTCTGCCCGCGTACCTCGAGCGCCAGGTCGGGCCGTACCTCGAAGCGGAGACCCTCGGCCGTGTCCCCGGCGCCGCTCACCGCCACCCGTACCCAGCGGCCGGCGGCGCGCTCCAGCAATTCGGCGTGGCCGCCAAGGGTGCTGGTGAGGTGATTCAGAACATCGGCCGGGGCGTCCGCGCCGCCGAGCACGGTCTGCGCGAGTGTCAGCAGCGAGGCCGTCTCCTTCCTGCTGTGCGTGGCCTGCACCGAGCGCCTCGCGGCGAGGTGGACCACGCTGCTCACCGCGACCGCGACCGTGACGAAGAGCACCAGGGCCAGCAGGTTCTTCGGCTCCTGGATCGTGAACGTGTGCAGCGGCAGCGTGAAGTACCAGTTGAGCAGCAGGCTCGCCGCGACCGCGGCGAGAACGGCGGGCCAGAACCCGCCGACGACCGCGATCGCCACCACGGCGACCAGGTAGATGAGCAGATCATCGGCCAGGTTCAGGTGCGGCCGCCAGGCAGCCAGCAGCGCCGTCAGCAGCGGAAGCACCGCCGCCGCCAGCGCGGCGCCGCACAGGCGCCTGCGGAAGCTGATCCCGCTGGCCTGGCTGCCCGTGTCCTGATCCACATCTTCCAGTGTGACCCGAGCTGAGCGGTACCGGAACAGGAAGCCGGAGCCGGCGCCGGCCAGCGCGCAGGCACCGATCACCAGAGCCGCGCGCGCCGCCACCGCCCCGGCCGGCCGCAGGTCGGCATAGGGTGGGTGAGAGAACCCGATGACGGTGAGCCAGCCGATCACGGCGAGCGGCACCGCCGCTGTCACCTCGGCGAGGCAGGACGCCACCGCCACAACCGCGGCGCACGCGGCCAGCACGCCGGCCGCGGGAAAGCGGCCGTTCAGGCCGGCCGCCACCGTGCCGACGACGAACAGCGCAGCGAAGCTCACCGGCAGCGCGTACGGCGCCGGCAGTCCGCTTCGGCGGTGGCCCTGAGTCATCTCGAATGCCATTCAAAGGCCGGTACCGGTCTGTGACAGCGATCTTGACGGATCCTTAACGCGCAGCTCGCGACCCTTAACGGCATGCTTGCGGTTATCGGCGGATGGAACGCCTAGCGTAAGGTGACCGCGATTTGGGAGGGCGGAAACTGGTGGCCGTACCCAGGAGGGCTGGCCTGCTCGACCGAGGCACAGGGATCGACCTGCCCGAAAGCTTCGGCTACTCGCTGAAGCGCCGGCTGCTCGGGCCGCCGCTTGTCAACGAGCAGCTCAGCGAGCAGCGGCTGTCGAAGAAGCTGGCGCTCGGCGTGCTGTCGCCGGACGGCATCTCATCCTCGGCCTACGGCACCGAGGAGATGCTCATCGAGCTGCTGCCGCTCTTCGGCCTCACCGCCTACGCCCTGATCCTGCCGATGACCGGCGTGATCTTGTTCGTCATGACGCTCGTCGTGCTGTCCTACCGCGAGATCGTCACGGTCTACACCCGGGCCGGCGGATCGTACGTGGTCGCCAGGGAAAACTTCGGGCCGCGGATTGCCCAGATCGCCGCCGTGGCGCTGCTCATCGACTACGTGGTCACGGTCGCCGTCCAGGTTGCGGCCGGGACGGCGGCCATCGCGTCCGCGGTGCAGGCTCTCGGCCCGTACAGCAAGGAGATCACCATCGGCGTGATCCTCCTCATGTGCTACGGGAACCTGCGCGGCATCCGTGAAGCGGGCAGGGCCTTCGCGCTGCCGACCTACCTGTTCTCCGGGTCCGTCCTGCTGATGATCGCGGTGGGGCTGGTCAGGGAGGCAGTGGGCAAGCTGCCGACGCAGGACATTCACGTGCTGCAAGGGACCGTGTCCATCGGCGCCGGCACCCAGGGCGTGGTCACCGCCGTCGCCGTTTTCACGCTGCTGCGGTCGTTCGCGAACGGCGGCTCGTCGCTCACCGGCATCGAGGCGGTCTCCAACGCGGTCAGCGCGTTCAAGCCGCCGGAGGGAATCAACGCACGCAAGGTCCTGGTGGCGGAGGGCCTGATCCTCGGCACCCTGGTCGCCGGGATCTCCTGGCTGGCGCATCTGACGCACGCGATTCCGTACAACAGCGGCTACCCGACCGTGATCTCGCAGGAAGCCAGGATGGTGTTCGGCAGCACCGGGCACTTCATGTACTTCGTGGTGCAGGCGGCGACCGCGCTGATCCTGTACACCGGCGGTAACACCAGCTTCAACGGTTTCCCGTTCCTGACGAGCTTCGTCGCCGAGGACTCGTTCCTGCCGCGGTGGATGATGAAGCGCGGCCACCGGCTGGTGTTCTCCAACGGGATCATCGTGCTGACCGTGGCTTCGGTGGCGCTCATCGCGGCCGTCGGCTCGAACGTGAACCGGCTGGTCCCGTTCTACGCGATCGGTGTCTTCACCGCGTTCTCGATGGCCGGGTTCGGCATGGCGAAGTACCACCACACGCACAAGGAAGCCGGCTGGCGGCACAAGCTCGTGATCAACTTCTCCGCGGGGGTGCTCACCGCGATCGTGGTGGTGATCTTCGCGGTGGTGAAGTTCACCGAGGGCGCCTGGCTCATCGTGATCCTGTTCCCGGTCCTGGTGTTCGCGCTCATCCGGCTGAACCGGGAGTACCGGATGGAGGCCGACGTGCTGCAGACCATCGGGAGCCGCCGGGCGGCGGGCGTCCCGCCCCGGCAGCCGAACTACAGCCGCCGCGTCTCCCTGGTGTTCGTGGACAGCGTCGACCTGTCCACCTTCGCCGCGATGCGCTACGCGCGCGGTCTGCGGCCGACCACGCTGCGCGCCGTGCATTTCGTCATCGACAACGTCCAGGCGGAAAAACTGCGCCAGGAATGGCTGCTCGTCGGCCAGGACGTGCCGCTGGACCTCATCGACACCCCCGACCGCCGCCTGCTGCGCGCCTCCGCGGAACTCGTCACCCGGGAGACGGAGCAGCCGGGCACGCACGTGACCGTCGTGCTGCCTCGGCGCAGCTACGCGCCGCTGATCGGGCGGCTGCTGCACGACCGGACGGCGGACAAGATCGCCGCGGTGGTAAGCCGGGTACCGAACTCGGCCGCCACGATCATCCCCTTCGACGTGGAGAGCCGCGTGCAGGAGCTGCACGACCGGCAGCAGGCATCCGAGGCGGCCCGGCGGGCCGGCGCGGACGAAGGCCGTGCCTCGGTCGCCCAGCTCCCGCCGCGCAAGGGCGCCCCGGCGCAGCCGGCGCGGGGCCCGGGCAAGGAAGCGCGACGGCCGGATGGCGGCGCGGAGCCGGGCGGCGGCGACAAGCCCGCGCCGCCCAAAGGCGTCTGCCCGATCGGCTCGCTCGGCGCCCCGGGCAAGGTCACGGTGGAGGGACGTGTCCGGTCCGTCGAGATCCGCCCGGTCGAGCAGAACTGCGTGTTCGAGACCACGGTGGCGGACGGCACCGGTGAGCTCACCGCCATGTTCTACGGCCGCACGCACATACCCGGCGTGGAGCCCGGCAGCAAGCTGCGGCTGCACGGCAAGGTACACGTGCGTGACGGGCGGCCGACGATGATCAATCCGGCGTACGAGCTGCTGCCGCGGAGCCCGGCCAGTTAGGTTTTCCGCCGGCCCGCGCCCGGCGGCGCGCCTGGGCGCAACCGGGTCACTGGCTGGGACCGGTCACGATCGTTCGCCGCCGGAGAAGAGCAGGTCGTAGGCAGGGTTGACCATGACGGGGCGGCCGTGGCGGATTCCCGCGCGCCCGTGCAGGCGAACCCGGGCGCCGCAGTTGAGGCCCGGGATGTGGGACCTGCCGTAGAACAGCGCGGTCAGCTGCCCGGTGGCGTCGGAGATCTCGATGGCCAGCACCGAGTTCTGTTCCACCGGGCGGATCTCGACAACGCGAACCCGCCCCTCGACGGCGAACTTGCCCGGCCCGGTGATCGAGCCGACCGGGACGACCTGCGCGGCGGCCGATGCCCTCCGCCTCCCGTTCCCGGCCGGGGCGGCGGCCCCGTCACGGGGCGGCGCCGGTCCGTCCGCCCGGTCCGCGGGTGCGGCGTGGTCGTCGGCTACCTTTGCCTCCCGGCTCAGGACCTTGGTTTCCTCGCCGGCGGCGGCGGCGGGCGGGACGGCGGTGACCGGCCGCGTGCCGTCGCCCTCCTTGACGGCCCTCGCCGGCCCGGCCCGCCCGGCCTGGCGTGCCTGCAGCATCCGGACGCGGCCCGGGACATCGTAGGGAACGATGGTCGCGGCCGATCGGGGGATGCGGCTGATCGCGGCCGCCATCTTGTCCGCGGTGCGGTCGTGCAGCAGCCGGCCGAGCAGCGGCGAGTAGCTACGGCGGGGCAGGATCACCGTGACGTGCGTGCCGGGATCGGCGACCTCGCGCTCGACCAGGTCGGCCGCGGCCTTGACCAGCCTCCTGTCCGGGACGTCGATGAAATCGAGGGCCACACCACGGTTGCCCCGCGTCCACTTGTTCCGCAGCTTGTCGGCACGGACGCTGTCGATGACGAAATGCACGGCGCGGATCGCCGTGGGCCGCAGGCTTCTCGCGTAGCGGAGCGCGGCGAGCGCCGCGAGATCGAAGCTGTCCACGAAGACCAGGACCGTGCGCCGCGTGTACTGCGGCGGCGGCGGTGGCTCGTGGTCGGTGAGAGCCTGGAGCACCTCCGCCTCCGCCCCGTACTCCTGGTTCAGCCTGATCAGCGCGGGGACCAGGATCGCGAACAGCACCAGCACCACCCAGGCGCCCTCGGTGAATTTCACGACCGCGAAGATCACCACCACGATGGCGGTGAGCGCGCCCGCCGAGAAGTTGATGGCCAGCTTGTACCGCCAGCCGGGCTCCTTGCGCGTGTGGTGGTACTTCGCCATGCCGAAGCCGGCCATGGAGAAGGCCGTGAAGACGCCGATCGCGTACAGCGGGACCAGGCTGTTGACGTCCGCGTCCTTGATGATCAGCAACGAGACCGACACGATCGTCAGCAGGATGATCGCGTTGGAGAACACCAGGCGGTGACCGCGCTTGAGCATCCACCGCGGCAGGAACGAGTCACCGGCGACGTAGCTGGTGAGAAACGGAAAGCCGTTGAAGCTCGTGTTCCCGCCGGTGTACAGGATCAGCATGGTCGCGCCCTGCACCACGAAGTACATGAAGTGGCCGGCCTGGCCGAAGACCACGTTCGCTTCCTGCGAGATCACGGTCGGGTAGCCGAGCACATAGGGCGTCGCATGCGTCGCGTGCGCGAGCCAGGAGATGCCCGCGACGAGGACGCCGAGGATGCACCCTTCGGCGATGAGCACGCGGCGGGCGTTGACCCCCTCCGGTGGGCGGAACGCGCCCACCGCGTCGGAGACCGCCTCGATCCCGGTGAGCGAGGCGCCGCCGTTGGCGAACGCGCGCAGCAGCGTGAAGATCGCCACGCCGGTGATCAGGCCCTCGCTGCCGGAGCCGAGCGTGTAGGTGCCGTGCAGGGCGTGCACGTTCTGCACCTGGAGGTTCCCCAGTGCCGCGCGGACCAGCCCGATGATGATCATCAGTATGACGGACCCCGCGAACAGGTACGTGGGCACCGCGAACGCCCGGCCCGCCTCCTTGATGCCGCGCAGGTTCCCGTAGCACATCAGGAGGACCACGCCGACGCAGATCTCCAGCTTGTAGGGGCCGATCACGGGGAAGGCCGAGGCCACGGCCGCGGTGCCCGCCGCGATCTGCACGGCGACGGTGACCACGTAGTCGATGAGCAGCGCGACCGCGCATATCTGCGCGATCTTCGGCCCGAAGTTCTCCCGGGCCACGATGTAGGAGCCGCCGGGCTTGATGTAGACCATGACGATTTCGCGGTACGACAGCACCACCAGCGTCATGACGAGCAGGATCGCCAGCGTCATGGGCAGGATCAGCGTGAAGGCGGCGAAGCCGAAGGCCGGCAGCAGGGCGATGAGGATTTCCTCGGTCCCGTACGCGGACGATGAGATGCCGTCGGGGGACAGGACACCCAGCGCGAGCGGCTTCGACAGCCGCTGCTCGCCGAGCTGCTCGTTGACCAGCGGCGGTCCCAGCAGCCTCCGCTTGGCCGAGTACCAGAAGCCTTCCGGCTGGCCGCGGTCCCGTCCGGGCAGGACCGCTGCCTTGGGCATGGCCACTATCTGCGCCTTTCATCCAAACGTGCCGCTGACTTCCTACCACCTCCGGCGGACCGGCTGAGCCCACCCCGGCAGGCAAGGTGAGCAGGCGGCCTCATCGCGGGGAAGAAGCGCAACCCGTGGAGAGTTACCCGGCCACCTGCTGTTCATCCCCGCATGGCATGGTGAACTCTTGGGGTACCCGCCAGGAGGTGATCCTCCGTGGTTCCGGGGAAGCCTAGGGACCGCAGGTTAGCGGCATCCCGGTATCGGCTGAAGAAGAGGAAGATCATGACGACCACACCGCCTGCTCCCTCCCCGCCGGCGGCGGACAGCAGACGCACCCTTCGCTTGTCGGCCCTGCTGAGGCGGCCCGTCACCGACAGCGGCGGTGAGTCGCTCGGCCGGCTGTCCGACGTCGTCGTGCGGCTGCGGGGGTCGGACTACCCGCTGGTCATTGGCGGGGTCGTGGAGGTGGGCGGCCGGCAGATCTTCGTGCCCATCGACCAGGTCAGCTCGTTCGACGGCGACGTGCTGAAGCTGACCAGCGCAAAGCTTGACCTGCGGCACTTCGAGCGGCGCGAGGGCGAGGTGCTGCTGCGCGCCGACGTTCTCGGGCACCGGCTGATCGACGTGGAGAACGCGCGCCTCGTGCGCGCCGGGGACCTGGAGCTCGCCAGGGACCGCGACGAGTGGGTGCTCTCCGGGGTCGACACCCGGCGGCACCCCCGGCGGCTGTTCGGCCTGCTCGCCCCCGGGCCTGCCGAGGACAACCACCCTCTCCGGGACTGGCATGACTTCGAGTGGCTCATCGGGCACCAGGGCAGCGCGCTGCTTCGCGGCCCGTTCGCGCGGATCCGCAGGCTGAAGCCGGCCCAGATCGCCGACCTGCTGGAGAACGCATCCAAGGACGAGGAGACCGAGATCCTCGGCCGGGTGCACGCCGATCCCGAGCTCGAGGCGGACGTCTTCGAGGAACTCGACGAGGATCTCGCCACCCGGCTGCTCGGCGCGCGCACCGACGAGGAGATCGCCGAGGTGCTCAGCAGGATGCGGGCCGACGACGCCGCCGACACCATCGCCGAGCTTCCGCAGCGCCGGCGGCAGCCGGTGCTCGACCTCCTTCCGCCGGGCCAGCGGACCAAGGTGCTGACGCTGATGGGCTTCAACGCCACGAGCGCCGGCGGCCTGATGGGCGTCGACTTCATCGCGGTGCCCAGCATGATCGCGGTGAGCGGCGCCCTGGCGAAGGTTCGTGAGTCCACATCCCTGCAGCCGGAGGCGCTGACAAGCGTGCACGCCATCGACCACAGCGGCGGGCTCAGCGGCGTGGCCAGGCTGGTCACGCTGGTGCAGTCCGATCCCGCGACCACCCTGATCGACGTCTGCGACACCGACCCGGTGCGCGTAGGCCCGGACACCGACGTCGTGGACGTGGCCGTGCTGATGACCGACTACAACCTCATCACCATTCCCGTCGTGGACGACGATCGTCACCTGCTCGGCGTGATAACCGTCGACGACGTGCTCGAGGTCACGCTGCCGGACGACTGGAGACGCCGCGAAGCGGCGGAGCCGCCGGACGCGCGCCGCGGGGAAAGCCGGTGACGACACGCAGCGACCCCGGCCAGCCGGGACGGCCGGCGCCACCGGACGGCCAGCAGGTACAGCGGGGCGCCGCCCGGCGCCCCGCCGACGGTGCGGCGGGCGGGGACGGCAGCCCGGCACCGCCGCGGCCTCCCGTACCGCCGCCGGCCGCGCTGAGCAGGCCCACCGCGGTTCTCGACGAGGCTCACCTCGGTGACATCGAGGGCGCTCTCGGCCGGATCCGCGTGGGCGACGAGGACCGCAGCGGGCTGAAGCGCCGGCTCGTCACGTTCCTCGCGATCGTCGGCCCGGGACTGATCGTCATGGTCGGCGACAACGATGCCGGCGGCGTGTCCACGTACGCGCAGGCGGGGCAGAACTACGGGTACACCCTGCTGTGGACGCTGCTGCTTCTCATTCCCGTGCTGATCGTCAACCAGGAGATGGTGGTAAGGCTCGGCGCGGTCACCGGCGTCGGGCACGCCCGGCTGATCAACGAGCGGTTCGGCCGGTTCTGGGGCTGGTTCAGCGTCGGCGACCTGTTCGTGCTGAACTTCCTGACCATCGTCACCGAGTTCATCGGCGTTTCGCTCGCGCTGCAGTACTTCGGCGTCAGCCAGTACATCTCGGTGCCGATAACTGGGCTTGTACTGATCGCGATCACCGCCAGCGGCAGCTTCCGCCGCTGGGAGCAGGCGATGCTCGGTTTCATCGCGGTCAGCCTCATCCTGGTCCCACTCGCGTTCCTGTCCGGCCCGCACTGGGGATCGATCTTCTACCACCTCGTCGTCCCCGGGGTGCAGGGCGGGGTCAGCTCCACCGCGGTGCTGCTGATCATCGCGATCGTCGGCACCACCGTCGCGCCCTGGCAGTTGTTCTTCCAGCAGTCCAACGTCATCGACAAGCGCATCACGCCCCGGTTCATCCCGTATGAGCGCGCCGATACCACGCTCGGCGCGTTCGTCGTGGTCGGCGGGGCATCGGCGATCATGGTCGTGGCGGTGTACGCGGTGCGCGGCACGAACCTGGCCGGAAAGTTCACCGACGCCCTGGGCGTGGCGAACGCGGTCGCCACGCACAACCATGTGCTCGCCGGGATGTTCGCGATCGTGCTGCTCGACGCCAGCATCATCGGCGCGGCTGCGGTCACGCTGTCCACCAGCTACGCGTTCGGCGACGTGTTCGGGATCAGGCATTCGCTGCATCGCGGCTTCCGCGAGGCCAAGCCGTTCTACGCCAGTTACGCCGGGATGATCGTGCTCGCGGCCGGCATCGTGCTCATCCCCGGTGCACCGCTCGGGCTGCTCACCGAGGCCGTGCAGGCGCTGGCCGGAATCCTGCTGCCGAGCGCCAGCGTGTTCCTGCTGCTGCTGTGCAACGACCGCGAGGTGCTCGGCCCGTGGATGAACCCCAGGTGGCTCAACATCCTGTCCGGTTTCATCATCGGCGTTCTGCTGGTCCTTTCCGGCACGCTCGTGCTCGACACGCTGTTCTCCGGCCTCAACGCGGCGCAGACGGCCATCTGGCTGGCGGCCGGGCTGGCGGGCAGCGCCCTGCTGCTCGCCGGGTGGCTGCGGCTGACACGCTCGCGGCGCCCGGCGCGGCAGCCGCATCCCCGCACCACGATGACGGAGGCGGAGCGCCAGAGCTGGCGGATGCCGCCGCTTGCCCTGCTCAAGCCGGTGGAGTGGTCCACCGGTACCAAGATGGGCGTGCTGATACTGCGCGGTTACCTGGTGGTCTCGGTCCTGCTGCTGATCATCAAGGCGGTCCAGCTGGGCAGCGGAGGCCACTGACGAGATGGAACCCGGGATCCCGGGGGTAGCGTCCAATCGGGGAGGTTATGTCCGAGGAGGTCAGGGATGCGAGCTGGTGCCCTGGCGGGGCTGGCGGTGATCGCCGCGATGATCACCGGCTGCTCCGCCATGCAGGGCGCGCTCAGCCCCGCGGCCAGCAACGGCTCCCCCAATCACGATCCCGCCAGCCATAGCCCCACCAGCCATGGCCCCGCCAGCCATGGCCCCGCCAGTCATGGGGCCTCCCCGGGAGGCGGCGGCGCCTCGGGCGCCGCATCGCCGGGCGGCGCGGCCACGGGTTCCCCGAGCGCCGCTCCCGGCGCCCCGGCCGGCGCGCCGGCCTCCGGCGCCGCCGGCTGCACGCCATGGCCGGCCGGCTCGGCGGGCACGAACCTGGACCTGAACGCGGCCAGCAACGGACGCACCTACTGCGTGGTGACCGGTGACACGGTGCGCGTGGAGCTGTCCGGGCCGGGGATGGGCGGCTGGAGGCCGGTGGAGGTGTCGGGCGGCGCGCTGGTGCCGGTCGTCACGCCCCTGCGGCCCGCCGTGATGCCCGCCTTCCCCCTCCGGACGTACCGAGCCGTCCGGCCGGGCACGGCGGCGCTTTCCGCGAGCATGGCCTGTCACCCGGTGCAGCAGCCGCAGGCGGCCCCGGCGGCGCGGCGGGCGACGGTCGTCACCGCGCATTTCGGCGGTACCCCGATCAGCCCTGGCTGCATGGGAGTGATCGCGACGTTCCGTGTGCTGATCGTCGTCTCCTGACCCGCACGGCCTCTTTGTCCACGCGGCCGCCACCCGCGCGACAGACGGCCGTCGTCCCCGGGTATCAAGGTGTTGCCAGACTGTCGCCACGCACGCGGAAAGTTCTCCCCGCTGGTAACCCGCATCGAGCAGAAGGGCCGGAGATGGACGCTGAACAAGGGACGACCAGGCGCGGGATCCTCAAGGCTGGCCTGGCCGCCGGGGCGCTGGCGGGCGCCGGGGCCTGGACCTCCGCACCCGCCCGGCGCTCCCCGCGGCAGCCCGGGTCGCTGCCCTTCCCGGACCTGCCGCCGGGTACTGACACGATGCCGCAGATCGAGCACATCGTGGTGCTGATGATGGAGAACCACTCCTATGACAACAGGCTCGGCATGCTGCGGCGCCGCGGCGCGGACGGGTTCCGGCTCGGCCGTCACGGCCGGCCGGCCGCCAGCAACCCGTATGCCGACGGCCGGACCCAGCACGCTTTCCGTATGCCGACCACCTGCCAGCTGAACGGCCGCCCGGCGCAGGACTGGCTGGCCAGTCACGTCCAGTATGCGGGCGGCCGCAACGACGGCTTCGTCGTGTCAGCGAGCGGCCCGGTCGCGATGGGCTACTGGGAGGAGGCCGACCAGCCCTTCTACTACTCGCTTGCCCGGAAGTTCCCGATCGCCGACAGGTACTTCTGCTCGGTGCTCGGCCAGACCTACCCGAACCGCCGGTACCTGCTGGCCGCCACCTCGATCGGCCAGGTCGACGACACGCAGCCGAACCTCACCGACTACCCGCCGAACGGCACCATCTTCGACCAGCTCGACGCCCACGGGATCACCTGGAAGGACTACTACACCACGCTCGCGACGACGGAGCTGTACCCGCCGCTGTACCTGAAGAACGCCGGGAAGAAGGTCGTCCCCATCGCGGACTTCTACGCCGACGCCGCGGCGGGAACGTTGCCCGGCTACTGCATGGTGGAGCCGGACTACAACACGCAGTCCGAGGAGAACCCGCAGAACATCGCGGCTGGCGAGGCCTTTTCGGCCGGCGTTGTCAACGCCGTGATCAACGGCCCGGCGTGGGACCGCACGCTGCTGCTGTGGACATACGACGAGCACGGCGGGTACTACGACCACGTGCCGCCGCCCGCCGCGGTCGCGCCCGATGGCATCGCGCCGGCCGTCCCGCCCGGGCAGGGCAGCGCCTACGACGGGTTCGCCAGGTACGGCTTCCGGGTGCCGTTCGTCCTGGTCTCCCCGTGGGCGCGGCGGCACTTCGTCTCGCACGAGATCTACGACCACACCAGCATCCTCAAGCTGGTCGAGACGAAGTGGAACCTCCCGGCGCTGACCTACCGGGACGCGAACGCCAGGGCGCCGCTTGACATGCTGGACCTGCGCAGGCCGGCCTTTGACGAGCCGCCCCGGCTCGCGGAACCGCTGGTGAACACCGACCCCTCCGCGCTCGCGTGCAACGTCACCGGGCCGGGAACCATCCCGCCGCCCGGCTCGGTCAGCGGGCCGGGTACGGCCCTGCCGCGGGATGCCAGACTGGAACCATGAGCGAAGCACGCCCGAGGTTCCGCGCCCTGCTCGAGACCTTCCCGGCCTACAAACCCGGCAGGATCCCGTCCAGCGCGACGGGACGATCGCACAAGCTGTCGTCCAACGAGAGCCCGCACGGCCCGCTGCCGTCGGTGACGGAGGCGATCGCGGAGGCGGCCCTGGGGATCAACCGGTACCCCGACAACAGCGCCGAGGCCCTCACCGCGGCGATCGCGGAACGGTTCGGCGTGCCGCGCGAGCACGTCGCGGTCGGCTGCGGCTCGGTCGGGGTCACCCAGCAGCTGCTCGAGGCCGTCGGGGAGCCCGGCGCCGATGTCGTCTACGCCTGGCGGTCCTTCGAGGCGTACCCGACGCTGGCCGACCTCGCCGCGGCGACCTCGGTCCGGGTGCCGCTCCGGGACGAGACGCACGACCTCGCGGCGATGGCGGACGCGATCACGCCGCACACGCGGCTCGTCTTCGTCTGCAACCCGAACAACCCGACGGGAACCGTCGTGCACGCCGCCGAGCTCGAAGCGTTCCTCGACCGGGTACCCGGTCACTGCCTCGTGGTGCTGGACGAGGCATACCGGGAGTACATCCGCGACGCGGCCGTGCCGGACGGAATGCTGCTGTACCGTGACCGGCCGAACGTGGCGGTGCTGCGCACGTTCTCCAAGGCGTACGGGCTCGCCGGCCTGCGTGTCGGGTTCATGATCGGGCACGAGCCCGTCGCCGCGGCCGTGCGCAAGACGATGCTGCCGTTCACCGTGAGCTGCCTGGCGCAGGCCGCCGCGATAGCGTCGCTCGCGGCGGAGCCGGAGCTTCTCGCGCGGGTCGAGGAAACGGTCAAGGAGCGGAACCGGGTCCGCGAGACCCTGGCCTCGGACGGCTGGAAGGTTCCGCCGACCGAGGCCAACTTCGTATGGCTGCGCCTGGGCGACCACACCGCGTCATTCGCGGAGGCCTGTGAGCGGTCGGGCATCGCCGTGCGCCCGTTCGCCGGGGAGGGCGCCCGCGTCTCCATCGGCACCCCCGAGGCGAACGACGAGTTCCTGGCCGTCGCCCGTGCCTACCCCCGCCGCAACTAGCCGACGGCCCGGAACCACAGCCCCGCGGCCGCCTGTCACCGTAACCGGGCATGTCGCGCGCCACGCCGCCGCCGTTCATGGGTTTCCGCGGTCACAATTCGGGCAAGCTGGGCAGCTACTCGCCGGTACGGATGGAAGGTGGTGCCGGGCAGCGCTTTTTTGACGGCCGGCAGGGTTGCGGGGGGACGCGGGCGCGGGTGGAGAATGGGGTGCGGTGCACGCCTCGCACCGCCGGAAGCGGTCTGCAAGTCACATGGCAAGGGCTTGGAGGTCCAGGGACAGTGCGCCTCTCCCGCGGGATTGCGTGTACGGGCTCCACACGGCCGGGAGGCCCTCATGGGTGACCCGCGCGGCGGCGCGGACCGGATGGTGGCCGTCCTGCCGGCGGAGATCGACGTCACCAACGCCGAGAACACCGGGGACCGGCTTGTGAAGGTGGCCGTGTCCAGTCCGGGTACCCGGGTGGTCGTGGCGGACCTGAGCGCGACGCGGTTTTGTGATTCGGCCGGCGTGAGGTACCTGCTGCTCGCCCATCAGCGAGCCGCCGCGAGCGGTGTCGACATACGGCTGGCGGCGCTGCGTGAGCCGGTGCTCCGGGTGCTGGAGCTGATGGGGGTGGACCGGCTGGTGCGGACGTACCCGACCGTTTATGCGGCGCTGGCGGAGGACGTTCCGCGGTAGGCCGGGACGGTCCCCCTCAGTGCTCCGGCAGGGCGCGGTCATGCTCCGCCAGGGACCGGTCATCGGGGGAGAAGTCCGGGTCCGGGTCCTCCGGCGGGTGCGCGAGGTGCCAGCGCACCGACCGGCTGATCGCGGCGGCCGGATCCTCGGGACGCCAGCCGAGTACCCGCACGGCCTTCCCGCAGTCGCCGAGGAAATGCTGCGCGATGCTTTTCGTGAGGCGCATGTCCGCTGGCAGGTCGCGCTCGGCCACGGTCACCAGCTCCGCCTCGTGCCCGGCGGCGCCGAGGATGCGCTGGGCATGGTCGCGGACGGTGTCCGTCACAGGGTCCCCGATGTTGAACACCTGCCCGGCGGCGGCCGCCGGCCTGTCCAGCGCGGCGAGCACGGCCCTCGCGACATCGCCCACGTAGCCGCGTGTCCAGAGAAAGGTGCCGGGTCCCATCGGAATGCGCTTGCGGCCGGCCCGGACCCGGCGCAGGATGAACTCCTCCCGGCGCTGCGGGTCATGCTCGCCGTAGATCGCCGCGAGCCGGAGCACCGTGCCGCCGCGCGCCAGGTAGCCCGGCTCGACGTCCAGCTTGTCGTAGTCGTCGTGGCCGTCCATGGACCCGCGCAGCGGATAGCGGCCCCGGCGGACCTCCGCCTCCTCGGTGAGCGGCACCGGCTGGCCGCCGGCGTCGCTGAGCAGGAGCTCGTAGGCGCGGTACACGTCCATGCTGGACAGCAGGACCAGCTGGGTGTCCGGCAGGTACGGGAGCACCGCGTCCGCGTCGGCACGGCTGGCCGCGCAGGTGTCGATGAGGGCGTCGGGGCGCAGCTCGCGCACCCGCGCGGCGATGTCACGGAAATCCGCCCGGTCGGCATGGATGTGCGCGGCGCCGCCGCCGGCGGGCGGCTCCGTCGAGCCGCGGTGCACCACCGTCACCTCGTCGCCGCGGCCCAGCAGGGCCGCGACGATGCGCGCGCCGATGAACCGGGTGCCGCCGATCGTGAGTATCCGCATACGGGCATGACACCACGGCGCCCGGGCAGGCACGAAGCGTTTCCGCTGACGGCGGAGCCGGCTCAGGAAGCGGTCTCGGCGGTGATGTCCGCGCCGAGCGCGCTGAACCGCTGGGCGATGGAGGCGTGACCGCGGTCGATCAGGTACCCCGGCGTGACCACCGTTTCGCCCTCGGCGGCGAGGCCGGCCAGCACCAGGGCTATCCCGGTGCGCAGGTCGGTGGCCACCACGTCGGTTCCGCGCAGCACGGTCGGGCCGTGCGCGATCGCGACATTGCTGTCCAGCTCCACCTTCGCGCCCATCTTGTTCAGCTCCGGCACCAGCGCGTAGCGGCCGTCGAAGATCGTCTCGCGGATGTAGCTGTTGCCGTCGGCCAGGCACGCGAGCGCCATGATCGGCGACTGCAGGTCGGTGGCGAACCCGGGATACGGGCTGGTGATGACGTTGATCGGGCGCAGCGGCCGGTCCCTGCGCACCTGGAGCACCGCGCCCTGGGAGGCGAACTCGACCCCCATCTGCTCGAGCTTCCAGCGGACCACGCCGAAGTGCTCGAGCGCGGCGCCGACCAGGTTCAGCTCGCCGCCCGTGGCGGCCGCCGCCATGGCGAAGACCCCGGCGTCGATCCGGTCCGCCATGACCGTGTGCTCCACCGCCGTGAGCTCCGTCACCCCGCGCACGGTGATGAAACCGGTGCCGCCGCCGCTGATGTCCGCGCCCATCTTGGTCAGGAACGCGATGACATCGAGCACCTCGGGTTCCTGCGCGGTGTTGTCGATGATGGTCGTGCCCGGCGCCAGCGACGCCGCCATGATCAGGTTTTCGGTCCCGGTGTGCGACGGCGTGTCCAGGTAGAGGTGAGCGCCGCGCAGCTTCCCGGCCTTGATGCGGATGACGGCGTCGCCCTCGTCGACGGTCGCGCCGAGCCTGGCGAACCCGCGGTAATGGAAGTCCAGGTTCCGGTTACCCAGGTTGCATCCGCCGATGCCCTCGATGACCGCCTCGCCGAAACGGTGCAGCAGGGCCGGCACGAACAGGACCGAACCCCGGAACCTGCGGGCGATCTCGGCGGGCAGCACCGGGCTCGACAGGCCCGAGGCGTCGACCACCAGCGTCCGCTCCACCTCGTGGAACTCCACCAGGGCACCCACGGCCTGGGCGAGCTCGACGGCGCGCCGCACATCCTCGATGGGCGGCACGTTGCGCAGCACGGTCCGCCCGCGCGAGGTGAGCAGCGACGCCGCGATCATCTTGAGCGCCGCGTTCTTCGCGCCCTGGACGAAAACGGTTCCGTGCAGAGGCCTGCCACCCCGTACCCGGTAGCGCGTCTCGGTGCCCTTGGTCATCTAATGCTGCTCCTGTCCGGGGTAACGGCGCGGACGGCGCGTCCCGCTGGTGAACACGCCCGGTGTGAACGCGTTGTCAAGTATGCCATCGACGTCACGCGGTCAGGTGAGGCGCGTGAGACGCTCGAAGACGTGTCCCAGCCGGGCCACGTAGCGGTCCGGACGGAAAGCCCGGTCGAGCGCGGCATCGGCGACAATAGCACCGCGCGCCTTTGCCTGCCCGATCAGCGCGTCGCGAAACGGCGTGTCGTTGTCCCATGTGTCCAGGGCGGCGGCCTGCACGAGCGCGTACGCGTCCTCCCGCGACATGCCGCCGCTGACCAGTTCGAGCAGCACCGCGGAGGAGTAGATCAGGCCGTTGGTGATCCCGATGTTCGCGAGCATTCGCGCGGGGTCGACCGTCAGCCCCTCGATCAGCCCGGTGGTCAGGTGGAGCAGGTAGTCGGTGGCGATGGCCGCGTCGGGCAGCGCGATCCGCTCGGCGCTCGAATGTGAGATATCCCGCTCATGCCACAGCGGGATGCCCTCGGTGACCGGCGTGACGTATCCGCGCACCACCCGGGCCAGGCCGCAGATCCGCTCGGACCTGATCGGGTTCTTCTTGTGCGGCATCGCCGAGGAGCCCTTCTGCCCGGCCCGGAACGGCTCGGCGACCTCCCTGACCTCGGTGCGCTGGCCGTGCCTGACCTCCAGCGCCACCGCCTCGCACACCGTGGCCATCAGCGCGAGCGCACCTGCCCACTCGGCGATACCGTCCCGCATCACGACCTGGGTGGCCACGTCCGCCGGGCGCAGCCCGAGGGCAGGCATGACTTCCGCCTCGACCGCCGGGTCGATGTTGGAATAGGTGCCCACCGGCCCGGACAGCTTGCCGACCGCGACGGCCTCACGGGCCCGCCGCAGCCTGTCCCGGCAGCGAGCCGCCGCGAACGCGAAGTCGGCGACACGGTGCCCCCACACGTCGGGCTCGGCGTGGATGCCGTGCGTCCGCCCAGGCCGCAGCGTGCCGCGGTGCGCCAGCGCGTGATCGCGGAGCGCGGCGACCAGCCGGCCCGCCTTGCCGAGCAGGATGTCGGTGGCCTCGGTGAGCTGCACCGCGAGCGCCGTGTCCAGCAGGTCGGACGATGTCATGCCGTAGTGAACGAAGGCCGCGGCCGAACGGGGGGTGGTGTTGTCGGCCCAGGCCGTGAGGAACGCGATCACGTCGTGGTCCGTCACGGCCTCGACCGCCGCGACGGCCGCCGGCGCCGGCGCGGGCGCGTTGCGCACCGGCTCCACGCTTTCCGCGGGCACGGTTCCCGCCCTGGCGTGCGCCTCCAGCACCAGCAGTTCCACCCGGCACCACAGGTCGTACTTGTGCGCCTCGCTCCAGACCCGCCCCATCTCCGGCAGCGTGTACCTCTCGATCATGCCTCAAAGGTATCCAGCGGCTCATCCTTGCGGGCCAGCGCATTCTCCGCGGCGAGGGCCGCGGCGATGAGGACGGCCAGCAGGGCGATTCCGGTGATGGCGTTCGCGGCCACCGCCACCGGCCAGCAGGCGAGAGCGAGGGCGGCCGCGGCGGCCCGGTAGCGCAGGGTCCCGATCCGCAGCACGTGCCGGAACAGCACGTCGCCCGCCAGGAACAGGGCGACGCCGCCGGACAGCGCCAGCGCCGGGGCCGCCGTGAGCGCCGAGCCCGCGTGCCCGATCGAAAGCTTCAGCCCCGCGGCCATCGCCACGATGCCGAGCAGCATCGGGATGTACGCATAGAAGTACGCGGCGAGCGCGAGACCCGGCCGCTCCGCCGGGTCCGCGCCCGTCATCGCGGACTCCGCGCGATCGTCGTCGCCGGTGCCGAAGAACGCCCACCACAGCGCGGCGGTCAGCGCGAGCCCCAGCGCAGCGGAGACCGCGACCCCGGCGGTCACGTGCTGGCCGGACGCGCCGATCCCCACGTCCGCCACCGACTCACCGAAGGCCACGATCATGAGCGCGCCATGCCGTTCGACAAAGTGCGCCGGCTGGATCGAGAACCTGCCGCCCAGGCGAACGAGCAGCGGGGACAGCGCCTGCACGGCGAGCGCGGCGGTCCACAGCACGTATATGACCGCCCCGCCGGCCAGCCCGGCGACGATCACCAGCAGCGCGGAGAGCAGGTTGAACGGCAGCACCCGCTGGAAGTTCCTGTTGATCCGCAGGTACAGCCCGGCGTGCACCGCGATCACCAGCAGGAAGCCGAGGCCGAGCGCCACGCCGTCCCGCCCGGACGCACCCGGCGTGAAGGCGTGCGGGATGGCCAGGCCGATGACCAGGAAGCCGGCCATGCCGAGCAGCAGGAGCAGCCGCTCAGGGGCGCGGGACGGGGTACGGGAGTTGGTCAGCCAGGCATAGCCGCCGTACATCCACCAAAGAACGCCGAAGACCAGCAGTACGCGGCACCCGGCCGCCAGCGTCATGTCGCGGGCGAGCATCCCGGTGAGCTGCGTGATCGTGAAGACGAAGACCAGGTCGAAGAACAGCTCGAGCGTGCTGACCCGCAGCGGCAGGTCAGAGTCCGGCTGCACGGGCCGCGATGTCATGGCGGTACCAGCCGCCGCGCATGCGCACACGCGCCGCGGCCTCGTAGGCCGCGGCCCGCGCGGCCCGCAGGTCCTCGCCGGTGCCGACGGCGTTCAGCACACGGCCGCCCGCGGAGACCAGGGTCCCCTCCCGGCCGCCCGAAGCGGTGCCGGCGTGCAGCAGGTAAGCCCCCTCCCGTTCGGTAAACTCCTGAATTTCTATGCGGTCACCTTTCACCGGCGCTTCCGGGTAACCCTCGGCCGCGATCACGACGGTCACCGCGGCACCGGGCCGCCAGCGGGGCGGCGGCGCGCCCGCCAGGCCGCCGGCCGCGGCGGCCCGCAGCAGGCCGGCCAGCGGGGTCGCGAGCCGGTCCAGCACCACCTGGGTTTCCGGGTCGCCGAACCGGGCGTTGAACTCCACCACCCGCACGCCCGCCGCGGTCAGGCTGAGGCCCGCGTACAGCAGGCCGCGGTACGGCGTCCCGCGGCGGCGCAGCACGTCGATGGCGGGCTGGATGACCGTGTCCAGCACCTCGCCGGGCAGGCTCGCGGGCGCCCACGGCAGCGGCGCGTAGGCGCCCATGCCGCCGGTGTTCGGCCCGGTGTCGCGCGTGCCCAACCGCTTGTGGTCCTGCGCCGCCCCGAGCGGGATCGCGTCCGTGCCGTCGCAAAGGGCGAAGAACGACACCTCCTCGCCCGCCAGCACCTCCTCGATCACCAAGGGCAGGGCGAGCGCGTCCACGGCGGCGAGCGCCTCGGCCTCCGTCTCGGCGACCACGACCCCCTTGCCGCCCGCCAGCCCGTCCGCCTTCACGACGACCGGCGCGCCGCGGCGGGTGACGAACTCGCGCGCCGCGTCCCGGTCGTCGAAGCGCTCCCAGCGCGCGGTCGGGATGCCGGCCGCGTC
>JAFAZE010000001.1 GCA_019239975.1 Streptosporangiaceae bacterium
CGCGCTGCCGGACACCCGGTCGGCGGAACTGTTTCGCGACCGGTGGGTGTGCGTGCTCGACGGCGCCAACCCCGTGCTCGACGGCGGCAGCGCGCTGCACATACGCGACCTGGCGGGGCTGCCGTGGGTCGCGCCCTATTACCGGTCGGGGTCGCGCGGAGTGGCCTCGGTGCCGGTCATGCGGCAGCTCGCACTTCTTGACCTGCAGCCAAGGGTCGCCGTGCGGGTGGAGAGCTACCTCGCGGTGCCCTATTTCGTCACGGGCACCGACCGGGTCGCGCTGATGCAGGAGCGGCTGGCCACCCGGCTCGCCGCCCAGACTGGCCTGAAGGTGCTCGAGTGCCCAGGCCCCGGCGACCACGAGCCGATCGTCGAGGCGCTGTGGTGGCACCGCCAGTACGAGGACGACACCGCGCACGCCTGGCTGCGCCGCCTGATCATCGAGACCGCCCGCCGGCTGTTAGGGGCGCGGCGCGAGCGCGTTTCATAAATGGCATTTATGGCGCGCAGACAATTCTTTTGTTTGCCGGGGCGCCGACGGCGATTTTACCGTACCGGCATGCCGCATGCGCTGACCGAGCTGAAGCTCACCGAGGTCGCCAGGGCGGCCGCCGACCCCATCCAGGAGATCGGCACCGACGTGTGCGTGGTCGGCGCGGGGATCGCCGGGCTTTCGGCCGCCATCGAATCGGCCCGGCTGCACAGGGACGTGGTGCTTGTCGATTCACTGCCGCTCATCGGCGGCCAGATGGTCCATTCCCTGATCGGGCTGTTCTGCGGCGTCTTCGGCAACGCGCCCGGTTACGCGCAGCTGACGCACGGCGTTTTCGACGACATATTCCGCGACCTCGCCGGGGAGCTGCATTTCCAGCGCGGACACACGACGACGGTCTTCTACAACGAGGTCGCCCTCGGCCGGTGGTTCGAGCGGACGGTCAGGGAGGCCGGGATCCGGACGATCCTGGGCACCGTCCTCCTGCGGGCCGGCCTCAGCGACGGCCGCGTCGAGGCCATCGACCTGGCCTCCCGGTACGGCGACGTCCGGGTGCGCGCGGCCGGCTTCGTCGACGCCAGCGGCGACGCGGCGCTCACCTGGCAGGCCGGGCTGCCCTGCTGGGTGCCCGAACGGACCATCTACGGATCCCAGCAGGTCATCGTCGAGAACGTCGACGAGAACCACAAACCGGAACCGGGCGAGATCGACGCGATGCTCGCCGCACGGGGCGAGGAACACGGCCTGCTGCGGCGCGGCGGGCTCGCGTTCTTCTTCCCCGGCAGGGGCACCGCCGTGCTGAACGTGACCCACATCGAGGCGCCGCTGGACCCGGTGCGGGCATCGCAGGCCCAGTTCGACGGGCGCGATCAGGCGGACCGCGCGATCGGCCTGCTCCGCAGCGAGTTTCCGAAGGCGTTCGGCGAGGCGCGGGTACGGGCCTACGGTTTCCCGGGGCGGCGGCAGACCCGGTGGATCAAGGGCCGGCACCAGCTGGCCGCCGGCGAGGTGCGGGCCGGAACACGGTTCACCGACGCGGTGGCGCGGACCGCCTGGCCGATCGAGCTGCACGACCGGGCGGACGGCTACGTGTGGGAGATGTTCGGCGCGGATCACGTGCACTACGTGCCGCTGCGGTCGATGACGCCGCCGGGGGCGCACAACCTGGTGGCCGCCGGGCGCTGCGTCGACGGCGACGCGGCCGCGCTGTCCAGCGTCCGGGTCATGGGCCCGTGCGCGGCCATGGGCGCCGCCGCCGCGCACGCTCTCGACCTCGCCGCCGGCAAGGACGGCAGCGTGCACGACATCGACCCGGGCCGCCTGCACCAGCGGCTGGCCCCGAACCTGGACTGAGGGGCAGGCGCGGAAGGTGTTCCTCACCGAGGAGGAGAAGCGGATGCGGGACGGCTCCGAGGGAGCCGCGGCCGGCGCCGCGATGGACCTGCTGATCCGCTACGGCGAGGCGCTGGACGCCGCCCGGCTGTGCGACGTGCGCAACGTCGCCGGCACGATGACCCAGCCGTCCCCGGTGAAGGCGGCGCTGGTGAGGCAGGGCGGCTGGGACAAGGCGTTCGCGGTCATCAACCTGGACTGCGACGACGACATAGAGATCCCGGCGATGCGGGTGCCGACCTGCCAGCTGCAGCACGGCTTCGGCGGCGACGCCGCGGGCGTCGTGCCCTACCCGGCGGAGAACATCGCGCTGCAGGCACAGGCGGAGTCGTTCTACGGCCGTCGCGGCGTGAACATCCTCGCCACGTGCACGCCCTACCAGGTCGGCAACATACCGGTGCGCGGCGAGCACTGCGCGTGGATGGAGTCGTCCGCGGTGATCTACGCGAACTCCGTGCTCGGCGCCAGGACCAACTGCGAGGGCACCGCGTCCGCCGGGGCCGCCTCGCTCACCGGGAAGATCCCCTGCTGGGGCAACCACCTGGACGGCAACCGGCACGGCACGCACCTGATCGACGTCCGGGTCCCGGTGGACGGCTTCATGGAATGGGGCATGCTCGGCTACTTCGCCGGCGGCGTGGCGGGCGAGGAGCACCCGGTCATCACCGGCGACATCGCGCGGCCGGACCTGGCGGAGCTCAAGCACTTCGGCGCGGCCGCGGCCACCTCGGGCGGCGTCGAGCTGTACCACATCCCCGGCGTCACCCCCGAGGCGCCGACGCCGGAGGCGGCGTTCCGCGGCCGCGAGGCACCGCCGCCCGTGACGTACGGCCCGCGCGAGCGCCGCGCCGTCTACGACACGCTGAACTCACAGGGCACGTCGGCCGGCGTGGACTTCGTGCTGCTCGGCTGCCCGCACGCGTCGGTGGACCAGGTGCGCCGGGTTGCCGCCGAACTGGACGGCCGCAGGCTCAGCCCGGGCACCGAGCTGTGGCTGATGGTCCCGCGCGCGCTCAAGGACGTCGCCGACCGCAGCGGCTACACCGGGGTCATCGAGCGGTCGGGCGGCCGCGTCCTCGGTGACTCGTGCCCCGCCATGTCGCGGGCGGCACCGCGCGGCACCAGGGTTTTCGCCACCGACTCCGCGAAACAGGCGCACTACCTCCCGGCGATCCTCGGCATCGAGGCGTGGTTCGGCACCCTGGAGGACTGCGTGCACGCCGCCGTGACCGGCCGGTGGGAGGGCGGTCTTCCATGATCAAGACGACGATCGTCCTGCGCGGTCGCGTGGTCGTGCCCGGGGCGTGCGAGGGCGAGGCGCTGGTCTCGCACGAGCCCATCTCGGGCTGGGGAGGAATCGATCCGGCCAGGGGCGTGATCATCGAACCCAGGCATGAACTGAACGGGGCGTGTTTCACCGGCAAGGTACTCGTCTTCCCCAGCGCCAAGGGGTCGTCCGGGTGGTCGGGTTTCTTCCAGTCGGCACGGCTGCTCGGCACCGCGCCGATCGGCATGATCATCGCGCGCATCAGCACCAAGTCCGCCCTCGGCGCGGTCGTCACCCGGGTTCCCGCGGTCACGGATCTCGACGCCGATCCGTGCGAGGCGATCGCGACCGGCGACCGGGTGCGCATCGACAACGGGACGGTGGAGGTCCGGCGACCGTGACGAACCTGCGCAGCAACTTCGAGCCGGGGACCTCGCGGTGGGCGACGCGCCGCGCGCAGTGGCTCGCGCTCGGGCTGTCCGACGAGGACATGATCAAGCCGAAGATCGCGATCGTGAACTCCTCGTCGCAGCTGGCGATCTGCTTCAGCCACCTCGACGAGATCGCCAGGCGGGCCAAGCGCGCGATCGAAAGGGCCGGCGGCGTCGCCTTCGAGGTGCGCACGGCGGCGCCCAGCGACTTCATCACCAGCGCCGGGCACCGCGGAGGGTACATCCTGTCCGCCCGCGACCTGATCACCAACGACATCGAGGTCGCCGTCGAAGGCGCGCTCCTCGACGGGATGCTGTGCCTGGCCTCCTGCGACAAGACCGCGCCCGGCCAGCTGATGGCCGCCGCCCGGCTGGACATCCCCACGATCATCGTGGCCTGCGGCTACCAGCCCAGCGGAACCTACCGCGGCCGGCACTGCGACATCGAGGACGTGTTCCTGGCCGCCGGGCACGTCGCCAACGGCAGGCTCACGGTTGACGAGCTGGCCGAGATGAGCGCGAACGCCGTGCTCGGACCGGGCGTGTGCGCCGGCATGGGAACCGCGAACACGATGCACCTGGCGTGCGAGGCGCTCGGGATGGCACTGCCCGGCTCCACTCCGGTCCGCGCGAACAGCGAGCCGATGTGGCGGGCCGTCGAGGAGGCTTCCAAACGGATCGTGGAGCTTGTGGCGGCCGGCCTGCGCCCCCGCGACATCCTGACCCCGGAGGCATTCGTCAACGCGGTGACGACGGTGCTGTCGGTCAGCGGCTCGATCAACTCCGTCAAGCACCTGCAGGCCGTCGCGGCGGAGGCGGAATGCGGCGCCGACGTCTACCGGCTCTTCGAGAGCCTCGCGGACCGGGTGCCGCTGCTGACCGCGGTCCGGCCCAACGGCGAGGCACCGATCGAGGAGTTCGAGGACGCGGGCGGCACCCGCGCGGTGATGAAGCAGCTCGAGCCGCTGCTGGAGGGCGGCGCGCTGACCGTCACCGGCCGTACGGTCGCGCAGAACCTGGCCGGCGTGGCCGTCGCCGGCGAGGAGACCATCCGGCCGCCGGCGCGCGCCTTCGCCCGGCGGCCGGCGATCGTGGTGATCCACGGCAGCCTCGCCCCGGACGGCGGGATCGTCAAGCTCGCCGTGGCCGACGACCGCCGCCTGGACTTCGCCGGTCCCGCGGTCGTGTTCGGCTCCCCCGCGGAGGCCCTGGACGGGGTGCGCGGCGGCCGGGTGAAGCCCGGCCAGGTCGTCGTGCTGCGCGGCCAGGGGCCGACCGGGTCGCCGGGCATGGGAATGGCGTCCCAGCTCGTCTTCGCCCTCGACGGCGCCGGGCTGACCGGGCACGTCGCGGTCGTGACCGACGGGCAGCTTTCCGGCCTTGTCAACAAGGGCATCGTGGTCGGGGAGATCTCGCCCGAGGCGGCGCGCGGCGGCCCGCTCGCGCTCGTCCGCGACGGCGACATGATCCGCGTCGACGTCCCGGCGCGCACCGCCGACCTGGACGTCCCCGCGGAGGAGCTCGCCCGGCGGCGGGCCGCCCTCCAGGCGCCGCCCCCGGCGGACGAGGTGGGCTGGCTGTCGATCTACCGCCGCCTGGTCCGCCCGCTGCCAGAGGGAGCGGTGCTGCGGGAGGCGCGTTCATGACCGGCTATAAGGGAAATATCCGAAATGTCCGCTCGGGGGCAGGGGCGGAGCCGAGCCCTGGGGCAGGGGCGGAGCCGAGCTCGGAGGCGGTGCTGCGGGAGGACCGGCCGTGACCGGCGGGCCGGCGCTTCGGGTGAGCGGGCTGTCCGTGGCCTACGGCGATGTGGTCGCGGTGCACGACGCCACGTTCAGCGTCGCGGCCGGGGAGGCGTGCGCGATCACCGGGCCGAACGGCAACGGGAAGTCCAGCATCCTGATGGGCATCGCCGGGCTGGTGCGCCGCCGCGGCGGCGTCGAGATCTTCGGTGACCCGGCGCCGAACGGGGACGTGCGGTGGGCCGCGCGGCACGGGCTGACGCTGGTTCCCGAACGGCGGCAGCTCTACCCGGACCTGTCCGCCGCCGACAACGTGGTCCTCGGCTGCTACCCCTGGACGAGGAGCATGCGGCGGGCGCGAAGATCGGGCCCGTTCAGTAAAGCTATTGATCTTTTCCCTGAAATGCGGCCGCATCTGCGGCAGCCGGCCGGAACCCTGTCCGGCGGGCAGCAGCAGATGGTCGCGATCATGCGGGGGCTGGCGAGCGACCCCAGGATTCTCGCGGTGGACGAGCCGTGCCTCGGGCTGGCCGAGGCGGTCAGCAGGCGGGTGTACGACGCGCTGGCATCGATCCACGCGGCGGGCACCACGCTCATCGTGGTCGAGGAGGCGCCGAGGCGCGCGCTGATGATCTGCGGCAGGCGCGTCGAGGTGCGCAACGGCGTGGCGGGTGCGCCGTGAAGTTCGGCAACCTGGTCATCGCCGGGCTGGTGACCGGGTCAATCTACGCGGTCTTCGCGGTCTGCGTGTCGGTCTGGTACCGGGTGAGCAACATCCTCAACCTCGCGGTCGGCGACTTCGCGATGGTGGGCGCGCTCGGCACCGACGATCTGGTGCGGGTGCGGAGCTGGCCGCTGCCCGCCGCGATCGTCACCACCCTCGCCGTCGTCGCGGTGTTCGGCTACGTCTACGACCGGGTCGTGCTCCGGCTCGCGCAGGACGGGCGGCGGCGGCAGGAAGGCATCGTCATCACGTTCTTCTTCACGTTCGCGCTGTCCTTCTTCATCGACGGCGTCGCGAAGATCCTGTTCGGCACCGACGTGCACGCGGCGCCCGCGCTGTGGAGCGGCGGATCGCTCACGATCCTGTCCGGGCTGCACGCCGAGCGGGCCGGGGTGCTCGTGCTGGCGTGCGCGCTGATCTGCGGCTCGATGTTCTGGCTGTACATCCGCTACACGCTCGGCGGCAAGGCGATGGAGGCCTCCGGGGAGAACCCGCTCGGCGCGCGCATCGCCGGCATCGACACCCGGCGGTACCGGCGGCTCGTCTTCGTGGGCACCGCGGTGATCGCCGCGGTGTTCGGGATCATCGAGTCGCCGATCACCGGCTACATGTACCTGTCCGGCGCGACGATCTCGCTGACCGGGTTCATCGCCGCCGCCTACGGCGGGTTCCGCAAGCCCGGGCGCGCGCTGCTGGCCGGGCTGTTCATCGGGATCCTGGAGGCGCTGCTCGGCGGGTACGTCAGCGCCGAGTACGGCGACACCGTGATGTACGCGATCCTGGCGGCGCTGGTCCTCGCCTGGCCGCGCGCGATGGGCTTCGGGTCGGCGGTAAGCCAGTGAGCGCGCCGCGCGGCTCGGGCCCGGCTGGTCTCGTGCTGGCCGCCGGGGCGGTCGTCGTCCTCGTGTTCGGCCAGCAGTACACGGGATCGGTGTTCGTGCTCGCGCTGTGCTACGCGATCGTGACCGCGGGGATGGCGGTGCAGATCGGCTTCAGCCAGCAGATCGCGTTCAGCCAGTCCGTGTTCATGGGCGCCGGGGCGTACGGCGTCGCGATGCTGAACACGCACTTCTCGATGCCGTCGCTGCTCGCCACGCCGGTCGTGATGGCGGGCGCCGGGCTCGCTGCGCTGCTGCTGGGCTCGGTCGTCACCCGCGCGTCCGGGCTCGCGCTCGCGGTGGCCACGCTCATGCTGCCGCTGATCGCGGCCGGCTACGTGAGCTCCGCGGGGTACCTGGGCGGGTCGGTCGGCGCGCCGCTGACCGGCAACCTGTGGGCTGGGTCGTCCACGTCGTCGATCGCGGTCGGGAACGGGCTCGTCGTCGTCTTTGCGCTCGCGCTGGCGGTGTTCGTCGCGTCCCGGATCCTTTCGTCCGACGTCGGGCTCGAGCTGTACGTCCTGGGCGTCGACGAGCGGACCGCCGCGGCCATGGGGATCCGCACGCCGCGGCGCAAGCTGGAGCTGTTCGTGCTCGGCTCGGTGTTCGCGGCGCTGGGCGGCGCCGTCTACGCCGGGACGCAGCTGTTCGTGCCGGCGACGCTGGTCGGGCCGACCGCCGAGCTCGGCCTGCTGATCATGCTTTTCGTGGGCGGCCGGCGGTCGGTGCTCGGCGCCGTCGCCGGGGCGCTGGTCATCCAGTACCTGTACGGGGCGAGCAGCTGGGTGAGCGTGAACATCCTCCTCATCGAGGGGGTCCTGCTCACCGTCGTGCTGCTCGCCGACCCCGAGGGACTTGCCGGGATCGCGACCACGTCGTTGGGGTGGCTTCGCGGGGGCGGCGGGCTTCGCGTGCTCGGCGGGCTTCGGGAGGGGGGCGGGGTTCGCGGGCTTGGCGGGCTTCGCGAAGGGCGCCCGGACGGGGGCGGCAACGCCGCGGATGAACCGGCACGATGGAAATCTGAGCCGGTTATAGCCGGCTCAGATTTCCACCGTGCCGCCGACGGCGGGCGTACGGGAGGCGGCGCGAGGGCGGGGGGCGGAGCGGGGGCGGGCGACGGC
>JAFAZE010000065.1 GCA_019239975.1 Streptosporangiaceae bacterium
TCCTACCAGCAAGAAGTCGACCTGATCTCGCTGTTCAAGGACGTGGCCAGCGACTACGTGCAGATGGTGACGGTCCCTGAGCAGCTGCCCAACGTCCTGGACCGGGCCATCCGCATCGCCATCGCCGAGCGCGCGCCCACCGCCTTGATCATCCCCGCCGACGTCCAGGAACTCGAGTACTCCGCCCCGGCCCACGAGTTCAAGATGGTGCCCTCCAGTATCGGCGTCGAGTGGCCGACCGCGGTGCCCGACGACGCCGCGATCCGCCGCGCCGCGGAGATCCTCAACGCCGGCGCCAAGGTGGCCATCCTGGCCGGGCAGGGCGCCCGCGGTGCGCGCCGCGAGCTTGAGGAGGTGGCCGAGCTGCTCGGCGCCGGGGTGGCCAAGCCGCTGCTCGGCAAGGACGTGCTGTCCGATGAGCTGCCCTATGTGACCGGGTCGATCGGGCTGCTGGGCACCCGGCCGAGCTACGAGATGATGATGAACTGCGACACCCTGCTGACCGTGGGCTCGAGCTTCCCGTACACGCAGTTCCTGCCCAAGTTCGACCAGGCCCGCGCCGTCCAGATCGACATCGACGCCAAGTTCATCGGCATGCGCTATCCCTACGAGGTCAACCTCGTCGGGGACGCCGCCGCGACGCTGCGCGCCTTGATCCCCCACCTGCGCCGCAAGGAAGACCGTTCCTGGCGGGAGGACATCGAGGCAGGCGTGGCCCGCTGGTGGCGGTCGATGGACGCCGAGGCCGAGGTCGAAGCCGACCCGGTCAACCCGATGCTGGTCTTCCGCGAACTGTCCGGCCGGCTGCCGGTGGACGCCATCGTCACCGCCGACTCCGGCTCGTCCGCGAACTGGTACGCCCGCCAGCTCAAGTTCCGCGGCGACATGCGCGGCTCGCTGTCCGGCAACCTGGCCACCATGGGTCCCGGTGTCCCGTACGGCATCGGGGCGAAGTTCGGTCACCCCGGCCGGCCGGTCATCGTGTTCGCGGGCGACGGGGCGATGCAGATGAACGGCCTGGCCGAGCTGATCACGGTCAAGCATTACTGGGAAGAATGGGCTGATCCGCGGCTGATCATCGCGGTGCTGCACAACAACGACCTCAACCAGGTCACCTGGGAGATGCGGGCGATGGAGGGTGCGCCCAAGTTCACCGAATCGCAGCGAATCCCCGACGTCTCGTACGAGGGCTTCGCCCGGAGCCTGGGCCTGCACGGGATCGCGGTCGACAAACCCGGCCAGGTCGGCGCGGCCTGGGACCAGGCCCTGGCCGCCGACCGTCCCACCGTACTGGACTTCCGGACCGACCCCAGCATTCCGCCCATCCCGCCGCACGCCACGTTCGAGCAGGCCAAGGACGCCGCCGCCGCACTGCTGAAGGGCGACCCGGACGCGTGGAGCGTGCTCAAGGAGGGCCTTATGACCAAGGCGCGGGAAATCCTGCCCGGTAAAGGCGACTGACCGTAACGACGCTGCCTGTGTGGCCCGGTTACCGGATCCGGCCCGGGCGGGCTGCCGCCAGCCGGCGTTAAGGTGCCGTGATGGATAACCGCGCGCTCTTGCTGCACCAGGTTCACCCCGCCAAGCTCGGCACCGATATCACCGCCGAGGTGGCCTCCTGCATCCTGCTGTGGCGGCGCAAGCCCACAGCGGGCATCCTGACCCGGCTGATCCCGCCGGCCATCGCCTCCGCGCTGCTGCTGCGCGGCAACCTCGAACCGCTGGCGCAAACAGCCCGCGGGCGGTACGTCCTGGCTCACATGCCGCCAGCGGCCCAGGGCATCCGGGCCGCTGGTGACGTGCTGACCGCATTCGGCTCATGGCGGCGCAGCGCACCCACCATCCTGGCCGGGGCCACCATGATCGCCGCCGGATGGTCATTCGGGCTGCGGTCACGCAAAGCACTACCGGTCGGCCGGCACCGGCGGCTGGACGCACGCACAGCGTCCGGGAGCTGACCCGAGCGTCAGCCCGGGATGGCGCCGAGTTGCTGCATCATGGCGACGCCGTCGAACTGCGTCCAGATGTCGGTCACGCGACCGCGAAGCCGGCCAGCGTAGGCTCATGGCCGGGCGCTGGATTGTGGTCGACCAGGCCCGGGTCGCAGAGCTCGTCGATCGTCGCCTGGTCGGCCGCGCGAAACGCGTGCTCGAAGCGCGCGATGATCTCGATGTTGCCGGACAAGGCCAGCCCTCTGTTTCCGTCGGCGTTGATGGTGTCGCTCACGCGAAGGCGCCCCAACCGTATCAGGGCATCAGCGACCGCGAGGCGTAGCGGCAGTGGGCCCGCCCCGGCAAAGCCGGCTACCTGACCACCGGCCGGTACGGACCCAGCGGAGGCTGCTGTTTAGGCGGTCGCGGCTTGGACAGTAGCCCCGTCCACGGACCACGAATTCAGCGCGAGAGGCGGCCGATGAGCGATCTCACCGGAGCGGCGGCGCAGGCATGGTGCCGATGGGACGGCCGGGGCTGGCGCACCCCGCGGCGTGCGGGGCTGGCGTTGCCGTCGCGGCTGAAATGACCACCTCGCGCCTGGCGCGCGCCGCTGGTGACGGGGCGGGGAAGCAGACCAGGCGGACGATCTGGTCGGGGGTGCTGGCCGGCCTGGGGCTCGCGGCGTTCGCCGACGAGACCGTCTTTCACCAGTTGCTGCACTGGCACCACTTCTATGACAAGTCCACACTGGCCGTCGGGCTGGTATCGGACGGGCTGTTTCACGCGGGCGGGTTCATCGCGATGGTGGCCGGGCTGTTCCTGCTCGCCGACACGCTACGCCGCGGTGGCTTCGTCCCGAAACGCTGGTGGGCCGCGCTGCTGCTCGGCGCGGGCGGGTTCCAGCTCTATGACGGGATCGTGCAGCACAAGCTGCTCGGGTTGCACCAGATCCGCTACCACGTCACCCTCTGGCCCTACGACCTGACCTGGAACCTGATCGCGGTGGTCCTGATCGCCGCCGGAGCGGCGCTGATGACGGGCCGCGCGGGCATCGCGGGATCGGCGATGTTCCGGTCCGACGCCGATACGGCTGCCTGAGCGTGCTCGACCTCATCCCTGCGGCGCTGACGCTGCTGGCCGATGCCGGCTACGGCCTGGCCTCCTGCCGGCTGAGCCGGCGCGGCCACCGGTGGCCGCGCCGGCGGGCGGCCTGCCTGCTGGCCGGGTCGCTGTGCGTCGCGGTCGCGCTGCTGCCCCCGGTGGCCAGTCACGACTATCTGTTCCCGGTCCACGTCGTCCAGCATCTGCTGCTGGGCATGGCGGCCCCGGCGTTCCTGGCCCTGTCCGCGCCCGTCACCCTGGCGCTGCGCACCCTGCCCCGCCGGATGCGGCGCGCCTTGCTGCGCGGGCTGCACAGCCCGGTGATCACCGTGCTGGCCGCCCCGGCCACCGCGGTGACGCTCGATCTCGGCGGGCTCTACGCGCTGTACCTGACCGGCCTGTACCAGGCCGCCGAAGGCGACAGCCTGATCCACGCCGCCGTGCACCTGCACATGTTCCTGGCGGGCTGCCTGCTGAGCTGGGCACT
Source organism: Streptosporangiaceae bacterium (assembly GCA_019239975.1). Taxonomy (GTDB): domain Bacteria; phylum Actinomycetota; class Actinomycetes; order Streptosporangiales; family Streptosporangiaceae; genus JAFAZE01. Next base: position 3,523 of record JAFAZE010000065.1, read on the forward strand.
CATCGGCATCGACCCGGTCCGCCGCCGGCCGGGCACCCGGATGCGGCTGGCCGCGCTGGTCATCGCGGCCGCCGGGCACGACACCCTGGCCAAGCTGATGTACGCCTGGACCCTGCCCGCGGGCGGCGGCCCGGCCACCGCACGCCAGCAGGGCGCCGGGCTGATGTACTACGGCGGGACCGCCATCGACGTGGCGCTGGCCGTCATCGTCATGACCCAGTGGTACCTCGCCACCGGCAGGGCCCTGGCCCGCTCCAGGCGCCGGCCGGCCGCCGCCGAGCCGTGACACCACCGTCCGTTTGGAAATAAAAAGCTCATTACCGAACGAGCCGTGGTTCCAGCCCTCGGCCTGCATTACCCCGGCCGCAGACCGGGGAGCCCGGCCTCCACCAGACCGTCGCGACGCGACATCGCGCCACCGACGGTGCCGCCCGCGTTGTGGTAGCCGCTGGCCTGCAGACTGAACAGCCTGCAGTACTCGCCCCGGGCGGCCATCAGCTCCTCGTGCGTTCCGCGCTCGGCGATCCGGCCTCCGGCGAGCACGAAGATGATGTCCGCCTCGCGCACGGAGCCCAGGCGGTGCGAGATCAGCACGCTGGTCCGGCCCTTGCGGATGTCGCGAAGTTGCCGGTGGATGGCGTGCTCCGCTTCGGCGTCGAGACCGGAGCTTGGCTCATCGAGGATGAGCAGGTCGCGGTTGGCCCGCATCAGGCCGCGTGCCAGGGCCACCCGCTGCCACTCGCCGCCGGAAAGGAAGACCCCCTTCTCCGGGTCCTTCTTGTCCTTGTTGCTCATAAAAATCCGGCTGAGCATCGTGTCGTATTCCCGGGGCAGGCTGGCCAGCCTGCCGTCGATGCCCGCTTGCGCGGCCGCGTGACGGACGGCGGCCCGGTCATCGAGTCGGCCGAGGTCCCCCATCCCGATGTTCTCCGCCGCCGTCAAATCATAGTTCATGTAGTCCTGGAAGACTGTGCCGATCCGCTCCCTCAGATCCTCGGGGGCCAGGGCCCGGATGTCCACATCGTCCCAGTGAATGCTGCCTCGCTGCGGGTCATACATCCGGCACAGCAGCTTGACCAAGGTGGTTTTCCCGGCGCCGTTGAGTCCGATGACCGCGACCGTCTTGCCGAACGGTATGTACATGCTCACCCCTCGAAGCACCCAGGGATGGCCGCTGTCGTACCGGAACCAGACGTCCCGGAGTTCGATGCCGCCGCGCATCGGGGCCGCCGGCCATGGTGACCCGGCGACTGGCAGGTCCGGCTCGGCCGAGACCACGTCGACGAAGTGCCCGAGCAGCAGCAGTGACTGATAGACGTTGCCGAACTGCGCGACCACATTCGAGATGCCGGTCTGCGTGCCGGCGACCGCGGCGATGAACATGCTCACGTCGCCGATCGACAGCCTGCCGGCCGCCGCCTCACGGATGGTCCAGACCAGGCCGGCCGCGCTGACAACCGACGACAGCACCTCCAGCGAGCACTGCACGCCGAGGAGGCGGCGGTCCACCGCCCGCCTTTCGGCGTTGATGAACTTCGTTTCGCGCACCATCCGGTTGCGCAGGAAGTCACCCAGCCCGAACAGCCGCACCTCCTTGGCGGCCTTCACGTCGACCAGCAGGCTGCCGTAGAACAACTGCCGGCGGCTGGCCGGGGTGGTATGCCACAGCACCCGCGCCTCGGTCCGGCTCATCACGATCTCGGCCACGATCACCGGCACCGCCGTCGCCGCCACGATCGCGGTGAGTTCCGGGTTGATCACCTCCAGGATCCCGATGAGGCTGGCCGCCGTTATCGCCGCCTGGCCCATCTGCAACGTGGAGCCGACAAGCTGGTACGGGTTGGCGTTGACGACGTTCTGGGCGATCCGGATCTTGTCCTGGAAGACGGGGGACTCGAACCTGCTCAGCCCCGGGAACGAGTTGATCGCCCGGTACATCCGGTCCTGGAAGGCCAGCCCGATCTGCCGCCGCGCCTGCGCCTGGAGATAGGCCTGCGCCTGTGGCATCACCCCCGCGACCAGGCCCACCACGCCTAGGATCACGGCCAGCGTGACGAGGCGGCGGGTGTCGGGAGAGCCCAGTCCGTGGCGGCCAGCCACCAGGTCGTTGAGCACGGACCGGGTCAGCCAGGCGGTGACGGCGGGGACCAGGCCGCCCGCGACCGCCAGCGTGATCACCGCCAGCACCCCCAGCGGCGTGGCCGAACAGATCAAGCGCACGACAACCCGCGCCGTGCGTGCCGACGGCTGCGGGCGCCGGTGCTTCGTCGGCGTCCGCCGGCTCCTGTCCCGCTGCCCCGGGGTTTCGTGGCGCGGCGGACCGTCAGCCGCCATGGCGCGCTCCCTTTCAGGCCGAGGCGGACGCCACGATCTGGCGGACCGCCCCACCGCTGGTCTCGATCCGGCCTTGCTCGTCCAGCACATAGATCGTCGGGTAGGCCGACACCGAGAACGCCTGAGCGGCCTGGCCAGCCATTGGCTCAACCACGACCGTCGCCACGCCGGCGAGCTCCCGGACGTAATCCACAGCCCGGTCCGCGGCGCCGCGCACGACCACCAGCACCTGGCCAGCACCCCCGGGAACCGACCTCGCGTATGCCTTGAGTTCAGGAAGCTGTATCTGGCACGGAGCACAGCCCACGGAGAAAAACGCGACCACGCTGCGCGCCCCGGCAAGGTCACTGAGCGAGACGGTCTCTCCGGAGACGGCCTGCACGGTGAACTCCGGCGCCGCGCTTCCGGCCGTCAGGTGCCACAACCGCCTCCCGCCTGATTCCCCGTGAATGGCGGCTCGCTCACCCTGGCGGCGCACCTGCCTTATCACAGCGAACGTCAGCGCGAAGTTGAGCAGGCACAGCACGCCGATCAACGCGACAGCGACATTGGTCATGCCCTGGCCTTTCCGTCTTGTCCATCTTGTCATTCCATGGTCGCCGTTCGCTGCTCTGTCCGGCCGGCTCGGCCGGACAGAGCAGATCTCCTCTTATGGCTCGGCAAGCATCGCCGGCCATTTCAGCTCAGCGGAGAACCGAAACGGCCGGACAATTATGGTCGCGCTGCCTGGCCACGTCTACCAGTCGCAGCAGTCATACCACCGGGCGACATACCACCCGCCATGGCCATCGTCGCAGCACAACGCGAACCGCGCAATGTCGCAACCGGGCGGGCTGGAATAGACGCACCGCGAGACGCAGCTATCAGAGGCAGCGGCTGTTACCTGGGGCAACATGGCGGGAACGAGGCTCGCCGCGCGATCCGTTATCCACGATGCCGGTCCTTCTGTGATGTTCACTTCGACCTCCTCGACGAGGACTCTTGCAGACGGCCCACAAGTATCACCGATCGTTCTGTCATCTCGCTGTCGCCTCGCTGTCATCTCGCTGTCGCCGCCCTCATCTTCGGTCACTTCGGTATGACGTGACTGAATAACTGGTACGCGCCGCTTCGAACGCGTGCAAGAATCCGCTCATGCTGACAACAAAAGCCCTCAGCACATCGCCGGATTCACCGGTCTTTATCCTGACGGCCAGCCGGTCGGGATCCACCCTGCTCCGGTTCATCCTGGACAGCCATCCCGACTTCGCCTGCCCGCCGGAAACCGGGGTGCCGGCCGCGTGCGCCCAGCTTGCCCGCGCCTGGGGTGTCCTGGAGAACGCCGGATCCGGCGAGCTTCGGCTGCTGACGGGCCCTCTGGTTCTCTCGCCTCGCGTGGCGGCGGCCGTGCGCGCGGCCATCGACGACGCCTACGGCGATTACCTGCGCGCCCGGGGAAAGCCGCGGTGGTGTGATAAGTCGCTGGACGCCTACCAGTTCGCCGATGTTCTCGCCCAGGTCTACCCCGACGCGAAGTTCATCGTGCTGACCCGGCACTGCATGGATGTGGTCGCCTCGGGGGTGGAGATATGCCCATGGGGGGTGAGCCGGTTCGGCTTCGATCCGTACGTGGCCCAGAATCCAGGTAACAGTGTGGCCGCGATCGGCAGCTACTGGCTGGCCTGCACGCAGGCGACCCTCGCCTTCGCCGAGAAGCACCCGGACTCCTGCCTCCGGGTCCGGTACGAGGACCTGGTGACCGCACCCGAGGAGACCGCCGCGGCGATCTTCTCTTTCCTCGGCGCCGCGCAGGCGCCGGGCATCGCCGACGCGGCTTTCCGGACCCCGCATGAGGCCGACGGGCCGGGCGACGAGAAGATCTGGTTCACCAGCGGTGTCAGCGAAGATTCGGTCGGACGCGGTTACGTCGTGCCGGCCGCCGCGCTGCCTCCACCGCTTCGCGAACCCATCAACAAGACGCTGGCCAAGCTGGACTACCGGACCATCGGCGACGACTGGAACGCGGCCGTCGGCCCGAGCGACCCGCGGGCGGACGCGCCGGAAGCGACCGGCGTCGGCAACGGCCAGGGCAAGGACCTGAAGCCGGCTCTGCAGGCGCTCGCGGCGCGGATAGCGTCGCGGCAACCGGCCGAGCTTGCCGAGATCGCCGCCAGCTGGGCCGGGGTAGCGGGCACAACGGTACGTCTCATCGTGCGGGGAGACGACGGGGCCCGGGAGGAGATCCGGTGGAGCTTTCCCGCTGCGGAAAATTCGGGCAATTCGGGCACCGTCACCTCCGGAGAGCCGGCGGACAGGGCGGATACCGATCTGATGCCCATGGTGATCGCGCCCGCCGCCTCCTGGCTGTCGGTGCTTGACGGCCGCTCGAACTTCGTCACCGAGATGACGGCGGGCCGTCTGCGGTGCGTCAACCCCAACGACACGCATCGTCTCCGGTCCGGCGAACTGCACGCCGTCGCGGCGCTCCTCGGCGTCGCCAGGATCCCCGTGGCGCACAAGCCAGCACCGCGGACCGTCCCGGGCCCATCCCGCCCGGCAGGTCAGCCGTCCGCACCGGCGGCGCCGCATCCGGCTGCGGTACCTGTAGGGTTCCAGAACGAGACATAGATCGCTGACCTGCGGGTTTACTGGCAGCATCGCGGGCTTTGATGATACGGATGCTGTATCCGATGTTCGTCCGCGTGGCCGGGTGAATTTCTGGATGGTCAGGGTCAGGGCTCACGATGGCGGCGGGGCCGCTGGCGCATTTGGCCCCGCCCAGTGGGGCCGCTGGCGCATTTGGCCCCGCGCAGGGCCCCGTATTCGGCCCGCCGTTTCCGCGATCATGACGTCCGCCCGGTTTGCCCGGTTAGTCCCGCGTGCCGTCGGGGACGGCCTGGCGGGTGTCCCATTTCTGCTCGATCTTGCCGAAGTGCCAGATGGCCAGGGCGACGATCCAGGTCACGACGAACACGCCGACGATGACGAACCCGGCCTTGTTGATGTCGAAGTTGCCCATGAACGACCAGAAGCCGCCGTTCAGGTTGTATTCGGAGCCGATCAGGCCGAGGATCTCGATGGTGCCGATGAACAGGGCGACGAATACCGACAGGCCGGTGATGGTCAGGTTGTAGTAGACCTTGCGGACCGGCTTGGCGAACGCCCAGTCGTAGGCGAAGTTCATGAAGCAGCCGTCCATGGTGTCGAACAGGCACATGCCCGCGGCGAACAGGATCGGCAGCGACAAGATCGCGTAGAACGGCAGCCCGGACACCACCGCGCTGCCCGCCAGGACCAGCAGCGCGACCTCGGTGGCGGTGTCGAAGCCGAGACCGAACAGCACGCCGATCGGGTACATCTTCCACGGGGTGTCGACCCGGCGGGCCAGCGGCCCGAAGAACCGGTTCATCAGCCCGCGCTTTTCGAGCTGGGCCTCCAGCTCGGCGTCGTCGTACCGGCCGGTCCGCATCTCCTGGAACACCCTGACGATGCCGACCAGGATGATCACGTTGAGCAGGGCGATGAGGTACAGGAAGGTCCCGGACACGGTGGTGCCGATGATGCCGGTCACGTTGTGCAGCCCGGAGTTGTCGTTTTTGACCTGGTTGTCGAGGGCGCGGATGCCGAAGTTCAGCAGCAGCGCCATGATGAACACGATGGTGGAGTGGCCGAGGGAGAAGAAGAACCCGACCGACAGCGGGCGCTTGCCGTCGTTGACGAGCTTGCGGGTGGTGTTGTCGATCGCGGCGATGTGATCGGCGTCGAAGGCGTGCCGCATGCCCAGGGTGTAGGCCAGCGCCCCGGTGCCGAACCCGAAGACCTCCGTGTTCGTGATGCGGTAATGCCCGCCCACCGCGGCGGCCAGCATCAGCCAGCCAAGCACGTTCAGCCCGATGATCGTCACCACCATGGCGCCGGCCCGGGCCCACTCCGAGGGGGTCAGTCCGTTGCGGACTGCCGTGAGCCGGGTGGTCAGAACGGTCATCAGGGACACCTTCCGGGGGAGTGCCTGGTCAGGACCAGTCTAGAAACACCTGCAATATTGTGGCAATAGCGCACATGGCGCACCTGCGGCAGGTAGGCAACCCAGGTCGGGATCGCGCGGGCCCCGGGGAATTCAGGACCGGACGAGACGGGCGATCGCGTCCGAGGCTTCGCGGACCTTCTCGGCGGCGCCGTCGCCGCCCTCCGCCACGGCCTGGGCGACGCAGTGGCTGAGGTGCTCCTCCAGCAGCCCCAGCGCGACCGATTGCAGGGCCTTGGTCGCGCGGCGACCTGGCGGGTTTACGTAATACCCGGCCCCGGTTTAACTAATACCATACGAGGGTTTATGCATGGATGCCTCGTGCCGGGGCGCCATGAGGCGTCTAGCTGTATATTCGCAACGATTTTCTGTAACTTACAGGATTTCTGACGCCATAACCATTGCGTTGCGGGCAGCAGCCTTCTATTGTTCTTGCGAGCATTCCGGCCGCTGCGAAAGACTGTTGCCGGCCGGGGCGGAATAAGCCGAGGAGAAGTCCCGATGAGTGAAGTCGCCGTCGCGGGCGTTCGCACCGCGTGGCGGGGCCGGCTGGGCACCGAGGCTCACCCGGCCGGGATGAAGCTGGACGCCAGGCGGGCGCTGCAGCTGGTTCTCGCCGCCATCTGGCTGCTGGACGCCGTGCTGCAGTACCAGTCGTTCATGTTCAGCAAGGGGTTCAGCCGGATGCTCGCGGGGACCGCGTCCGGTAACCCGTCGGTCATCGCCCGCCCGATCACCTGGGACGCCGCCCTGGTCGGGCATCACCTCGTGCCGGTGAACACGGCCTTCGCCACGATCCAGCTGTTGCTGGGACTCGGCATCGCGTTCCGCCCGACCGTGCGGCTCGCCCTCGCCGCCTCGGCCGCCTGGGCGCTCGGCGTGTGGTGGTTCGGCGAAGGGCTCGGGGGAGTGCTGAGCGGCGCCGCGAGCCCGGCCAGCGGCGCGCCCGGCGCGGTGATTCTCTACGCGCTGCTCACGGTGCTGCTCTGGCCGGCCGGCCGCGCGACGCCGGCGCCCTTCACGGCTGCCCGGGCGGTAGGCGCGCGGGTGGCCCGGGCGCTGTGGCTGGTGCTGTGGCTGAGCCTGGCCTACTTCGCCCTCACCCCGGCGAACCGTGCGCCGCAGGCGCTGAACGGCATCATCGCGGGCATGGAGAGCGGCGAGCCCGGCTGGCTGGCGGCGCTCGACCGCGGCGCGGCCTCGCTTGTCGCCGGCCAGGGGCTGGCCGCCTCGATCGTGCTGGCCGCGGCGTTCGCGGTGATCGCCGTCGGCGTCTGCCTGCCGCGGCCGGCCGCCAGAGCCACCCTGGTGCTGGCCATCGTGGTGGCCGCGGCGGTCTGGGTGTTCGGGGAAGCGTTCGGGAGCATCCTCACCGGCGGCGGAACCGACCCCAACTCCGGGCCGCTGCTCGCCCTCCTGGCGCTGACCTACTGGCCGGTCCGGACGACGGCCGCGGTGCTTCCGCCCGTTACCGCGGAAGGGAGGGCGGCCCGGTGACCCCCGCCTGGATCCTGGACATACTCGCTGCCGTCATGCTGATGGTCGCGGCGGTGAGCGCGGCCCGCCTCGCGGCCGCCCGCCCGTGGCGGCCCGGCTCGGTCGTCGTCGACACCGACGTGGCGCATCTCCTGATGGCCGTGGCGATGGCGGGAATGCTGGCGCCGGCCCTGACCACGCTGCCGAACGGCGCGTGGGATGTCACCTTCGGGCTGCTGACCGCCTGGTTCGCCTGGCGGGTCGCCCGGGACGCCCATGCGAACGGCGCCCGCGCGCTGGCGGGCGGGCACTGCGCGCCGCACCTCGTGCACAGCGCGGCGATGCTGTACATGTTCCTCGCGCTCGCGGCGCCCGCGGCCGGCGGCTCAGGAATGGGCGCCATGGGCGGTTCCTCCGGGTCCGCGATGCAGACCCTGCGCTATCCCACGCTGGCGTTCGTCTTCGCGCTCATCCTGGCCGGATACAGCATCTGGGATCTCGACCAGCTTTCCGGCAGGCGCTACCGCCTGACAAGCGCGGGCGTGCCGCTGACCGCCCCGGCCGGCGTTCCGGTGGCCGCCGGCGCCGAGCCGGTGGCCGCCGGGTTCCGCGGCGTCCAGGCCACGGGCGACTCCCCGAGCACGCCTGCGCCGCCCGGCGCCGCGATCCCTGACCCGGCCGCTCCCGGCGAAGCCCCCGCGGGCGGCGGCACCGGCGCCCGCGAGTTCCTGCTGTCTCCCGGCGTGACGGTGGGCTGCCGGATCGCGATGGGCGTCACCATGGCTTTCATGCTGCTCATCATGATCTTAGGTAGCGCCGCCCGCCCGGCAGCACCCGCCGGGTGAAGCACCGCCGCCCGTTCTGTCAATAAAAAGATGATGCCGAACGAGCGGTGCTGTCCGCCCCGGGCCGCTGATTCCCGGGCCGGCGGCCGCCGCGCCGGCCGGCTGATGACATGATGCTCATGGTCGCGGCCGATTCCCCGCGTTGCCGGTCCCCGTCGGCAACCCGCGCAGGCCGCGCGAGGAATCTCCCGGAACCACTGCATGAGGTGACCCGTTGGCTCCTGCGATCAAACTGGCTGGCTTCCTCGTCCTGCTCGCCGCGGTCTTCGCCGGCGCGCACGCGGCCGGAGGCCGGCTCGGGCCGGTGACCACCGGGCACTCCCAGGTCCAGTACACCGGGGGCGGCACGGGCGTCCCGGGAACGGGCGGCATGAACATGGGCGGGCATCGGTGAGCGACGCTCGCGTCGCCGTCGGCGGGCAGGTGGAAGCCGAGCTTGTCATCACGGGGATGACGTGCGGTTCGTGCGCCGCGCGGATCGAGCGGCGGCTGAACCGGCTGAACGGGGTGTCCGCGACGGTCAGCTACGCGACCGGCCGGGCGTGCGCGAGGCCGTGGACGCGGCGGGGGACAGCGGTCGCACGGCGGTCCTGACGGGCTGGGACGGGCAAGCCCGCGCCGCTCTGGTGATCGCCGACGAGCTGCGGCCCGGAGCGCCCGCCGCCGTCGCCCGCATCCGCGGGCTGGGGCTGCGGCCGGTGCTGCTCACCGGGGACAACGAGTGCGTGGCCCTGGCGGTGGCCAGGAAGCCGGAAATCCCGGCCGACAGCGTGTTCGCCGGGGTCCGGCCCGAAGGAAAGGCCCAGGTCATCCGCCAGATGCAGGCCAGCGGACTCCCGGCCGCTTTCGCCGGCGACGGTGTCAACGACGCAGCGGCGCTGGCCCAGGCTGACCTCGGCATGGCGGCCGGGACGGGCACCGACGCCGCCATCGGCGCCGCCGGCCTCACGCTGGTCAGCGGCGATCCGGCCGGGATCGCCGACGCCATCGAGCTCGCCCGCGCCACGACGGCCGTGATCCGGGCCAACCTCGCCTGGGCGTTCGGGTACAACGTGATCGCTGTTCCGCTGGCGGCCCTCGGCTACCTCAACCCGCTGTTCGCCGGGATCACGATGTCGGCCAGCTCGCTGATCGTCGTCGCCAACAGCCTGCGGCTGCGCCGCGCCGGGCCCCCCGGCCGCCGCTGGCTGGCGGAGCTGGCACGGGCAGCGGCGGGGCCGGTGGCCTGTGCCGTGGTGCTGTCCGGCCTGCTGTCGGCGTGGGTCGTCTCCGGCGGCGCCGGCACCCTGACCAGGGTGCGGATCCAGATCACCCTGGCCGCCGTTCCCATGCGGGCCTTCACCCCCCAGGCCGCGGCCGCCGCCGGAGCGGCGCACACCTGGCTGACCATCCGCAACCTGAGCGGAACCCCCGAGCACTCCCTGAGCATTCGCTGAGCCTGGAAGCCGGAGCGCGGCAAGGGTCTTGTGCGGACTGAAATCCGGCATTTAGAGTGTGGAAGTGCTTCATAGTGGATCAATTGGACCACTATGCGGACCATATCGAAAGCGCGACGGGCATGAGCCGTTCCGCCAGGGCTCCATGCGGTTGTCAGCACGAAGGGAATCGCTATGCGCACATGGAAACGCGCCGGTGCCGCCGTGCCGGCTGTTGTAGCCGTCGCGCTGCTGATCAGCGCCGTGCTGGGCGCCCCGTCCCGGGCGAGCGCCCCGTCCCGGGCAAGCGGCACGTCCGCGGTGGGCAGGGTGCCGCTGCCGACGGTGACGGGCCCCATCCCGGACACCGCGACCGCGCACTTCTTCGGCAGGACGCCGGTCGATATCGCCGCCTACGGGTACGTCGAGCAGGAGTACTTCGTGCGCGGCACGGCGAACGTCTACGACTACGACAGGGCGGGCAAGGTCGTGGTCAAGTTCCGGAACGTCCCGTATGTCAACCGGATCATCGTGGCACGCCCGGCCGACCGGAGGCGCTTTTCCGGGACCGTGTGGACCGAGATCATGAACATGACCAACGGGTGGGATCTGGACAAGACCTGGGATATGTCGCACGACCAGTTCATGGCGGACGGCGACGTCTACGTCGGGGTGACCAGCGCCCCCAACACCGTGGCCGCGCTGAAGAAGTTCGACCCGGCCCGCTACGCGGCCCTGTCCTGGGCCGCGCCCGCGGGCGAGGCGTGCAGCGGAACCGCGGTGAACTCCTCCGCCACCACCGAAGGCGGCCTGTTCTGGGACATCTTCAGCCAGGTAGGCGCGGTGCTGAAGAGCCGCGGACGGGACAACCCGCTCCATGGCTTGCGCGTACGGAAGGTCTACGCCACCGGTTACTCACAGTCGGCCAACTACCTGATCCGCTACATCGATGCCATCAACCCGACGGCGCATGTCTACGACGGGTTCCTCATCGGCGCCGCTCCCGGCCTGGTCATGCCGCTCAGCAAGTGCAGCGCCCCGATCGGTCTCAGGAGCCCGCTCGCGAAGATCGCCGACACCTCGGTACCGACCATCAGCATCCACACGCAGACCGACTTCTACATGGACGGCGGCTACTCCCGGCGGCCGGACTCCGATACCGCGACGAACAAATACCGCCTCTACGACGTACCGGGATCCAGCCACTCGTCGCAGTACACGACGGCGTTCGTCCCGTCGCCCGCGGACCTCGCGAGGATCGGGTACACCTACCACTACTACGACTGCCGGGTCCCGGGCGAGGCCAATACCTTTCCCACCCGCTACATCTTCGACGGTGCCGAGGTCAACCTCGACAGGTGGGCCCGCGACGGCGTCGCACCACCAAGCGCCGCCCCTATCGAGGTCGACGCCCACGGCAACACGGTCGTTGACTCGTACGGCAACGCGGCCGGCGGAGTCCGCACCCCCTGGATCGACGTGCCGACGATGACT
>JAFAZE010000012.1 GCA_019239975.1 Streptosporangiaceae bacterium
GCCGCCACTGCCGCTCACCCAAATGCGGCCGCATCACCGCGAACTTCGCCGCCAGCCCCGCCACCACCCCCGGATCCGCACTCATAACACAATCCTGGGCCCCCCTCACGTCAAGTAAAAACCCGACGCGTCCATACGGCACCTACGATTCCGCGATCATGGAGTGTGGTGCTGATGGTGCGCATGGGGTTGGTGCGCGTCCCCGCTCGCGGGGCTGACGTTGCTGTTGCGGCTGACGTTGCTGTTGTGAAAGCGGCGAGGCGAGGCGGGCCAGCGGCGAGGCGGGCCAGCGGCCAGGCGCCCCGGCGGCGCGGCGGGCCAGCGGCCAGGCGCCCCGGCGGCGCGGCGAGGCGGCGAGGCGCCCCAGCGGCGAGGCGGGCCGGCGGCGAGGCGAGGCGGGCGGGCGTGAAAGGGGCCAGGCGGGCCGGCGGCGAGGGCTCCGGAACCGTCTCACTGGTCCTCGCGGGCTCGAAGGTCCTGCCATACCTCGTCTACGCGCTGGCCGAGGGCGGCGAGCGTGCCGGAGTTGTCGATCACGATGTCCGCCACCGCGAGCCGCTGGTCCCTTGTCGCCTGGGCGGCGATCCGCGCGGCCGCCTGGTCCGGGGGCATGCCGCGCAGCCGCACCAGGCGGTCGGCCTGCACGTCCGGCGGCACGTCCACGACGATGACCAGATCGAAGTCGGCGCTTCTGCCGGTCTCGGCGAGCAGCGGCACGTCGTGCACGATCACGGCGCGATCACCGTGCGACTTGCGCGCGTCCTCCTCCGCCGCGCGCATCCAGTCGCGCACCAGCGGATGGACGATCGCGTTCAGCTTGGCGCGCAGCGCGGCGTCGGCGAAGACGATCTCGCCCAGCCGCTGGCGGTCCAAGGAGCCGTCCGGCTGCAGCACGTCCGGCCCGAAGGCTACGGCGACCTGCGCGAGCCCGGGCGTGCTGGGCTCGACCACCTTCCGGGCGGCGGTGTCGGCGTCGAGAACGACGGCGCCCCTGGCGGCCAGCCGCCCGGACACCTCGCTCTTCCCCGACCCGATCCCCCCGGTCAGCCCCACCCGCAGCACCACCACCTCCACTGAGCGAGTTCACGTCTGCGACCATGATCATGGGTCAAAAGGCGCGCTATAGGGTGCATTTTGACCCATGATCATAAAAGGCCGCCGGAGACGTGAACGGGCGGGGCCGGCCGTTCACGTTCAGGTTCAGTCAGCGGAACCGGCCGACTCCATAACGTGAACCGGCCGGCCCCAGGGCGGAGCCGACCGGTTCAGGTTCACGAGAGCGTCAGTTCTGGCCGCCGGAGAGCTTGTCGCGCAGGGCGGCGAGCGCCTCGTCCGAGGCGAGCGTGCCGCCGGGGGCACCCGCGTCACCCGAGCCGCCGCCGGAACCGCCGCGGCCTCGTGGGCCACGGCCGCCACCGCCACCACCACCACCACCGGGGCCGCCGGATCCGGGGCCGCCCGAGCCAGGAGCGCCCGAGCCAGGAGCGCCCGTCCCGGCGGCGCCGCCGTCCTCCGGGCCGTCCTCCTCGCCGGCCTTGGCGCGGGACTCCTCCACCTGACGGCGGTGCGCCTCGAAGCGCGCCCGCGCCTCGGCGTACTGGCGCTCCCACTCCTCGCGCTGGGTCTCGTACCCCGGCAGCCATTCCCCGGTCTCCGGGTCGAAGCCCTCGGGATACTCGTAGTTGCCCTGCTCGTCGTAGGTGGCGGGCATGCCGTACAGCGTCGGGTCGAAGTCGTCGCCGACGGCCTCGCCGATCGTGCCCTCGTTGGCCTGCTTGAGCGACAGCGAGATCCGCCGCCGGTCCAGGTCGATGTCGATGATCTTGACGAAGATCTCCTCGCCCACCTGGACGACCTGCTCGGGGATCTCGACGTGCCGGTCGGCGAGCTCGGAGATGTGCACCAGGCCCTCGATGCCCTCCTCGACGCGGACGAACGCGCCGAACGGCACCAGCTTGGTGACGCGCCCGGGCACGACCTGGCCGATCTGGTGCGTGCGGGCGAACTGCTGCCAGGGGTCTTCCTGGGTGGACTTCAGCGACAGCGAGACCCGCTCGCGATCCATGTCGACGTCCAGCACCTCGACCGTGACCTCCTGGCCGACCTCGACGACCTCGCCCGGGTGGTCGATGTGCTTCCAGGACAGCTCGGACACGTGGACGAGGCCGTCCACGCCGCCGAGGTCGACGAACGCGCCGAAGTTGACGATGGACGACACCACGCCCTTGCGGATCTGGCCCTTGCGCAGGGTGTTGAGGAACGTGTGGCGCACCTCGGACTGGGTCTGCTCCAGCCACGCGCGGCGGGACAGCACGACGTTGTTGCGGTTCTTGTCCAGCTCGATGATCTTGGCTTCGATCTCGCGGCCGACGTACGGCTGCAGGTCGCGGACCCGGCGCATCTCCACCAGAGACGCCGGAAGGAACCCGCGCAGCCCGATGTCCAGGATCAGGCCGCCCTTGACGACCTCGATGACCGTGCCGGTGACGACGCCGTCCTCTTCCTTGATCTTCTCGATCGTGCCCCACGCGCGCTCGTACTGCGCGCGCTTCTTGGACAGGATGAGGCGGCCTTCCTTGTCCTCCTTCTGCAGGACAAGTGCTTCGATGTGCTCACCGGTCTTGACGACCTCGTGCGGATCGACGTCGTGCTTGATCGACAGTTCACGAGAGGGTATGACCCCCTCCGTCTTGTAGCCGATATCGAGCAAGACCTCGTCCCGGTCGACCTTGACGACGGTCCCCTCGACGATGTCACCGTCGTTGAAGTACTTGATGGTCTGGTCGATCGCGGCGAGGAATGCCTCCTCAGACCCGATGTCGTTGACCGCTACCTTAGGGGTCGAGTTGGCTTGCGTGCTGCTCGTCATGTGTGGGTTGGCTCCGGATGCGGACAGGATATGAATGGACGCGCCGGGAACCATGCAGTGAACGCGCGGGAACACCGCGGGCGGATACGGCTGTACCGTCCGGCCGCGACACGCCCGGCGGCCGGCCGTGAGGTCAGGTGACCACGACGGACCGCACGAGGACACAGCGCAGCGTTCAGAATATGAGAGCAAGCCCGGGGGGTCAATTGAGACTGGCTACAACTGGGCATCATTACGCCGCCCGGAAGCCACCCCTGGCTTGAACATCGGATGTCTGCGCCGCGGATGTTCAGTGCGCCGCGGATGTCAGTGCGCCGCGTCCGCCCAGCTTCTCCCGGTACCGAACGATACCTCCAGCGGGACCCGGAGGTCGGCCGCTCCCCGCATCGCGTCCGTCACCAGGGCGCGCAGCCCGTCGAGCTCGCCCTGGCCGACCTCGAAGATCAGCTCGTCGTGCACCTGCAGCAGCATCCTCGACCGCAGGCCAGAGGCGCGGAGACGCTCGTCGATGCGCAGCATCGCCACCTTGATCACGTCCGCCGCCGAGCCCTGGATCGGGGCGTTGAGCGCCATCCGTTCCGCCATCTCCCGGCGCTGCCTGTTGTCGGAGGTCAGGTCCGGAAGGTACCTGCGGCGGCCCATGATCGTGGAGGTATAGCCGTCCATGCGGGCCTGCGCCACCACCGACTGAAGATAGTCGCGCACCCCGCCGAACTCCTTGAAATACTCGTCCATCAGCCCGCGCGCTTCCTCCGTGCCGATGCGCAGCTGCTGCGACAGGCCGAAGGCGGACAGCCCGTACGCCAGGCCGTAGTTCATCGCCTTGATCTTGGCGCGCTGCTCCGGGCCGATCTCCTCCGCACGTATCCCGAAGACCCGGGAGGCGGTCGCGGCGTGGAAGTCGTGCCCCGACTCGAACGCCGCGATCAGCGCCCCGTCGCCGGACAGATCCGCCATGATGCGCAGCTCGATCTGGCTGTAGTCCGCGGTCAGCAGGCACTCGTAGCCCGGGCCGACGATGAACCCCCGCCGGATGCGGCGGCCCAGCTCGGACCGGATCGGGATGTTCTGCAGGTTCGGGTCGGTGGACGACAGCCGTCCGGTCGCGGCGATCATCTGGTTGAACGTGGTGTGGATCCGGCCGTCCTCGCCGGCCATCGGGACCAGCGAGTCCACGATCGACTTGAGCTTGGCAACGTCCCTGTGGTGCAGCAGGTGCTCGAGCACCGGGTGCCCGGTCTGCGCGAGCAGGCTGGTGAGCGCCTCGGAGTCGGTCGTGTAACCGGTCTTGATCCGCTTGGTCTTCGGCAGCCCGAGCTCGGTGAACAGCACCTCCTGCAGCTGCTTCGGCGAGCCGAGATTGAACTCGTGCCCGACGACCGCGAACGCCGCCTGCTCGGCGGATTTCACCTCCGCCTGCAGCGTCGCGGACATCTCGGCGAAGTGGCCGGAATCCGCCGCGATCCCGGTGCGCTCCATCCACGCGAGCACCGAGACCAGCGGCAGCTCGATCTCGTGCAGCAGCCGGGCCGCGCCGCGCTTGTCCAGGTCCGCGTCGAGCGCGGCGGCCAGGTCGCGGGCCGCGCAGGCGCGCAGCACCAGGGCTTCCGCGGCCTCCTGTTCCCCGGACCCGTCGAGCGTCAGCTGGCCGTTTTCTGCGGTGTCGTCGCGCAGTTCCTTGCCCAGGTAGCGCAGCGCCAGGTCGGCGAGGTCGAACGTGCGCTGGCCGGGCAGCGCCAGGTACGCGGCCAGGGCCGTATCGCTGGTCAGGCCCGCGACGGAGAAGCCGCGCGCGGCGAACGCGTGCATCGGGCCCTTGGCGTCGTGCATCGCCTTCGGCGACTTCGGGTCCGCGAGCCAGGCCGCGAGCGCCCGCTCGTCGTCCGGGGTGAGCGCCTCTGGGTCGAGGTACGCGCCCGCACCGTCGGATGCGGCCAGCGCGATGCCGGTCAGGTTCCCCGTACCGCGGCCCCAGGTGCCCGTGACAGCAACCCCCGCCCGTTCGGCAGACAAATGCTCGTCGAGCCAGGCGGTCACCTCATCGGGCCCGAGAACCGAGGCCTCCACCTCGAACCCGGACACCTCCGTCACGCTGACCGCCCCGCCGGACACGCCGGCGATGCCCTCGGGCAGCGTCTGGTAGAGCCGGTCGCGGAGCACGCGGAACTGCAGCGTGTCGAAGAGCTGGTGGATCTTCTCCCGGTCCCATGGCGCCGGGCCGAGCTCGCCGGGCGCGGCGCCGATCGTCTCCAGCGGCATGTCGCGCACGAGCGAGGTGAGCTGGCGGTTGCGCAGCACGTTGCCGAGATGCTCGCGCAGCGCGTCGCCCGCCCTGCCCTTCACCTCGTCGATCCGGTCGACGAGCGCCTGCAGCGAGCCGAACTCCGCGACCCACTTGGTCGCGGTCTTCTCCCCCACGCCCGGGATGCCCGGCAGGTTGTCGCTGGGGTCGCCACGCAGCGCCGCGAAGTCGGGGTACTGGTCCGGCGACAGGCCGTACTTCTCCCGCACCGATTCCGGCGTGAACCGGGTCATCTCGGTGATCCCGCGCCGTGTCATGAGCACCGTGACCTGGCCGCTGACCAACTGCAGCACGTCGCGGTCGCCGGTGACGATGAGCACGTCCATGCCCTCGGCGGTGGCCGCGGTGGCGAGCGTCGCGATCACGTCGTCCGCCTCGTAGCCGGGTACGGACAGCCGCCGGATGCCGAGCGCGTCGAGCACCTCGAAGATCAGGCTGAGCTGGCTGCGGAAGTCCTCGGGCGTCTCCCGGCGGTTCGCCTTGTACTCCACCCACTGCTCGTGCCGGAACGTCGGCTCACCCCGGTCGAACGCCACCGCCACGTGCGTCGGCTGCTCGTCGCGCAGCACGTTGATCAGCATCGCGGTGAACCCGTACACGGCGTTGGTCGGCTGGCCCGTCGTCGTGTTGAAGTTCTCCACCGGCAGCGCGAAGAACGCCCGGTACGCCAGCGAATGCCCGTCGAGCAGGAGCAGCCGCCCCCGGCTATTCTCTGTCACCCCCCGATCCTATGACCAGGTCGGCTGGGGTTGGGGAGGACGCCACAGGTCAGCGGCCCGATGATTTTTCCGAACGGGCGGTGGCGCTTCCCGGGGGGAACGGTGTGACGGATACCGCGGAAACAGCGGTGCCCGGCGGCACGATGCGCCGCCGGGCACCGGGGCCGCGCGAACTACGCGCGGGCCATGCGTGGACTAGTGCTCGCCACCCGAGGAGAACGCGAAGATCGTCGTCGTGTTGAACGTCGCGCCCGCCTTGAGCACCGTGGACGGGAAGTTGTGCTGGTTCGGCGAGTTCGGGAAGTGCTGCGTCTCGAACGTGTACGCCTGGGTCTGGCGGTAGGTGTGGCAGCTGATGCCCACCAGCGTTCCGTTCAGGAAGTTGCTGGCGTAGAACTGCACTCCGGGCTGGTCGGTCCAGACGCTCAGCTCACGGCCGCTGCTCGGGTCCAGGGCGCGGGCGGCCAGGTTGAGGCCCTCGGGGCCGGTGGTTTCCGGCGTCTGCGCGTTGAGCACCCAGTTGTGGTCGAGGCCGTGCGCCGTCAGAAGCTGGTTGCAGGAGAAGGCGTCTGTGGTGCAGTTGTCGATGTTGTCCCCGAGCCGCGTGAAGTGCCGGAAGTCGAAGGGCGTGCCCGCGACCGGGTTGAGCGTGCCGAGCGGGATCAGGCCGGAGTCGGTCGGGGTGTAGGTGTCCGCGTTGATCTTGATCAGCTGGTTCACCGCGGGTCCGGACGCCTCGCCGGCCAGGTTGAAGTAGCTGTGGTTGGTCAGGTTGGTGACCGTGTCCAGGGTCTTCGAGTCGTTGTGCACCTTGTAGTGGATCTGGTACCGGCCCTCGTTGTCCAGCGTGAACGTGACGTCCACCGTGATCTTCGCCGGGTAGCCTGTGCACCCGCTGGGGCAGCCGGGGCTGCCTGCCGGGTGGCTCTCGTCGCCGTTCGGGCTGACCAGCCGGAGCGTCACGCCGACCTGGTCGCCGGTCTTGATGAGGCCGCCAACCTGGTGCCAGATGTGGTTGCCGAAGCCGTTGAGGCCGCCGTGCAGGCTGTTCACGCCGTTGTTCTGCGGCAGGGTGTAGGTCTTGCCGTTCAGATGGAACTTGCCGTTGGCGATCCGGTTGCCGTACCGGCCGATGGTCTCGCCGAAGTACGGGCCGCCGTTGGCGATGACCGGCGGGCTGGCCTCGGTCACGTACTCATTGAGCGTCTTGAAGCCGAGCACGACGTCGGCCTGGTGACCCTCCCGGTCCGGCACCCAGATCGCCTGGGTGATGGCGCCGTAGGACAGCAGGTTGATCTTCACGCCCTCGGCGTTGGTCAGCGTGTAGCGGAAGGTCTGCTGCGGCCCGCCCCCGTAGGGGTCGGTGACAGGGCTACCGAAAGGCTTCTTGGTGATGTTCAGCTCACCATGGTGGTGTGTTGTGGCCGGGCTGGAGCTTGCCGAGGCCTCGGTGGCGGCCAGGCCCCCCACGACGGCCAGAGCTGCTGCGGCAACAACGCCGGCCCCGGTACGGAGACGGCGGTGTCTCCCCTCTGTGCGCATGTAGGCTCCCTTTCTCTGGGTCCCTGGTGGGACCAGCGTGCGCAGGTCCCATCAGGTGATTGTGAGCGCTAACAACGCAAAAGTCACCCCCTACCGCACAGAAACCATGCCTAATTTTGATTACGCGGTTGGGTTACTTATACCTTTTTGGGTGTTTCATGCCACCTTGCGCCCGAGAGGAGGCGGGCGTGTCCGCTCCGGCAGCGGCTTGCCCACGTGAGCCCTGGGTGCGTGGAGCCTGCGTGTACGAACCCGCATGCGTGGGCCTGGGTGCGTGCGCCTGGGTGCGTGCGCCTGGGTGCGTGGGAGCCGGATCCCGGCGCGCGATGTCGTGCGCCCGTGATGCAGCCGCTGACCTGTCACGTCCTCCGCCCGCCCGTCGGCACTTTCGTGCCGCAAGGCGGGCTACCGCCGGGGTGGCGGCGCGCGGCGCGCTGATAGAAAACACCCGTCACGAATGTGATCAGCACGCCGAGGGCGGTGTACAGCAGCGCGTATTTCCGGCCGTCTCCGATGCAGCCCTGCCATCGGGCCCGCACGCTCGAACTCAGCCGAAAGATTGCGCCTTTGAACATCTTTGCTGGAATGACTCAAACGTTACGATGACGACGCCGTCAAGCGCTCAAGGCAGCATTTCCTTACTAAAAAGTTAGCGTAACTCCTCGCCGCGCGCAGGGATGCCGGCGTGCATCGCGCGAGCGGGACATGCCGCGACATCGGAGAGCGCCGCCTGCCCGCCGCGCCGCCGGGATCGCGGATGCGCTCCGCGGCCCGTGGAAGCCCGGGATTGCGCCACCGGGCAGCGCGGGCACGGCACGTGCCCGCAAGCCGACACGCGGCGGCTATGAGATTGTTACCTGCGGCGGGCGGTTACTGTCGGTGTGCAATTGCACGTGCACGTTCGGCCGCGCGAACCGGGGCGCATGCTGGCGAGGCCAGTTCGCGGCGGCATTCTCGCCGCGTCCCGGCGGCCCGCCGCCCTGGGGCCCCGGAATTTGGGCATCATCTGGGTAAACGTGACGGAATCAGGGGCTGACCATGCGCAGTCGGGCGCCCCAACCCGCTTTTGCCGTCGGGGCGGCGGGTCGCTAACGTGAGGACAGCGGACCCGGGGGTCCAAGTAGAGAACGTGTCAGCCCGGGGAAGGCGGACACGGTACCAACGGCCCCCCGGGTCCCAGAGTTCCTGGACCGGTAACGCCTTGCCCGTTTTGCCGTCGGCTGCCTGCCCGCCCTTGCCGTCGCCGGGCGCCTGCCCCGTCTTGCCGTCGCCGGGCGTCTGTCCGGTCTTGCCGCTGGCCGCCGCCTCCCCAGCGCCCGCGCCGGCACGCATCGTTCCCTCGATCACGGCCTCGGCGACCTTGCGCATCGTCATCCGGCGGTCCATGGAGGTCTTCTGGATCCAGCGGAACGCCTGTGGCTCGGTGAGCCCGTGCTCGGACTGCAGCAGGCCCTTGGCGCGGTCGAGCAGCTTGCGCACCTCCAGCCGGTCACGCAGCGTACCCACCTCGGACTCCAGCGCGCGGATCTCGTTGAACCTGCTGACCGCCATCTCGATCGCCGGCACGAGGTCGGCCTTGGTGAACGGCTTGACCAGGTACGCCATCGCGCCGGCGTCGCGTGCCCGCTCCACGAGGTCGCGCTGCGAGAACGCGGTCAGTATGACAACCGGCGCGATACGCTCCGCCGCGATCCGCTCGGCGGCGGAGATCCCGTCGAGCACCGGCATCTTCACGTCAAGGATCGCGAGGTCAGGCCGGAGGCTGGTTACCCGCTCGACGGCTGCCTCGCCGTCGGCCGCCTCGGCCACGACCGAGTAGCCTTCCTCTTCGAGCATCTCCTTGAGGTCCA
Organism: Streptosporangiaceae bacterium; assembly: GCA_019239975.1. Lineage (GTDB taxonomy): Bacteria > Actinomycetota > Actinomycetes > Streptosporangiales > Streptosporangiaceae > JAFAZE01. The sequence continues at coordinate 9,283 of JAFAZE010000012.1, forward strand.
GGCGGATCAGGGCCTCGTCCTCGGCGATCACGACGCGCAACACGTTCTGGCTCACGCCCATGAGCCTACAGTCACAGGGTAGATTAGCCCTAGCCGCTCCCCCTGGAGCGGCAGCGAGCCCCGGTAGACCAATCGGCAGAGTCCGCGCTCTGCCATGTGGGCCCGATCCGGGGCATACTGGGGTCCGAACACAAGCCGGGATGATGGAACTGGCAGACATTGACGTCTCAAAAGCGTCTGCCCGGAAGGGCGTGCGGGTTCGAATCCCGCTCCCGGCACCTAGTGTGAGACACGCTCAACTGTCAGTGAACCGCGCGACAATGGCCCATGTATCCACGCAGCACGGTAGATCTTGCTCTGCTCTTGTCGGACCTTGACGTTCTTGACCGAGAGAACGCCGAGATCTGCGGCGTGAAAATGGCTGCCATCCGGCACTGGCGGAATGGCAGGCGTCGCAGTACCACCGCAATGTCCCGGCGGCCCGAAGCTCAGTGCCCCCGTTGCCACGGAAGGTCATTGAACGAGAAAGCTTATGCATACCTGCTGGGGCTCTACCTGGGCGACGGTCACATAACCCGCGGACGGAGGGGAGTCTACGCCCTGAGCCTCACATGCTGCGATAGCTGGCCAGGTCTCATGGCCGCAGCCGAGCATGCGATGTCCTCGGTGATGCCCGCGTTCGCCCGCGGCTTGTTTCACTCCGACGGTGCCCGCTGTGTGAATCGGGTCCGGAGCCAGCTCAATGATGGCGTCCACTGGTACGAGTATCCCCGCTATTTCTTCTCCAACGAATCAAAAGACATTCTCAGCTTGTGCGGCAAGACGCTGGATCACCTCGGCGTCGCCTGGCGGTACTCGCGACCCAACATGATCTCGGTGGCGCGGCGCGAAGCCGTCGCGCGGCTGGACGAGTTCGTGGGGCCGAAGTACTAGCGAGACCCGAGTACCGGTGGGCCGCATAGCGCGGCTAACAGGTTTGGCGGAAACTTTGGTGCCGTATTCCGTATTCGGCTCTGGCTGTGTCTGGGTGGTCGCGGCCGGGCTCACGATGGCGGCGGGGCCGCTGGCGCATTTGGCCCCGCCCAGTGGGGCCGCTGGCGCATTTGGCCCCGCCCAGGGGTCGGCTGCCGGCGGCAGGGATGTTACCTGTGGGCTTGGAGGGTGGATAGCGATCGATGAGGTTAGTTCTCATTCTGAGACCAAGCCAGAACCCTGTATTCGGCCTCTAGTTTCCACGACACGCTGATGGGGAACGGGGTTTTGGAAGTTAAGGTGCCGCATGCGACCCTACGATTCCGGGATCATGGGACCGGCGGCTATGTGGCGCTGGGCGCGAGCGGCGGGGAGGACGCCGGGGTGCCGGTGACGGCGATCAGGAGTGCTCGATGGTGATGACCGTCCATGCGCCGAGGTTGATCCGGTCGCCGTCGCGAAGCCGCACCTGCTCGCCCTCTAACTCGAACCGTCTTGGTTGACCTGGTATCAAGCGCCATCTCGTCCGCGTCATCAACCGTCTTCTTCAGCCGAACGGTGCCGGTTTTCTCGTCAACGACATCCACCACCTTTGCGAGGAGCCGGGCCGTGTCCTCGTTGCCGGACCCGTGAGCCAGCGCGGCCGCCTTGCCGAGCTTGGCCGTCGCGGTCTCCTCGTCGCCCTGCTTACGTGCCTCGAGCCCGTCCTGGATCGCCTCGGCGAGCTCGGCCTGGCCGGTGTAGTGCGCGATTCGCTGATTGATTTTCGTGGACAGCGCCTCGTCGTCGGTCCAGATCGCCCGGACGAGCCCCTGTCCCAGCACCTGCGGGCCGGACGGTGAGTTCATGACGAGGCTCACCCGCGCGGCGAGCATCTCCTGGCCGACCCCGCCGGGTTCACCCGGACGCCCACGTGGTAGTCGCGGCTCTCGCCGGGCGCCCACGCACCCGTCGGGTAGTCGCCGGCCTGCGGGCTCGACTGCGTCCGCCGGCCGGTCAGGTCGTCAACGGCCGGCGCCACCTGCTTGACGAACCTGAGCTCCGCCTGCTGCGGCGTCCACACCCGCAGCGCGACGTCGGCGATCTGCTTGCTCATCGCGTTGCGCGTCATCGCCTCGAAGTCGGCGGCGAGCCCCGTGGGGCCCGGAACGATGTCCACGGTGCCGAGCAGCGCGGTCGAGATCCTGCGCAGTTCGCTGACCTGCCAGTCGGTGCCGACGCCCCGGCAGCCGCAGCTGAACACGCCCTCGCACAGGCCGATGGCCATTTCGAGCTGCTCGGGCGTTTCGTGCTGGTTCTTGCCGTCGGTGAGCAGGATGGCGTGCCGTAGCTTCGCCGGGTAGGACTCGAAGATCCGGTATGCCAGGCGCAGCCACTGGCCTATCGCCGTTCCGCCCCCGGCCTGCAGCCGGGCCACCGCCACAGCCTGGCCTCGCCCCTGGTCCGCGCGTCAGCGACCGCCATGGAGCCGTCCGGGGGGGTAGACCGGCCTGGCGACGTTCGTGCCGGCGATAAGCGCGAACAGCACGCCGTCGCGGAGCACCCCCACGGCCGCCGCGGCCGCCGCGCGGCCCTCCCGGATCTTGGTGCGCGGAGACTCATCGAGCCGGAGCAGTCCATGATGATGACCTCCGCGCTCCCCGCCGCGGCGTCGGCGGCCTGCGTCTCGGCGCCGGCCGTTCCGGAGGACGTCACCGTGACCATGGCGCTGACGTCACGGCCGCCCTCGGGAAAACACTGGTTCTGGTCGACTTCCACGGTGAAGCCGAGGTCGCTCATGGGTTCTCCTCGGTCGGGCTCTGCGTGCCGGGCCCGGCGGCCCTGGCCGGCGGGAAGGGCGCCAGCACGACGGTGATGTTGTCCGTGCCGCCGGCGTCGAGCGCGAACTTGACCAGCGCTCCGGCGGCGGCGAGCGGGTCGGTCAGCGCGGCGGGGAGGGCGAGTTCCGCCAGGCCGGCCGCCTCGGGCCGGTAGTTCCACAGGCCGTCGGAGCACACCAGGACCACCCCGGGCCCAGGCGGCCGGAAGCGCTCGACATGCGGCCGCGGTTCGGGCAGGTCGGCGCCGAGCCAGCGGGTGATCACGTGGGCCTGCGGGGAAGCCATCGCGTCGGCCTCGCTCGCGAGGCCGGACGCGACCATCTCCTCGGCGACCGAGTCGTCGCTGGTGAGGCGCCTGGCTTTGGGGCCGTCTGGAGTTCCGGAGGGCAGCCAGTAGACGCGGCTGTCGCCGAGCCAGCACACCGTCACCGCGTCACCGCTCACGATCGCTGACACATACGTGGCGGACGGCGCCCCCTCGGGCCTGTCCGGCTCCGCCAGGTCCGCCAGGGCGCGGGAGGCCGAGCGCACCGCCTCCCGGGACGCCGCGGCCGGGTCCTCCCCGGCGCGCAGCGAGGCGAGCAGGGCGCGCACCGCGGTCCGCGCCGCCATCAGCGACGCCTCGTCCGGCCGGGGGGCGGAGGAGACGCCGTCGCACACCACGGCGACCGCGACCGGGCCGCCGGGCATCTGCGCCGACGCCAGCGCCATCGCGTCCTCGTTGCGCTGGTGCCGCAGGCCGCGGTCGGTGACACCGGCGAGCAGCCCCGCGTCGAGCTCGATGTGGTCCCGGCCGGACGGCACCTTACGGCCGCAGGACTCGCAGTAGCCCTCGGGGCTGACCGTGCCCGGCGGACCGTCGGGATCCGCCGAGCACACCGGGCACTCCGGTACGTACCCGGGCGCCGCCGCGCTGACCGCGGGCGGGCTGAGCTCCGCCCCGCAGGCCTCGCAGAAACCGTCTTCGGCGGCGACCGGCTGGCCGCAGGACGGGCACGTCATACCCAGGTCCTCGGGCGAACCGCGTTGGCCATGTCGACCAGCTCGACCCGCCGCCTGGCGTCGGGCGTCAGCCGGGCCAGCGCCCGGTAGCTCCGCGAACTGCGGCTGCCGCGGGTACCCCGGCTCCCCGTGCGGTAGCCATCCTCGATCGTGCCGCCGCAGCCCGGCTGCGTGCACGGTGCCGCCGTCATCGCTCCGCCTCCCGCGGCTCGGGAAACCCGGCCGGCTCGCTCATCGCCGTTGTCCTCTCATCGCGAGGATCGCCTGCTGGTAGCCGGTCACCGCTTCGGACGCCGCCTCCAGGTCGCAGGGCGCGCTCCACAGCAGTTCCCGTGCACGGTCGTAACGGGCGGCGAGAGCCGGGTCTTCGGCCGCCCCGAGGCGCGCCGCCTTGGCCTTGTACGCGTCCAGCAGGCCGCGCAGCTCGTCGCGCCGGGCCAGCAGGGCAACCACCGCCCGTTCGGTATCCATATACGTCGAACGCGCGGTCGCGAGCTCGCGATCGAGCCGGTCCAGCTCCGGCGACAGCCGCGTCCACCGGCCCGCGGCGGCGGGCGCTTCCAGCCCGGCCAGCGGCGGGTCCGCGATGTCGGGCGGGAGCTGCGGCAGCGCCGGCGCGGCGATCCTCGCCGCGGCCCGCTGCCAGGCGGCCGCGGCGTCCGAGCGGGCGGCGCGGGCGGCCGCCGCGGCGGCGGCCAGGCCGGAGATGCGCCGCATGGCGCCGTCCCGGAGCCGGGCAAGCTCGCTGATCCTCGACCCGGGGGTGGTGACCTGTTCCCGCAGCCGGCCGGCGGCGGCCGAGTACGCCGTGTAGATCTCCCGCAGGCCGGCCAGGGCGGCGGCGGCCGTATCCCAGCGCTGTTTCGTCTCGCCGGACAGCGACGCCCCGGCCAGCAGCCGCTTGCCGAAGCTGCCCTCGAGGTCCAGCAGGTTCGCCTGGATCGCGGCACGCTCGCCGGTGGCCGCCTCGACCGCCGCGGCGGCCTGCTCCCTGGTCATCACGCGGCGCTCACCGGTACTCCGCCAGTCGCCGGGACAGCCCCCAGGCACTGCCCGCGGCCATCACCACGGCCGCCGCGATGACCCCCGCCTGCAGGCCGGTGAACGCGCCGCGGTCCGCGCTCGCCGAGGAGGCGAAGACGGCCGTTCGCGCGCTGAGCACGTGGCGGGTCACCGGTAGCCGCCGCGCTCACTGCCGACCCGCCATGCCCGCTCCCGTCGCCGAACCGACGCGCCGCTCCCCCGTCGCCAGGCCAAGCGTATGACGTCCGGCGGCGCGGGGCTATCTTCTATTTTGCCGGTATTCTGGCGGTCTTCGCGCCGCCGGTAACGCCAGCGGGCGGGCGGCCGGCGGGATCGCGACCGGGAGGTCCGCGCGGCCGCCCAGGTAGGTGTCCACCCCGGCGGCGGCGCTGCGGCCTTCGGCGATCGCCCAGACGATCAGCGACTGGCCGCGGCCCATGTCGCCGGCCACGAAGACCCCTGGCACGGAGGTCTCGTAGTTCGCCGCGCGCGCCACGTTGCCGCGGGCGTCGAACTCCACGCCCAGATCGGTCAGCAGCCCGGGGCGCTCCGCCCCGGTGAAGCCCATCGCGAGCAGCACCAGCTCGCAGGGGATCTCGCGGGAGGAGCCCGGCACCGGCTCGAAACGGCCGCCCGCCTGCGTCACGTCGAGCATCCGCAGCGCCCGCACCCGCCCGTCGGGGGTGCCGAGGAACTCCTCGGTGGACACCGCGTAGACCCGCTCGCCGCCCTCCTCGTGCGCGCTCGACACCCGGTAGATCATGGGGTAGACCGGCCACGGCTGGCTGCCCGGCCGCGACCGCGGCGGCCTGGGCATGATCTCCAGCTGGGTGACGGACAGCGCGCCCTGCCGGTGGGCGGTGCCGAGGCAGTCGGCGCCCGTGTCCCCGCCGCCGATGATGACCACGTGCTTGCCGCGCGCGGTGATCGCCGGCTCGGGCTCCTGCTCCTTCTCCTTCTCCAGCTCCGGCTCCTGCTCCGGCTCCGGCGGCAGCGAGTTGGTCGCCCGGTTCGACAGCGGCAGGTACTCCATCGCCTGGTGGATCCCGTCGAGCGACCGCCCGGGCACCGGCAGGTCGCGCGGCACCCGCGCTCCCCCGGCCAGCACGACCGCGTCGAACGACGCGCGCAGCTCGTCAGCCGTGATGCCGGCGCCCACGTTCACCCCGCAGCGGAAGGTGGTGCCCTCCGCCTCCATCTGCCGCAGCCGCCGGTCCAGGTGGCTCTTTTCCATCTTGAACGAGGGGATGCCGTAGCGCAGCAGGCCGCCGGGCTCGTCATCGCGCTCGAACACGGTCACCGCGTGGCCGGCGCGGGTGAGCTGCTGCGCCGCCGCCAGGCCGGCCGGCCCCGAGCCAACGACCGCGACCGGGCGGCCGGACCGGACGGCCGGCGGCGCGGGCGTGACGAACCCCGACGCCCACGCCCGGTCGATGATCTCGACCTCGACCTGCTTGATGGTCACCGGCTCGGCGTTGATGCCGAGCACGCACGCCGCCTCGCAGGGCGCCGGGCACAGCCGCCCGGTGAACTCGGGGAAGTTGTTGGTGGCGTGCAGCCGGTCGGCGGCGAGCTCCCAGTCGCCGCGGAAGACCAGGTCGTTCCACTCCGGGATCAGGTTCCCGAGCGGGCACCCGCTGTGGCAGAACGGAATGCCGCAGTCCATGCAGCGCCCGGCCTGCCGCTCGAGCCGGTCGGCCGCGAACGGCTCGTACACCTCGCGCCAGTCGGAAATCCGCACGTCCACCGGCCGCCGCCGCGGCGTTTCACGCGCGGTCGTGAGAAAACCCTTCGGATCACCCATGGATAAACGCCCTCACCCGTGCGCGGCGGCCATGACGGCCTCGTTGACGTCCCGGCCCTCACGTTCGGCGGCCGACGCCGCCGACAGCACCCGCTTGTAGTCCTTCGGCATGACCTTGGTGAACCGCTGCAGCGCCGCGTCCCAGTCCTCCAGCAGCGCGGCGGCGATCGCCGACCCGGTCTCCTGCCAGTGCCGGGACACGATGTCGTGCAGGAACACCACGTCCGGGTCGTCCAGCGGATCCAGGTCCACCATCTGCGTATTCACCCGGCGCACCGCAAGGTCGAGCACGTACGCGATCCCGCCCGACATGCCGGCCGCGAAGTTACGCCCGGTGGGCCCGAGCACCACCGCCCGGCCGCCGGTCATGTACTCGCAGCCATGGTCGCCCACGCCCTCGACGACCGCGACGGCACCGGAGTTCCGCACGCAGAACCGCTCGCCCACCATCCCGCGCAGGAAGATCTCGCCGGCGGTGGCGCCGTAGCCGATCACGTTGCCCGCGATGACCTGGCCGCCGGGGTCAGGCTGGGAGCCCGCGCCGGTGTACGGTCCCGGGGCCGCAGGGGCCGCCGGGTCCAGGTAGGCGATGAGCCGGCCGCCGGACAGTCCCTTGCCCAGGTAGTCGTTGGCGTCCCCGGCCAGCCGCAGCGTGATGCCGCGCGGCAGGAACGCGCCGAACGACTGCCCGGCCGATCCCGTGAACGACACCGTGATGGTGCCGTCGGGCAGCCCCTCACCGCCCCAGCGGCGGGTCACCTCGTAGCCGAGCATCGTCCCGACCGTGCGGTTGACGTTCCTGATCGGCAGCTCCAGGTGTACCGGGCGGCCCTCCTCCAGCGCGCCCTCGGCCAGCTGGATGAGGGTGTTGTCCAGCGCCTTGTCCAGCCCGTGATCCTGGGGAGCGACATGCCGCAGCGCGGCTCCTGGCTCCGTGGCCGGCGTGTGCAGCACCGGGGACAGGTCCAGCCCGGCCGCCTTCCAGTGCTGATGCGCGCGCAACGTGTCGAGCAGGTCCACCCGGCCGACCGCCTCATCGAGCGAGCGCAGGCCCAGAGCGGCCAGGTACTCGCGGACCTCCTCGGCGATGAACTCGAAGAAGTTCACCACGAACTCGGGGGTGCCGGCGAACCGCTTGCGCAGCTCGGGGTTCTGCGTGGCGACGCCAACAGGGCAGGTGTCGAGGTGGCAGACCCGCATCATGATGCACCCCGACACCACGAGCGGCGCGCTGGCGAAGCCGAACTCCTCCGCGCCGAGCAGCGCGGCGATGATCACGTCACGGCCGGTCTTGAGCTGCCCGTCGACCTGCACCACGATGCGGTCGCGCAGCTTGTTGCGCAGCAGCGTCTGCTGGGTTTCCGCGAGGCCGAGCTCCCATGGCGCGCCCGCGTGCTTGATCGACGTGAGCGGCGCGGCGCCGGTGCCGCCGTCGTGGCCGGAGATCAGCACCACGTCCGCGTGCGCCTTGGACACGCCCGCCGCCACGGTGCCGACGCCCACCTCGGCGACGAGCTTGACGTGCACCCGGGCGGCCGGGTTGGCGTTCTTCAGGTCGTGGATGAGCTGCGCGAGGTCCTCGATCGAGTAGATGTCGTGGTGCGGCGGCGGCGAGATGAGCCCGACGCCCGGCGTGGAGTACCTGGTCTTCGCGATCCACGGGTACACCTTGTTCCCCGGAAGCTGGCCGCCCTCCCCCGGCTTCGCGCCCTGCGCCATCTTGATCTGCAGGTCGTCGGCGTTGACGAGGTACTCGCTGGTGACGCCGAACCGCCCGCTGGCCACCTGCTTGACCGCCGAACGGCGCAGGTCGCCGTTGCCGTCGGGGATGAACCGATCCGGGTCCTCGCCGCCCTCCCCCGTGTTCGACCGGCCGCCGAGCCGGTTCATCGCGATCGCGAGCGTCTCGTGCGCCTCGGCCGAGATCGAGCCGTAGGACATCGCCCCGGTGGCGAACCGCCGCACGATGCTCGAGGCTGGCTCCACTTCATCAATGGGTACCCGAACGAGAGGTGGTGCCTGTTCTCCGTCGTCGATGCCGCGGATGCGGAGCAGGCCGCGCAGCGTCGCCAGCCGGGCGGACTGGCCGTCGACGAGGGAGGTGTACTCCTTGAAGATCTCGTAGCGGCGGGTCCTCGTGGCGTGCTGCAGCTTGAAGACCGTCTCGGGGCTGAACAGGTGCGGCTCGCCCTCGCGCCGCCACTGGTACTCCCCGCCGGTCTCCAGCCGGCGGTGCGCGAAACCCGGGCCGCCGGCGGCGTGCGCGGCACGCCGGGCGGCCTCCTCGGCGAGCACGCCGAACCCGACGCCGCCGAGCCGCGACGTGGTCCCCGTGAAGCAGGTGCCGATGACCTCGGCGCCGAGGCCGATGGCCTCGAAGATCTGGGCGCCGGTATAGGAGGCGACCGTGGACACGCCCATCTTGGACATGATCTTCAGCAGGCCCTTGCCGAGCGCCTTGATGACGTTCGCCGCGGCCTTTTCGGCGCCGAGCCCGCCCAGCTTGCCCTGGCGGGCCAGGTCCCGGACGGTCTCCAGCGCGAGGTACGGGCACACGGCCGCGGCGCCGTAGCCGACCAGCAGCGCGAGGTGGTGGCACTCGCGGACGTCGCCGGCCTCGACGATCAGCCCGACCCTGGTCCTGGTCTTCTCCCGGATCAGGTGATGGTGCACCGCGCCGGTGAGCAGCAGCGACGGGATCGGAATCAGGTTTCCGCCCTGCTTGCCCCCGGGGGACGACCCCCCGGTGACCCCCCGCCCCGGGGGGGCCCATCCCCCCGGACCCCCCTTGCCGGGGGACGAGCCCCCGGGTCCGCCTGCAAAGGCGCGGTCGGACAGGATTATCAGCCGGGCGCCTTTGGTGATCGCGGCGGACACCTGGGCGCAGATCTCGGCCAGGCGGGCGCGCAGCGCGTCGCCGCCGCCGGCCGGATCGTAGCGGCCGTCGACCACGTGCGCGGCGAAGCCGGGCAGGTCACCGTCGTCGTTGATGTGAATGATCTTGGCGAGGCCGGTCTCGCTGATCACCGGGTAGGGCAGCTCGATCTGCCGGCAGGAGGCCGGGCCCGGCTCGAGCAGGTTCTGCTCCGGGCCGATGGTCGTGGCCAGCGAGGTGACGAGCTCCTCCCTGATCGCGTCCAGCGGCGGGTTGGTCACCTGGGCGAAGAGCTGGGTGAAGTAGTCGAAAACCAGCCGCGGCCGGTCCGACAGCACGGCCACCGGCGTGTCGGTGCCCATCGAGCCGATCGGCTCGGCGCCCGCCCGCGCCATCGGCGCGAGGATGACCCGCACCTCCTCCTCGGTGTACCCGTGCGTCCGCTGCAGCGCCACCAGGCCGCCGCCGGAGGGGACGGGAGCGGACCCGCTGGCGCTCTGGCGGGGACGGTCCGGGAGGTCGTCCAGGTGAACGACGCCGGCGTGCAGCCAGTCCTCATACGGGTGCTCCGCGGAGAACCCGGCCTTGACCTCCTCGTCCTCGACGATGCGGCCCGCGGCCGTGTCGGCGAGGAAGATCCGGCCCGGCTGCAGCCGGCCCCGGCGGACCACGCGGGCGGGCTCGATGTCGAGCACGCCGACCTCGCTGGCCAGCACGACGAGGCCGTCGCCGGTCACCCAGTACCGTCCCGGGCGGAGCCCGTTGCGGTCCAGCACCGCGCCGATCACGGTGCCGTCGGTGAACGCGATCAGCGCCGGGCCGTCCCACGGCTCCATCAAGGACGCGTGGAACTTGTAGAAGGCGCGGCGCTGCGCGGACATCTCCTCGTGGTTCTCCCACGGCTCCGGGATCATCATGAGGACCGCGTGCGGCAGCGACCGGCCGCCCATGTGCAGCAGCTCCAGGCACTCGTCGAAGCTCGCCGAGTCCGAGCCGTCGGGGTCGACGATCGGGAACAGCCGCTCGATGCCCTTCCCGTCGGCGGACGGCGGGATCAGCGAGCTGGCGAGCATCGCCTCCCGGGCACGCATCCAGTTGCGGTTACCCCGTACCGTGTTGATCTCGCCGTTGTGCGCGACGTAGCGGTACGGGTGGGCCAGCGGCCAGGACGGGAACGTGTTGGTGGAGAACCGCGAGTGCACGAGCGCGAGCGCCGAGGCGAACCGCTCGTCGGACAGGTCCGGGAAGAACCGCTCGACCTGCGGGGCCGAGAGCATGCCCTTGTACACGATCGTGCGGCAGGACAGGCTCGCGAAGTAGATACCGGCCTCGTGTTCGGCGCGCTTGCGGAGGCAGAACGCCATCCGTTCCAGCTCCATGCCGGCCTCGCCGCAGGAGCCGGCGACGAACAGCTGCGCGAGCCGCGGCATCACCTCGCGGGCGCCTTCGCCGCAGGCGGCGAGGTCATGCGGGACGTCACGCCAGCCGAGGACGGTCAGCCCCTCGGCCTCGGCGAGACGGGCGACCGTGGGAAGCGCCACATCTCGTTCCGTATCAATAAAAGCGAGACCGGCCGCATACGAGCCAGCCGCGGGCAGCGGGAAGGGGCATACGGCGCGGAAAAACGCGTCCGGTACCTGGGTGAGGATGCCGGCGCCGTCACCGGTTTCCGGATCGGCTCCCAGGGCACCACGGTGCTCCAGGTTGCACAGGACGCGGAGGGCGCTGGTCACCACGTCGTGACCAGCGCGGCCCGAGAGGTCGGCGACGAAGCCCACACCACAGGCGTCGTGCTCGAACCGGCTGTCGTAAAGTCCATCGGCTGCGGCAGGCCCCATCAACACTCCTGTCGTCTCGTTCCGCTTCACCTGCTCTTCCGCGGTCGGGACGACGCTGGCCCTGCTGCTACGCGAAGATTACACCGAGGTTACATTACTGGAGGAATCTCTTTCTAGAGCCGACTTCGGCGCTGGCAGCAGGTCTACTCCCCGCATGCGCCTGGTGCGGATCAGGTAACCAACCCCGAGCGCGAAGACCACCGCGTCGCCGAGCTCCGTTGTTCTTATACCCAGGACAAGCGTCGCCTGACCGATACGCAGCCATTCCAGCCAGAAACCGCCGAGGGCGAACAGCGCGGCGTAGAGGGCGAATACCCGCGGGCCGGGCAGCGAGAACCGCCGCGCGGCCCAGATCACGGTAATTCCGGTGGCCACATCCCAGAGCGCCTGATACATGAAGACAGGCTGAAATGTGGCGTAATTCTCATAACCTGGCAGCCGGTGCTCGGGGGAAATCCGCACCGCCCACCACAGCGACGACGGCTCGCCGTAACTCCGCTGCGCCAACCAGTTACCCAGCGACACGACAGCCGCCCCGAACGCGATCGCCGGCGCTGCCGCGCCTGCCACCGGGCCCAGCCGGACCCGCTCACCGCGCGGGCCGTGGATGCGGCGGCAGCCGAGCCACGCGCCGGCCGCGCCCAGCGCCACCGCGCCCGGGAAGCCGATCGCCGTGTCCCACGCCCGTACCGTGTGCCACAGCCCCGGGTTGCCGTCGAAGAACCGCCTGCCGTCGACGAGCACCACGCCCGCCGCGGCGCCGATCAGGCCGGCCGGGACGGCCCACGCCGCCACGTCGAGCACCACCCCGCGCCGGCCGCCGATGGCGCGGTAGCGCCGGCCGGCCAGCCATACGGCGAGGAGTATCCCGGCGATCACGCACAACGCCTGCGCACGCACCGGCAGCGGTCCGAAATGCCAGCTCGACCGGGCCGGGCTGGGGATGTACGCCAGGCGCATACAAGGACGTTACCGTGTTTGCGGCTAGGATCGCCGCTGGCGCACTCCCTCGGCGAGGGCGGACGTCAGGTCCCTTACCGCCGCGATGGCGGCTTTGGGATCGGGGGCGTCGGTTATGCGGCGGACGAACGCGGAGCCGACGATGACGCCGTCGGCGAACGCGGCGACCTCGGCGGCCTGGGCCGGGTCGCTGACGCCGAGGCCGACCGCGACCGGCAGCGCCGTGTGGCCGCGAACCCGTGCGACCAGCCCGGCGGCCTGGCCGCTGACGGCATCCCTGGTACCGGTGATGCCCATCAGCGAGGCGGCGTAGACGAAACCGCGGCAAGCCTGTGCCACGGCACCGATCCGCTCATCGGTGGAGCTGGGCGCGACGAGGAACACCCGGTCGAGCCCTGTCTCGCCGGACGCGGCGAGCCATGGCCCCGCCTCATCGGGCGTCAGGTCCGGGGTGATCAGCCCGGAGCCGCCCGCGCTGGCGAGGTCGCGGGCGAACCGCGCCACGCCGTAGTGATCCACCGGGTTCCAGTAGGTCATGACGAGGGCTGGGGTGCCGACGCTGGCGATCGCCTCCACGGTGAGCAGCACGTCGTGGATGCGGGTGCCGTTGCTCAGCGCACGGTGCACCGCGTCCGCGATCACCGGGCCGTCCATCAGCGGATCCGAGTACGGCAGGCCGACCTCAATGACGTCCGCGCCAGTCTCGGCCATCGCCAGCGCGACGGCGATCGCCGTGGGCACGTCCGGGAAGCCGGCCGGGAGGTAGCCGACGAGCGCGGCACGGTTCTCCGCCCGTGCCCTCTCGAAAGCGACCGTGACGGCGCTCGTTTTCGGGCTCGCCGCGGCGCTGGAGCTCGTCGCGGTGCTCATACGCCGAACCACCGGGAGGCCGTCTCCATGTCCTTGTCGCCGCGGCCGGACAGGTTCACCAGGATTGTCCCGTTCCCGCCGAGCTCGCGGCCGACCTGCACGGCGCCGGCCAGCGCGTGCGACGACTCCAGCGCCGGGATGATCCCTTCGGTGCGGCACAGCATCGCGAAGGCCTCCATCGCGTCGGCGTCGGAGATGGCGCGGTACTCGGCCCGGCCGCTGTCCTTCAGCCAGGCGTGCTCCGGCCCCACCCCCGGGTAGTCCAGGCCCGCGGAGATCGAGTGGGTGCCCAGCGTCTGCCCCTCGTCGTCCTGGAGCACGTAGGTCCGCATGCCGTGCAGCACGCCCGGCGAGCCGCGGCTGATCGTCGCGGCGTTCCTGCCGGGTTCCCCGGTGCCGTCGGCCTCGCAGCCGATCAGGCGAACTTTATCGTCGGGTATGAACGCGTGGAAGATGCCGATGGCGTTGGACCCGCCGCCGACGCACGCGATGACCGCGTCCGGGAGGCCGCCGGCCGTGTTCAGGATCTGCTCGCGTGCCTCGAGGCCGATCACCCGCTGGAAGTCCCGCACCATCATCGGGAACGGGTGCGGGCCGCCGACCGAGCCGATGCAGTAGTGCGTGGTCTGCACGCTGGTCACCCAGTCGCGGAACGCCTCGTTCATGGCGTCCTTCAGCGTCCGCGTGCCGGTGGTGACCGGGATGACCTCCGCGCCGAGCATCCGCATCCGGGACACGTTCAGCGCCTGGCGGCGGGTGTCCTCCTCGCCCATGTAGACGGCGCACTCCAGGCCGAACAGCGCGCACGCGGTCGCGGTCGCCACGCCGTGCTGCCCGGCGCCGGTCTCGGCGATCACCCTGGTTTTGCCCATCTTCCTGGTGAGCAGGGCCTGGCCGAGAACGTTGTTGATCTTGTGCGAGCCGGTGTGGGCGAGATCCTCCCGCTTGAACAGCACCCGGCAGCCGCCCGCGTGCTCCCGGCCGAACCGCTTCGCCTCGGTGAGCAGCGTGGGCCGGGCCGCGTAGCCGCTGAGCAGGGCGCCGAGCTCGGCCTGGAACTCCGGGTCCTTGCGGGCCTGCTCGTACTCGGCCGTCAGCTCGTCGAGGGCCGCCATGAGGGCCTCGGGCGCGAAGCGGCCGCCATATCGGGCGAAATGGCCCGAGACGTCCGGAACGGTAGAAATGTCGGGCTCGGCGGGGGGCAGGGCCGAGGGCATCGGCTCCGCCGGCGGTGCGGTCATCAGTGCTCTCCGCGCAGAGCCGGGTGCGAGCCCGCCGTCACCAGGTCGGCCACGGCGCCCCGCGGGTTCTTCTCGGTCACCAGGGACTCGCCGACCAGGACCGCATCCGCCCCCGCGGCGGCGCAGGCGAGCAGGTCGCGCGGCCCGCGGATACCCGACTCGGCGATCCTGACGACGCCTTCGGGGATGCGGGCGGCGAGCCGGCCGAAGATGGACCGGTCGATCTCGAGCGTGCCGAGGTCGCGTGCGTTCACGCCGATCACGGTGGCGCCAGCGTCGAGGGCGCGGTCCAGTTCGCCGTCGGCGTGCACCTCCACCAGCGGCAGCAGGCCGATGGAGGCGGCGCGCTCCACAAGGGAGACGAGCGCGCTCTGCCCGAGCGCGGCGACGATCAGCAAGACCATGTCGGCGCCGTGGGCCCGTGCCTCCCACAGCTGGTAGGAGCTGATCACGAAGTCCTTGCGGAGCAGCGGCACCTGCACGACCTTGCGGACCGCGGCGAGGTCCTCCAGCGAACCGCCGAACCGGCGCGACTCGGTCAGCACGCTTATCACCCGCGCGCCGCCGGCCTCGTAGTCCGCCGCCAGCGCCGCGGGATCGTCGATCGCCGCCATCTGGCCGCGAGACGGGCTGGCGCGCTTGACCTCCGCGATCACGCTGACGCCGTCCGCCCTCAGCGCCGACAGGGCGTCGCGCGGGGACGGTGCCCGCCGCGCCCGTTCCTTCAGCTGTTCCAGCGAGACGCGCCGCTGCCGTTCGGCGAGATCGGCACGCACGCCATCGAGGATCTCGTCGAGCACACTCACGCGGTTCCGTCGTCCCCTCAAGTCGGAAATGTTGCGCCACCGATGCTAGCCCGGCCGCCTCACGGGCTGGGCGGTGCCCCCTGGAGTTTGCCTCCGCCATGCACTTGGCTTACCTTCGCATGCCACATCCTTGACGTAACCGGTGCGCAATGCGCGGGGTGGCGCTGGTGGCGCCGTTAGCGGGGGAGGTCGAGTACGTAGCCGATGCCGCGGACGGTGCGGATGGTGACGGCGGGAAGCTTGAAACGCAACTGGGTGATGTAGACGTCAACCGCCCGGGCGCCGGGGCTCTTGCCGCGTGTGTCTTCGAGCGCGGCGAGCAGGGCGGCGCGGCTGAGCACGCGGCCTGGCCGGGCGGCCAGCGCGGCGATGAGCGCGTATTCGGTGCGGGTGAGGGGAACGCTCTGCCCGGCGACGGTGACGGCCCGGTGCGCGGGGTCCAGGGCCAGCGCGGCCCCGGCGGCGGCTGGTGACGGCGGCGCGGACGTGGCGAGGGGCTCGCCGGGCGGCAGCGGTGCGGGAGACGCGGGTGCGGGAGACGCCGGTGCGGGAGACGCCGGTGCGGGAGGAACCAGTGCGGCGCGCGGGGCGGCGGGAGGCGGGCGGAGGAGTTCCGTCACCGCCGTTACCAGGGTGCGCGGGCTGAAGGGGCGGGTGATCCAGCGCCGGTCGCGTGCGGCGGGGCCGCTCAGGCCGCGCGGGCGGACGCCGTGGCCGTCGACGAGGAAGACGACGGGCACCTGCGCGCCGGAGGTCAGGGCCCGGCGTACCCGTCGGACGTCCAGGCCGGGCATGGTGAGGTCGAGGACGAAGAGCGCCGCCGGCGGCTCCGCAGGGTCGCCGAGCATGGCGAGCGTTTCGGCGGGGCTGCCGGTAGCCAGAACGCGGATGGCCGCGCGCTCGAGATAGCGGCGCATCATCTCGGCGACCTCGGGCTCGTGCTCGGCGACGAACACCACGCGGCGGCCCGCGGCAGGCGACCGGGGCTCGCGGGTCACGGCCGGCGCCCGGGCTCGCCGGTCACGGCCGGCGCGCGGGACTCGCCGGTCACGGTTTGCGCGCCTGGAGGCTCTCTTCGGTCGGGTCCGCACCGCTGCTGAGGGACTCCCAGATCACCGCGGAGTCGCGAGCGGGCGCCGACGGGCCGGAGGGCGCCGCGCCGGACACGGGCCCGTGCGAGCGGCGTGAGGCGCCCGGGCGCTCGAACCTGGCGGACATGACCGGCCATCGCGTGCCGCGCCAGGCGGTCGCCGCGCCTGCTCCCGCGATCGCCAGGGCCCCCGCGAACACGGCGGCCTGCCAGGGCGCTCCGGTCAGGATGGCGTGGCCCGCGGACCCGGAGATCACGACCGTACCGCCGCTGGGCGTGCCGGCCGTCGTGGACCCCGCCGCACCGGAAACCGCCGCGGCCGACGGCGAGCCGACGCGGCTGGCCGCCACGCTGACCACGGTCGCGGCGCTCAGCGAGCCGCCGGCGGCTACGGCGGCGCCCGCGCCGAACGCCGCGAGCAGCACCCCCGCGGCCCGGCGGGCAACGCCGCGGGTGGCTATGACGGCGGCCAGGCAGGCCAGCGCGGCCAGCGCCAGGGCCCCGGTGAGGGGGACGAGATCCTGGCCGGTGACGGCGACCACCTGCGCGGGCAGCGGCTGCGGCGGGGTGAACACGGCCCGCGCCCACCGCTGCCGCACCGCGAGCAGGATCAGCGCGGCGCCCGCCGCGCCCGCCACCAGCACGGCACCGAACTCCCGCCGGCTCACCCGGGTCAGTCCTCCCCCTTGGCGGCACGTTGGAAATCTGAGCCGGTTATAGCCGGCTCAGATTTCCAACGTGCCGGTTGTTCCCGCGGGGCTTGTTCCCGCGGGGCCGCGGGCGGGCGGTCGCCGGGCGCGGCGCCGAGGACGTCCGCGTCGAAGCACGTGCGGTCGCCGGTGTGGCAGGCGGCGCCCACCTGGTCGACCTTCACCAGAACGGCGTCCCCGTCGCAGTCCAGCGCCACCGACTTGACCCACTGCTGATGCCCGGACGTATCGCCCTTCACCCAGTACTCCTGGCGGCTGCGCGACCAGTATGTGCACCGGCCCGTGGTCAGCGTGCGGTGCAGCGCCTCGTCATCCATCCAGCCCAGCATCAGCACCTCGCCGGTGTCGTACTGCTGGGCGATCGCCGCGATCAGGCCGCGTCCGTCTCGCTTGAGCCGCGCGGCGATCTCAGGGGCGAGCCGCGAGGCGCGCACGGCATCAGTCATCGGTTTCCTCATTTCCTGACTCGCCAGTATCTTCGGGAGCGAATACAGCCTACGATCTCCAGGTGAACTACTCGCGGCAGGAGCGCCTCGCGCTGTGCGCGCTCCTGGAACGGGTGGGCCCGGAGGCGCCCACGCTGTGCGCCGGCTGGACGACCCGCGACCTGGCGGCCCACCTCGTGCTCAGGGAACGCCGCCCGGACGCCGCGGCCGGGGTGCTCGGCGGGCCGCTGGCCGGCCATACCGCGCGGGTTCAGCAGCGGATCAGCAAGCGGCTGACCTACCCGCAGCTCATCGAGTCCGTCAGGTCCGGGCCGCCGCGGCTGTCGCCGTTCTCGATTCCCGGCGCCGACGAGCGGGCCAACGTCGTGGAGTACTTCGTGCATCACGAGGATGTGCGCCGCGCCGCGCCGGACTGGGAGCCGCGCGAGCTCGACGCGGGTCTTTCCGACTCGCTCTGGCGCCGCCTGCGCGCGGCGCGGTTCATGCTCCGCAAGGCGCCGGTCGGCGTCGAGTTCGCCAGGGACGACGGCAACGGCGACGGCGAGTCGTTCCGCATAACGGTCAGGAACGCGACGCCGGTCGTCACGGTCGTCGGCAGCCCGGCGGAGCTGACCATGTGGGCGATGGGCAGAACCGGGGCGGCCCGCGTCAGGCTCGACGGCACCCAGGAAGACGTCGCCAGCCTCATGACATGGACCCGCTGAACCGCTTACTCGCCGACGGTGCCGTCGGCGAGCTCGCGGGCGATGTCCAGGTGGCCGAGGTGGCGGGCGTACTCCTGGAGCAGGTGGACCAGGATCCAGCTCAGCGCCGGCGGCTGCCCCGAAAACCGGCCGCCGGTCGCCGCCTCCTGGGTGAGGCCCGCTCCTTCGATGATCTTCCGCGACCGCGCGCACGTGTCCATGAAGAACCGCCGGACGTCGGCGGCGGACCGCCCGCCGGGGACATGCCACCGGCCACCGGGCCCGGCGTCGGCCCACGGGGAATCGAGCCGCTCGCCGTTGAAGCCCCAGTGGACCCAGCGCAGCTCCACATACGCGAGGTGATTGAGCAGCTCGAGCGGCGTCCACCCGGAGGGCAGGCGGCTGGTGCGCAGCTCATCGCCGGAAAGCCCGTCGAGCTTCTGCAGCACGGCCGCGCGGTACGCGTCCAGGTAGGCGAGCAAAAGCTCGCGCGGTTCGCGCAGCGATTGCGCGGGCTCGGACAGCGCGTCGACGTCTGTCATGGCGACGGCGCCGGCTACCCGCCCATCTCCCGCTTCAGGCGCGCGAGCTCGTCGTCGACGTTCACGGTGCTGTGCGCCGGCGGCGGTGGCGTCGGGACGGCCACGATGCCCGGCCGCGGCTCCTCGCGCACCTCGTATTCGTCCCGGCGGCGGGACGAACCGCGGACCTCCTTGTTCCGCCGCGCGGCGGCGATCTTGACGGCGACGGCAATCCCGCCGGCGACAAGAGCGACGAACACCAGGGTCGTCAGCAAGCCGAGAACGAGGTGTACAAGCGAATCAAGCACGAAGAAGACGATCAGCGCGCCGCCCACGACGGCTGCCACCTTGATCCAGCGCATCCGCCGCCTCCTCTCTCCTCACCATCGATGATAATCAGACTGCCGAACGAGTAATACCGTCTGGCGCGGGAAGCTGACAGCACGGGAGAAGGACCGCTCATGCACGTACTAGGGATCGACATCGGCGGCACGGGTATCAAGGCCGCGCCGGTGGACCTGGAGACCGGCCAGCTTCTGGCCGCCCGGCAGAAGATCGAGACGCCGCGGCCGTCCACCCCGGACGCGGTCGCGGCGGTGGTGCGGGAACAGACGGTCTCGTTCGGCTGGAACGGGCCCATCGGCTGCACCTTCCCTGGCGTCGTCATGGACGGGACCGTCTGGACGGCCGCCAACGTCGACAAGGCGTGGATCGGTACCGACGCCGCGTCCCTGTTCCGCAAGGCGACCGGGGGCGAGGTGACCGTGCTCAACGACGCCGACGCCGCGGGTGTCGCGGAGATGACCTACGGCGCCGGGAAGGACCAGCCCGGGACCGTGCTCATGCTGACGTTCGGCACCGGCATCGGCAGCGCGCTGTTCACCGACGGCGTGCTGGTGCCCAACACCGAGTTCGGCCACATCGAGATCCGCGGCCGTGACGCGGAGAAGCGCGCGTCCGAGCGCGCCAAGGAGCTGCACGACCTGAGCTGGGGCAAGTGGGCCGGGCGGGTCGACGAGTATCTCCAGCACATGGAGGCGCTGCTGTCGCCGCACCTGATCATCATCGGCGGCGGGATCAGCAAGCAGGCTGACAAGTTCGTCCCGCTGCTCACCGGTATCCGGGCCAAGGTCGTGCCCGCGGCCATGCGCAACGACGCGGGCATCGTCGGCGCCGCCATGGCCGCGTCGCACACGGGCAGGCACCACACGGGCAGGCCGGGAGCCGGCGAGCCGTGATCAGCGGACCGGGTGGCCGGCGGCGCGGAGGGCGTCCTTGACCTCGCCGATTCGCAGGACGCCGAAGTGGAAGACGCTGGCCGCGAGGACCGCGTCCGCGCCCGCGCCGATCGCGGGGGCGAAGTGGGCGAGCGTTCCCGCGCCGCCGCTGGCGATCACCGGGACCGTGACCGCCGCGCGTACGGCGCGGATCAGCTCCAGGTCGAACCCGGCCGTGGTGCCGTCGGCGTCCATCGAGTTCAGCAGGATCTCCCCCGCGCCCAGCGCGGCCGCCTGCTGAGCCCATGCCACGGCGTCGATGCCGGTGCCTTTCCGGCCGCCGTGCGTGGTCACCTCGAAGCCGCTCGGCGGGCGCGGCTCGCCGGCCGCGCGGCGCGCGTCCACCGACAGCACCACGCACTGCGAGCCGAACCGCCGCGCGGCCTCGCCTAGCAGCTCCGGCCGGGCGACGGCGGCGGTGTTCAGCGAGACCTTGTCCGCGCCGGCGCGCAGCAGCCGGTCCACGTCGCCGGTGGAGCGCACGCCGCCGCCGACGGTCAGCGGGATGAACACCTGCTCGGCGGTCCGCCGCACCACGTCATACATGGTCTCGCGGCCGCCGCTGGACGCGGTGATGTCCAGGAACGTCAGCTCGTCCGCGCCCTCGGCGTCGTAGGCGGCGGCCAGCTCGACGGGGTCGCCGGCGTCCCGCAGCCGGGTGAAGTTCACGCCCTTGACGACCCGGCCGCCGTCCACGTCCAGGCAGGGAATGACCCGCACGGCGACGGTCATGGGGTGCCGTCCGATGGGGTGCCGTCCGGTGGGGTGCCGTCCGGTGGGGTGCCGGGCGACGTCACCGCGGCGAGGGCCTCTTGGAGGGTGAACGCGCCCGCGTACAGGGCCTTGCCGACGATGGCGCCTTCCACGCCCAGCGGGACCAGGGCCGCGATCGCGCGCAGGTCGGCGAGGCTCGACACCCCCCCGCTGGCGACGACCGGCGCCCTGGTGCGCGCGCACACGTCGCGCAGCAGCGTCAGGTTGGGGCCGCGCAGCGTGCCGTCCTTGGTCACGTCGGTGACCACATAACGCGCGCAGCCGTCCGCGTCGAGCCGCTCGAGCGTCTCATGCAGCTCGCCGCCCTCGGCCGTCCAGCCGCGGGCGGCCAGCCGCGTTCCCCGCACGTCGAGCCCGACCGCGATGCGCTCGCCGTGGGCGGCGATGACCGAGCGGACCCAGTCCGGGTTCTCCAGCGCCGCGGTGCCGATGTTCACCCGGGCGCAGCCAGTGCCGAGCGCCCTGGCCAGCGACTCGTCGTCCCTGATGCCGCCGGACAGCTCGACCGCGATGTCCAGCTTGCCGGTCACCCCGGCCAGCAGCTCCGCGTTGGAGCCGCGGCCGAACGCGGCGTCGAGGTCCACGAGGTGAATCCAGGACGCCCCGGCCCGCTGCCAGGCGAGCGCGGCCCGCAGCGGGTCGCCGTAGCCCGTTTCGGTGCCCGCGGCGCCCTGCACGAGCCGCACCGCCTGCCCGCCCGCCACGTCGACGGCGGGCAGCAGAGTAAGTGTCACTTCAGCGTCTCCAGCCAGTTGGACAGCAGGGCGGCTCCCGCGTCGCCGGACTTCTCCGGGTGGAACTGGGTAGCGGACACCGTTCCCTGCTCGACGGCCGCCGCGAACGGCTCGCCGTGCGAGCAGGAGGACACCAGCGCGCCCGCCGAGACAAGCTCCCCAGCCGACCGCATCGCGAGGGCGTAGGAGTGCACGAAATAGAACCGGGTCTGCGGGTCGAGGCCGCGGAACAACACGGACCCGGGGGCCGCGGCGACCGTGTTCCAGCCCATGTGCGGCAGCGGCAGCGCACCGGCCTCCAGCCGCCCGACCGTGCCGGGCCACACCCCGCAGCCCGTGGTGTGCACGCCGTGCTCCACGCCGGCCGCGAACAGCACCTGCATCCCGACACAGATGCCGAGCACCGGGCGGCCCAGCTCCAGCCGCCGGGCGATCAGCTTGTCGCCGCCCACCTCCCGCAGCCCCGCCATGCAGGCCGCGAACGCGCCGACGCCGGGGACGACGAGGCCGTCCGCCGCGAGCACGGCGTCGCCGTCCGCGGTCACCGACACGCCGGCGCCCGCCCGCGCGAGCGCGCGCTCCGCCGACCGCAGGTTCCCCGACCCGTAGTCCAGCACCACCACGCGCGGTGCCACGGCTACAGCACCCCCCGCTCGCCCCCGGCAGACCCGGCCGGCTCGCGCTCTGCTCTCGCGCTCGCCTCCGGGCCGCCTTCGAGCCCCTCCGGCTCGCTCATAGCACCCCCTTGGTCGACGGGATGCCGGCGGTGCGCGGGTCGGGCGCCGCCGCCGTCCGCAGCGCCCGCGCCACGGCCTTGAACTGCGCTTCGACGATGTGGTGCGGATTGCGCCCGCTCAGCACGAGAACATGCAGGCAGATCCCGGCGGAGAACGCGAGCGACTCGAAGATGTGCCTGGTCAGGGTCGTGTCGTAGCTCCCGATCAGCGGCGCCATGCCGTCCGGCTCGCGGTGCACCACGTACGGCCGCCCGGACAGGTCCACCGCGGCCTGGACCAGGGTCTCGTCCAGCGGCACGACGGCGTCACCGAACCGCGTGATGCCGGCCTTGTCCCCCAGCGCCTCGCGCAGCGCCGCGCCCAGGGCGAGCGACGTGTCCTCCACCGTGTGGTGCGCGTCGATCTCGATGTCGCCCTTGGCCCGCACGGTCAGGTCGAGGCCGCCGTGCTTGCCGAGCTGCCCGAGCATGTGGTCGAAGAACGGGACGCCGGTCGACACGCTGGCCGCCCCGGTCCCGTCGAGGTCGAGCTCCACCAGGATGGATGTCTCGCGCGTTTCCCTTGAAACACGTCCCGTTCGGCCCACTAAGAGAGCACCTCCTCCAAAGCCGCACGAAACGCAGCCACCTCAGCCGGCGTCCCGACCGTGACCCGCAGCCAGCCCTCAGGGCCGGTCTCCCTGATCAGCACGCCGCGGTCGAGCAGCCCCTGCCACACGGCGTGCCGGTCGGGCAGCACGCCGAACAGGACGAAGTTCGCGTCGCTGCCCGCGACGATGAGCCCGCGGCCGCGCAGCCAGGACACCAGCGCGTCCCGCTCGGCGCGGATCGCGGCGACGCTGGCCAGCGGCTCCGCCGCGTGCTGGAGGGCGGCGCGCGCGACCGCCTGGGTGACGGCGGACAGGTGGTAGGGCAGCCGGACGGTCAGCAGCACGCTGATCACGTCCTCGCTGGCGGCCAGGTACCCGACGCGGGCTCCGGCCATCGCAAACGCCTTGGACATCGTGCGGGTCACCACGAGCCGCGGCCGGCGCGGCAGCAGCGTCAGCGCGCTGCGCGTCCCGGCACCCGCGAACTCGGCGTACGCCTCGTCCACGATCACCATCCCCGGCGCCTCGTCGCACACCGCTTCGATCACGCCCAGCGGGATGGCGGTGCCGGTGGGGTTGTTGGGCGACGTGAGGAAGACGACGTCGGGGCGGGTCTCGCGGACCTGCCGCACGGTGGCCTCGGCGCCGAGGCCGAACGCCTCGTCCCGCCGCCCCGCGATCCACCGGGTGGCGGTGACGCGCGAGATCAGCGGGTGCATGGAGTACGACGGCTCGAAGCCAAGCGCGCAGCGTCCCGGGCCGCCGAACGCCTGCAGCAGCTGCTGGATGATCTCGTTCGACCCGTTGGCGGCCCACACCTGCGCGGGGGTCAGCCCGTGCCCGAGGTACCCGGCGAGGTCCTTGCGCAGCTCGAGCGCGTCCCGGTCGGGGTACCGGTTCAGCGTCCCGGCCACCTCCGCGACCGCCTCGCCGATCGCCCGCCGCAGCCGGTCGCCCGGCGGGTACGGGTTCTCGTTGGTGTTCAGCCGGACCGGGACGTCAAGCTGTGGCGCGCCGTACGGATGCAGGCCGGCGAGGTCATCCCGAACGGGCAGTGGCATCTCCCCCGTCATCGTGTCTCTCCGTCGGCGGGCACGCGGATGCGGACGGCCGCGACGTGGGCGGCGAGGTCCTCCGCGCCGCCGAGCGCGTCGACGCGGGGCGCGACCGCCGCCAGCGAGTCCCGGTCGCACTCGATCACGTTGACCACCTTGAGGTACGGGTAGACCGACAGGCCGCTGGTGTGCCGCGCGGTGCCGCCGGTGGGCAGCACGTGATTGGACCCGGCCAGGTAGTCGCCGAGGGAGACGGGCGAGTACGGGCCGGTGAAGACCGCGCCGGCGTTGCGTACCCGGGCGGCGACCTCGGCCGCGTCTTCGGTCTGCACCTCCAGGTGTTCCGGCGCCCAGGCGTCGGAGACGGCGAGCGCGGCCGTGATGTCGTCGGTGAGCACGTATCCCGCCTGGCCGCGCAGCGCGGCCTCGACGCGCTCGCGGTGCCGGGTGGCGGGAAGCTGGCGGGCCAGCTCGGCGTCCACCCGGCCGGGCAGGTCCGGGTCGGGGGTGATCAGCAGGCAGGAGGCCAGCTCGTCGTGTTCGGCCTGCCCGATGAGGTCGGCCGCGACGTGGGCGGGGTCGGCGGTGTGGTCGGCGATGATCGCGATCTCGGTGGGACCGTTCTCGCCGTCGATGCCCACGGCGCCGTGCAGGATCCGTTTCGCGGCGGCAACGTAGACGTTGCCGGGGCCGGTGATCACGTCGGCGGGCTCGCATTCGGCGGTGCCGTAGGCGAACATGGCCAGCGCCTGGGCGCCGCCGGCCGCGTGCACCTCGCGCACGCCGAGCAGCGCGCACGCGGCGAGCACGGCCGGGTGCGGCAGCCCGCCGGACTCCTGCTGCGGCGGCGAGGCCACCGCGATGCTGCGCACCCCGGCGGTCTGGGCGGGCACCACGTTCATCACCACCGACGAGGGGTAGGCGACGAGGCCGCCGGGCACGTACACGCCCGCCCGCTGCACGGGAACGAACCGGGTCGACACCGAGAGCCCGGGCGCCGGCTCGGTGTCGGCGCGGCGCGGCAGCTGCGCCTCGTGCACCACGCGGGCCCGCCGCGCCGCCTCGGCCAGCGCGTCGCGGACCGCGGGATCGAGGGACCGGAGCGCATCGTCCAGGGCTTCCGCCGGTACCCGGGTGCTCGCCAGGTCCACGCCGTCGAAGCGCATCGTGTGCTCGCGCACCGCCGCGCCGCCCCGGCGCCGGACGTCCTCGCAGATCGGCCGGACTCGCTCCACGGCGGCCCCGACGTCGAGGGCCGCCCGCGGCAGCACGCCGTCCAGCGCGGCGCGAGTCAGGCCGGCGGCGTCGCGGCCGCGCAGGTCGATACGCGGGGGGCTCACCGCGGGGTCCGGCATCACGGGCCCAGTCTACGGAGAGTGGCCGCGGCGTGAGCGCCTCGTCCGCATGCTGGACGCGGGTTACTCGGGCGGGACGCCGTAGCCGAGCGGGGCGGAACCGGGATCGCTGGGGCGGGGGCGGCGGACGGCCATTTCGGCGAGCACTATGACGATCGAGGTGAACATCGGCCAGAACGCCAGGGCCGTCTTGGCGCCGAGCCCCAGCGACGCGCTGAACAGCGTGCCGTCGGCGGCCGAGGCGAGCTGGTGCTGGTAGGCCGAGAGGCCCATCTGCTCGCCGGTCCACAGCATGATCAGGGCCGCGGCGAGGGCGCCGATGATCAGGGCGGCCGCCGCGACCGCGGAAGCGCCCCAGCTTCTGCGGTAGATGAGAAGCCGGTAACCGAGCACGCCGGTGATCACGCCGCCGGCCGCGGCGATCGCGCAGAACCACCCGTCGGCGCCGATGAACACGCTGGACTCGGCGTTGACCAGCTGCGCCGTGCCCTGGCTCACCTCCTGCAGCAGCGCGCGGGGCGCCACCGCCCCCCAGATCAGGCCGGCCGGGAGACCCAGCACCGCGCTGCCGGCAAGGGCCGCGAACAGCCGCCGCGCGGCGGCGGCCCGCGACCGTCCCCCTCGCCGGCCGTCCCCTGGCGTCCCGGACGGCTGTTCCGCCGTTCCCGTCTTCGTCATCCCACTGTCCGTCATCTCACCTCGCAACAGCTTCCCGCAAGATAGTACGCGTCACGGAGACAGGCGCGGCGGGCTGGCGGCTGTTCGCTGATGAACGCGCCGGCGAGCCGGCCATGACTGGCCTTCGGCCGCATTCATGGCGCGCGGGGCATCCCCCGGCGTCACGGATTCCGTTTAGGGAAGGGTTTCCGGGGCAGACGGGGGCTGGCTTAACGACACGGTTGGGAGGTGCCCATGTCGACCGGAGCCATTATCGCCATCGTGATCGTCGTTCTTGTCGTGGCCGCCGTGGCGGCCGTGGTGACCAGGCAGATGCGCCGGCGCGCCCTGCGCGGCCGGTTCGGCCCGGAATACGAGCGGCTGGCGGCCGAAAAGGGGTCGCGCCAGGCCGAGGCCGAGCTCACCGCGCGGGAGCGCCGGGTGGCGCAGCTTGACCTTCACCCGCTCACCGCCGAGCAGCGGGCGCACTACGCCGGCGAGTGGACCGCCGTGCAGGAGCGCTTCGTCGACGACCCGGCCGGGGCGGTGGCAGAGGCCAGTGCGCTGGTCGCCGCGGTGGAGAGGGACCGCGGTTACCCGGCGGCCGAGGACCGGGACGAGGAGATGGCGAACCTGTCCGTCGACCACGCCGGCGCGGTGACCGGTTACCGGCAGGCGCGAGAGATCACCGACAACGCCCCGAGCGCGTCGACGGACGATCTCAGGCGGGCCATGATCCAGTACCGCACGCTGTTCCAGGAGCTGACCGGCGGCGACGTGCCCGCGGCCGACGCCGCCGCGGCCGACGCGGCGGACCCGGCCGCCCCGGCGGCCACCACCGAGGCCGGTGACGGCCGTACGGCGGCCAACGCGACAAAGACCTCGACCACGACGACGGAGTGAGACGACGGAGTGACCAGCGATGACGATGCAACCAGAGAACGTCACTGATCCCGCGGGGGAAGAGACCGCGAACCGCCGGGACCGCGACTCGAGGCTCACGACGCTCCAGCCGCAGACACCGCCGACCGCGCTCGAACCCGATGGCGTGACCGACGACGTGCCGGCCGGGACGGCCGCCGGTGCCGTCCCCGAGAGCATGACCGGCGACATCCCGGGCTCCGGGGAGCTTCCCGGCGGCGTCACGGGCGCCGTGCCGGGGAGCGTCAGCGCGGACATGGACGACGGCCCGCTGCTGGACAGCGCCGCCAGCCTGCGGGAGGACTGGCTGCGGATCCAGTCCGAGTTCGTCGACAACCCGCGGGCCTCGGTCGAGGAAGCCGCCGGGATCGTCACCGAGCTCACCGAGACGCTGGTCACCGCCATTCAGCGGCGGGAGCAGCGCCTCCGGGCCTCCTGGGAGGAGGGCGACGCGTCGGACACCGAACTGCTCCGGACCGCCTTCCGCCGGTACCGGGCGTTCTTCGACCAGCTCACCGAGGTGTAGGGGCCGCGCCGTACGGCTAGCCCAGGGTGTCGTCGGGCACGTAGTGGCGGCTGGAGTCCGACGGGGCGATCCAGACCCGCATGATCACGCCGCTGGACGGGTCGCGGAAGCGCTCGTTCGTCGGCACCCAGCCCGGCTCGGGTTCACGCGCCTGCGCGTGCCCCTTCCGCGGCAGCCACCCCGAACGGCGCCCGGCCCTGCCGCCGGGCACGCCGCCACCGGCGCCGGCAGCCGCGCCGCCGGGCAGGTCGGCGAGCACCGCGACCGCCTCGTCCGCGTACGCGGCGGAGAGCACGATTCCCGCCCGGCGGCGCAACTCGTCCAGGGTCAGCCGCCCGGCGGCGTAATGCTCCCGGAGCAAGGCGGTAAGCCGGTCCCGTTCCGTATCCCCGATGAGAGTACGGCGGCGAGCTGGCTCCTCTTCCACGGCAACCAGGCTATCCGCGCGGGCTGTCCGCCGGGATCCATCTATGCGGGGGGCCGTCTATGCCGGGGCCACCACCACCGCGGTGCCGTAGGCGACGATCTCGGTGAGCTGCTGGCCCATCTCGGAGGAGTCGAAGCGCATCCCCAGGACGGCGTTCGCGCCGAGCAGCTTCGCGTTCTCGATCATCCGGTCCATCGCGTGCCGGCGGCTGTCCTCGAGCAGCTCCGTGTACTGGGTGACCTCGCCCTGGCGGAGCGCCTTGAACCCCGCGCCGATGCCCTTGACGACCCCCATGCTGCGCACCACCAGGCCGAACGCGACGCCAAGGTCCTGCTGAACGGTCATGCCCCGCAGCCCGAGCCCGGTCGTGACCGGAAAGGCGGCGGTGCCCATCGTTTCTGTCATGCCGCGAAGTACATCGTTACCGCCGAACGCGTGTCAACGCGGCGCGCCCGGGGCGCCGGGATCCGGGCCGTTCAGGTGACGCAGGCGGGGCCGAGGAGCTGCTTGAGGTCGCCGAGGAGCGCCGGGGAGGCGGTCACGCGGAGCTTGTCGTCGAGGCGCACCACCGTCGTGCGCTGATTTCCGCGCAACCGCAGGTGCACCTCGGTCGGGCCCGGGTGGGTGCGCAGCACCTCACGCAGCTGCTCCACCACCGGCGGGACGCAGCGCGTCACCGGCAGCGATACCACGAAAGGGCCCCCGTCACCCGCCGACAGGTCCGGGATCGTCATGTCCATCGCGATCAGCTTCGGCACGTCATCGCGGCGGTCGACGCGGCCCTTCACGACCACGATCGCGTCCTCGGCGATGCTGGTCGCGTACAGCTGGTAGGTCTGCGGGAAGAACAGCACCTCGATGGCGCCGCCGAGATCCTCCAGCGTGGCGGCGGCCCACTGGTTGCCCTGCTTGGTGATCTTCCGCTGCACGCCGGAGAGGATCCCGCCGACCTTGACGATCTGCCCGTCGGAGCGGTCGCCGCGCGGGCGGTCGGGGCGTTCGGATTCCTCGGAGGCGCTCATCAGCTCGGCGAGCGAGCAGTCGGTGTCGCGCGCGAGGATGTGCTCGACGCCAAGCAGGGGATGATCGGAGACGTAGAGCCCGAGCATCTCGCGCTCGAAGTTCAGCCGGGTCTTCTTTTCCCATTCGCCATCCGGTATCGCCACCTCGAAGACGGCCTCCGCCTCGGCGTCGCCGCCGAACAGTGAGTCCTGGCCGATCGCCTCGTTCCGCTTGATGTCGATCACCGAGTCGACGGCCTGCTCGTGGATCAGCACCAGACCCTTGCGCGGATGCTCGAACGAGTCGAACGCGCCGGCCTTGACCAGCGACTCGATCACACGCTTGTTGCAGACCACCGCGGGCACCTTGCGCAGGAAGTCGGAGAAGCTGACGAACTCGCCCTTCGCCTTGCGCGCGGCGATGATCGCCTCCACGACGTTGCCGCCCACGTTCCTGATCGCCGCCAGGCCGAACCTGATGTCCCGGCCCACCGGGGTGAAGGTGGCCGCGGACGCGTTCACGTCCGGCGGCAGCACCTTGATCCCCATCCGGCGGCACTCGCTCAGGTACAGCGCGGACTTGTCCTTGTCGTCACCCACGGAGGTGAGCAGCGCGGCCATGTACTCCGCGGGGTAGTTCGCCTTGAGGTAGGCGGTCCAGTACGAGACGAGCCCGTAGGCGGCCGAGTGGGCCTTGTTGAACGCGTACCCGGCGAACGGCACGAGCACATCCCATACCGCCTGGATCGCCTCGTCGGAGTAGCCGTGCTCCCGGCAGCCCTTCTGGAACGGCACGAACTCCTTGTCCAGGATCTCCTTCTTCTTCTTGCCCATGGCGCGGCGGAGCAGGTCCGCCTGTCCCAGCGTGTAGCCGGCCATGATCTGGGCCGCCTTCTGCACCTGCTCCTGATAGACGATCAGGCCGTAGGTGGGCTCGAGGACCTCCTTGAGGGGTTCTTCGAGCTCGGGGTGGATGGGGATGATCTCCTGCTGGCCGTTCTTGCGCAGCGCGTAGTTGGTGTGCGAGTTCACCCCCATCGGGCCCGGCCGGTACAGGGCGCCGACGGCGGAGATGGCCTCGAAGTTGTCCGGCTTCATCAGCCGCAGCAGGGAGCGCATCGGGCCGCCGTCGAACTGGAAGACGCCGAGCGTGTCGCCGCGGCCAAGGAGCTCGTACGTGGGCTTGTCGTCCAGCGGGAGGCCGAGCAGGTCGATCGCGATGTCCCGGTTGCCGGCGATCGCGTTGATGGCGTCGGCCATGATCGTCAGGTTGCGCAGGCCAAGGAAGTCCATCTTGAGCAGCCCGAGGGCCTCGCAGGTCGGGTAGTCGAACTGCGTGATGACGGCGCCGTCGGAGTGCCTGGTCCACACCGGGATGTGGTCGGTCAGCGGCTCCGCCGACATGATCACGCCGGCCGCGTGCACGCCCGGCTGCCTGATCAGCCCCTCGATGCCCCGCGCCTTGTCGACGACCTGCTTGACCTCGGCCTCGGCCTCGTAGAGCGCGCGGAACTCCGCCGCCTCCTTGTGCCGCGGATGCTTTTCGTCGAACACCCCGGACAGCGGCATGTCCTTGCCCAGCACGGCGGGCGGGTACGTCTTCGTGATGCGGTCGCCCAGCGCGTACGGGAAGCCGAGCACCCGGCAGGCGTCCTTGATCGCGGCCTTGGCCTTGATCGTGCCGTAGGTGACGATCTGCGCGACCTTGTCCGAGCCCCACTTCTGGGTGACGTACCTGATCACGTCGGCGCGCCCGCGCTCGTCGAAGTCGATGTCGATGTCGGGCATGGACACGCGCTCGGGGTTGAGGAAGCGCTCGAAGATCAGCCCGTGCACCAGCGGGTCCAGGTCGGTGATGCCCATCGCGTAGGAGACGATGGAGCCGGCCGCCGAGCCGCGGCCGGGGCCGACCGCGACGCCGTTGTTCTTCGCCCAGTTGATGAAGTCCGCCACGACCAGGAAGTAGGCGGGGAAGCCCATCTGGCAGATGACCTGGATCTCGTACTCGGCCTGCCGGCGGCGCTGCTCGTCGTACCCGCCGGGGTAGCGCCGGTCCATGCCCCGCCACACCTCGGCGGCGAACAGCTCGTCCTCGGACGCGTAGCCCCCGGGTATGGGGAACCTCGGCATGAGGTTGATGAACTCGAACATGCCGCTGGGGTCGACCCGGTCGGCGATCAGCAGCTGGCTGTTGCGGCAGCCCTCCTGCCAGATGTCGCTGCTGTCCAGGCCGTACATCTCCTGCGCGGCCTTGATGTAGTAGCCGGCCCCTTCGAGGCGGAACCGGTCGGCGTCCGCCAGGGTCTTGCCGGTCTGGATGCACAGCAGCAGGTCATGGCTCTCGGCGTCGGCCTCGCGGGTGTAGTGCGAGTCGTTGGTGACGACCGGCGGGATGCCGAGCTTCCTGCCGATCTCCAGCAGCCCGTCGCGGACCCGGCGCTCGATGGCGAGCCCGTGCTCCATCAGCTCCAGGAAGTAGTTCTCCTTGCCGAAGATGTCCTGCCACTCGGCGGCGGCGTTGAGCGCCTCGCCGAACTGGCCGAGCCGGAGCCTGGTCTGTACCTCGCCCGAGGGGCAGCCGGTGGATGCCATCAGCCCGGCGGAATGCCCGGCGATGATCTCTTTGTCCATCCGCGGCCACTTGACCAGCCAGCCCTCAGCGTAGGAGCGCGAGGACAGCTTGAACAGGTTGTGCAGTCCCTGGGAGTCCCGTGCCCAGATCGTCTTGTGCAGGTAGGCGCCGCTGGCGGAGACGTCGTCTTTTTTCTGGTGCGGCTGGCCCCAGAGGATGCGCGCGGGGTTGCCCCGGGCTTCCGGTGCCACGTAGGCCTCGATGCCGATCACCGGCGTGATACCGGCGTCCCTGGCCTGCCGGTGGAACTCGGCGGCGCCGAACATGTTGCCGTGGTCGGTCATCGCCACGTGCGTCATGCCCAGCCGCTGCACCTCGGCGAACAGTTCCCTGAGGCGGGCGGCGCCGTCCAGCATCGAATACTCGGTGTGCACGTGCAGGTGGGCGTACGGGGATACCGCCGTTGCCGCCATGGACGAACCGCCTCCTCCAGGCACGCTACGCACCGCCCGCGCCTTGTGGCCGTGCGCGGCGCGTGACACTGACCGAAACCGGGGGAAGGCGGCCGACGCCGCACCCGCGGACGGAACCCGCCCCCGTTGGCGGACCGTCTGAGGTCACCGCGCCAGCCCGGTAGTGACACCCTATCGGGTCGGCGGTTCGGGGCGGCGGCGGCGCGCCGGCGCGCGCCCGATCGCGTGCCCGCGGCCTTGGCGCGGGCCCGGCCTGAGTGCGCGCGTGCCCGCGGCCTTGGCGCGGGCCCCACCTGAGTACGCGCGTGCCCGCAGCCTTGGCACGGGCCCGACCTGAGTACGCGCGTGCCCGCGGCCCCGGCGCGGGCCCCACCTGAGTACGCGCGTGCCCGCAGCCTTGGCACGGGCCCCACCTGAGTACGCGCGTGCCCGCGGCCCCGGCACGGGCCCGACCTGAGTACGCGTGCCCGCAGCCTCGGCGCGGGCCCGCCTCGCGCTCCGCCATCACCGGCCCGCACTACCCCCAGCCTCAGCCGATGGCGGCGGGGCC
Organism: Streptosporangiaceae bacterium; assembly: GCA_019239975.1. Lineage (GTDB taxonomy): Bacteria > Actinomycetota > Actinomycetes > Streptosporangiales > Streptosporangiaceae > JAFAZE01. Next base: position 41,592 of record JAFAZE010000012.1, read on the forward strand.
GCTGGCGCATTTGGCCCCGCCCAGTGGGGCCGTTGGCGCATTTGGCCCCGCGTAGGGGCCGACTGCCGGCAGCAGGGGTGTTACCTGTGGGCCTGGGGGGCGGATAGCGATCGATGAGGTTAGTTACCTTCCCGAGAGATTTAAGCTAGAGCCGGATTTGGCACCCTCGTTTCGACGAGCCGTTCGCCGGTCAGGCATCGTGGAAGTTAAGGGTCGTGGGGCGTGAGCTACGGGGCTTGCGGGACGGCAGAGCAGGTGCTGCCCGCGGATGTGACCGCCCCGGGGGCGTGGCAGCGGTTCGATCTTGGTGCCCTGCGGGCTGCGGTGTCGTTCCGGGGATGGCGCCTGGGGGTCAGGTTTCGGCGCGGAGGGTGTCCAGGGCGCGGGCGAGGTCGGCGGGGTAGTCGCTGGTGAAGGCGACCTGACGGCCGTCGGCCGGGTGGGCGAAGGACAGGCTGACGGCGTGCAGCCACTGCCTGGTCAGGCCCAGGCGCGCGGCCAGTACCGGGTCGGCGCCATAGAGCAGGTCGCCGGCGCAGGGGTGGCGGAGCGCGGCCATGTGCACGCGGATCTGGTGCGTCCGGCCCGTTTCGAGGCCAACCGAGACCAGGCTCGCGGCGCGGAAGGCCTCGACCGTGTCGTAGTGAGTGACGCTCGGCCGGCCGCCGGCCACGACCGCGAACCTGCCGTCGCCAGACGGGTGCCGGCCGATGGGCGCGTCGATCGTGCCGCGCAGCGGGTCCGGGTGGCCCTGCACCAGGGCGTGATACGTCTTGCCGACCGCGCGGTCGCGGAACGCCTGCTTGAGCACGCTGTATGCGTGCTCGCTCTTCGCGACGACCATGAGTCCCGTGGTGTTGGCGTCGAGCCGGTGCACGATGCCCTGGCGCTCGGCGGCGCCGCTGGTGGCGACCGTGTGCCCGGCGGCGAGCAGGCCGCCCAGCACGGTCGGGCCCGACCAGCCGGGCGTGGGGTGGGCCGCCACGCCGCGTGGCTTGTCGACCACCACGATGTCGTCGTCCTCATAGACGATGACCATGCCGGGGACCGGCTCCGCGGGCACCGTGGGAACGGGGGGCGCGGGCAGCGTGACCGCGAGCGGCGAGCCTGCCAGCACCCGGTCGGACTTGGCAGCCGGCTGGCCGTCGAGGAGCACCTGCCCGGAGCCGATCAGCTCGGCCGCGCGCGCCCTGGACAGCCCGAACATCCGGGCCAGCGCCGCGTCGAGCCGCTCGCCGTCCAGCCCCTCGGGGACCAGGACGAAGCGTTCATCTGACGTCACGTTTCCAGGTCCGCCGCCAGGTCCGCATGTCCAGATATGTCGGATTTGCGCGGATGGGGGGCTGGCCCCCCGGCGGGGGCCGAGCGCGAATGGGGGGCTGGGCCCCCGGCGGGGACCGAACGCGAATGGGGCGCGGGGCCGGAGGGGGATGCCGGGTTCGCGGGGGGATCTGAGGGATCCAGGCTGGACGCGGCCTGCCGGCCCGGGGCCCCAGAGCGGGAGGCCGCTGGACCTGCGTCGCGGGCGCCGTCGAGGCGGATGCGGCGGAGCGCCAGCAGGACGGTGAGCACACCGCCGCAGACGATGGCGGAGTCGGCCAGGTTGAACACCGGCCACCAGCGCGTGACCTCGATCCAGTCGACGACGTGGCCGCGGAAGAGCCCGGGCGCACGGAACACGCGGTCCCCCAGGTTGCCCGCGGCCCCGCCGAGCAGCAGCCCGAGCGTGATCGCCCAGCCCAGGCTGCGCAGGTTGCGCGCGGTACGGACGATGTAGATGATCACTGCGAGGGCGATCGCCGTGAACACGATCGTGTCCCCCGTGCCGATGCCGAACGCCGCGCCCGAGTTCCGCAGCTCGGTGAACATCAAGACGCCGCCGATCAGGTGCAGCGGCGGCTTGCCGGACAGGTTCGCCACGACGAGGGTCTTGGAGACGACGTCGGCGATGAGCACGAACGCGGCGACGGCGGCCAGCACCCAGACCCGGCGCGGCCTGGCGCCGGCCGGAGTGCCCGGGCCGGCGGGTGACCCGGTGCCGGGGTCACCGGGCACGGCGTCGTGCCCATCCCCGCTTCGTTCGCCGGCGTGCGGGCTCAATGGCGCTCCTCGCGCTGCTTGCATTCCACGCACAGGGTCGCTCGCGGGAACGCCAGCAGGCGCGCCTTCCCTATCGGCTTGCCGCACGATTCGCATACTCCATATGTTCCCGCATCGATCCTGCCGAGCGCACGCTCGGTCTGATCGAGCAGTTCCCGCGCGTTGTTCGTGATCGAAAGCTCATGCTCGCGCTCGAACGCCTTCGCGCCCGCGTCCGCCTGGTCGTCGCCCGCGTCCCCGACCGCATCGGAGAGGCGTTCGGCGATCTGGGACTCGATCTGGCCGATTTCGGCCCGCAGCCCGCCCGCCTCGGACTCGAGCTCAGTGCGCACCTCGGCGAGTTCCTCGTCGGTCCACGGCTCCTCACCTGGCCGGACGGGAAGATCGGCGGCACGGGACCGCGGCGCAGCGGGCATCTTTGGCCTCACCCTTGATGGATCATCGATTCAGGCAGTCAACGGAGGATAAGTCCCGATGGCTTGCGCCTGCAAACGGCAGCCGAACGCGGGATGAAGGGCACGGCAAAGGAGGTGCGGGGCGCGGAAAGGGGGGTGGGCGCGGAAGGGTGAGATGCGGGGAACGCGCCGCGGCGGTGACATGGGAGGTGCACGGAGCGCGCCGCGCGGCGGTCGGAAGGGCAGGCGCGCGGGAGCGCGGCGCCGGGAGCGGGAATAACGGCGGCCCAAACGGGTTCGGTCCTATGGCGGGGATCGGCTATCCTGATCCCGCGCTGATGGGGACAGCTGCCGCTGAAAGCTGCCAGGAGCGACCCGGGGACGGTGCGAGCCCGGGGGTGTGCGCTACGGACCAGATCACCCCGGAGCAGCCGGAAGAAAAGCCGCGGCCCTGCAACGGCGCGGCCCAGTAGAACCGGCGATCACAATGAGAGGGCCGAACGGGCGGTGGTATCCGCCCCGGCCAAGGAGGGTGGTACCGCGGGGCGGCGCGAAGAGCGTGCCTCGTCCCTCCAGTTCAAGCACTGGAGGCACCCACCATGTCGAACGCTAAAGGGCCGGACGGCACCGGCCATGCCCATGGCGGCAGGCCGCGTGGCCCGGGCGAGCCGCTGCCGGCCCTGCCGGCGCAGGTGAACCTGCCCGTGATCGAGCACGAGATCCTGGCGCGGTGGAACCGCGCGCGGACCTTCGATCAGTCGCTGAAGCAGACCGAGGGCGGCCGTCGCTGGACGTTCTATGAGGGGCCCCCCACCGCCAACGGCATGCCCGGCGTGCACCACATCGAGGCGCGTGTCTTCAAGGACCTGTTCCCGCGGTTCAAGACCATGCAGGGATTCCACGTCAAGCGCAAGGCCGGCTGGGACTGCCACGGGCTGCCGGTCGAGGTCGCGGTGGAAAAGGAACTGGGCCTGTCCGGCAAGCGGGACATCGAGGCGTACGGCGTCGCCGAGTTCAACGAGCGCTGCCGGGAGTCCGTGCTGCGGCACGTCGACGCGTTCTCGGCGCTCACCGAGCGGATGGGCTACTGGATCGACCTGTCCGACGCCTACCGGACGATGGACGCGGACTACATCGAGTCGGTCTGGTGGTCGCTGAAGACCATCTATGACAGGGGCCTGCTGGTCCGCGACTTCCGGATCAGCCCGTACTGCCCGCGCTGCGGCACCGCGCTTTCCGACCACGAGATGGGCCAGCCGGACGTCTACCGGGACGTCTCCGACCCCTCGGTGACGGTGCGGTTCCCCCTGGTCTCCGTGCCCGAGGGCTCGAACCCGGACCTGGCGGGCGCGGACCTGCTGGTCTGGACGACGACGCCGTGGACGCTCGTGTCGAACACCGCCGTCGCGGTGCACCCCGAGGTGATGTACGCGATCGCCCGCAAGGACGGCGACGGCGACCGCGTCGTCGTCGCCGAGCCGCTGCTCGCCCGGGTGCTCGGAGAAGGCTGGCACGTCCTCGCACGCCTGCGCGGAGCCGAGTTGCTCGGGGCGAGATACCAGCGCCCGTTCAGTCTGATCGATATTCCCGACGCCCACCTGGTGGTAACCGGAACCTTCGTGACGACGGAGGACGGCACGGGACTCGTCCACCTCGCGCCGGCGTTCGGCGCCGACGACATGGAGACATCGCGGCAGTACGGGCTGCCGGTGGTCAACCCGATCCGGCCGGACGGGCGGTTCTCCAGCGGCGTCCCGCTCGTCGGCGGGATGTTCTTCAAGGACGCGGACAAGCCGCTGATCGCCGATCTGGCCGGCCGCGGGCTGCTGTTCCGCTCCGAGCTGCACAAGCACAGCTACCCGCACTGCTGGCGATGCGGCACGCCGCTGCTGTACTACGCGCTTCCCTCGTGGTACGTCAAGACGACCGCGCGCAAGGAGCAGCTGCTCGAACAGAACGAGAAGACGAACTGGCAGCCGCCCACGATCAAGCACGGGCGGTACGGCGAGTGGCTGCGGAACAACGTCGACTGGGCGCTGTCCCGCACCAGGTACTGGGGGACGCCGCTGCCGCTGTGGGAGTGCGGCAACGGCCACGTGACAGCGGTCGGGTCGCTGGCCGAACTCGGCGGTCTCGCCGGGCAGGACCTCTCGGGCCTCGACCCGCACCGGCCGTACGTGGACGGCGTCACGTTCCCCTGTCCTGAGGACGGGCTCGACACCCGGCGGGTGCCCGAGGTGATCGACGTGTGGTACGACTCGGGGTCGATGCCGTTCGCGCAGTGGGGGGCCCCGCTGCGCAACGAGCGCGAGTTCGCCGAATCGTATCCCGCGCAGTTCATCTGCGAGGCGATCGACCAGACGCGGGGCTGGTTCTACTCGCTGATGGCCGTGGGCACCCTGGTGTTCGGCAGGTCCTCGTACGAGAACGTGGTGACACTCGGGCACGTCGTCGACGCCCACGGCCGCAAGATGAGCAAGCACCTCGGCAACGTGATGGAGCCGATGCCGCTGATGGAGGAGCACGGCGCCGACGCGGTGCGCTGGTTCTTCGCGGCTTCGGGGTCGCCGTGGGCGCAGCGCAGGATCGGGTCGGCCGTGCTCGAGGAGATCGTGCGCAAGGTGCTGCTCACCTACTGGAACACCGTCTCGTTCCTGGTGCTGTACGCGAACGCCGCCGCCGAGCCGTGGGTCCCGGAGACCGCGCCCGCGCCGCCGGTGCCGGAGCGGCCGCTGCTCGACCGGTGGCTGCTGTCCGAGCTGCACGCGTGCGTGCGCGACGTAACCGAGGCGTTCGAGGCGTTCGACAGCGCGGCCGCGGGCCGCCGGCTCGCGACGCTCGTCGACGACCTGTCCAACTGGTATGTGCGCCGGTCCCGGCGGCGGTTCTGGGACGGCTTCGGCTCCGCCGAGGGCGCCTCGGCGTTCGCGACACTGCACGAGTGCCTGGTGACGCTGACACAGCTGATGGCGCCGGTCATCCCGTTCCTGACCGACTACGTGTGGGGGGTGCTGCGGCCCGCTTCGGCCGCCGAATCGGTGCACCTGACCTCGTGGCCCTCCTACTCGGCCGAGCTGATCGACTCCCGGCTTTCCGGGCAGATGGCGCTGGCGCGGCGGCTGGTCGAGCTCGGGCGGTCGGCGCGGGCGTCGTCCGGCGTCCGGACACGCCAGCCGCTGTCCCGTGCGCTGGCCGGCGCGGCGGGCTTCGCTTCCCTGCCTCCCGAGCTGCGCGCACTGGTCGCCGAGGAGCTCAACGTGCACTCGCTGGAGGCGCTGGACGCCGAGGGCGGCGAGCTCGTCGACTACACGGTCAAGCCGAACTACCGGGAGCTGGGCAGGAGGTTCGGCCCGCGTACACCGGAGGTGGCGAAGGCCATCGCCGGGCAGCCCGCCGAGTCGCTGGCCGCCTCGCTGCGCGACGGCGGTGCGGTCACGGTCACGGCCGGCGGCGAGACCGTCGAGATCGGGGCGGCCGACGTCATCGTTACCTCGGCGCCCCGGGCAGGCTGGGCGGTCGCCGCCGACGGCGGTGAGACCGTCGCGCTCGACGTGACCGTGTCGCCGTCGCTGCGGGCGGAGGGGCTCGCGCGCGAGGTCATCCGGCTCGTTCAGGAGGCGCGCAAGAACGACGGGCTCGACGTGACCGACAGGATCGTGCTGCGCTGGTCGGCGTCGTCGCCCGAGCTCGCGGCGGCCCTGGCCGAGCACGCGGAGCTGATCGCCGGCGAGGTGCTGGCCGTCGACTTCGGCCCGGCGGAGCCGGACGGCGCGGGCGCGGCGGGTTCTGCGGCCCGTGCGGCGGGTTCTGCGGCCCGTGCGGCGGCGGGTGCGGCGGGTGCGGTGCCCTTCGGGCACGGCGACGAGGACCTGGGCCTGCGCTTCTGGCTCAGCCCGGTACGCGGTACGTAGGCGTCAGGCGTTCGGTCTGGGTGCATTTCGCGCTGCTATAACGACGCGGAATGCACCCGAATCCCTGGCGCGGCGGCTTGGCGGGCTGGGTGGCCCTTGGCGGGCTGGCGGGCTGGGTGGCCCTTGGCGGGCTGAGTGGCAGAGCCAGGAGAGTTATTCCGCCGCCTCGTCGGTGTCGGGCTGGCAGGCGCGGCAGGGGGTGCAGCCCGCTTCGGTGGCGGTGGCGAGCGCCATCTTCTGCAGGTCGTCGTCGCCCATGAAGCGGATCAGGATGCAGCCCGCGCGGTGATACCTCGGCACTCCGGGGACCACGGTGACCTCCTGGTCCGGCTGACCGGCCCGGCCGTCTTCGGGCTTGACCGCGGAGTGGCCTGCGCCGGGCGCGCACGCGGCGGCATCCGCGGGGTCTTCATCGCCGGAACGGGGCGCCTGATCCTCCGTAGAGGCGCCAGCCGGGGCGGTGAGGGACGGGGCGGGGCGGGGCGGGACGGCCGTGCCATCGGGCGCCTGGCCGTCGTCGGCCGCCGGGGCGCTGGCCTCTGCCGGGGCGCTGGCCTGCGCCGGGGCGCCGTTCGCCTCGGCGCTGGCGTCGGCGTCGGTCCCCGTGGCGCCGGTCTCGCCGACCCCAACGGGCTCAGCGGGCTCAGCGGGCACAGCGGGCTTGGCGGTCTTCGCGGCGGCTTCGGGGACAGCCGACGTGGGCGCGTCCGCTGAATCGGCCTTGGTTTGGGGGCCGGGCGCGGCGGGCGTGCCGGGCGCGTCGGCGGGGTCCCGGCTTTCGGCCGGGGAGGATTCGGCGGGCGCCCCGGCGGGCGCAGCCGCCTCAGCGGGCTTGGCCGCCTCAGCGGGCCTGGCCGCCTCAGCGGGCTTGACGGGCTTGGCGGGCTTGGCGTAGAGGACCGGCTCGATGCGGGTGGCGGCCACGGGCGGGGTGTCCTGCTCAAGCGGCGCCATCGCCGCCGCGGGCGGGGTGTCCTGCTCAGGCGGCACCGCCGCCGCGGGCGGGGTGGCTGGGGCCGTCGGGGTGGCTGGGGCCGTCGGCGTGACGGGGGTGGCGGGAGCGCCGGGCCCGGCGGCGGGCTTGGCTGGCTCGCGGGTGGCTGGCGGCCCGGGACGGTCCACGGCACCGCCGGCGTCCTGCGGAGAGGGCTTCGGGAGGCGGTCGAACCAGCGGTAGCGTGCCGCCATGTCGGCTCGGGTCTCCTCGGCCGCCGGAGGCGGCGGGAACGCCGGGCTGGCCGGAGGCGGCGTCTCGTCGCGCGCGGGGTCCGGGGGCGGCGGGGCGTAGCCGCGCGGCGCCTGCGGACGGGACGGTGAGGCTGGCTCCGCTGGCTGTGCGCCAGCACGGGCGGACCACGGCGGCGGCGGCACGTCGATGCGCGGCTGGGCGAACGGCGGAGGCGGCGGGTATCCCGCGGCGCCAGATCCGGCCGGAGCAGACGCGCCCGGAGAGGAATCGGAGGTGGCTGGCTCGGCGCCATGACCGGCGGTGCCACGGCCGCTCGGGTCCCATCCGGACCAGGCGGGGGCTTCGGTGCCGCCAGGCTGATAGCCGGCCGCGGGACGGTTCTGCTGGTCCCCCGCGAAGTCTCGCCGGGCGGCCCCGGCGTCCCGGCCGGCGTCCCCCAGGCCGGCGCCCGCCGAAGACGCTGCCTGACTGGCCGGGGTCGCGGGGATCCGCATACCGGCGATCTCCTGAAACAGTCCCTGCTGGGACGGAGAGGGCGGGGCCCCCGTGTGCCCAGAGTGGGCCAGAGCCGCCTGGCCGCTGAGCGCCGACTGCGCCAGGCCCGGTGCCGGCTCCCCGAACAACTCATCCCGCTTCAGCGCGACACCCACCGCGAGTGCCACCAGGGCCACCGCGCTCACGCCTATTGCCACGTAGACGAGCACCAGCTCGCTGGTGATCACTCCAGCGACGAGAATGCCGATCGCGACGACGACGAGCGAGGCGCTAAACCGGATCACTGTGAACTCTCTCCTTGTGCCCGGGCGCGCCCGACGTCAGGAATCAGCGACGATCGTGGACCGGAGCATCACCGGCGCGGAAGCTGCCCGCGTGCTGGGGGACCTCTGGCACGGCGTACTGCCCCGTGGGCTGCGCGCCGTTCCGGATGGACGGCTGCCCCAGGGCGGCCGGAAGCTGCGGCTGCGAGCCGGAGCCAACAGCCGGGAAGGTGCCGCTGTCGGTCACGCCCGCTTCGAGATCGCGCAGCTGGCCCTCGAGGTAGGCCTTCAGCCTGCTGCGGTACTCGCGCTCGAACGCGCGCAGGTCATCAACCCGGCGCTCGAGCTCCTCGCGCTGCTGGACGAGCGAGCCCATGGCCTGGCGGTGGCGCTCCTGCGCGTCCCGCTCCAGGCTCTCGGCGCGTGCCCTGGCGTCGCCGGTGATCTGCTCCGCCTGGCGCCGGGCCTTGGTCAGCACCTCGTCAGCCTCACGGCGCGCCCGCCCAAGCGTCTCGTCGGCCTCGCGGCGCGCGTCCGCGATCGCCTGGTCGGCGGTCTGCTGGGCAAGCGAGAGCACGCGTGCGGCCGTGTCCATGTTGTCCTCGACCGGATGCATCCCGCCCATCATCATGGGCTCGGGCTGCCGGCGCTCTGGCGGCGGCTCGGGTGCCATCATGTCGGCCTTGGGGTCGGACAGCGGCGAACTCAGCGCCGGAATGCCCGGCTTACCCCCACCGCGCAGAACCTCGGCCAGCTTCGCCCGGAGCTCCTCATTCTCCTGAATCAGCCGGTCAAGCTCAGCCTCAACCTCGTCAAGGAAGGCGTCGACCTCTTCCTCGTCGTAGCCGGGCCTGAGCCTGGTCGTACTGAACTGCTTGTTCCGCACATCCGCGGGCGTCAGCGGCATCTCGTCTCCTCGGCGCGCTTGGACTGTGTTCCTCAGCACCGTACCCGATCAGATCCGTGGCACGACGACCTGTAGCAAAATCAGCACCACAATGAACAGCACCATGAAGCTGAGGTCCATGGCTACTGTACCTATCCGGAGGGGCGGGATGTAGCGACGCAGGAATTTCAGTGGCGGATCTGTCGCGGTAAAGATGCCCTCGGCGATCACCAGGACGACACCGGTCGGGTGCCAGGAACGCGCGAACGCCTGGATCCAGCTGATGATCATCCTGCCGATGAGCAGCAGCAGATAGATCACCAGCACGTAAATCAGGACAACCTTGAGGATCCCCATCACGCCCTCCAGTCCCAATTTCGCCGACCGCGGCGGGCTGCGCCGGGTAGCGCGGGGCCCTTGGCCTTCCCGGGCGCGTGATGATACGGCGGGCACCGCAGCGGGCTACGAAGTGTAGCGCGGAGTGAGCCGCGACAGCGACTCACATTCCGCGATCGCGCGGCCCGCGGGAAACCCTTGCGCCCACCCCGGCCGCGCGAGTCTACGGCGGGCACCGCAACGGGCGGGGGGTCCGGGGGGCGTGCCCCCCGGGTCAGCACAGTCACATCATCACTACGCGTTCAGCTAGCTCTGGTTGAAGAAGCCCCGCTCGGCGATGCGGGCCTTGTCCTCCGCCGTCACCTCGACGTTGGCCGGTGACAGCAGGAAGACCTTGTTCGTCACCCGGTCGATGGACCCGCGCAGGCCGAAGATCAGGCCGGCCGCGAAGTCGACGAGACGCCGCGCGTCACTGTCGACCATCTCGGTCAGGTTCATGATCACCGGAGTCCCCTCGCGGAAGTGCTCACCGATGGTACGAGCTTCATTGTAGGTGCGCGGATGAAGCGTCGTGATACGAGCGAGGTCGGCAGGCTGCGGCGTTTGCTCCGGACGGCGGTCACTCGCCGGGTACCCGGCGTAGTCCTCCCTGACGGCGGGCACCTCGGCCTCGTCCGGCTGCTCGTCGTAGTCCTCGTACTCCTCGTACGAGTCATACCCGTCCTGATAGCGGCGATCGTCCTCCACGAGGCCAAGGTAGACCGCCATCTTGCGCATCGCGCTGGCCATCCTTCAGTCCTCCGTCGTGCCACACTCACGCGTCGCCGCGTATCCGACCAGCCTCACGCGACGGACATTACATGACGCGAGGCCTTCTGGCTCCGAGCAACGCCGTACCGATCCGTATGTGTGTCGCGCCGGCGCCGATCGCCTCCTCCAGGTCACCGCTCATGCCGGCCGAGACGATCGTGGCGGCAGGCCGGACCGAGCGCACGGCGGCGGCGATGTCCCGCAGCCCGGAGAAGGCGGCCGCGGGCGGCATGCCGAGCGGCGCGACGGCCATCACACCGCCGAGGAGCAGCCCCGACTCGGCCTCCGCCCTCTCGGCGAGCGCGGCGGCCTGGTCCGCTGGCGCGCCGCCGCGCGACGGGTCACCGTCCAGGCTGACCTGGAGGAGACAGGTCACGTCCCGGCCGGCGCCACGGGCCGCGGCGCCAAGGGCGCGGATCAGGCGCACCCGGTCGACGGAGTGCACCACCTGGGCGTACCGCACAACGCTCGGGCACTTATTTGTCTGCAGCTGGCCGACGAAGTGCCAGGTGAGGGAGAGATCCGCGCACGCGGCCGCCTTGGGCGCGGCCTCCTGGTCCCGGTTCTCGCCGATGTCCGTCACCCCGACCTCGCTCAGCAGCCGCACGTCGGAAGCCGGCCAGGTTTTGGTCACCGCGATGAGCGTGATCTCGCCCGCGGCGCGCCCGGCGGCGGCGCATGCGGCCCCGATGCGCTCCCGGACGGCCGCCAGGTTGGCGGCGAGCTCGTCGCGCCGGGCAGACGCCGGGCTCAGCGGGCGGCCCGCTGTGGGCGGATGACCGGGAACTGGCGTGGTCTCACTTGAGGAAGTCCGGGACATCCAGGTCGTCGTCCTCCTCGAAGACAACCGGGCGCCGCCGTGGCGTGCTCACGTCGAAGACGCGCTCCGCGCCAGGCCGCGTGCCGTCCGCGGTCCCGCCGTCCAGCGAGCCCGCGCCGGGCGCGGTGTCATCACCGCCACCCGGTGAGCCGCCGTTCCCCGCGGCCCATGACTCCAGGGGCGCGCCGGAGGCATGCCGCCCCGCTCCAGCGGACGGCTTGTCCTGGGCCCCCCTCCCATCGGTGTCAGGTGAGGCGTAGTCACCGGCGAGCTCACGCCCCGGCGTCGCGGTGACCTCGGTGCCAGCATCCTCCCCCGGAGTTCCCGCATCACCGCCGGACGGCTCCGTGCGGGCCGCCCCGTCCGAGCCCGCGCCGGTCCCGGCGCGGTCCGCGGTCCCCGCGCCGCCTCCGGGGATCGCCGCGGCGGAACCAGAGGAGCCGACATCGCCGCCCGGGCCGGTGGCGGACGGGCCGGAGCCAGCCGCGGCGGCCAGGCCCGGCCCGGATGACTGGTAGCCGGTCACGCCCGGGTCGCCGTAGCCGGAAGCGCCCGCGTCGCCGTAGCCGGAAGCCGGCGTGAAGGGGGCGGAGGAAGGGGGAACGGGGAGGGACGCGGAGCCGCTCATCGAGGGAACCGGGCTGAAGGAGGCGGGCGGGGTTCCCGAGCCGGACGGCGCCGGGCCGGCGGACCCGGGCACGGGCGCCGACAGCGGCATCGCGCCGGCCGACCGGGTACCGGCCCCTGACCGGCTGTCGTCGAAGCCGGCCGCGATCACCGTCACCCGAACCTCGTCGCCGAGGGCATCGTCGATAACGGCGCCGAAGATGATGTTCGCGTCCACCGCCGCCGAGTTCGACACGAGCTGGGCGGCCTCGTTGATCTCGAACAGGCCGAGGTCGGAGCCGCCCTGGATGGACAGCAGGACGCCGTGCGCGCCGTCGATGCTGGCCTCGAGCAGCGGGCTGGAGATCGCCATCTCGGCGGCGGCGACGGCGCGGTCGTCGCCGCGCGAGGAGCCGATGCCCATCAGCGCGGAGCCCGCGCCGGACATGACGGACTTCACGTCCGCGAAGTCGAGGTTGATCAGGCCCGGCGTGGTGATCAGGTCGGTGATGCCCTGGACACCGGAGAGGAGAACCTGGTCAGCGGCCTTGAACGCGTCGAGCACGCTCACATGCCGGTCGGAGATGGACAGCAGCCGGTCGTTCGGGATGACGATGAGGGTGTCCACCTCGCTGCGGAGCCGCTCGATGCCGACCTCCGCCTGGATGGCCCGGCGCTTGCCCTCGAAGCCGAACGGCCGCGTCACGACGCCGATGGTGAGCGCGCCGAGCGACCGGGCGACGCTGGCGACGACGGGCGCTCCCCCGGTGCCGGTGCCGCCACCCTCTCCGGCCGTGACGAAGACCATGTCGGCGCCCTTGAGGACCTCCTCGATCTCCTCGCGGTGATCTTCGGCGGCCTTGCAGCCCACGTCCGGGTTGGCCCCGGCGCCGAGGCCGCGGGTGAGTTCCCGGCCGACATCCAGCTTGACGTCGGCGTCGCTCATCAGCAGCGCCTGCGCGTCGGTATTGATCGCGATGAACTCGACGCCCTTGAGTCCCTCTTCGATCATGCGATTGACGGCGTTAACGCCACCCCGCCGATTCCGACGACCTTGATGACCGCCAGATAGTTCTGCGGTGCTGCCACGAGGAGGGTACCTTTCCGCTCGTTTTACCTCTTCCATGTCCAACGCCAAAGGTTTTTCGCGACACTGCGCCGGCGAACATGACCCTGACCCT
>JAFAZE010000053.1 GCA_019239975.1 Streptosporangiaceae bacterium
CGGGCGGCGGAGCGGCGGCGGGGCGGGGGCGGGCGGCGGCGGGGCGGCTGGCGCCGTGGGGGAGGCGGGGAGGCGGGGCGACCGTGGCGGCGGCACAGCGCGGGGGCGGAGCGACCGTGGCGGCGGCGGGGCGACCGTGGCGGCGGCTCAGCGCGGCGGGATCGCCAGGAACTCGCGCGCCTCGGGCGGGGTCATGGGCGGGCGCTGCGCCAGCGCGGCGACGGCGGCGGCGCGCTCGACGAGTTCGGCGTTGCCGGTAACCGGGCGGCCGCGGGCGAAGGACAGCGTGTCCTCCATGCCGACCCGGAGGTGACCGCCGGCGGCCAGCGCGCTCAGCATCACCGGCAGCGCCGTCCTGCCGATCCCGGTGGCCGACCAGGTGGCGCCCGCGGGCAGCGCGGCCACCGCGGCGACCAGGGTCGCCGGGTCACCCGGCATCCCGCCCGGCACCCCCATCACCAGGTCGCAGTGCACATGGCCGCCGGCGGGCGGGCCGAAATCGCCGAGCAGCCGGTGCAGCGTGGCCACGTGGCCCAGGTCGAACAGCTCGAACTCGGGCACCACGCCGAGCTCCTGAGTCCGCTGGTACAGGTCGCGGATGAAACCCCACGGGTTCGCGAAGACCTCGTCGCCGAAGTTGACCGTACCGCAGGTGAGCGAGCAGGCGTCGGGGGCGGCTTCTAGCACCGCGAGCCGGTCGCCGAAGCTGTCGGTGACCGCACCGCCGGTGGACAGCTGGACGACCAGGTCCGTAGCCTCCCTGATCGCGGCGACGGTGTCCTCGAGCCTGGGCACGCTGAGGGTCGGCCTGCCCTCGTCGTCCCTGATGTGCACGTGGATGACGGCCGCGCCCGCCTCCTGGCACTGGATCGCGGTCTTGACCAGCTGGGCGAGGGTCACCGGGAGCGCTGGGACGGCGGAGGCCTCCGCTTCGGCGCCGGTCGGCGCGACTGTGATCAAAGTAGCGGTCATCGTCGCAGCTTACGCCGCTACCGGGGCCAGGTGGTTCCTGGCGAACGCGAGCGCCTCGCGGAGGTCGGCGAGGCGGTCCTCCCTGGTCGCCGCCCGCCGGGTGTTCACCTCGACCACCACGCCGCCCCGGTAGCCGGTGGCGGCGAGGTCGCGCAGCAGCTCGGCGCACGGCTGCTTGCCGCGCCCCGGGACCAGGTGCTCGTCGGGCATCGGGCCGCCGGTCATGCCCGTTCCGTCGGCCAGGTGCACGTGGGCGAGCCTGGCGCCCAGATCGCCCGCCATCGCGATCGCGTCCGATCCCGAGGCGGCCGTGTGCGAGAGGTCCAGGGTGACGTTCGGGACATCCAGCGAGGCCGGGTCCCAGTGCGGCGCGTATCCGGTGACCTCCGCGGTGCCCGCCCGCAGCGGGAACATGTTTTCCACCGCGAAGATGACGTCTGTCTCCTCCGCCATTTTGGCCAGCCCGCTCTCGAAGCCGCGCACGTACTCGCGCTGCCAGCGGAACGGCGGGTGGACGACGACGGCACGCGCGCCCAGGCGCTCCGCGAGGTCCCTGGCCCGCAGCAGCTTGCCCCACGGCTCGCGGCCCCAGACCCGCTGCGTGAGCAGCAGGCTCGGCGCGTGCACCGCGAGCACCGGAACCTGGTGGTAGTCGATGAGCCGACGCAGCACGTCGGCGTCCTGGCTCACCGGGTCGGCGTAGACCATCACCTCGAGCCCGTCGTAGCCCAGGCGGGCGGCGGTGTCGAAGGCATCCGGCGTGCGCTCGGGATAGACCGAGGAAGTCGATAGCGCGACGGGGATTGCCAGCGGCCCGGTCAACGCGCATCCCTCCTGTCTGCTCCATACGCTCCACAGCTTATGTGAGCATCTCTCCCCGCTGTGTGCGGTCGAATGTCGGTACCCGTCGTTATGGTGCGTGGCATGGCGAAGTCAGCGTCCGGATCCACCTTCCGCTGCGCCGAATGCGGGTGGCAGACGGCGAAGTGGACCGGGCGCTGCGGCGAGTGCCAGGCCTGGGGCACCGTCGAGGAAACCGGCGTGCCCCGCCTGGTGCGCGCCGGCATCCGGGCCGCGGCGTACGGCTCCGGGCCGCGGGCCGGCTTCGGCGGCGGGCCGCCCAGCACGCCGGCGGTGCCGATCGGATGCGTGGACGCGGCGGAGGCAAACGCGCGGCCCACCGGGCTCGAGGAGCTCGACCGGGTGCTCGGCGGCGGCCTCGTGCCCGGGGCCGTGCTGCTGCTGGCCGGCGAGCCGGGCGTGGGGAAGTCCACGCTGCTGCTCGAGGCCGGCGCGCTGGTGGCCGGGGCGGGCCCCGTGCTGTACGTCACCGGCGAGGAGTCGGCGGCCCAGGTCCGGCTGCGCGCGGACCGGATCGGCGCGGTCAGCGAGAACCTCTACCTGGCCGCGGAGACCGACCTGGACGCGGTCCTCTCGCACGTCGAGACCGTCCAGCCCAGGCTGCTGATCATCGATTCGGTGCAGACGATCGCGGCGGCGGAGGCCGACGGGGTACCCGGGGGTGTCACCCAGGTTCGCGAGGTCGCCGCCGCGCTGACCGCCGTGGCCAAGGACCGGTCCATGGCGACGATTCTCGTCGGCCACGTCACCAAGGACGGCTCGGTGGCCGGCCCGCGGACCCTGGAGCACCTGGTCGACATCGTCCTGCACTTCGAGGGCGACCGGCATTCCCGGCTCCGCATGGTGCGCGCGGTCAAGAACCGCTACGGGCCCACGGACGAGGTCGGGTGCTTCGACCTCGGGGAGTACGGGCTCATCGGCCTGGCCGACCCGAGCGGGCTGTTCGTGTCCCGGCACCGTGAGCCGGTCCCCGGCACCTGCGTGACCGTCACGCTGGAGGGCCGACGGCCGCTGCTCGCCGAGGTGCAGGCGCTCGTCGGCCCGTCCGTGCTCGAGGTGCCGCGGCGGGTGACGTCCGGGCTGGACAGCTCGCGGGTCGGGATGGTGCTCGCGGTGCTGCAGCGCCGCGCCGCGGTCAAGCTCGGCAAGAGCGATGTCTACGCGGCGACCGTGGGCGGCGTTCGGCTCACCGAGCCCTCGGTGGATCTGGCGGTCGCGCTGGCGCTGTCGAGTTCCGTGGCCAACCTGTCCGTTCCGCCCGGAGTGATCGCGGTCGGCGAGGTCGGCCTGGCCGGCGAGGTCAGGAACGTGGCCGGGGTGCCGCGCCGGCTCGCCGAGGCGGAGCGCATGGGCTTTCGCCGCGCGATCGTGCCCGCCGGCGCGGGAGCCGCCTCCGGCGGGGCGGTAGAGGTGGTCGAGGCGGAGGATGTCCGGCAGGCGCTCAGCGCGGTCCTCGGCGGGTAGCGCGGCGAGCACCGCAACGCGGCTGCCGGGGATGCCCGTTCCGGCCGTTCCGCTGTGCCACGATGTGTGGGTGATGGCGACGCGCTATCTCGAGCCCGTGCTTGCCTGGTACTCGGCGCACGCCCGCGACCTGCCGTGGCGCCGGCCGGGCGTGAGCCCATGGTCGGTGCTGGTCAGCGAGATCATGCTGCAGCAGACACCGGTGAGCCGGGTGATACCCGCCCACCGGGCATGGCTCGACCGGTGGCCGGCGCCCGCCGCGCTCGCCGCGGAGCCGCCCGGCGAGGCAATCAGGCAGTGGGGCAGGCTGGGCTACCCGAGGCGCGCACTGCGCCTGCACAGATGCGCCGGCATCGTCACCACGCGGCACGCGGGCGAGATCCCGGCGTCGCGGGACGCGCTGCTGGACCTGCCCGGCATAGGCACGTACACGGCCGCGGCCGTCGCCGTCTTCGCCTTCGGGCAGCGGCACGCCGTGCTCGACACCAACGTCCGGCGCGTGCTCGCCAGGCTGACCGCGGGCCGGCAGTTCCCCGCGCCGCAGCCGTCGGCGGCGGAGACGAGGTTCGCCGAGTCACTGCTTCCCGCCTCCCCGGCGGTCGCCGCGCGGTGGTCGGTCGCGGTCATGGAGCTGGGCGCGCTGACGTGCACCGCGGCGCGACCGCGCTGCACGGAATGCCCCGTCGCGGCGCACTGCGCGTGGCTGGCCGCCGGGCGCCCCGCCGCGGCCGCCCGGCGGCCGGGACAGCGATACGACGGCACCGACCGGCAGTGCAGGGGGCGGCTGCTCGCGGTGCTGCGGGGATCTCCCGCGCCGGTGGACGCCGAGCGTCTCGGCGCCGTATGGCCCGATGCCGCGCAGCGGGCGCGCGCCCTCGACGGGCTCGTCGCCGACGGTCTGGTGGACCCGCTCCCCGACGGAAGGTTCGCGCTGCCCGGCTGAGACGCCAGGGGCCCGGGAGCGGCCAGCAGCGGCCGGGACGCGAAAGCGGGCCCCGGATGATCCGGGGCCCGCTTTCGCGTGGTGTTACGCCGTCAGCCGCGGGCCTGGGCGGTGCCCGGGCCCTCGCTGGTGCCGCCGCCGGCCGCCGGGCCGGCGGCGCCGGCGGCGGGCTCGCTCGCGATCTCGGCGAGCGGCGCGTCCGGGACCGAATCCGGCTTCGGGACACCGGTGAAGGTGAACTTCACGTCCTCACCGCTGCCCTCGGTGTCGACGATGACGATCTGACCCGGCCGCACCTCGCCGAACAGGATCTTCTCGGACAGGCTGTCCTCGATCTCCCGCTGGATCGTGCGGCGCAGCGGCCGCGCGCCGAGCACCGGGTCGTAGCCGCGCTTGGCGAGCACTTCCTTGGCGGTGGGCCTGAGCTCCAGGCCCATGTCGCGGTCCTTGAGCCGGTCCTCCACCTTGGCGATCATCAGGTCCACGATGCTGAAGATCTCGTCCCGGTCGAGCTGGTGGAAGACGATGACGTCGTCGACGCGGTTCAGGAACTCGGGCCGGAAGTGCTGCTTGAGCTCCTCGCCGACCTTCGCCTTCATACGGTCGTACGACCCGCGGGCCTCACCTGACCGGGCGAAGCCGACCGACACACCCTTGGAGATGTCCCGGGTGCCCAGGTTCGTCGTCATGATGATCACGGTGTTCTTGAAGTCCACCGTCCTGCCCTGCGCGTCCGTGAGGCGGCCATCCTCGAGGATCTGCAGCAGCGAGTTGAAGATATCCGGGTGCGCCTTCTCGATCTCGTCGAACAGCACGACCGAGAATGGCCGCCTGCGGACCTTCTCCGTGAGCTGGCCGCCCTCTTCGTAGCCGACGTATCCAGGCGGCGACCCGAACAGCCGCGAAACCGTGTGCTTCTCCATGTATTCGCTCATATCGAGCTGGATCAGCGAGTCCTCGTCGCCGAAAAGGAACTCGGCCAGGGTCTTGGACAGCTCGGTCTTGCCGACGCCGGACGGCCCGGCGAAGATGAACGAGCCACCCGGGCGCTTCGGGTCCTTCAGACCGGCACGGGTACGCCGGATTGCCTGCGACAGCGCTTTGATCGCGTCGTTCTGCCCGATCACGCGCTTATGGAGCTCGTCCTCCATGCGGAGCAGCCGCTGGGACTCTTCTTCGGTAAGCTTGAAAACTGGAATACCGGTCGCGGTGGCGAGAACCTCGGCGATGAGTTCCTCGTTCACCTCGGCGACCACGTCCATGTCACCGGCTTTCCACTCCTTCTCCCGCGCGGCCTTCTTCGCCAGCAGCTGCTTTTCGGTATCACGCAGCGCAGCCGCCTTCTCGAAGTCCTGGGAGTCGATGGCGGACTCTTTCTCCTTCCGCACCTGGGCGATTTTCTCGTCGTACTCGCGCAGGTCCGGCGGGGCGGTCATACGGCGTATGCGCATCCGCGAGCCCGCCTCGTCGATGAGGTCGATTGCCTTGTCGGGAAGGAACCTGTCGCTGATGTAGCGGTCGGCGAGCTGCGCGGAGGCGACCAGCGCGCCGTCGGTGATCGACACGCGGTGGTGCGCCTCGTACCGGTCGCGCAGCCCCTTCAGGATCTCGATGGTGTGCGAGATGGTCGGCTCGGCCACCTGGATGGGCTGGAACCTGCGCTCGAGCGCGGCGTCCTTCTCCAGGTACTTGCGGTACTCGTCCAGCGTGGTGGCGCCGATGGTCTGCAGCTCGCCGCGGGCCAGCATCGGCTTCAGGATCGAGGCGGCGTCGATCGCGCCCTCCGCGGCGCCCGCGCCGACGAGCGTGTGGATCTCGTCGATGAACAGGATGATGTCGCCGCGCGTCCGGATCTCCTTGAGGACCTTCTTGAGACGCTCTTCGAAGTCACCGCGGTAGCGCGAGCCGGCCACCAGCGCGCCCAGGTCGAGGGTGTAGAGCTGCTTGTCCTTGATGGTCTCCGGCACCTCGCCCTTGACGATCTTCTGGGCCAGCCCTTCCACCACCGCGGTCTTGCCGACGCCGGGCGCACCCACCAGGACCGGGTTGTTCTTGGTGCGGCGGGACAGCACCTGCATGACCCGCTCGATCTCCTTCTCCCGGCCGATCACCGGGTCCAGCTTGCCCTCGCGCGCGCCCTGGGTAAGGTTCCGGCCGAACTGGTCGAGCACCAAGGAGGTCGACGGGGCGGCCTCGGTGGTGGCCCCGCCGGCCGACGCCGGCTCCTTGCCCTGGTAACCGTGCAGCAGCTGGATGACCTGCTGGCGGACCCGGTTCAGGTCCGCGCCGAGCTTGACGAGCACCTGCGCGGCGACACCGTCGCCCTCGCGGATCAGGCCCAGCAGGATGTGCTCGGTGCCGATGTAGTTGTGGCCGAGCTGCAGCGCCTCACGCAGGGATAGCTCAAGCACCTTCTTGGCCCTGGGCGTGAACGGAATATGTCCCGACGGCGCCTGCTGGCCCTGGCCGATGATCTCCTCAACCTGCTGCCGTACGGCCTCCAGGCTGATGCCCAGTGACTCCAGCGCCTT
>JAFAZE010000167.1 GCA_019239975.1 Streptosporangiaceae bacterium
CAGGCCCGCGGTGGCCTCAGCGGCGATCATCACCTGGAACTCGCTGATCCGCCCGGCGCGCAGCGCGGCCAAACAGGCGGGCAGCCGCCGGGTGACCGCCGCGGCGCGGCGCATCACCTCCTCAGCCGCCCGGTCGGTGACCACCAGTTCGGGAGCCAGCTCATGGGAGGCGAACTCGCCGAACTCGCTGATGGCCTGCCCGGCCACCCGGGCGGGGGGCTGCCCGGCGGGGCGGCGGGCGGCGAACTCGGCGACCGCGGTCATCTGCACCCACGCGGCCAGGGCGGCCAGCCGCCTGCCCGCCCCCGCCACCCCCAGCACCTGCCCGTCACCCAGCCCCCGCAGCGTCCCCGGTTCGCAGGCGGCCCCTGCCCGGCCGAGCAGCACCATCCCCGGCGGCATGACATCGGCCGCCCCGCCCTGGGCGAACCCGGCCACCCCCAGCCCGGCCAGGTCATTGACCCCGAGCGCGGCCAGGTCCTGCGGCCCGGCGGCGATGAACGACAGCCCCTGCGCGCACTCCGTCTCTGGGGGGATCTGCACCTGCCCGGCGTCGATGCCGGCGGCCAGCCGGTCCATCGCCGCGTCCAGGTCAAACCCGTCCGCGCCAGCACCGTCCGCGCCGAACCCGCCGCCGGATACGGGCGGCGGCTCCTCGCCGTCCTGCCCGCTGCCGGGGATGGGTTCGTGGGACATGAGCCACCATCCGTTCAGAAATGCCTTTTACTACCATCAATCCTACCGCAAGCATATTCAAGATCACAAGCCATTCGCCCACCTAGTCCCCATCTATTTTCGATCAGCAGCGCGAGGCCGGGGCGGTTCAGGAAACGCCACGCGCGCCGGGAGCATCCGGAACCGCACCGAGGAGGTCCAGGATCGCCTGGCCGTACTTGGCCAGCTTGCTCTCGCCCACGCCGTTCACCCCGGCGAGCTCGGCGAGCGTGCCGGGCGGCGCGGCCGCGATCTCGCGCAGCGTCGCGTCGTGGAAGACGACGTACGCGGGCACGCCCTGGTCTTTCGCGGTGGCGGCCCGCCACGCGCGGAGCCGGTCGAACACCGCCCGGGCCTCGGCGGTCAGCTCAGCGGGCTGGGCGCCGCCTGCACCGGCCGCCATCGCCCCGGAGGGCGTCGACGCCCCAGAGGGCCTCGTCGCCCCGGCGGCCTTGGCGGCACGGGCGGCCTTGGCCGTCGGCTGCGCGACGTCCCGGCGCAGCATCACCTCGCGCTGCCCGCGCAGCACATCGCCGCTGGCATCGGTCAGCGCCAGCGTCTGGTACTCGCCCTCGACGCCGAGCAGCCCGCGCGCGACGAGCTGGCGGACCACGCTGCGCCACTCGGTCTCGCGCAGCTCGGTCCCGATGCCGAACACCGAGAGCGAGTGGTGCCCGAACTGGGCGACCTTGTCGGTCTTCCGCCCTAGCAGGATGTCGATCAGCTGGCCGGCGCCGAAACGCTGCCCGCGCTCGCGGGCGAGCCGCACCACCGTGGACAGCAGCTTCTGCGCGGCGACGGTGCCGTCCCACACTTCCGGCGGCGACAGGCACGTGTCGCAGTTCTCACAGACAGGCGCCCGCTCCGAGAAATACGCGAGGATCTGCGCCCTGCGGCAGTCGACGGTCTCGCAGAGCGCCAGCATCGCGTCCAGGTGTGTCTGCATCCGCCGCCGGTGCGCGAGATCGCCTTCGGAGGCGTCGATCAGCCGCCGCTGCTGCACCACGTCGGCGAGGCCATAGGCGAGCCACGCGGTGGCGGGCTCCCCGTCGCGGCCCGCGCGGCCGGTCTCCTGGTAGTAGCCCTCCACGGACCGCGGCAGGTCGAGGTGGGCGACGAACCGCACGTCGGGTTTGTCGATGCCCATGCCGAACGCGATGGTCGCCACCATCACGAGCCCGTCTTCGCGCAGGAAGCGGGCCTGGTGCCCGGCGCGGGTTCCCGTGTCGAGGCCGGCGTGATACGGCAGCGCCGGGATGGACTGGGCGGCAAGGAACGCGGCCGTCTTCTCCACGGAGTCCCTGGTCAGGCAGTAGACGATGCCGGAATCGCCCGGGTGCTCGGTGCGCAGCAGGCTCAGCAGCTGGCGCCGTGGCTCGTTCTTGGGAACGATGCGGTACTGAATGTTCGGCCGGTCGAAGCTGGACACGAACATGCGGGCGCCGGCCAGCTTCAGCCGGATCGCGATCTCCTCGCGGGTGGCGGACGTCGCCGTCGCGGTCAGCGCGATCCGGGGGACGCCGGGCCAGCTTTCGTGCAGCACCGAAAGGCCGAGGTAGTCGGGGCGGAAGTCGTGGCCCCACTGGGACACGCAGTGCGCCTCGTCGATGGCGAAGAGGGAGATGTTCCCGCGGTCGAGCAGGCGCATCGTCGCCTCGCCGCGCAGGCGTTCCGGCGCCAGGTAGAGCAGGTCGAGGTCGCCGCCGAGGAAGGCGCGCTCGATCTCCCTGCGCTGCGCCGGATCCTGGGAGGAGTTCAGGAAGCCGGCCCGCACACCCAGCAGGCGAAGTGCGTTCACCTGGTCCTGCATCAGCGCGATCAGCGGCGAGATCACCACGCCTGTGCCCGGCCGTACCAGCGCCGGGATCTGGTAGCACAGCGACTTGCCGCCGCCGGTCGGCATCAGCACCAGCGCGTCACCACCGCCGATGACGTGCCCGATGATCTCCTCCTGCTGCCCGCGGAACGACTCGTAGCCGAAGACGCGGTGCAGGATCCGGGCCGCGCGCTCGGCGGCTTCGCCCGGGGTCAGCTCGCCGGGACTCTGCCCGCCGAAACTCTGCCCGCTGGGACGCCGTTCACTGGGGAGGGGCTCGCCTGGAAAGGCCACCCCGCGAGTTTACGAGCCCGCGCCGTCATTACAGCTCATCGACGCGCACCAGCGCGACCCCGGCCAGGATGAGCGCGCCGCCGGCGAACTGCATGGGGGTCGGCAGCTGGTGCAGGAGCAGCCATGCGAACAGGACGGCGAACAGCACCTCTGCCATTCCAATGAACGAGGCGAGCTTCGCGCCCAGCCGGCGCGCCGCGCCGATCCCCGCGACATAGGCGACGGCCGATGCCACCAGGGACAGCCCGAGCACCGGCACGATCCAGCTCACGTGGTAGCCGAGCAGCGTGACGTCTCCCGCGTGGGTGGTGAGCGGCAGCAGCCCGGCGAAGCCCCCCGCCGCGAGGATTACCGCGCCCACGCACATCCCGGCCCACGCCATGACCACGGGAGGCAGCTGATCCTCACCGGAGGACGCGGAAAGGACGAAGTAGATCGCAAGGCTCACCGCGGCCAGCAGGCCCCAGACGACCCCGGCCGGGCTGATTCCGCCCGGCCCCGTCAGGTCCAGCATCATCGCCAGCCCGCCGATCGCGGTGACCGCGCCCGCGACGGTGAGCCGCCGCGGCCGCTGGCCGTGCCGCAGCCACAGCCAGCCGATCACCAGCACCGTGCCGAGGTACTCGAGCAGCAGCGCGACGCCGACCGGCATCCGCTGGATCGCGTTGAAGTAGCACAGCTGGCAGCCCGCCACGCCGACCAGGCCGTAAGCGGTCGCGCCGCCCCATATCCGGGCCGAGCCCCGGCGCAGCAGCGCCCGCCGGCCGCGCAGCTGCGCCACGGCGGGGACGGTGAGGATCAGGGCGGCGAGGGCGACCCTCACGGTCACGGCGCCGGCGGGGGACCAGCCCGCGCGGATCAGCGCCGACGCGAACGTTCCCGACGTCCCGAAGGTCGCGGCCGACAGCAGGGCGAGAGCCAGTCCCGCGCCGCCCGCGCCGCGTGCCCCGGCAATGCTACCCGCCCCGCGTGCCCCGGCAATGCTGCCCGCGCTGCCCGCCCCGGCAATGCTGTTCGCGCCGCCCGCCCCGCGCGTGCCGCCCGCCCCGCCCGCCCTGGCCGTGCCGGAGCCGGGAGCGGCGGAAGGAACGGCGCGGTCGCGTGTGGCTCGCGGGACGTCCCGTGCGGTCCCTCGTGTCCGCGTGGTGGTCACATGGTCTCCTGTAAGTGGTAAAACTGCTATATAGCTATGACGTTACCCACGGGGAGCGAAAGGATTCAAGTGCTTTTTGCCCATGACACGGAGGTTGGGCTCGCCGGGGCCGCCGCCCTCGTCAACACGGGCCGCGGCGACACCGAGCGGCTGCCCGACGTGGCTGCCCTGGATCGTTTCGTGGCGGCATGGGAGTGGTCCGGCAGCCGCACGCACGACCAGGCCGAGCTCGACGCCGTCCGCCGGCTTCGCGGCCGGCTCGGGCAGCTATGGGAGATGGACGCCGACGAGGCCGCGGCCCTGGTCAACGCCCTGCTGCGGGAGGCGGGCGCGCTGCCGCAGCTCGTGAAGCACGGCGGCTGGGACTACCATCTCCACGCGACGTCGCCCGAGGCGCCGCTCGCTCACCGGATGGCCGTTGAGCACGCGATGGCGTTCGCCGACGTGATCCGCACCGGGCAGCTGAGGCGGCTGCGGGTATGCGCCGCGCACGACTGCGACAACGTGCACGTGGACCTGTCCAAGAACCGTTCCCGCAGGTTCTGCGGTACCGCGTGCGCGAACCGGGTCAACGTCGCCGCCTACCGGACGAGGAGGGCCGGGCTGCGCGCTACGCGGTGATCACAGGCCGGCGCGCCTTCCATGCGGCTTCCGCCTCACCCATCGGGGTGGACGGCGGGGCCTGGACGAACGGCCAGATCTCCTCGGCGATCGCACGCCAGTCGGCGGTCGCGGACATCTCGCCGAGCACCGCGAACAGCCCCAGGTTGATGCGCTGCAGGATCACGTACGACCGCGGGATGCTCGCGTAGGGCGCCAGCGGGCTGCGGAAGTCGAAGAAGCGGCGCGTGACCGCGGAGGCGTACTCCCCGGTCATGGTCCGCGGCCCGCGAGCACGGACCGTGTCGTAGAACACGGCCATGTGCTCGATGATCGTCTCGGTGGGCAGCGGAGCGTCCCGCATCAGGAAGCCGGCGTCCTCCATGGCCCGCCGGAAAGCTTCGGGATCGTTGTCGACGCACAGATAGCGCACCATGTGCACCAGCGGCTTCAGTTCCTCCGGCGTGAAGTGCTTGACCAGCCCGAAATCGAGGAACGTGACCCGCCCGCCGCCGTGGAACAGGTAGTTGCCCGGATGCGGGTCGCCGTTGAACGCGTGCGCCTCGTAAAGACTGCGGAACACGAAGCGGTAGATCGTCTCGGCTGCCAGGTCCCGTTCGGCCTGTGACCAGGATGCGAGCTCGGCGAACCGCGCGCCGTCGGCGAGCTCGCTCGTCACCACCCGGCGGGTGGACAGCTCGTCCACGATCCGCGGCACGTGGATGGTCGGATGCCCCTCGTAGTAGGCCGCGAACATCCGCTGGTCGCCGGCTTCCCTGCGGTAGTCGATCTCCTCCAGGACGCGTTCGCGCAGCTCTTCGACCAGCGCATCGACATCCTGGTTCGGTGCGGCGACGCGGAGCATCCTGCGCAGCAGGGCGACGTTGGTCAGGTCGGCCGCGATCGTCTCGGCGATGCCCGGGTACTGCACCTTCACCGCGACGGCCCGGCCGTCCCGGGTGATCGCGCGGTGCACCTGGCCGATGGAGGCGGCGGCGACCGGTTCCGGGTCCCACTGGGCGAAGAGCCGCTCCGGCGGCATGCCCAGCTCCTCGGCGATGACGCCGGCGGCCAGCTCCGCGCTCATCGGCGGGACGCTGTCCTGCAGGCGGCTGAGCGTGCGGCGGACGGCGGGCGACAGGCCGTCGTCGACGTAGCTGGCCATCTGCCCGATCTTCATCAGGACGCCCTTCATCGTCCCGAGGGTGGCCGCGACGTCTTCGGCGGTCTGCAGGGCGAGATCGTTCCGGAGCCGCTGCCGGTGCTCGCCCGCGGCGGCGAACAGCCTCGGCGCGCCGGCCGCGTAACGCGCGCCGCCGCGCGCCGCGAGCCGGGCGGCGGCCAGTCCGCGCTCCAGCCGCAGCCGGTTCCGGCGCAGGGCGCTTCGGGTTGCCCGCGCGGGTCCCTGCGAGCGTCCTGGTAGCTGCGTGCCGAGCACAGCGCGGGGGACGCGCAGCGCTGCTTCGCGTATCCGCGGGCGGCGCAGCGCTCCTCTGCTCCGCAGCAGGGCAAGCGCCACGATCGCGCCGCCGGCGGCGGCCGCTACGGCACGTTTCCTCACCCGCGCCGCGCCCCGCGCCGCCGTGCCTCGATCCGCCGTGCCTCGATCCGCTGCCGCGCCTCGAGAACTCCCGGCTCGCCCAGGAAGACCGTGTCCAGCACGCCGAGCGCCTGGCGGATCTCGGTCCGCCGTTCGGCGGTCAGCGGGGCCGGCGCGTCGTACCCGTACATGGCGATCGCCCAGTCCGGGAGCGCGCTCACGGCCGCGTCCCTGATGTCCCGCCAGATGTCGGCGACATCTTCGCCCAGGCCAGGAGGGTCGAGCAGGTAGTTCATGGACTCGCTGGCCGCCGGCGTGCAGCGCAGGCTGGGCCGCACCGCGGCCAGGTACGCCTCGAGCTCCGTGACGGTGGACGGTGCCATCCCGGCGGGCACGCCGACCAGCTCGGCGGCGGCCACCATCTCCGCCACGTACCTGTCGCGGTCCGCCGGCGGCAGCGGCGTGCCGAACAGGCCGGCCGCCGCCAGGGCGGACTCCACCAGCGCCGCGTGCACCCACAGCAGCAGCGCCGGGTCGCCGGCCGCGTAGGGCTGCCCGGTGACCGGGTCGGTGCCGCGGACGTGCTCGTGGATCCGCCGCACCCACGCACCCGCCCGCTCCGCCGTGGCGCGGTCACCGAAGGTGATCGTGGTGACGTACTCCTGCGTCGCCGCGAGCCTGCCCACCGGGTCGCGCCGCCACGCGCTGTGCTGGTCGACGCCGGCCATTGCGAGCGGATGCAGCGCCTGCACCAGCAGCGACCGCAGCCCCGCGACGGGCGAGGACAAGTCGGTGCTCACCCGCCACGTGACGCTCGCCGGCCCGAAGAAACCGTCGTCGGCGGGATCGGTGGGAACGCCGGACACGTAGGCCGCCGCCGAGCGCTCCACCAGCCCCGCAGCGGTCCCGTACAGATCCGCCGTCACCGCGTCACCGCAGCCACGCCGTCACCCGAAAAGGACATACCACCAACCTAACCCACCCCGCCACGCCGGCGTGCGCTGGGCACACCGCACCGCGCGGTGATGGCGGGCACACCGCACCGCGCAGTGATGAATGTGCGATCAGGCCGGTCGGCTCTCCGCCGCATTCACTCCGGGGATGGCTCCGGTAAGTCCACCCTTCCGCTAGCCGCACCGTCGCGAATGATCATTTCGAGATATGATTGTTATAATTTGCCTAGCTTTGATTTCATTTTTCGCTGGGTTTTTGGGTCTTCCTGTGCGGGCTTGAGCCGTGTTACGAACCAAGCATTGTTCTCGCGGGGCGTTCGGGAGCGGGTACCGGGGTTCACGCGGGCCGGTGCTTGGTGATATGGGAGCGCATGGTGATTGCCTGGCGTGGGCTTCGGCGTGGGAGCGACCGCTTCGGCTTGGGGAGCCCGGCCGGGCGACGTACCCCAGATACGCGGAGAGCCATCGCCCGCCAGTTCGCCGCCGCCCTTCCCGTTGTGCTGGTGCTGACGTTTGGCGGTCAGCAGGGCGCCCCGTCGGCGGGCGCCCGCTCCCCGTCGCCCTCGACGTCGTCCGGAGTGCGTTCCGCATCATCGCCCACCGCCACGGCACGCGGCGACCGCAGGTTGGGTTCAAGCTCGCCACGGACCCGCCCGCACACGGTAAAGCCGACGATGTCGCAGGTATCCGCCGGGTCGGTGACGTCGGGAGAGACCGGGTTCTGCCTTGATGACGCCAATGATTCGTCGGCGGCGGGTAACAAGATCCAGATCCGGCGCTGTCTCGGGGATGCCTCGCAGGACTGGGCGGTGTGGGATGACGGGACGGTCCGGGTGGCGGGCGGCTGCCTGGCGGTCTCCGGCGGGGGGGCGAGCAACGGGACGCTGATCGTGCTCGAGCCGTGCACGGCGGGGGATGCGGCCGAGGTGTGGGCGCCGGGCGCGGCGAGTTCGCTGGTGAACCCGGCGTCGGGCAAGTGCCTGGATGACACCGGTGCGTCGACGGCGAGCGGCACGCAGCCGCAGATCTACTCGTGCTCGGGTGCGGTGAACCAGCAGTGGGGACTGCCGGGGACCGCGTCGGGGTTCGTGACCGATGGGGTGACCGGCAAGTGCGCGGATGACAGCGGGAACTCGGCATCGGCTGGGACGAAGGTGCAGATCTGGTCGTGCAACGGGGGCGCGTCGCAGAAGTGGACGGCGGAATCTGACGGCACGCTGCGGGTGAACGGGGTGTGCCTGGAGCCGTCGGGCGGCGGGACGGCGGCGAACACGGTGATCGTGCTCGAGCCGTGCAGCGGGGCGGCGGCGCAGGCATGGGCGGCCGGGCCGGACGGGTGGATGTGGAACGACGACGCCGGGATGTGCCTGTCAGATCCCAACGGATCGGCCGCGAACGGGACGCAGCTGATCATCGCGGGGTGTGCGTCGAATACCCAGCAGACCTGGCGGCTGCCGCCGGTGCTCGGGCCGGCCGGGGTGCTGACCAGTGGGGTGAGCGGGATGTGCGCGGACGATACGGGTGATTCGGCGAGCGCGGGCACCAAGGTGCAGGTCTGGTCGTGCACCGGCGGGGCGGCGCAGAAATGGGTGGTGCAGGACGACGGGACGATCCGGGTCAACGGCGTGTGCCTGGAACCTTCCGGTGGAGCGGCCGCGGCCGGGACCGGGCTGGTCATCGAGCCGTGCAACGGCGCGGCGGCGCAGGACTGGGCGGTCGGCCCGGACGGGGCGTGGGTGACCAGCACGGCCGCGCAGCTGTGCGTGACCGACCCTGGTAACTCCACCACCAGCGGGACACAGCTGACGATCGCGGCCTGCTCCGGCGCTGCGGGTCAGACCTGGACGCTGCCGTCCACCACGGTCCCCGCTGCCCCCGAGGAGGTGACGGCGACCGCGGGGAACGGCCAGGCCACTGTGTCGTGGCTGCCCCCCTGGTCGGATGGCGGTTCCGCGGTAACCGCCTACACGGTGACCTCCTCACCGGTCGGCGCGACCGGCACTGCGGCGGGCACCGCAACCACAGCGACCGTTACCGGTCTCAGAAACGGAACGTCCTACACCTTCACGGTCACCGCGACCAACACGGTCGGCACGTCCGCGCCGTCGGCGCCGTCCGCTTCGGTTACCCCTGTGGCCGGCGGCACGCTGTTCGCCCACGACGCCGGGGGACGCGTGACCGCCGTGTTCGACGGGTCGGGGGCTGGATCAAAGATCAGTTACGATCCCGACGGCAACATCCTCTCGGTCACGCCGATGCCGGCCTCCACGCTCGCCGTCGCACAGGTCTCTCCGCCCACCGCCGCTCCCGGCGCCACCGTGGCCGTTTACGGCACCGATTTCGGCACGAGCGCCTCGGCTGTGGCGGTGACCATAGGCGGCGCGGCCGCGGCAGTCAGCTCCGTCACGCCGAACGAGATCACCGCCACGGTCCCGTCCGATGCCGGCGGCTCAGGGGTGTCTGTCGCCGTTGGCGGCGTCTCGGCCAGTGGCACGTTCATGGTGCCCGCCGTCCCGCCGACCCCGGCGATCACCTCCCTGAGCGAGCAGATAGCAGATCCAGGCGCCACGCTCACCGTGACCGGAACCGGCTTCAGCACGAATCCCGCACTGGATGTGGCGTCCATCGACGGGACCAAGGTCGGCGTCACGGCCGCGACGACGACCGCCCTGACGATCGCGCTGCCCACGGTGCCGGTGGCGGGGAACGTCACCGTCACCGCCCCGGGCGGCACGACCACCTCGAGCGGGCAGATCATCACGGTCCCGCAGCCTTACATGGCGGCCAACGTTGGCTTCGCCGGCGAGCTGGCCAATGCGACGCAGACGACGATCACCCTGTCTCAGCCGGACCAGATCGCGCTCGCCCTGTTCAGCGTGCCCGCCGGCAAGCGCGCCTCGGTGGCAGTCAACGCGAACGTCCCCGACTCCAGCGGCGAGATGAACCAGTACACGATAGACATCTGGGGCCCACAGGGCAGATGGTCACCCAGGCCGAGGCCGGCAGCATCGCCAGCAACCCGAGCACCTTCTACCTCCCTGACGGCGCCGTGCCCGGACTCTACGAGGCCGAGCTCGTCCCCGTGAACGGGGACACCGGTTCGTTCCAGGTCACAGCGACCACGATCACCGACCCGACAGCATCCCTGACAATCGGTGGCCCCGCGGTCTCCGTGGACGCGCAGGTCCTCGGCGAGCGGCCGACATGGACATTCAGCGGGACCGCGGGACAGAAGGTCTACCTACAGTGGTCGCCGAACTGCGCCTGCAACGCGAACCTGATGGCGCCGGACGGGAGCCGTGTCGCCCAGGACAACCGGGGCGGCAACTACCTCACCGCGCAGCTGCCTACGTCAGGCGCCTACACGTTCGTGATGGACATAGACGGTTCGATCGTCGGGACGGTCGGCACGTACACCGCGCAGGTGTCGGTGGTCCCGGCCGATGCCGCCGCGACCACCACGGTGGGCGGGACGGCGTCCCTGACGATCAGCCAGCCCGGTCAGAACGGCAGCGTCAGCTTTTCCGGGAGCGCGGGCGAGCATGTGTTCATCCGGGCCGATTTCGGCACGCAGCCCGAAGGTGCCGCCGTTGCGGTCCTCGGCCCGGATGGCTCGCTGATCGGCCAGGCCATGTACGGCGGCGGCTCCGAAGTGGCGGTCGACACCGTCGCCTTGCCCGGCGCCGGCACCTATCAAGTACGGCTTACCATGCTGACCGAGCTCGATAGCTCCACAGCCGCAACCGTGGGCTATACCGGAACGATCTCGGTCACGGTCACGAACGCGCCTGACGTGACCGCGTCCGCCACCGTGGACGGAGGAGCGGTGTCGCTGGCGATCGCCCAGTCGGGCGAGCACGGCGTTGTCACCTTTGGCGGCACAGCGGGCGAAAAGGTGTACACCGCCCTGACGATGTCCCCGTCGATGAGCGAGACCGGCTCCGCTGAGGTCGTGCAGGAGCCAGGCGGGACGGTGCTCGGCTCGAATTCGCTGACCGGCGCCTCGGGTTACATCGATACCGTCACGCTGCCGGCGGCGGGGACATACGAGCTGATCGCTGATCCGGTCAGCAACACTGGTGCCTACACGGGAACGATCACGGCCGCGGTGACAAGCGCCCCCGACCAGACCGCCACCACGAGCGTCGGCGGCACTGCGGCCTCGGTCCCGCTCGGCAAGCCGGGTGAGCGGGCGGTGGTCTCGTTTGCCGGGACCGCGGGGCAAGAAGTATTCACTCAGATAAGCGTGACCGGCGCGGCACCAAACTGCAGCAGTGACACCACCCGGCTCATCGATACCGCGACCGGCCTCGCGGTGGCGTTCGGCGGGAGCCTGAGCACCCCGCCGGACTACATCGACGACACTTCGCTGCCTGCCACCGACACGTATGAGGTCGTGGTCGCCCCATGTGGCGGCTACACCGGCACGGTGACGGTGACCGTGACGAGCGTTCCGGCCGCCGCCACCGCGACCGGGACCTATGGCGGCGCAGCGGTGACCGTCACGATCACCAAGCCAGGACAGGACGGCTCGGTGACCTTCACCGGCGTTCCGGCGGGTGCGGCGGTGAAGCTGAACGTCACCGCGTCGACGTTTCCAGCCAGCCCATCTCCGACGGGAAACCTGCTCGACTCGTCCGGGAATTACATCATCTCCGCCTGCTTTCTCACCGTCGGCACGACGCAGTGCACCGGCACGGCAACGACCGCGGGAACGTACACGCTCCAGGTCACTCATTCCGGGCCCTACACGGGGTCGGTGACGGTCCAGCTGACAGCCGCGTCGGCGGGCGCGGTCGCGGCGGTCGCGCGTGCGGCGTTCATGCGGCAGCGCTGGCGTTTCACCAACGGCGAGCCCGCGGTCACCATGGCAACCAGGCGGCAGCCCCCGACGGTCGGCGCCGCGCGTCCGGCCCTCCGGCACGGCGCACCACGCTGGGCGTACACCGGGCCCAGCCGCCCGCTGCCGCGCGCGTCGCTGACGGGTACCATCCTCACCACGGCCGGGGCGCCGTTGGCCGGCATCACCGTCCGGGTCGCGGCCCGAAGCGCACGCACGGACGGCCGCGGGCATTTCACGCTGACCGGCCTGCCGCAGGGCATGCAGATCCTCGAGATGGACGGCCGCACCGCGTCGACGCGGCAGCGCTCGTTCGGGGCGTTCGACGTCCAGGTGCGGCTGAGAGCCGGCGTCAACAGACTCCCGTTCACGTCATATTTCCCAGCCCTGGATACGGCGGACGAGGTGAGCGTGTCCGAGCCGCTGGCCCGGAGCGTGACGCTCACCACCCGGGCGATCCCAGGCCTGAAGGTGAACCTGCCCAAGGGCGTCCGGATCACCGATGCGGACGGCAAGCCGGTCTACCGGATCGGGATCACGGCTATTCCGGTCAACCGCACCCCGATCCCGATGCCAGTCGGCGAGCAGGTGCCCGTGTACTTCACCGTCCAGCCGGCCGGCGGCCACATCAGCAACGGCTGGGCCACGATCGACTACCCGAACTACCACAACGCCAAGCCGGGCACCCCGTTCAGCTTCTGGCACTACGACCTGCATGGCGCCGGGTGGGGCATCTACGGGTCGGGCAGCGTCACCTCCACGGGAACCGAGGTCACGCCCGGTCCTGACACATGGGTGACCGATTTCAACGGCGCAATGATCACAACGTCTGGTTATCCGGACCCCAACCAGAGCTGGCTGGAGAAGTTCCTCGCCCTGTCCGCCGACCCGGTGGATCCCGGTACCGGCCTGTTCCACATGACGCAGACCGACCTGGTGGTCCCCGACGTGATCCCGCTGACCCTGACCCGCGGCTACAACGCGGCCGACGGGAACGCCCGGCAGTTCGGCAACAACTCCAGCGATCTCTACGACACGTTCCTCACCCATGACCAGCCGGAGCCGACGCTGTACACCGAGGCGGACCTGAACCTGGTCGACGGCGCCCGCATCCACTTCACCCGCATCACCCCCGGCACCTCGTTCAGCACCGCCGTGATGCGCGCAGGGCGCGACCGGCCAGTTCTTCGGCGCCACCCTTGCCTGGAACGGATCCGGATGGAACCTCACCCTGCGCGACGGTATGACCCTGATCTACGGGGAGAACGCGCCGCTGCAAGCGATCCGCGACGCCCATGGCAACACCGTGCGGATCTACCGGATGTACCAGAACACCTCCGGTAATTACGACGGGCCGATCACCAGCGTCGTGTCCCCCAACGGGTACTGGCTCGCCTACACCTGGGATACCAGCGTGAACCCGCCTCGGATCACCGAGGTGACCGACAACGCCGGCCAGACAGTGGCATACACCTACGACAGCAGCGGGAACCTCAAAACGGTGACCGACCCGGATGGCCGGGTCACCACCTATGGCTACGACGCCAGCAACCGGCTGAACTCGATCACCGATGCCAGAGGCATCCAGTACCTCAGCAACGTCTACAACTCCAGCAACCAGGTCAGCAGCCAGGCGATCACCGGGGTCGGCACCTACAGCTACAACTACATGCTGGCGTCCTTGGCCGCGGCTGCCGCGCCATCGGTAAGCGGCGTTGTAAGCAGGTACTTCTACCCTGTGTCGCGGCCGGCTCCCGCCCAGGCGCAACCGGGTCAGGTGTCAACCGTCCAGATCACCCAGCCGGATGGCACGACCCGCGATCTGGCATTCGACTCCAACGGCTTCCTGTCGTCCGACACACGGGCGGCTGGCTCCGCGGTGGCGCATTCGATCAGCGTCGCCATGGACCCGACTCCCGCGACGCAGGACCTCCCGAAGTCGGCCAGCGACGGCGACGGCCGGACGATCAGCACGCTCTACGACAGCAGCGGCAACGAACTGACCAACACCTACACGTCCGGCGGCTCCTCTATGTCGGCGTCGGCGACCTACAAGGGCACTCCGTTCGGCCTGCCGGACTCGATCACCGACGCTGACGGGCAGACCTGGCATTACCAGTACGACGGCAACGGCGACCTGAAATCAGTCACCGACCCGCTCAGCGACAGCGCGACCGCCATATACAACGCGCAGGGCAACCAGACCCAGATGACCGGCCCGCTCGGGGACGTGACCAGCTACGGTTACACCGACGGGCATCTGACGAGCGTCACCGACGCGATGAACCGGGTCACCCATTACGTCTACGACCAGGAAGGACGCTTGGTCGAGACCATCAACCCCGATGGCACGATGACATCGACCACTTACGACGCGGACAACCAGGTCCTGTCCACGACCGGCGCCAACGGGAACACAACGTCGTACAAATACGACCAGAACGGTAACCTCAGCCAGGTCACCGACCCCAAGAGCAACGTCACCAAGTACGGCTACAACAACGCCGACCAGCTTTCCTCGGTCACCGACGCGCTCGGCAACACGACGACGTACAACTATTACCCGTCGGGGGAGCTGCAGTATTCCATCGACGCGAACGGCAACCGGACGGATTACCTCTACGATTCGCTGAACCGGCTCACCACGGTGCAGTACGGTTATACCGGGTCCGGTTCTTATCAGTCACAGCTCACATACCAGTACGATCCCGCGACCGGGAACGTGGATTCGGTCACCGACACCACACCGGGCGCCGGCTCCGTCAGCTATCAGTACGATCCGTTCGATCACATAAAAACCGAGACCGGGCCCGGCGGCACTATCACGTACACCTATAACCCTGCGACCGGGCAGGTCCAGTCGGTCACGCTTCCCGGGCAGGCGGCGATCAATTATCTCTACGACAACGGCGGTCGGCTGAAGACCGAGACCCAGGGGTCCCAGCAAGCTACGTGGAACTACGATGCCGACGGCAGGGTGACCACGGAGACGATGCCGGGCGGCATCACGGCCGACTACACCTACGACGCCGACAGCGAGCTCACCGAGATCGACTACTGGTACGGCTCGACGTTCGTCGGGAACGTCACCTACGGATATGACGCGGACGGGAGGCGTATCGCCGAGGGCGGCACGCTGGTGCATAGCCTGCTGCCCGCCGCTCAGTCCGGAAACCAGTACAACACCGACAACGAGCTGACCAGCTTCGGCGGGAAGTCATTTACCTACGACAACGACGGCAACCTGCTGTCGGACGGGACCAACTCATACTCCTGGAACGACCGCGGCCAGCTCGCGTCGGTGACCACGCCATCGGGCACCGACACCTTGGGGTATGACCCGCTGGGGAACCTGATCTCCACTTCCGTGGGCGGGGTGACCACGACCTTCGCCTACCAGAAGTCCCAGCTGATCTCGCAGTCCAGCAGCAACGGAACAAGCCAGGCCTTCCTCAACGGCCCATATGGCACGCTGGCCAGCACGAACACGAGCTCTTCGGGCGGGGGAGCGGTGCAGGCCTACCTCCCGGACGCGCTGCAGTCGACGCTGGCATTGGTGAACTCATCCGGCAAGGTGCAGACCTCGTATTCGTATGACCTCTTCGGCAACGTCACGTCCTCGGCGGACGCTTCGGACCCGAACCCGCTGCGCTACACCGGCCTGATCTCGGGCTCGACTATGCCGCCAGGCCTGCAGGACAACAACGCCCGCGACTACAGCCCGGTGACGGGCCGGTTTATCTCCCAGGACCCGCTGGGCATGTCCGGCTCCGGGGATAACCTCTACGCCTACGCCTCCGGCGACCCGGTGGACTACTCCGACCGGTCGGGGATGGAGGAGGAGCAACTCGCCGCCTGTGTCATCGGCGGAAGCTTCAATGACCTCGTCGGCGTAATCGACGGCCGTAAGAACTCGGTCGGTGACTTCTTCTTCGGCGCCCTCGGCGGCTGCCTGCAGGGCTTGGGTCTCGATGTCGCAGGTCCCGGGGAGGCCTTGGACAGCCTGGAAGGCGGTGAACTGGCCGCAGAGGGCACCAATGGTGCCGAGGACACGACCGGGCTTGGCGATAACCTCACGGGCGACGGCACCGGCGGCGACGGCCTGGGCGAAAATGCTTGCACAGCCGCCGAGGCGAACAGTTTCCCCGGCAACACGCTCGTCACCCTTGCGGACGGCAGGACGGCACCCATCGACAAACTCAAGCCCGGCGATTACGTCAAAGCAACGGATCCTGCCACCGGCAAGACCGCCGCTGAGCCTGTGCTGGCGATCATCAAAGGCCACAAAGATGAGCACTTTGCGAAGCTTGCCATCACCATCACCATCGGCACCAGGGGCGCACACCGCACCGGGATCGTCATCGCCACCACCGGCCACTCCTTCTACGACCAGACCCGCCGCGACTGGGTCGCCGCCGCAAACCTGCGCCCCGGTGATCGGCTCGACGTCCTAGGCGGCACCCCCGCAGCCGTCACCGCCATCCACGTTTATAATCAGCCAGAAGCGACCGCGTATAATATCACCGTCGGCACTTATCACGACTACTACGTTATAGCTGCGGACGCTCCTATCCTCGTTCATAACTGTAACGAGGGAAACATCAATGTGGGAGGTCGTGAATATGGCATTGAGGAGCTCGCGCAGCTCGTATATCAGCACGTTGGCGCGGGCAATCTTGAAAACCGGCCAACATATGATCAAATCCTAGAGGTACTCCAGAGGAGCCGGCCGGAGCGTCTCGAAGGCCAGAATTCGTATCAGTATGTTTACAAGGGAATTAGGGTGATTATTAACAACGATGTTCCATGGCGAAGTACCGCCTACCGGATAGGCGGTACTGAATGAGCAGATGGAGTGAAG
The DNA here is from genome assembly GCA_019239975.1 of Streptosporangiaceae bacterium. GTDB lineage: Bacteria > Actinomycetota > Actinomycetes > Streptosporangiales > Streptosporangiaceae > JAFAZE01. The sequence goes on from JAFAZE010000167.1 coordinate 16,772, forward strand.
CATTCTTGTCTAGGTTTACCCCGGATGAGGCTTCCCGGCTTCCCCAAGAGATAGTTGCGGCTGCCGCTGGCTGGGCAGGCCATGTAGATAGATTCAAGACAGAGCTTGATATGACCGTTGCATCCGATCCGGCGAGCTGGGGGTTTCATGATTATATCGCTACTCTATTGATCAGGGATCAGATAGAAAAGCTTCTTTGTCCAGGTGTGCTGCCTGCCCAGCAGAAAATAGCAAACTTTATTCAGGAGTACGACAAGGAGCTAATCTCTTTTACGAACGATGACGAGGAAGAACTCTTTATGCAGTTCGTTCGATCCGGTGGTGGTCTGGGTGCAGATGAATTCATGGCTGATCGGTGGTGGTGGCATCGCGTCCCGCAATCGGGGCCTGTCCTGGAAGAGCTTCTGGACTGGCGTCGACGGATATTTGGGTAGCGGCCCTAAGAATGGATGATGGGCGCAAGGACTCAATATAAGACGTCGGCGCCTATTGCCTATATGCGTCCTAAGTGGCAAAATTGTGTCGTGAAGGGATTGATTGGTTTCTCGAGTTCATACCTTACTCAAGCGCACCTACTGATCAGGGGCCAGGTGAAAGGACTTCTTCTGTGCGATGGAGGAACCGGGCTTCCTGATATCGAGCTGGTCCAAGTGGACTCGTACCCGAACCGCTGGAGCGTGAACGTTGGCCGCAGACGACGAAGCCTCAGCTCGGTCGCTCACTGACCTGCTTGCCAGCTACCGTCCGGAGGGCGATGCCGAGAAGGCCGACGTGGAGAAAGTGCGCGCGCTGGCGGCCGCCGCGGCCGACCCGTGGCTGCGCTCGCTGCCGCTGCACGTCACCGCGTCCGCGCTGATCGTGCATCCGGAAAGCGGCCGGGTGCTGCTGCGCTGGCACCAGCGGCAGCAGGCATGGCTGCAGGCCGGAGGGCACGGCGACCCAGGCGAGAGCGACCCGTTCGCGATCGCGCTGCGTGAGGCGAGGGAAGAAACCGGCCTTCACGACCTGAAGCCGTGGCCTGACGACGCGCTCAGGCACGTGGTGATCGTCGACGTGCCCCCGGGCAAGGGAGAGCCCGCGCACCAGCACGCCGACGTGCGTTTCTTCATGGCTACCGAGGACCCGGACGCGGCGCGGGCGGAGAACGAGAACGCCCCGCTGCGCTGGCTGTCCATAACCGGGGCATGCGAGCTCACCGCGACGGACAACCTCAAGGAGACCCTGGCCCGGCTGCGGCGGGTGATGGGGGAGCGAGGTGATGGGGGAGCGAGCTGACCCCAGCGTGGCGCGCAGGTTATGCGGCCCGGTTCAGTAGGCTCGCAGCATGACCGAGGCATTCGATCTGCCCGAGCTCAAGCAGCTGGCTCATCTGCCCCACATCACCCTCGACGTTTACCAGGCGCTGCCTGAAGACATCGGACGCTTCCGTGACCGATGAGCTGCTGGCGCATCGCCTGGCTATCAGGGATGTGGTCGAGACATGGGCGATCGCCAGGGACTCGGGGGACTGGGACGCGTTCGGCGCCCAGTGGCACGACGACGGCTACATGATGGCGACCTGGTTCCAGGGGCCCAAGGATGACTTCATCCGCGTCAGCCAGGAGGGCTGGGCGAAGGGGGTCAGCATCCTGCACTTCACCGGCGGCTGCAAGATCAGTATCGCCGGGGCCCGCGCCATCGCGCAGACGAGGATGACGATCATGCAGCGCGGCGAGGTGCATGGCATCGCGTGCGATGTGACGTGCACCGGCCGCTTCTATGATTTTTTTGAGCTACGGAACGGAAGGTGGGGAATCGTTCTGCGGCAGCCGATCTACGAGAAGGACCGGCTGGACCCCGTGGATCCGGGCGCCACGGTACGGCTTGACCCCGGCCTGCTGGCGAAGTTCCCCGAGGGCTACCGCCATCTGGCGTACCTGCAGGTTCAGCTCGGCTACCCGGTCAAGCCCGACATGCCCGGGCTGCGCGGGCCGGGGGTGGAGCGCCTGTATGAGCGAGGCGAGGCCTGGATAGCGGGCCAGCCGGTGGCGCCGTAGCCCGAGGGTGGCCTATTCCGCGTGTTCGGCACAGGGCGGGGGGCAGGCGCGGGCGTCGTAGGCGCCCTGGGCGGCCTCGATCTCGTCCGCGTGGGTGTCCGCCCACGCCACGAGCTGCCCGATCGTGTCCAGCAGTGTTCTGCCGAGCGGGGTGAGCTCGTAGTCGACCCGAGGCGGGACGACGGCGTGCACCGTCCGCGTCACGATGCCGTCCCGCTCCAGGCCGCGCAGGGTCACGGTGAGCATCCGCGAGGCGATACCGTCGATGGAACGGTGCAGCTCGGTGAACCTCCGGGGTCCGTCGGCAAGGTTGGCGACCACGTAGATCGCCCACTTGTCGCCGATCCGGTGCAGGATCGCGCGCGCCCGGCACGCGGGTGACATCCCCTCGGGCGGCTCGGGCCCCACGGCCGGATCCGCCACTCCCGTGATCCCCGTACAGGGCGTCATCCCCGTGGTCATAACCATCCCCTCGGCATGCGGCGCCGGCCCGGCTTCCGCCGCCGGTCCCATCACGTGCCCGTTATGCCCGGGCTCGCCCCCTGCTGCCATCACGTCATCCAGGTTACGCCTCGCCGTGCCGCCCGACTGTCCTTGACGGTTCAAGCATACATCGGTTACTATCAAGGCGTCCAGTTACGATTAGGAAGTAACAGACATGATCGTACTGGCATCGGTCCAGGAACTTTAGTCTTTGGAGGCGCGATGACCACGGCAGCCGTGGAGATTCCCGGCTATGTCGCCGGGACCTGGGCGATCGACCCCGTTCACTCGGAGGTGTCGTTCGTCGTCAGGCACATGATGGTGAGCAAGGTCCGCGGCCGGTTCGACAAGTTCGAGGGCACGATCGTGACCGCGCCGGACCCGCTTCAGTCAAGCGTCACGGCGAGCATCGATCTCTCCTCCGTCAACACCGGCACCCAGCAGCGGGACGACCACATCCGCAGCGCGGACTTCTTCGAGGTCGAGAAGCACCCGACGATGACCTTCCGGTCCACGGGCATTCGCCAGGAGGAAGAGGGCTTCCTGCTCGACGGCGAACTCGCCATCCGCGGCGTGACCCGCCCGGTCACGCTTCAGCTGGAGATCAACGGCTTCGGCCCGGACGCCTACGGCGGGACGCGGGTCGGCTTCTCCGCCATCGGGCAGATCAACCGGATGGACTTTGGCGTGAACTTCAACGGGCCGATTCCGGGCGTGCCCGGCGGCGTGGCCGTCAGTGACAAGGTAACCATCAACCTCGAGATCGAGGGCGTCCTCCAGCAGGGCTGAGTGCCCACCCTGCTTCCCCAAAGCTCTGCTTCCCAAAAGGACGGTCGCCCGAGGGCGGCGCGGCCCGCCCGGGCCGCGCCGCCCTCGCGTTACGGCTGCTTCTCGCCGGAGTCCTGGCTCTCCCGCTTGTGCCGGTGCCCGGCCGGCGCGTCCGGGTGCCTGGTCAGGTAGTCGATGTACAGCGGGCGCAGCGCGTCCGCTTCCGGGCCCTCACCCGAGCCGAGCGCGTCCGAGATGATCGCCGACATCTTGGTCAGGTCGGCGCCGGCCTCGGCGGGGTTTCCCTGCAGAGCCTCGGCCGCCGGGATGGCGCGCAGCAACTGCCACAGGAACTCAGCGTCCAGGTGGTGCAGCGCCCGGCGCATGGCCAGATCGTGCAGCTCATGAGAGGAGAGCGACTCAAGGTCCGTGTTCACGGCTGGACTCTACCGGGTCAGGCACGGATCGCGCGGATCACGACGGTGACCATCGGCAGCGTGAACTCGCCGGCGCGGGTTTCCGGCCGCTCGTCAAGGTAGGACCTGATCTGGGCGAGCAGCCGCTCCCGTTCGCCAAGCTCCATCACGAGCAGCCGTGAATGGGTGGCGACCGTCGCGACGAGCGAGTCGGCGGTGCGCCGCTGGCCGTGCTCGAATTCGGCGCGCTCGGCGCGGCCGAACTGGGGTGACTCCATCTCCGTGAGGCGCGCGCCGGCGGTCGCGGCGCGCCAGGAGCTGAGCGTGGTGCTCGCCGCTCCCTCGCTGACCCGGTCGAGCCCCGCCACCCAGGGCACCCGGTCGTCGTCGCTGTTCCACAGCCCGGCGAGCACGCCGCCGGGGACCAGGACACGGGCGATCTCCGGCAGCGCCGTGTCCATGTCGAACCAGTGCATGGCCTGGGCGCACAGGACCGCGTCCACCGAGGCGTCCGCCAGCGGGATGGCCTCGGCGCTGCCGGGCATCGCGCGGACGGCGGGAACGACGCGCCGCAGTTCCGCGAACATCGCGGGATCGGGCTCCACCGCGGTCACGTCCGCGCCGAAGGCGGCCAGCATCGCGGTGAGCTTCCCGGTTCCCGCGCCGAGGTCCAGCACGCGGGGGTGCGGCCCGGCCGGGGCGAGCGCCCACCGGACCGCGGCCTCCGCGTAATCCGGCCGGTGCTCGGCGTAGGCCGCGGCCACCGCGCCGAACGATGTGCCGTGCTGCACCCTTTCGTTTGCTTCCACGGTCATCACCTTACTGACGCCGTGTCTCCTGCCGGACCACAAAAGGGTGGCGGGTCAGTGCGCGTGGGCGATGCGGTGCGACGCGGCGTGGGCCGCTGAGCGCAGCCGGAAGGCGGAGGCGATTTCCATGACGCCCAGCACCACCAGCCAGATGCCGAGGAAGACCGCGAGGGTGAACAGCGATATGCCCGGATAGGCCAGGACGACGAGGCCGGCGATGATGCTCAGCACGCCCATGGCGGCCGTCCAGCCACGGTTGGGCATCGCCGGCTCGAAGGCCGTGAAGAGCTCTATCGTGCCGTTGACGATCCAGTAGATGCCCAGGAACACCGCGAGCAGCACCAGCGTCACATCGGCGTGCCGGACTGCCCAGAGCCCGATGATCAGGGACAGCACGCCGAGCAGCGCCAGCAGGATCCTTGTCCCGACGCCCGCGCCGTGGATCATGAGGGCGGACACGAACCTGAAGATCCCGTAGACGATGAGCTGGATGCCGAACAGCACGGCGACGACGAGCAGCGTCACCGTGGGCCACACCGCCACCGCTATCCCCGCGATAAGCGTGAGGAGCCCGTACCCGAACACCCAGCCCCAGTGCTGCCCGAGCCGGGCCACCACCGGATCGCCGGGGTACATTCCGCCGGAGTGCATTGGTTCGTTCATGGCGATTCCCTTGTCCAGTGCCGCGGCAGGCCCCCGCGAACAACTGGAGCGTTCCCGGCGCCGGATTTCCTAACCGTGCAAGCGCGCAGGGACAGGCACACCACGCGCATATGCGGTCATACCGGATAAAGGGGACAGCCACCGCCCGTTCCGCATCACCCGGGGCTGCTCGCCGCCGGTGACCACGAGGTCGGCGGTCATGCCCGGCGCGATGGCGCCGCGCGCCCGCGGCGCCGCGCCGCCGGAGCCGGTGCCGGCACCGAGCACCCTCGCCGGGACGGCGCTCGCCGCCTGGATGGCCGCGGTCTCCGGGACGCCGGCCTGCCCGGCGCAGCGCGCGACGACCTCGAGGAGGCGGCTCGTCCCGCCGGCCAGCGCCGGCGGGCCGCCCTCGTCACCCGGCTCGAGGCGGGCCACGCCGCTGGCGACCCGCACCTGCTGTGGGCCGAGCTCGTAACAGCCGTCGGGCATCCCGGCCGCCGCCATCGCGTCGGTCACCAGAACCACGCGGCCCGGTGCCGCCGCCGCGAACACGAGCCGCGTGAAACCTTGATCAACATGCACGCCGTCCGCGATCAGCTCAACGCTGGCCTCGCCGGCCGACGCGGCCACGAGCGCGGCCGCCACGGGGCCGCCCGATCGGTGATGGATCGGCGGCATGCCGTTGGCCAGGTGGGTGACCAGCGCGCCGTCGCCGAGGCCGGCCAGGGCGCCGCGCATCAGCTCGTAGTCGGCGTCCGTGTGCCCCAGGGCCACGACCACCCCGGCGTCGCGGAGCACCCGGATCACGTCACCGGCGCCGGGCAGCTCCGGCGCGACCGTCATCACGCGCACCGCGCCGTCGCCCGCCGCGAGCAGGTCTTCGGTGAGGGCTGGGTCGGGATCGAGCAGGAACTCCAGGGCCTGGGCGCCGCGCCGCTTGCCGGACAGGAAGGGCCCCTCCAGATGAATGCCGAGGATGTGACCCTCGGCGGCCAGCGGCGCGAGCGAGCGGACCTGGGCGAGCATGTCGCGCGGCGCGGCGGTGACGATGCTCGCCACGACGCCGGTCGTGCCGGCCAGGGCGTGATGCCTGGCGGCCGCGAGGGCTTCCTCCGGGTCCGTGGTCGCGAAGCTGTGGCCGCCGCCGCCATGGCAGTGGATGTCGACCAGGCCGGGCAGGATCGTGCCGGCCGGCGGGGGAGCGGCGCCGCCTGCCATGCGTTCCCACTCGGCTGTGCTGCCGACATAGGTGATCACGCCCGCCTCGACCGTGACGATGCCGTCGTCGAAACCGGAGTCTGGGATCCTGCCGCGGATGTCCGTGACCGTCACCCGTCAAGGATGACGCATCCCGGGGGACGCCCGGTCCATACCCCGCGTGGGACGCCGCCCCCAGCGCCCAGGCGGCGCGCCCGGGCCAGCGTGCCGGCCCGAGGCGGTAGCGTCTGGCGGGGAAGGAGCTTGGGTGCAGCCTGTCTACGCCAGCGCGCCGAACATCGCGCGCGCCTACGACCACATGCTGGGCGGGAAGGATCATTTCGCCGCCGACCGCGCGCTTGCCGGGCAGATTCTGCGGGCCTACCCGCTGACAGCAGAGCTGCTGAAGGAAAGCAGGGCGTTCCTCGCGGGCGCCGTCGGCTATGTCGCCCGCCGGGGCGTCAGCCAGTTCATCGAGTTGGGCTCCGGCCTTCCCACCCCGCCGAACGTGCACGAGACCGCCCGCGGCGCCGATGCTGGCGCCCGGGTGGTCTACGTCGACAACGACCCCGCGGTGATAGCGCACACCCGCGGGCTGCTCCGCGCAACCGGCGGCGTCCGTGTCATGCCGGGTGACCTGAGCGAGCCCGAGGCGCTGCTTGCGAGCCCGGAACTGGCCGCCGTGGTCGACCTCGGCGAACCGGCGTGCCTGATCCTGACCATGGTGCTGCACTTCCTGGAGCCCGGGACCGCCCGCGCGGTCGCCGGCGTGCTCACCCGCCGCCTCGCGCCCGGCAGCTATGTCATCGTGTCCGGCGCGGTGCCGGCCGCCGCGGCCCCGGCCAGCCGGGACACGGCGGCACGTGGCGCGGCGCGGAGTGCCATCCACGGGCGCGAGCACACCCCGGCGGAGATCGCGTCGTTCCTCGGCGGTCTGGACCTGGTGGAGCCGGGACTGGTGGACGCCCGCGCGTGGCCCGCGGGGGCGCCCGCCCAGCCGTTGCCGGAGCGCGCCGCCTACGTGCTGTGCGGCGTCGGGTACAAGACCCCCGTGCCGTTAGCTCCCGCTGACCCGCTCGAGGACGAACACCGGGATCTGGCGCGTGGTCTTCTGCTGGTACTCCGCGTACGGCGGATACGCGGCGACCGCCCGCTCCCACCATTGCGAGCGCTCGTCGCCGGTCACCTCGCGCGCGATCATCTCCCACCTCTCCGGGCCATCCTGGAGCTCGACCCGCGGGTTCGCGCGGAAGTTGTAGTACCAGAGGGGATGCGTCGGCGCGCCGCCCTGCGACGCCACGGCCGCATAGCGCCCATCGTGCTCCACCCGCATCACAGGCGTCTTGCGCACCTTGCCGCTGCGCGCGCCGCGATTCGTGATGATCACCACCGGCAGGCCGGTATCGCGCAACGTCGTAGCCCGCGTCCCGCCCGAGCTCTCGTACTCCCTGACCTGGTCGCGAACCCACGCCTGCGGGCTCGGCTCGTACTCACCGTCAACAGCCATACCGGTAGTCAACACCAGCGCGCCGCGCGGCGTCACGCCGCACGCGACCGCGGCGACATGAGCCCGCTCGCGTTGCCCACGATGTACTTCGTGTACGGCCGCAGGAGAATCTGCACCCGTCCGGCGATGACCCGGCTCGGAATGAGGTACATGGTGAGATCGCCGTCCACGACGAAAAACCAGTCGATCACTTCCGGGTCATAGGGCAGAAGCCGCGCTTTGTTCCCGGCCGAATACGGCCGCCTGCCCACCTGCGCTAGCCAGCCGTCCTTGCTGTTGAAGGTGGTCGTCTTGACCTGAACGCGCTTGATCCCATCCGTCGCTGCTACCAGCAGATCGTAAATCGCCGGCTCAACGGGAAGCGCTACGTTGCACCCGCATAGGACGAACCATGCTGCGGCCAGCGAGGTCCCGGCATCACGCAGGTGCGCGAGATCCGGCTTGATGCTCGCGGAACCGGCGGAATCGGTAACGCTGTGCTCAAGATGCCTCAGGTTGAGGCCGAGCCGTATGGCGTGGGCCTTGACGCGCGTGCGCCCTTCGCCGTTGCCCGTCTCGAGACCCAGCGCCGTGAGCACTTCGTCCCAGGATTGTGCCTCGATAACAGCGTGCCTGAGCTGCGCATCTGACCATGTTCGATTTCCTCTGAAATGAGATGTGTCGAGCGCGAGCCGGTTAGCGTGCCGCTTGACTATGCGAACCGCCCCGGCGCACGTTGCTCTCAGGCCAAGGTGACGCATGACACTGCGCCAAGAGGCACAGGCCGCGACCGCACTAGTAAGTTGCTCGTCGGACCATGTTCGCCCATTCGGCGCTTTCTCGGTCATACCGGTACCATAACCCGGGGTACCGACATTCCATCAATATTCGAGTTTCCGTCGGGACGCCGGGATTTGAACCCGGGCTCTCTGGTCCCCCAGACCAGCGCCTTAACCAAGCTGGGCCACGTCCCGCTGCGCCTGGGGCCGGTGGACCCGTGGCGCGTGCCCGCCGTCTCCGGCTGGCTCCCATACCTTAGCGCAACCGCGGCGGTGACCGGAAACGGCATGGCCGCACCCAACCGCAACCGGGGATGCGCCGGCGCGCCGGGCCGGGAGCCGCCGGCCGCGCGGCTAGGATCAGGCCCGTAACCCCAGGCCGCTACCCGGCGCGCTCGCCACGCGTTCACGTGGGGGAGGATGGATGGCCTCGCGAGGTCTGCTCTCGCGGATACGCAGGACAGCACCGGACGCCACGCCGAAACGGCGCTCGCTGCGCCGCCGGGTCGCCCTCTGGGCGCTGAAGGCGGTCGCCGCCGTGGCCGCCCTGGTCATCGCGGCGTTCGGCGTCCTGCTGGTGATCACGCCGTCCGCGGGCCAGGCCACCGCGATCGCCCGGGCGCGGGCGCGGGCCGAGAGAATCGCCTACCCGGGGCCGCCGGTGCCCGCGAACTTCGCCCGCCCCCTGACGGCCACCGAAGATCACCGGTTCTACACCGAGCCGGGCATCGACCCGTTCGCGGTCGTCCGGGTGGTCGTCGGCAGCGCCCTCGGACACCACGACCTGGGCGGCGCCGGGCTCGAGCAGCAGCTCGCGAAGATGCTCTACACGCCGCACGGCACGGGCTGGACGGCCGAGCTCGAGCAGGTCGCGCTGGCCCTCAAGCTGAACTTCACCTACAGCAAGGGCCAGATCCTGAGCCTGTACGCCGAGGTCGCCTACTACGGTCACGGTTACTACGGGCTGCAGGCGGCGAGCTGCGGCTACTTCGGCCACCCGCCGTCTGAGCTGACCGTGGTGCAGGGAGCCATGCTCGCCGGCGTGGTGAACGCGCCGAGCGTCGACGATCCCATCGTCCATCCCGCGCTGGCGCGGGCGCGGCTGGCGCACGTGCTCGACCGCATGGTGGCGGTCGGCGACCTCTCCCAGGCGCAGGCGGCGCCGCTGCTCAGCGCTCCGCTGCGGCTCGCCGCCGTACCCGGCTGCCGGCCGTAGCCGCCGCGGGCGCTCAGATCTGGGGAAGCGGGCCGGTCGTCTCCGGCTCGAGCCGCTCCACGACGGGCGGCTCCATGGGCTGCGCGAGGAACACAAACCTGCGGTACGACCAGAACCGCATCAGCGTGCCGATTCCGATGCCGAAGATCGTGGCGACGTTGTAGGAGAAGTTGTCCCTCAGGCCCAGGCCGTAGATGACGAATCCGACCACCGCGAGCTGTATGCCGATGGCGATGGTGTTGAGCAGCACGAACAGCATGGACTCGTGCCCGAGGCCCTTGCCCTGCCGGTGCTTGAACGCCCAGTACCGGTTGCCGATGAACGTGACAGCCGTCGCGACGATGTAGCCGCAGATAAGCGCCGTGAGATATCCAACGCCGAAACCCAGGTGCAGCGTGTTCTGGAAGCCAAGCTGCACCACGAAGCCGATCGCGCCCACGATCCCGAACTTCGCCACCTCATGCACAAGCACCCTGAAACGCGTGTAAGTGTCCCGGATGAGACTCAACTCGCCCGTCCTCTCGCGTGCTCCCCGTCGCGCCCGTTCCCAACGCGTGCCGTAGACCTGTCCGACCATACCTTGCCTGCGCCGCTGCCCACCTGACGACCCGGAAAACCGTTCGGAAACCGTCAGATTCCGGGGTAGTCTCCATCGGGTGCCTGAGGTACTCGTACGCGCCCGCGGCCTTACGAAGCGTTTCGGCACCTTTACAGCGGTGGACGGCATCGATTTCGATTTGTACCGGGGCGAGGCATTCGGCTTCCTCGGGCCCAACGGCGCGGGTAAATCCTCCACGATGCGGATGATCGGCTGCGTGTCTCCGCCGACCGAGGGCGAGCTTACCATCCTGGGCGCCGACCCGGTGCGGAACGGCCCGGCGATCCGCGCGCGGCTCGGCGTGGTCCCGCAGGAGGACACGCTGGACGTCGAGCTGACGGTCCGGGAGAACCTGCTCGTCTACGGCCGGTATTTCGGCCTGCCGCGCGCGCTCATTCGCGAGCGCACCGCGCAGCTGCTGGAATTCGTGCAGCTCAGCGACCGGGGCGGCGACAAGGTGGACGCGCTGTCCGGCGGAATGAAGCGGCGGCTGACGATCGCCAGGTCCCTGATCAACGAGCCGGACATCCTGATCCTCGACGAGCCGACCACCGGCCTTGACCCGCAGGCCAGGCACGTGGTCTGGGACCGGCTGTTCCGGCTGAAGCAGCGGGGCGTGACGCTGATCCTGACCACGCACTACATGGACGAGGCCGAGCAGCTCTGCGACCGGCTCGTGGTGATGGATCACGCGAGGTTCGCCGCCGAGGGCACGCCGCGCGAGCTGATCGAGAGGTATTCGACCCGCGAGGTGCTCGAGCTCCGGTTCGACCCCGGCGTGCATGAGCAGGCCGCGGAGAAGATCAAAGATATTTCTGCCAAACGGACGGAGGTACTCGCGGACCGGATCCTGCTCTACGTGAAGAACGGGGACGAAGCGCTGGCGGCGGTGCGCGCGCACGGGCTGGAGCCGCTGACCTCGCTGGTCAGGCGGTCCACGCTCGAAGACGTGTTCCTGCACCTGACCGGACGGCGGCTGGAGGACTGATGGCCCAGGCCATGGCATTCCCCCGGAGAGGGGCCGTCCCCGGGGAACTGGCACTGGCACTGGCACTGCGCGGCTTCCGGTGCTGGCTGACCGTGTACCGGCGGACCTGGCGGTCCAATGTCTTTTCCAGCGTGCTCGGCCCGGCGTTCTACCTCGGCGCGATGGGGTTCGGGCTCGGTTCCCTGGTGGACGCGCACGGCACGGCGAGCCTTGGCGGCGTAAGTTACCTGGACTTCGTCGCGCCCGCGATCCTCGCCTTCGGCGCGATGAACACCGGGATGGGGCAGGCGAGCTTCCCGGTGTTCGGCTCGATCAAGTGGAACAAGATCTATATCGCGGCGCAGGCGTCGCCGCTGCGGCCCGCCGACATCTTCCGTGGCCACCTGGCATTCATGGTCATGCGGATAACGATGAACGCGGCGGTGTTCCTGTGCGTCATGGCGGCGTTCGGCGCCGTCCGGTCGGCCTGGGCGGTGCTCGCGCTGCCCGCCGCCGTGCTCACCGGGCTGGCGTTCGCGGCGCCCGTCGCGGCCTGGGCGGTGACGCTCAAGCAGGAGATGGGGTTCATCTACATGTTCCGGTTCGGCATGATCCCGCTGATGCTGTTCTCCGGGACGTTCTTCCCGCTGTCACAGCTGCCCGGATGGCTGCGCCTGGCCGCCTACGCCACGCCGCTGTGGCATGGCGTGGCGCTGTGCCGCGGGTTCAGCCTGGGCACAGCAACGGCCGGCGGGTCACTGCTGCACGTCGCCTACCTGGCAGCTCTCGCCGCGGTGGGCATCGTGATCGGCGCCCGCACCTATCGCAGGCGGCTTTATGTCTAGGGCCACCCACCCCGCGCAACGTGCGGGGGCCGCTCGCCCCGCGCAACGTGCGGGGGCCGCTCGCCCCGCGCAACTCCCGGGGGCTGCTCACTCCGCGCAACGTGCGGGGGCCGCTCGCCCCGCGCAACGTGCGGGGGCCGCTCGCCCCGCGCAACTCCCGAGGGCCACCCACCCCATGCCAGTAGCGCCGGATATTTCATGACTGCTCCCCCTTTGTCCGACCTACCGCTGCGGATGCTGCCGTCGGCAGGGCGGCTGGCCCGGCTGCGCCAGGCCGCCGGCGGCCCGGGCAGCCTGCGCCTGATCGAGCGGCACGCCCGGGTTTACCGGCACGCGTGGCTGGTGTTCGCGTCAGGCGTGTTCGAGCCGCTGTTTTACCTGCTCTCGATCGGCCTCGGCCTCGGCGTGCTCGTCGGCCGCGTGACCGGTCCCGGAGGGCAGTTGGTGCCCTACCGGGACTTCGTCGCGCCCGGCCTGCTCGCGGTCTCCGCGATGAACGGCGCCATGTACGACTCGACGTTCAACGTGTTCTTCCGGCTGAAGTACGACAAGCTGTACGAGGCGGTGCTCGCGACCCCGGTGCGGCCCGCCGAGGTGGCGCTCGCCGAGATCGGCTGGGCACTGATCCGCGGCTGCCTCTACGCGGTGGCGTTCATGCTGGTGATGACCTCTCTGGGTCTCGTGCACTCGCCCTGGGCGGTGCTGGCGGTCCCGGTGGCGCTGCTCATCGGCTTCGCGTTCGCCGCGATGGGCATGACCGGGACGACGTTCATGAAAAGCTGGCAGGACTTCGACTACATCCTCCTGGCCAGCACCCCCCTCTTCCTGTTCTCCGCCACGTTCTACCCGCTGAGCGTCTACCCGCGTGCGGTCCGGGTCGTGGTCGAATGGACCCCTCTCTATCAGGGCGTGGTGCTGCTGCGCGATCTGGTGCTCGGTGCCGTCGGCCCCGCGCTGCTGTGGCGCGCCGCGTACCTGGCCGTGCTCGGCGTCGTCGGCTTGTACATTTCAGGCCGCCGCATCGGCAAGCTTCTGCTGGTCTGAGCGTCGTCCCCCCTCTCAGCCGCCGCCCGCGTCCGTTCACATGCCACCGCGCCTTCCTTCTCGCCGCGCCTTCCTTCTCGCCGCGCCTTCCCTCTCACGGCGCTTCCCTCTCACGGCGCTTCCCTCTCACGGTGCTTCCCTCTCACCACGCCTTCCTCCGCCGCGCTTCCTCCGCCGCGTCTTCCCTCTCACGGCGCTTTCCTCTCACCATGTCTTTCCTCCCGCCGCGTCTTTCCTCCCGCCCCCACCTTCCCCGCCCGTGACCTCTCCGCCCTGGGGCCGTGGGGCCGTTGGCGTAATCGGCCCCATCAGACGGGGCTAGATGCGCCAACGGCCCCACCTTCCAACGCGGCGGTGGCGCCGTGCGGGCCGCAGACACGTGAAACGGGTAGGGTACTGGGGGTGCTGGAAGAACGACGGCCGGACACCGGTGCCGTACGGGACGGGCGCGTCCAGAAGGAGGTCGCGGTCCCGCGGGCTTCCCCCTCTCCGCCGTCCGCGTACCGGGACTGGGTCGTCTGGGGCACGGTGATCGCGGTCTTCGGCACGTACCTGACGATCTCGCTGTCCCGGCTGGTCCAGCTCAACCCGTCGTCGTGGGACCTCGGCATCTTCACCGAGTACGTGAAGCAGTACGCCAGCCTGAGAGCGCCGATCGTGGACGTCAGGGGCGCGGGCTTCAACCTGCTCGGTGACCACTTCCAGGTCATCGTCGCGCTGATCGCGCCGTTCTTCCGCGTCTTCCCGACGCCCGCGACCCTGCTGGTCGCGCAGGCGCTGCTGACCGCGGTGTCCGTCTTCCCGGTCAGCCAGGCCGCCGGCGAGAAGCTCGGCACCGGCGCCGGCCGCGCGATCGGGGCGGCCTACGGCTTCTCCTGGGGCCTGCAGCAGATGGCCGACTTCGACTTCCACGAGATCGCCTTCGCCGTGCCGCTGCTCGCCTTCTCGCTGTCCGCCATGGTCCGCGGGCGGATCAGGGCCGCCGTCTGGTGGGCGCTTCCGCTGGTCTTCGTCAAAGAGGACCAGGGATTCACGATCGCCGCCATGGGCTTGGTCCTGATCTACAGCGGCTGGCGGGAGCGCGACCGCTATGAGGCGGCGGTCAGGACACGGGCCGCCCTGTTTCTCGTGGCCTGGGGGCTGGCCTGGTCGCTGCTGGCGATCACGGTCATCATTCCGCACTTCAACGCCGATCATCACTACCTGTACTGGAGCGAGGGCGGGGTGATGGCGCCCGGCGGGCACTTCTCTGTGGCCGGAGCAGTCTCGCAGGTCTTCCACGCGTATCCGGTCAAGCTGCAGACAGTCGTGCTGCTGTTGCTCGCGACCGCGTTCATCGCTCTCGGCTCACCGATCGCGCTTATCACGCTGCCGAGCCTCGCGCTGCGGTTCCTCAACACCAACCCCAACTACTGGGGCACGATGTGGCACTACAACGCGACGGTGATGCCTATCCTGTTCATCGCCGCCATCGACGCGATGGCCCGCACCCGCACCGCCAGCACGGCCAGCGTCGCCAGTGCCGCCAGCATGGCCACCACCGCGGGTGCCCCCACCACCGCCAGCGCCCCCACCACCGCCAGCACCGCGTGTGCCCCCACTACCGCCACCACCGCGGGCGCCGCCACCACCGTCGGCGCGGCCACCACCGCCAGCACCGCGCGTGCCCCCAGCACTGCGGAAGCCGCCAGCGCCCCCAGCACGGCCACCAGCGCCAGTACGGCCACCAGCCCCAGCATCGCAGGCATCCCCAGCGCCCCCAGCACGGCCGGTGCCGGCAGCACCGCCAGTGCTATTGGTCCCGCGAGTGAAGCAGGTACGGCCAGAATCGGCGGCGCCTCCGGTGACGCCGGTGCCACTGGTGTTACCGGTAGCGCGAGTGAACTCAGTGCCGCCACTGTTGTCGGCCCAGCCGTCCAGGCGGCACAGCCAGGCTGGCTCTGGCCGCTCCGCGGGGCGGGCGAACGGTACGGCGCCGCCATGATGCTGGCGATCGCCGCGGCGATGGCGTTCCAGTTTCCGCTCAGCAATATCTGGAACGGGCAGACCTACGAGACCGGCCCGCACGTGGCCGCTGCGGAGGCCGCGATGGCCCAGGTCCCGGACGGGGCGACCGTGCAGACCACGCTTGACCTGCTCGCTCCGCTCGCCGCTCGCGCCGACACGTTCTGGATCGGCAACAGCGGGAACCCCTACACCCGGTACATCGTGTTCGACGGCGCCAACAGCGGCTACACGCCCGCGCCCTCCGACGTCCCGTCGTTCATCCAGCAGCTTTACCCGAAGGCGGGCTACACCCAGATCTTCCAGTCGGACGACGTGTACGTCTTCCGCCGCGGAGCGTAGCGGATCAGCGGGCGCCCGCCTCACACGTCAGGACGGCTCATATGCCAAGGCCGGGAAAGATCTTGGCGGCGTTGCCGGAGACCACGTCCCGGAACACGGCGTCCGGCAGGCCGAGTGAGCGCAGCGCTCGCACGTTCGCCGCCGTACCGGGCACCCCCGGCCAGTCGGTGCCGAAAATGAACCGCTCCGCCAGCCGGGCCAGGTCAAACCTGGCGAAATACGAGGGCAGCCGGGACGGTGGCAGCCCGGCGAGGTCCAGCCAGACGTTCGGCCGGGCCAGCGCGAGGAACGCGGCCGTGTCATACCACCAGCCCCGGCCAGCGTGCGCGAACACGAAGCTGACTTCGGGAAAGTCCTCCACCACGTCGGTCATCAGCGCGGGATCGCCGAGGCTGCTCCGCGAGCCGGGGAAGCTGGACGTCCCGGAGTGCACGATGACGGGCACGCCGCGCCCGGCGCACACCTCATATAGCCGGTACAGTTCCTTGTCCGCTGGCGAGAAGGCACCGTGCACCGGATGGATCTTCACGGCCACCGCGCCGAATGACAGCTGCCGCTCCGCCTCCCGCGCCGGCGGATGGTGCAGGTGCGGGTTGACGTTCGCCACCAGCCGGAAGCGCACCGGGTTGTACTCGGTGAACGGCACGTTCTCCTCGATCGTGTGGATGCCGGTGGCGCGCGGGCTGTACTCGCAGAACATCAGCGCCCGGTCCACGCCCTCGGCCTCGAGCAGCGCGTCAAGCCGGGCCGGGACCGGATTGCCCGCGGAGTCGTACACCTCACGCCACGGAACGGGCCCGGAGAACCTGTCGGCCCACTCCAGCCAGGCCGGCTTCACCGTGGACAGCGGCGGCGCATGCAGGTGCGCGTCGACGACCCGTTCGGCCGGGGCACCCTCCCCGGTCAGGCCACCCTCCCCGGTCAGGCCGGCGTCCCCGGTCAAGGCGCCTCCAGCGGAACGCCGCGGACCATCTCGCGCAGCACGTTCCGCCGCAGCTTGCCGGTCGCCGTCCGCGGCAGCTCGGTCATCTCCACGATGGCGCGCGGACGCTTGAAGGCCGCCAGCCCGTCACGGCACCACCGGATGAGCTCGCCTGCGTCGAGCTTCTCGCCAGGCACCGGAACGACGCACGCGACCGGCTTCTCCAGCCCGTCCGCGTCGCGGGCGGCGACCACAGCCACCTCCGCGACCCCGGGCCAGGCCAGCAGCCGTTCCTCCACCTCGGAAGGGGTCACCCAGATGCCGCCCGCCTTGATCATGTCGCCATACCTGCCCAGGCAGGTGTAAGTACCGTCCTCGTTGCGGACGTAACTGTCGCCGGTGCGCATCCACTCACCGAGGAACACCCGTCGGGACAGCGCGGCCCGGCACCAGTAGCCGGTCGCCGCGCTCTCGCCGCGCACGTACAGCTCGCCCGGCTGGCCGAAGCCGGTGATCACCGCTCCCGCGTCGTCTCGGAGCTCCACGTCGTATCCGGGCACGGGCGTCCCCGACGACCCGGGGTGAACCCGCCCTGGCCGGTTGGACAGGTAGATGTGCAGCATCTCGGTGGAGCCGATGCCGTCGAGCACCTCGATCCCGAACCGGTCCCGCACCCGCGCGAACATCTGCGCGGGCAGCGCCTCGCCGGCCGACACACCCTGCCGTACCGACCCGAACGCCGCCGCCGGCACCTCGCAGGCCAGCAGCCTGCCCCAGAACGCCGGCGTCGCGAACAGGAGCGTCGCGCGGTGCGCCGCCGCCCGCTCCGCGAACAGCTCGGGCGTCGGCCGGCCGGGCTCCAGTATAGCGGCCGCCCCCACCGACAGCGGGAAGAACATCGAGTTCCCGATGCCGTATGCGAAAAACAGCTTGGCCACCGACAGGCACCGGTCGTCGGGAGTGATGCCGAGCACCCGCTGCCCGTAGTTCTCTGCCACCAGCCGGATGTCCTCATGACGGTGCATCGCCGCCTTCGGGCCGCCGGTCGTCCCCGAGGTGTACAGCCACAGCGCAGGTGAGTCGGGTCACGCCGGATACGGTTCGGCGCCCCCGCCCATGCCGAGCAGGTTCTGCCAGGCGCCGGTGCCCGCGACGATGACCTCCTCCACCTCGGGGGCCTGCCGCGCCGCCGCCCGCGCGATGCCGGCGAACTCCGGCGAGCCGAGCACAACGCGCGCCCGCGCGTCCCCGACCAGCGGCGCCAGTTCGGCGGCGGTCAGCATCGTCGAGCACGGCACCGCGATCGCGCCGATGTACATCGTGGCGAGGATCGCGGTGAACAGATCGATGTCGTCAGCCATGATCATGAGCACGCGCTCACCTGGGCGGACGCCGATGTCGGCCAGTCCGGCGCCGAAGCGGCGGATCCGCGTGGCGAGCCCGGAGTAGGACAGTTCCCCGGCCGGAGAGACGACCGCGACCCGGCCGCCCCGGCCCTCGCGCTCGTGCCGGCCCACCAGATAATCGGCCGCGTTGAAAAGCTCCATTACAGCGCCCTCCCGGCCTCATTATCTACACATGCCCGTCAGAACATCAACGTTTTGTAGAACCAGGCTCCACCCACGCCTCCAGCGCCCCGGCACACCACCTCCGGCGGGCTAGCACGCCGCCTCCGGCGCGCTAGCCCATGATCCCGGAAACGCCGGGTCGCGTACAGTGCGCCTATAAACCCTAACTTTCCACTAAACCGTTCGCTGCTTGCCCGTCGTGGAAACTAGGGGTCGAATACGGCACCTAAACTTCCACCACCCGGTTCGCGGTCGCCACATCGTGGAAACCGCGGGCCACATAGGGGCGCGCTCACGCCACTCCAGCATCACAAGCTCAGTCGGTGGAGGCGTCCACGGGCGGCCGCGGCTGTCCGGGGCGGATGTCCGTTACTGGGTTCAGCCGGTGGGGGCGCCGGCCGTCACAGGGCTCAGCCGTCCGGGGCGGAGGTCCGTTACTGGGTTCAGCCGGTGGGGGGGCCGGCCGTCGCCGGGCCCAGCCGGTGGGGCCGTCCATCGGCGGTCGCGGCTGTCCGGGCGGACGTCCATCACTGGGCTCAGCCGGTGGGGGCGCCGGCCGTCGCCGGGCCCAGCCGGCGGCCCCCGGCCGTCAACGGGCTCGGCTGCCGGGGCCGACGACGAAGGGGCCGCGTCCGGGGACCATCTTGACGAGCCCCTCGTCCCGCAGCCGGTTGAAGGCCTTCTTCGTCGTTTCCCGCGCCAGCCCGGACTCCTCCTGGATCGTCCGCGCCGATGGCAGCCTGGTGTGGGGCGCCCATGTGCCGTCGTGGATGCCCGCGAGCAGGATGTTGTAGAGCTGAATCCAGACCGGTATGTCGCTTTCGTGGTCGATTGACGCGAAGGCCATGCGCGGCAATCTACGTCGACTACCGCAACGGGTTGCCACCCAGTGTTATCGATGGACAGCTATCGTTGCCTATAGACGTCTAGGTGGCCTAGCTTGGGCGGTGTGCGAGGAAAGCGGGCATTTGGCCGGCCGGTACGGTGGAGGCGCCTGCGGGCCGGTACAGCCGGCGGCGCGGCCCCGGCCGGCAGAGTCAGCGGCACGGCTTCGACCGGTGCGCCCAAAGCCGAACAGCGATGCATCTACCTGTGGATGATCCAGCCCACAGAGGGGGATGGTGGCGTTCCCGGCTTGGTCGGCATCTCGGGCGACCGGCGGTCCGCCGAGGACACGGTGTTCGGCTTACTCTGGCACAGCAAGGCGCGCACGGCGCTGATCTTCGAGGTGCGCTGCGACTCCGCCCCCTGGCCAGGCCGCTACCGGGGCACCGGCCGTCAGTGGCTGGCGGTGCGGGACGCGGAAAGCACCGCCTGGATGATCGCGCTGCCGATGACCCCGCGCCGCTCCCGGCTTCCCAGCACGCCCGGGCATCCCAACCCCGGCAGTTTCGTCTACCCGTCCTGGTTCCCCGGCCCACCCGGCTTCCCCGGCGTCTCCTGAATCACCGGCCGTTCCTCGTTTCCGGCCGTTCCTGGCTCTCGGGCCGCTCCCCCTTCTCCGGCCGTTCCCGGCTCTCGGGCCGTTCCCCGTTTTCCGGCCGTTCCCGGCTCTCGGGCCGCTCCCCGTTTTCCGGCCGTTCCTGGCTCGCGGGCCGCTCCCCCTTCTCCGGCCGCTCCCCGTTCTCCGCCGTCTCTATGGTTTCCGGCCGTTCCCATTCCGCCGGCCGCTCCTGGATCCTCCGCGCAGGCCGGTTTTCCCACCGGTTCGCCACCTGTCCCGTTCCCCGGCCGCTGGCGACCTTCTCCGCGTATCTCTGTGACAGGTGCCTCATCTCCCGGGCGCACCAGCGTGATTATGTGTTGACTGGTCCCGGAGGCCGGACCGAACAGCACGATCCAGAGCCCTGTGACGCCGGACGCGGCATGACGGGTTTGCGCGGGCGACGAGGGCGGACAGGCGTACTGGTCAGTAGATAGGCTAGACCGCGATCCGGCGGAACCGGACGCTCGCTCCGGCGGGGCCGGACGGCGAGGCGGCGAGGCGGCGGGCAGGAGGCGCAACGTGGACTTCGGGTTCGACGCCAGGACGACCGAGCTGCGGGACCGGCTGCTCGTGTTCATGCGGGAGCGCGTTTACCCGGCCGAGCCGGTGTTCGCCGAACAGGCCGCGCGACTCGCGATGGACGGCCGCGGCTGGGAGCGGCCGCCCGTCATCGAGGACCTGAAGGCCGAGGCGCGGCGGCAGGGACTGTGGAACCTGTTCCTGACCGGGAAGGCGGCCGAGGCCGTCCGCGGCACGCCCGCGGCGGTCGTGGGCGGCGTGCGCCTGCCCGACCCGCCGCTGACCAACATGCAGTACGCGCCGCTGGCCGAGATCACCGGCCACAGCCCAGCGCTCGCGCCGGAGGCGCTGAACTGCGCGGCGCCTGACACCGGCAACATGGAGCTGCTCGCGGAGTTCGGCTCGGCGCGGCAGCAGGAAACCTGGCTGTGGCCGCTGCTCAAGGGCGAGATCAGGTCCGCGTTCTGCATGACCGAGCCCGCCGTGGCGTCCAGCGACGCGACGAACATCGCCGCGACCATCGAGCGCGACGGTGACGGGTACGTGATCAACGGCCGCAAATGGTGGTCCACCGGCGCCATGAACCCCGACTGCCGGCTGCTGATCGTAATGGGCGTGACCCGCCAGGCCGCCGAAACGAGCCACGCCACCCAACCGAGCCGTGCCACCCAACCGAGCCGTGCCACCCACGGCAGGCACTCCATGATCATCGTCCCGCGCGACACGCCAGGGGTGACGGTCAGGCGCGGCATGACCGTGTTCGGCTACTCCGACGGACCCCACGGCGGCCACGCCGAAGTCGAGTTCGAAGACGTGCGCGTCCCGGCGGAGAACCTCATCGGCGGCGAAGGCGACGGCTTCGCGATCGCGCAGGCCCGGCTCGGCCCCGGCCGCATCCACCACTGCATGCGCATGATCGGCGCCGCCGAGCGCGCCCTCCAGCTGCTGTGCGCGAGGGCCACCACCCGTACCGCGTTCGGCAAGACCCTCGCCGAGCAGGGCGTGATCCAGGACTGGATAGCCGAATCACGGGTCAGGATCGAGCAGGCGCGGCTGCTCGTCCTCAAGGCCGCGTGGCTGATGGACACCCGGGGCAACAAGGCGGCGCACACCGAGATCCAGGCCATCAAGATCGTGACGCCCGCGATGGCCGAATGGGTGATCGACAAGGCGATCCAGGCGCACGGCGCCGCCGGGATCAGCCAGGACTTCCCGCTCGCTCAGCTGTGGGCCGGGGCAAGGACGCTACGGTTCGCCGACGGCCCCGATGAGGTGCACAAGCGCTCTCTTGCCCGGCGTGAGCTGAGGAAGCATGCCGGGGGAGACTCCACCTCTCGTTCGGCCGAATAAATAAGGAGAGACCCATGACTGAGCGAATCGCGATCGTGACGGGCGCGGCGCGCGGCATCGGCGCCGCCACCGCCCGGCGGCTGGCCGCCGACGGGATGGCCGTCGCCGTCCTCGACCTGGACGAAGAAGACTGCAAGGGGACCGTGGACGAGATCGCCGGCGCGGGCGGGCGCGCGCTCGCGGTCGGCGCCGACGTCAGCAACACCGGCCAGGTCGCCGCCGCCGTGGACCGCGTGGCCGCGGAGCTCGGCGAGCCGACCGTGCTGGTCAACAACGCCGGGGTGATCCGCGACAACCTGCTGTTCAAGATGTCGGACAACGACTGGGACACGGTGCTGAACGTGCACCTGCGCGGCGCGTTCCTGATGACCAGGGCGACCCAGAAGTACATGGTCGACCAGCACTACGGGCGGATCGTCAACCTGTCGTCCTCGTCGGCGCTCGGCAACCGGGGGCAGGTGAACTACTCGGCCGCCAAGTCCGGCATGCAGGGGTTCACCAAGACGCTGGCGATCGAGCTCGGGAAGTTCGGCATCACCGCGAACTCCGTGGCCCCCGGGTTCATCGTCACGGACATGACGGCGAGTACGGCGGCGCGCGTCGGCATGGACTTCGAGGACTTCCAGAAGGCCGCCGCGTCACAGATACCCGTGCAGCGGGTCGGGCAGCCCGGCGACGTGGCGAACGCGATCTCGTTCTTCGCGAGCGAGGCGGCGGGCTTCGTCTCCGGCCAGGTCCTGTACGTGGCCGGCGGTCCCCTGTGCTAGATGACGGAGTGCTGAGCGAGGAAACACTGACCGGCGACGAGATCCGCGAGCGGGTACGCGCGTTCCTCACCGCCCACGACCCGCGCACGATGCCGCGCCAGGATTTCCTGAACGCCCGCTGGGACGCGGGGCTGGCCTGGGTGCACTACCCGCCGGGATACGGCGGCCTGGGCGTGCCCCGCGCGCTGCAGGCGGCCGCGGACGAGGAGTTCGCCAGGGCGGGAGCGCCGGACAACGCCCCGGAGCGGAACCCGATCGGGCTGGGCATGGCCGCGCCGACGATCCTGGCGTTCGGCAGCGGTGAGCAGAAGAGCCGCTGGCTGCGGGCACTGTGGACCGGCGAGGAGATCTGGTGCCAGCTGTTCAGCGAGCCCGGCGCCGGAAGCGACCTCGCCGGCCTCGCCACCCGCGCGGTCAAGGACGGGGACTCATGGGCCGTCAGCGGGCAGAAGGTCTGGACGTCGGTAGCGCATCATGCGAAATGGGGGCTGCTGCTCGCCCGCACCGACCCCGGCGTGCCAAAGCATCAGGGGCTGAGCTATTTCGCGTGTGACATGACCGCGCCGGGTGTGGAGGTGCGCCCGCTGCGCCAGCTCACCGGCGAGGCCGAGTTCAACGAGGTGTTCCTCACCGATGCGCGGATCCCGGACGCCGACCGGATCGGGCAGACCGGCGAGGGCTGGCGGGTCGCGCAGACGACGCTGATGAACGAGCGCGTCGCGATCGGCGGGGCGCGTGCGCTGCCCAGGGAGAGCGGCATGATCTCCCCGGCGGTCACGCTGTGGCGGTCCCGGCCGGAACTGCGCACGCCCGTGCTGCATGACCGGCTGCTGCGGCTGTGGGCGGACGCCGAGGTGGCGCGGCTGGCGGGGGAGCGGCTGCGGCAGCAGCTCGCGGCCGGCGAGCCCGGGCCGGAGGGCTCCGCGGCCAAGCTGGTCTTCGCCCGGCTCAACCAGGAGATCTCGGCGTTCGAGGTGGAACTGGCCGGCGCTGACGGGCTCCGCTACGACGACTGGGCGATGAAGCGCCCCGAGACCTCCAACCTCTACGGCCGTGGCCCGGGCTTCCGTTACCTGCGCGCACGCGGCAACTCGATCGAGGGCGGCACGTCCGAGATCCTGCGCAACATCATCGCCGAGCGTGTTCTCGGGCTGCCCGCCGAGCCGCGGGCGGACAAGGATGTCCCGTGGAAGGATGTGCCTCGGTGAGCGCTGATCTGCGTTATTCAGATACCGAACGGGCGCTGGCATCCGCCCTGGCCGACCTGCTCGCCGCGCAGAGCGGCTGGAAGGACGTCCTGGCCAGGACCGAGGCCGGCGAATCCTATGACGCGGGCCTGTGGCGCGCGGTCGCCTCCGGCGTGGGCTGCGCGGGGCTGCTGATACCCGAACCGCTCGGCGGGGCCGGCGCCTCCTACCGTGAGCTGGCCACCGCGGCCGAGCAGTTCGGCGCCTTCGTCGCGCCCGTCCCGTACCTCGGCAGCGCGGCTGTGGCGACCACCGCCCTGCTCAGCGCGGCCGAGAGCACGGTCAATACCCCGGCGGGCAGCGGAGCGTCCGCCGACCTGCTGCGCCGCATGGCGGGCGGCGGCACGACCGCCGCGCTCGCCGCCGAGTTCGCGGCCTCGGCGGGTTCGGGCTTCCCCGGCAGCCTGCGCCTCGCGGCGCTGCGGCCCGGCGACGAGTCCGCCGGCGTGGCCCGGCTGCGCGGCACCGTCCGCAGCGCGGCCGACGCGCTGCCCGCTGACGTGCTTCTGGTGCCCGCCGACGGCGTGCCGCAGGGCCTGTACCTGGTCGACGGCACGGCCCCCGGGGTGCACCGGGTGCCCGTCAGCTCACTCGACATGACCAGGCAGCTCTGCGACATCACGCTGGACGACGCGCCAGGGCGCCTGATCGTGTCCGGCGAGGCGGCGGCGCGGGCGGTCGAGGACGCGCTCGCCGCGGGCGCGGCCATCCTCGCGGCCGAGCAGCTCGGCCTCGCCCAGCGCTGCCTCGACATGACGGTGGGGTACGTGAAGGAACGGCGCCAGTTCGCGCGGCCGGTCGGGTCCTTCCAGGCGATCAAGCACCGGCTCGCCGACCTGTGGGTCTCGGTGACCCAGGCCCGCGCGGTGTCCAGGTACGCGGCGGCCTGCCTGGCCTCCGGTGACGAGGACACGCCGGTGGCGGTGGCGCTGGCCAAGGCGTACTGCTCGGAGGTCGCCACCCACGCGGCCGAGGAGTGCGTGCAGCTTCACGGCGGCATCGGCTTCACCTGGGAACACCCCGCGCATCTGTACCTCAAGCGCGCGAAGGCGGCGTCGGTCGCCTTCGGTACCGCGGGAGCGCACCGCTCCGCGCTGGCGTCCCTGGCCAGCATCGCGCCCCCGTGACGGCGCGAGTCACCCCGCGGCGCGCCCGTGGACCCTGGCCAGCGACCCATGGACCCCGCGCTGAACGGGCACGCTCCAGTCGGCGGCACACCGCGGTATGTCGACCCAGCCGCGGTGTGCCCGGCCAGCCACATCTACGCGTAGCAGCCTCCTGAAGTTCTCCCGTGGGATGCCCTTGTATCCGTGGCGGACGATCTCCTGATAGATGTACTCCGAGACGGCGAGCACCAGCGGCTGCCTGGTCTGCCTGAGGCAGTCCCTGAGAGGCTGCGCGTCGAGCAGGCGGCAGGCCAGGTCGATTTCCTCACCGAAGGGGCCGTTGACGTCGCGATGCACCTCACCGGCGTGCAGCACGACCCGAAGCCGCATCTCGCGCGATGCCCGCTCCGCGTGGGGCAGGCGGCTTGCGCGCTCGGCGAGAAGCCGGGCCAGCTCGGGGACGAGGGATGTCAGCAGCCGTGTTTTGGGTACCTCGTCCACCGGGTGAATGAGGAACAGCACGCCATCACCCCGGTCGGCGAGCGGGTCGCATTGCTCCTCGTGTACGCCCGCGTTGTGCGCTGCCTCAGCAAGTAGCGCGTACAGGGTCCGGCGCAGCTCTGCCCGAACCGGATTGGTTCTGAGCGAACTTGTTGAGTTCTCTATATCAACGCCGAGAATGCTCCGGTGAACAGGCGCATCTCCCATACTCTCTCGTCCCCCTCTTTCCTCTGGTCCAAGCCGTTTGTCCGCCCGGACGCCAGCGGCCGGAGAGTCGCTGTTCCCCATCCATCCGGAGATCGGTTCACATCGTATTGAAATGAACGTGCATCTGCATAGGAACCTAGGAAGTTCGAGGGGCGTGTCTGCCCCCACCATGGAATTCCGCGGCCTGGCCGTGGCGTTGCGGCGAAGGGGAGGCACGCAACGCGGTACTGAAGGGGCTTCATGACATCGCTGGACGGTCAGGTCATTCTCGTCACGGGCGCGACCGATGGGCTGGGCCGCGCGCTCGCCGCCGAACTCGCCGGCGCGGGCGCCACCGTGCTGGTGCACGGCCGCGATCCCGGCAGGATCGCGGCCACCATGGAGCACGTGAGTGCGGCGGGCGGTCCCCGGCCGCGCTCCTACCGGGCGGACCTCGCCGATCTCGCGCAGGTCCGGGCGCTGGCCGCGCAGGTCACCGAGAACGAGCCACGCCTGGACGTGCTGGTGAACAACGCGGGCATCGGTGCCACCGTGCCCGGCGGCGGCGCGCGGCAGGAGAGCGCGGATGGGTATGAGCTGCGCTTCGCCGTGAACTACCTGGCGGGCTTCGCGCTGACCCGGCTGCTGCTGCCGCCGCTCACGTCGTCGGCTCCGTCGCGGGTGGTCAACGTCAGCTCCGCCGGGCAGCAGGCCATCGACTTCGGCGACGTCATGCTCACCTCCGGCTACAGCGGCGTCCGGGCCTACTGCCAGAGCAAGCTCGCGCAGATCCTGTTCACCATCGATCTCGCCGAGCAGGTATCTGGCGCCGGGATCGCGGTGAACGCGCTGCACCCGGCGACGTACATGCCGACAAAGATCGTCGCGTCACCGATCAGCACGATCGCCGAGGGCGTCGAGGCGACCATGCGCCTGATCGCGGCGCCCGCCTCCGAGATCGGCACCGGCCGCTACCGCAACGGCCTGCGGGAAGCCAGGGCCGACCGGCAGGCCTACGACCCGGTGGCCCGCCGCCAGCTCCGCGAGCTGTCAGAAAAACTTACCGGCCTGCCGCCGCTCGGCTAGCCGGCTTGGTCACCGTGCCCGGGGGCGGGATCGTGCCCGGGCCGCTGGTGCCGCAGGCGAGCACGGTCTCGCCCGGCGCCAACGGTGGCACGACCGTCTATACAGCGTCGCCGGTTTCGTTTGACGGCGCGGGCACATCAGGTGGCCGCCAGGTGACTTACGGGCCGCCGGTGTCCGAGCCGGACCGGACGGGCACGGACAGCCGGAGGTCCCGTGAGGACCGGCCGACGCGCAGCATGCACTCGCCGCGCGGCCATACCCACGTGCCCGCCGCGTCGTCGTAGCGGGCAAAAGCGCGGCGCGGGACGGTCAGCTGGACCTCGATCGCCCCGCCGGGCGCGGCGGTCCCGGACGCGAACGCCGCCAGGGCGCGCAGCGGGCGTCTGTCGTCGGCGAAGGGCACCTCCACGTAGGCCTGGACGACCTCGCGGCCGGTACGGGAGCCGGTGTTGCGGATGGCGACGGTCAGCTCGAGATCGCCGTCTGGCGGCAGCGCCGCGGAGGACGCCCGGGCCGACTCGTACTCCCACGTCGTGTACCCCAGCCCGTGCCCGAACGCGAAGTGCGGCTCCGTTCCGGCCCGGTCGTAGCCGCGGTACCCGACGAGCAGGCCCTCGGCGTAGGCGAGCTCCCCGGCCCGCGGGGTCGCGTGCAGCACCGGGGCATCCGCCTCGGCGTGCGGGATCGTGACCGGCAGCCTGCCGCCCGGCTCGGCGGCGCCGAACAGCACGTCGGCGAGCGCCTCGCCCATCGCCTGGCCGGGCAGCCACGCGTAGCCCACGGCGCCGACCTCCTCCGCCCACGGCAGGAGCGCGGGCATCCCGGCGTTCACCACGACAACCGTCCGGTCGTTCACCGCCGCGACCCGCCGCACCAGCTCGTCCTGACGGCCGGGCAGCGCGAGCCCGGGCCGGTCGAACCCCTCGCTCTCCGTCGCGGGGCCTGACCCGACGACGACCACGGCGACGTCGGCCTCGCGCGCGGCGCGCACCGCCTCGTCGAGCATCGTCTCCTCGTCCGGCTCGCGGATCACGCCGAGCCGGATCGCCACGGGGCCCTGCGCCCAGTTGTCCGGCAGGAGCGACACCTCGATGTCGGCCTCCTGATCCTCCCGCAGGTCGATGACCGCGCGGATCTCCCCGGGACGCACCATTGCCTCCACCGGGTCCGCCGGTATCTTCGTGCTGCCCGTCGCGGCTACGGCGCCGTCCACGGTCAGCGTGAGACGGCCGACGCCGCCCGCCCCGATCACGTGCGGACCGCTCCGCTGTGCGCGGTAGCGGGTGCGGAGCACGATGCAGCCGCCGCCACCCCAGCCGATGCCCTCGGGAAGACCGTCCCACCAGGTGAACATCGTCGCGGCCCGGTGCTCGGAGCCAACCTCCGTGCCGTCCTCGGCGCGGAACTCCACCCGTGTGCCCGGTGTGCCCGTGACCGGGTCGGTCAGCGCGGCGCGCGGCGGCTCCGGGACGATCGACCAGGTGACGCAGCCGGGAGCCACGGTCACCCGGGCCCTTCCGGCGAGCGCTTCGGTGAGGGCCGCCGCCGGGGTGGACACGCTGACCGGGTTCACCGTGGCGCTGCCGCCGCCCTGGGTGACCGGCTGCACCGCGTTCGGCCCGATGATCGCCACGTGGCGAAGCGCGGCGTGATCCAGCGGCAGGACGCCGTCGTTGCGCAGCAGCGTGAACGCCGCGGCCGCCGCCCGCCGGAGCAGCCGCGGGTCGGCGAGCACCGGCGCGCGCCGCGGGCCCGAGCCGTCGGCGGAGGCAGCGCCGTCGGGGAAACCAGTCCCGTCCGCGGAGCCAGCGCCGTCCGCCGCGCGGCCCAGCGCGCCGACCCGGCGGGCGAGCCGGAGGATGCGCAGCAGCTTGGCGTCCACCGCCGCCTCCGTTACCTGGCCCGCCCGGATCGCGGCGGTCAGCTTCTCGCCCCATGGCCCGTGCGGGCCCGGCATGGCGAGGTCGAGCCCGGCGACCGCGGTCGGCACCGTGCTGCGCGCCGCGTGCCAGTCGGACAGGGCGACGCCGTTGAAGCCCCATTCGTCCTTGAGGATGCCGGACAGCAGCCACCCGTGCTCCGTCATCGTGACCCCGTTGACCGAGTTGTACCCGGTCATCACCAGGCCGACGTCCGCCTCGCGGACGCAGGCCTCGAAGGGCGCGAGGTACAGCTCGCGCAGCACGTGTTCGGCGATCCTCGCGTCATACGTCCAGCGCTCGGTCTCCGAGTCGTTGCTGACGTAGTGCTTGACCGCGGCGGCGACCCCGGCGGCCTGCAGGCCGCTGACGAATGCGACCGCCGTGTTCGCGGTCAGCAGGGGGTCCTCGGCGAAGCACTCGAAGCCGCGCCCGCCGAGGGGCGTGCGCATGATGTTGATGGTCGGCGCGAGCAGGACGTCGATGCCCTTGCTCCGCGCCTCGGTGCCGAGTGCGCGAGCGACCGCCGTGACCAGGGCGCGGTCCCACGTCGCGCCCAGCGCCGACGGGCAGGGCAGGCTCGCGGACGGGTTGCGCTCGTCCATGGTGACGCCGCGCACCCCGGCCGGCCCGTCGGACATGGCCATGGGACGCAGCCCGATCGCCGCGCACCCGGCGGTGTGCCAGTTGTCCGCGCCGGTCAGCAGGCGCACCTTGTCATCGAGCGACAGCGCGGCCAGCAGCCGCCGGTCATCCCGCGGCGCGGCGGCTCCGGCGTCCCCATCCTGGCGCGCCCGGCCGTCGTGGCGCGCCCGGCTGTCCTGTTGCGCCCGGCCGTCGTGTCGCGCCCGGCTGTCCTGCCCGTCCGGCTGTGGCAGTTGGCCCTGTTCCAGCGGCTGATCCTGTTGCAGCAGACGATCCTGCCGCGACAGCTGACCCGTCTGAGGCCGTGCCCGGCCGCCGGAGCGGCCGGGCACGACGCCTCCGTCATGAGGTGTGTTCATATGGAGGTACGGCTCAGGACACCGGCGTCAGGTGCAGGAGCGTGTACTCGATGTAGGGCGAGTTGGGAACCGGGTCGTTGTACTCGTTCTGCTGGGTCGGCCAGCCGGTGTAGTCCTTGGTGGAGTACTCGTACCAGGCCGCCCCGTACAGCAGCGGGATGACCGGCGCCTGGGTGGAAACGATGTTCTCCAGCGTGTTCAGCGCCTTCTGCTGCGCCGCCGTGTCATCGGTGCCGGCGAACTGGGCCAGAGCGGCCTGCGCCTGGGGGCTGCTGAACCGGCCGTAGTCACCGCCCGCCGGCTTGCCCAGCGGCGCGGACAGCGAGCTGTCCAGCCAGTTGTCGAAGTAGTAGTAGGGGTTGGGACCCTGCTGGCCCCAGTGGATCATCGCCTGGAAGTTGCCGGCCGGGTAGTCGTTGTACCACTGGGTGGCCTGCACCCCGTCGAACGAGACCTCGAAGCCCTGGGCGTTCAGCTGGTTGGCGATAAGCTGCGCGTCCGTGGCGTAGTCGGTGTAGGCGGACGGGTCCTCGATGGAGAACTTGATCGGCTGGCCGTTCTTCATCCACTTGCCGCCGGTCTTCGTGTAACCGTCGCTGGTGAGCAACTGGGTGACCTTCGAGGGGGCGCCGGAGGCCGGGAGGTCGTTGCTGTAGGACTCGTTCAGCAGCGCGTTGTCCACCGGCAGGAGCAGTCCGCTCGACGATGAGGCCGGCGGCTCGTAGTTGGTCTCGCCCTGCGAGGAGAGCTGCGCGCGGTTGATCCCCGCGCTGATCGCCAGCCGCACCTTGGGGTCGTTCAGCGGGGCCTTGGCGACGTTCAGCCAGAGCGTCACGACGTTGTTGGAGGCGAACCATGGCTGGCTGGAGGTCCAGGTGTGGTTCTGCGGACTCCTGTTGAGGAAGTTGGACTGGACGTTCGTGACGTTGTTGCCGGCGTATTCGATCTGGCCTGACTCCAGCGCCGGGTTGGCGGTGGTGTTGCTGACGTAACTGGGGAAGATCACCTGTGGGACATGGACCATGGTCTTCTGCCAGTAGTACGGGTTCTCTTTGAAGGTGACCTTCTGCGGCGAGTACGAGGCGAGCTCGTACGGCCCGGTACCCACCGGGTTGGCGTCCCCGTACGTTGCCGGGTTGCCGACGCTCTGCCAGATGTGCTCGGGCAGAACGTAGGTCGACGCGATCAGGAACAGGTTCGCGTACTCGGGCTTGGAGAACGTGAGCACCGCCGTTGTCGCGTTCTTGGCCACCGCGCTGGACACCGCCGGGGACGGGCCGGGGGCCGCGGAGGCCAGGGTCGCGTTCTTCTTCAGCAGGTTGAAGGTGAAAGCCACGTCGCTCGCTGTCATCGGCGTGCCGTCGCTGAACTTCACGCCGGGCCGGATCGTGAAGGTGAGCGTCCTGCCGCCGTCAGACCAGGCGTACGCGCTGGCCAGCCACGGGATCGGCGAGGACGTGGGCTGCATGATGTTGAACTCGAGCAGCGGCTCGTACGTCATCGCCTGCATGTTCAGCTCTGTGCCGTAGGAGGTCGAGACGTACGGGTTGAAGGTCTGCGCGGACGTCTGGCCCGTGTTGTCGACGATGACCAGCGGCTTTCCCGTGGCGTTGGCCGACGACGAGGTCGACGACCGTGACGGCGATGAGCTACTGCTGCTGCTGCACGCCGCGACGCCCATCGCCAGGATGGCCGCCGTGGCTAGGACTTTTACTGTTCTGTGATTCATTGTCTAAACTCCGATTGCCCGGCCGGCTGTCGCCGGCCTGTCATGGTGACCGTGTCGGGGTCCGTCATAACGTGGTGCGAGCGAGACCGGCCGGGCGCGAACGTCCTTCCGGCCTGCCCGCGGTGAGTGCTCAGCGATAGCTGCGCGGGTGGTGCTGCGGCGGGGCCTGGTGCCGGATGCCGCTATGGGGCGTGCCGGTTCATCGCTTCTCCTCTCCTGGCCCCGCCGGGCCGGGCCGCGGTGGTGGTGCTGTCCTGCCGTCCGTGATCGGCTTCCCGCCGTCTGCGGCCCCGCCCGCCGCCCTGTGCTTACCGCCCGCCCCGCGGATTCCGCCGCCGGCGGCGGAATCCGCGCCGCCAGCGGCCCCGCCGGGCGCGGCACCAGTACCCCGGCCGGCCCCCGCGAGCGGACGGGACTGTGCGCTGGTCAGACCCTGTGCGTGCAGCCAGCACGAGCTGAAGTGCCCGGTGCCGAGGTCGAAGGCCGGCGGCGTGCCGTCGGTGCATACCGCCATCGCGTGCGGGCAGCGCGGGTGAAACCGGCAGCCCGACGGCGGCCGGATCAGGTTGGGCGGGGCGCCCCGGCCCAGCAGCGACGGCGGCTCCGCCCTGTCCGGATCCGGCGCCGCGCTGAGCAGTAGCTGGGTGTAGGGATGCGAAGGCGAGTCGGTGACCCGGGTCGCGGGTCCCGACTCGATGATCTGGCCCGCGTACATGACCGCGATCACGTCGGCCAGGTACCGGGCGGAGGCGATGTCGTGGGTGACATACAGGATGGTCAGGCCCTCCTGCTCACGCAGGCCCGCCAGCAGGTTGAGGATGCCGAGCCGGATCGAGACGTCCAGCATCGACACCGGCTCGTCGGCGAGCAGGACCCTCGGCCGTACGGCGAGCGCCCGCGCGATCGCCACCCGCTGCCGCTGTCCGCCGGACAGCTCGTGCGGGAACTTGACGGCGAACTGGTCAGCCGGCGTCAGCGATACGCGCTCCAGCAGCGCGAGGATGTCATCGTCAAGGTCGCTGGCCAGGCCGTGCACCTGGAGCGGCCTGGCCAGGTGATAGCGCACGCTGTGCACCGGGTTGAGGGAGGAGAACGGGTCCTGCAGGACGAGCTGCACCTGGCGGGCGTAGCGTCGCCGCTCGCGCCCGGTGACCGCTTTGCCGTCAAGCAGGACGGTGCCGGACGTCGGGGTGATGAGCTGGGCGAACAGCCGCGCCAGCGTGGACTTGCCGGAGCCGCTCTCGCCGACCACGGCCGTGATGGCCGACGCCGGCAGTGCCAGCGTGACGTCCTCGACCGCGTGCACGACGGACCTGGTGGCGCCCAGCCGAGCCTTGTGCACCGGAAAGTGCTTGGTGAGGCCGCGCGCCTCCAGTATGGGGGCGCCGGTGCCGGCCTCCCCGGTCCGGGCAACCGCGGTCGTTGTCATGGCTGTCCCCCTCCCGGCCCGGCGGTACCTGGCTCGGGCACCACGGGCTCGGGCACCACGGGCTCGGGCACCGGCCGCCCGGGCACCGCCCGCCCGGGCTCCGGCCGCCCGGGCAATGCGGGCTCCGGCCGCCCGGCGGTGCCGGACTCGGGCCGGGCGAGCTCCGCGGGCACCGCCCGGGTGCCGTCCTGCAGCCAGCACGCCGCCGCCCGGCCGGGCGCCCCGCCCCTCGCGTTCGGGGCGCCGTCCAGGTCGAACAGCGGTGGCGGGTCGGTGCGGCACTTGTCGAACGCGTACCGGCAGCGCGGGTGGAAGCTGCACCCGGCCGGCGTCCCCCGCAGGTCCGGAGGCGAGCCGGGGATCCCCTCCATCTGGCGGTGCGGGCCGTGCAGCGGCGGGAACGAGCTCAGCAGGCCGAGGGAATACGGGTGCCTGGGGGCACGGAAGATCGCGGCCGCGTCGGCCCGCTCCACGAGACGCCCCGCGTACATGACCGCGATCGAGTCGGCGATCTCCACGAGCAGCGACAGGTCGTGGGAGATGAACAGGACCGCGAAATCAAGCCGGTCGCGCAGCGCCATGAGCTCCTCGAGGATCTCCCGCTGCGTCACGACGTCGAGCGCGGTCGTCGGCTCGTCCATGATGACGATCTTCGGGTCGAGCGCGAGGGCCATGGCGATCATCACGCGCTGCCGCATCCCGCCGGACAGCTCGTGCGGGTAGTTGCCCAGCCGGTCGGCGGGAATGCCCACCATCTCCAGCAGCGCGGCGGCCCGCGCCTGCCTCGCGCCGCGGCCGGAGTCCGGGCGGTGGGCCCGCAGCACGTCGGTGATCTGGCGCCCGATGCGCAGCACCGGGTTGAGCGCGTTCATCGAGCTCTGCAGCACGACCGCGATCTCGTTCCAGCGCAGGCCGCGCAGCTCCTGCTCGCCCGCGGCGAGCAGGTCGACCGACTGCCGGAATCGCGCCCGGCCCGCGGTGATCAGGCCGGGCGGCCGCAGCAGCCTGGTGATCGCGTACGCCAGGGTGGACTTGCCGCTCCCGCTCTCCCCGGCCAGCCCGAGCACCTCGCCGCGGCGCAGCACCAGGTCGGCGTCCACGACCGCGTGCACCGCGCCCTCGCCGAGGCCGTAGTCCACGCACAGGCCGCTGACCTCGATGAGCACGTCACCGGCGGCGGTACCGGGCGTCGCCTCGCTGCGTTCCGTGCTCGCCATGCTCATTGCTGCACCTCATCGGGAAGCACCGGATCGGTGACTGGCGGACCGGCCACGGCCGATCCCGGAATGACGCCGCCCGCGGTGGCGGAGACCGCGGAGACCGCACCCCCGTCCATCGCGGCGGCCGGGCGCCCGGCGGCGGCCGCCGCGGCGGCGGCCGTCACGCCGGCCGGCAGGACGGCCGTCAGGCCGAGGCGCGGCCGCCTTGGCAGCCCGGCCCGCCGCGCCCGCCGCCCGGTGAGCCCGGCGGCGCGCAGCCGCGGGTTCACGTACTCGTCGATGCCGAAGTTGAGCAGCGCCAGCCCGGTGCCGAACAGCCCGACCGCCAGGCCCGGCGGCACGAACCACCACCATTCGAGCCGCACCTGCTGCGCGGCCTGCGCGTTCTGCGCCCAGTAGAGCATCGTCCCCCAGCTCCAGTGCGACAGGCTGATCACGCCGAGGAACGACAGCGCCGTGTACGTGCCGACGCCGTAGATCACGGTGAACAGGAAGGAGGTCGCGACGACCGGCACCAGGTTCGGCAGGATCTCGAACGCCATGATCCGCCACTTGCGCTCGCCGATGATACGCGCCGAGTCGACGAAATCCCTGGCGCGCATCGACAG
This sequence comes from Streptosporangiaceae bacterium, assembly GCA_019239975.1. Taxonomy (GTDB): domain Bacteria; phylum Actinomycetota; class Actinomycetes; order Streptosporangiales; family Streptosporangiaceae; genus JAFAZE01. The sequence continues at coordinate 51,054 of JAFAZE010000167.1, forward strand.
CGTCTGCGCTCTGAGCTGGCGCGCGCCGAACGCCCAGCCGGTGATGGCGATGATGGCCCCGATCAGGACGTCGTTCGGGTTGGCGCCCCTCCCGATGAAGCCGAAGATGACGATGAGCAGGGGGAGCGCCGGCAGCACGAGGAACACGTTGGCGACCATGGACAGCAGGTCGTCGCCGTATCCGCCCAGGTAACCGGCTGACACGCCGAACAGCACGGCGAGCACCGTGGCCACCGCGCCGGCGACGAGCGAGACCAGGATCGTGCTGCGGCCGCCGGCCAGCAGCTGGGACAGGACGTCCTGCTGCACCTGCGTGGTGCCCAGCCAGTGCGCCGCCGACGGGGGCATGGGCGTGCCGCTGGTGGTCGACGAGCTGGCGTTCGGGCTGTAGGGCGCGACCAGCGGGCCGACGATGGCGAGGACCACGAACGCGCCCGACAGGCAGAGCCCGATGACGATCTTCGGTGACCGCAGGAGTTTCCGCATCGTCACGCCTCCTGCCGGGTCCGCGGGTCGAGGAATGCGTAGACGAAGTCGGCGAGCAGGTTCGCCAGCAGCACCGCGAAGGTGATGATCAGGAATATCCCTTGCAACAGGGGATAGTCGTCGCTTCCGATTGCGGTGATCAAGAGGTAGCCAATCCCGGGATAGGAGAAGACGATTTCGGTGAGCAGCGCGCCGGAGACGATGAACCCGATGGCCAGCGAGAAACCGGCGACGTTCGGCAGCAGCGCGTTCCGGGCCGCGTAGCTGATCACCTGCCGTTTCGGCAGGCCTTTTGCCTGCGCGATCAGCACGTAGTCCTCGTCCATGGTGGTGATCATCATGTTGCGCATCCCGATGGTCCAGCCGGCCACGGACGCCAGCACGATGGTCAGCGCCGGCAGCACGGCGTGGTCCAGGACGTTCGAGATGAACGCCCAGTTCAGGCCCGGATTAAGGGTAGCGGTGTCATAGCCCAGGCTCTGCGGGAACCAGCCCAGCTTGGTGGCGAACAGCGCGACGGCGAGGATCGCGACGAAGAAGTAGGGCGCGGCCTGGAAGAAGGTCATGGCGGGCAGCACGTTGTCCAGCCAGCTGCCCCTGCGCCACGCCGCGATGATGCCGATCAGCGTGCCGAGAATGAAGCTGATCACCGTGGCCGTCCCGACCAGGCCGATCGTCCACGGCAGCGCGGCACGGATCAGGCTGCCGACGGACGCCGGGTAGCTGTTCAGCGAGGTGCCGAGGTTGCCGTGCAGGATCTGGTTCCAGTAGTGCACGTACTGGCCCCAGATGCCGGTCTTTGTCTGCACGCCGTACTGCAGCTCCAGGGCGTTGATCGCCTGGGTGGATTCCGACGCCTGGACACGCCCGATAACCGCCAGCGCCGGGTTGCCGGGCATCAGCCGCGGGATGAAGAAGTTCACCGTGATCGCGACGATCGCGGTGATGACGTAGAGCCCGATCCTTCGGGCGATCATCCGCATGGCCGTCCCCTCACGTCTCGCTGACCTGGCCGGAGATATGGCAGCCGCAGCTTTCCCGGCACATCAGGCGGGCGGGAAGCACCACGTCGCGTTCGGCTGGCCGCTCGTGGTTGATCATGGAGTAGAGCACCTCGAAAGCGGTCTCGCCGAGCTCACCGATCGGCTGCCTGACGGTGGTGAGCTGCGGGTGCAGGTGCCGCGCCATCGGGATGTCGTCGAAGCCGGTGACGGCGACCTCGCCGGGCACGTCGACCCCGCGCCGGCGCAGCGCGTACATGACGCCGAGCGCCGTCTGGTCGTTCGCGCACACGATGACCCTCGGCAGCGTGGTACCGCTGGCCAGCAGCCGTTCGGTGACCGCCGCGCCGCCGGCCGCGTAGTAGTTGCCCTGCCACTGCGGGCCGGAATGCAGGACCGCGCCCGCGCGGGCCACCTCGGCCTCGAGCGCCTCATGCCGTGCCAGGCTGTCCGGGCTGTCGCCGTAACCTCCGAGATAGCCGAGGGTCCGGTAGCCGTGGTCGCGCAGCAGGTGCCTGGCCAGCGCGACCATGCCGGCCCGGTTGTCGCTGTGGACGTTCGCGGTGGTCTCCGACGCGATGCCCGCCAGCGTGACGACCGGCACCTGACGGGACAGCCGCTGCAGATGGTGCGGATCAAGCACCCGGTCGTGCAGGATCAGGCCGTCGCTCTTCCGGGCGAGGGCGACGATCCGCTGGCCGGGATCGTGGTCGTCGACGTCGACCGTGCGCACCAGCAGGTCGAAGCCCCGGCGCTGGGCCGCGCGCTCGATACCCCGGTTGAGCATGTCGGGGAACTGCAGGCTCTCCGCCTCGTCCGCGAAGGCGCCGTCGTCGCCGTCCGGCGCGCCCGCGGGGACGAGGGGCCGCCGGACGATCACCCCGACGGTCTCCTTCAGCCTGGCGCTCAGCGCGCGGGCTGCCCCGTCCGGGGCGAAGCCGAGCTCGGAGACCGCGCGAAGCACCCGGTCCCTGGTCTCCGGCCGCGGGTTGCGCCGCCCGTTGAGCACCCGGGAAACCGACGCGATCGAGACCCCGGCCACCCGCGCCACGTCATAGATCGTCGGCGCGCTCCCGCCGTCAGCGCTTGCGCCGACAGCGCTTGCGCCGTCAGCGGTCCCGCCGTCAGGCACGCCGCCGTCAGCGATGCCATTGCCAGGCACGCCGCCGTCAGCCGGGCTGCCGCCAGCCGTCTGCCCGCCGTCCACCGGGACCGCCACCGCGCGTGCCTCCGCTCATCTGGTAAGCGCTTACCGAGCGGAGTCAAAAAACCCTCTGGCTGCGGTAAGCGCTTTCCGTTGGGGTACGGCAGCAGCGTACGTCGCGGCGCATGTCACCTCAAGGGCGAAAGTCCCCACTGTTACAGGAACGTGACGAGATCATCCGCGGCGAGCGCACCGGGCCGTCGGGCCCGGCTGGGCCGGAACGCAAGGGGTACCGAGCGGCGAGCCGCCGTGGCCTGCGTGCGGCCGCCGTGGCGCCCGCCGCCGCGGAAGGCGCCGCCGCGGCGCGGCCAAGACACATCCAGGAAACATCCGCCCGCTTATGACCTGCGTCGTTACCGATGGCGTAACAACCGGGAAATGCACCGGAAACCCGTGCATGGGAAACATGAACCGTTCCCCGCAGATAGCGGAGCGGCCAGGGCGGGCAAGCAGGACCAGCGAACCCCCGGAGGCCTTTTACAGGTAGTGGAGTAGACAGTGGTTCCTTATCCTAGCTGGCTGAATGCCGGGGATAACGCCTGGCAGATGACGGCCGCGACGCTGGTCGGGCTGATGTCCATCCCGGCCCTGGCCGTGCTGTACGGCGGCCTGGTGCAGAAGAAATGGGCGATGAACACCATGATGATGGTGTTCTGCACGTTCTGCCTGACGCTCATCACGTGGGTGCTCTGGGCATTCAAGATGGGCTTCGGCACGCCGCTTGTCCACACATTCCTCGGCGATCCCCGGACGATCCTGGGCCACACCGCCGAGCAGGGGCAGGGTAGCATCCCGCTGCTGAACGGCCTGATGCCGAACTTCAGGTTCCCGACATCGTCGCTGGCCTACTTCCAGTTCGTGTTCGCGGCGATCACCCCGATCCTGTTCATCGGCAGCGTGATCGGCCGGATCAGCTTCAAGGTATGGCTGGTGTTCGTTCCGCTCTGGATCACGTTCGTCTACGCGGTGAACGCGTTCCTGCTGTGGGGCGGCGGCTACTGGGCCGGCAAGGGAGCGCTGGACTTCTCCGGCGGGTACGTCATCCACCTGGCGGCCGGCGTGTCCGGCTTCACCGCCGCCGCGGTGATCGGGCCACGGCTGAAGCGCGACCGTGAGCGCGCCATACCGAACAACCTGCTCTTCGTCGCCGTCGGCGCCGGCATCCTGTGGCTCGGCTGGAACGGCTTCAACGGCGGCGACCCGTACTTCGCCAGCCAGGACGCGGCCGCGGCCGTGCTCAACACCAACCTGGCGACGGCCGTGGCGATGATGACCTGGATCATCATGGACATGGCGTTCAGCCCCGAGAAGAAGCCCACCTTCCTCGGCGGCGTCAACGGCATGATCTGCGGCCTGGTCGGCATCACGCCGGCGGCCGGCTACGTCAACGGGTTCGGCGCCATCGTGATCGGGCTGGTCTGCTCCTCGGTCGTCTGGGCGGCCTGGTACTACCTGCCGAAGTACGTGTGGCCGTTCAACAGGGTGGACGACGCGCTCGGCGTGGTCTACACCCACGGCATCGCCGGGCTGTTCGGCGGCCTGCTGGTCGGCCTGCTCGCGGACCCGAACATGATCGTGTACCTCGGGCTCGGCAAGACGTCCTCGGTCTCCGGCGCGGGCGCGTTCTACCACCACCCGCACCAGCTGCTCATCCAGTTCCTGGCCGCGCTCACGATCATCGTCTGGGACTCGGTCGTCACGTTCATCATCCTCATGGTCATCAAGTACGTGCTCAGGATGAAGCTGCGGCTGTCCGACGAGCAACTGGAGATCGGCGACGTCGCGGTGCACGGCGAGGAGGCGTACCCGACCGACGAGCTCATCAGCACCGGGGCGGCCTCGATCGCCGACGAGGTCGTGGTCAAGGAACCGCAGAAGGCGTCCGCCACCTCGGACGACTCCTAGCGAGGGACTTGCGCTACGTGCGGCCGTAGCGCAAGCGGGCTGCGTATCCGGGTTCACCGAGCGCGGATACGCAGCCCGTGGGTATGCCCGGCCTCAGTGGCCGCGGAAGGCCTCCTCGAGCCACCACGCGCCGCGGTCCGAGGTGACCTTGGCGTCGATGAGCAGCGGCCTGGCCCGCGGCCCGCCCAGCCAGGATCGCACCGCCTCTAGGTCGGCGGCCTTTCGCACGGTCACCCCCTCGCAGCCGAAGCCGCTGCCGATGGCCGCGATGTCGGTGGCCGGGAACCGGACCGTGTCGAGCGGGTCGCCGTCGGGCCCGAAATGATGCACCTCCGCCCCGTACGCCGCGTCGTCGTACACCACGATGACCATCGGCAGGCCCAGCCGGACCACCGTCTCCAGTTCGGCGATGCCCATCAGCGCGCCGCCGTCGCCCAGCGCCGCCACGGTCAGCCGGCCGGGCCGCGCGATCGCGGCCCCGATGGCGGACGCAAGGCCGAGCCCGATGGACTGGAACGCCTGGGTGAAGCAGAAGCCCGCCTCATCAGGCACTGAAAGGTACATCGACGGGTAACCCATGAAGTTACCCGAGTCGATCGCCACCGTCCGTTCGGCAGGAAAAAGATCGTCAAGCGCCCGCGACAGGGTGCGCGGATCGATGCGGTCCCCGCCGCTGGAGTCCGCATAGGGCACGTCCCGCCACCGCACCTCCCGTGCGATCCGCTCCCGCAGCTCACCCGACCGGTATCCCACAGTATCCCCAGCGCCTGTGGTATCCCCAGCCGCCGCAGTATCTCCAGCCCCCGCCGCATCCCTCGTCCTCGCCGTATCCGCGGTCCCGGTCCCCGCCGCATCCCTCGTCCCCCCCGCATCCCCGGTCCCTGCCGTATCCCCAGTCCTCGCCGTATCTCCCGTCCCCGCCGCATCCCTCGTCCTCGCCGTATCTCCGGTCCCCGCCGTATCCCCGGTCCCCGCCGTATCCCCGGTCCCTGCCGTATCCCCGGTCCCTGCCGTATCCCCGCTCCCTGCCGTATCCCCGGTCCCTGCCGTATCCCCCGTCCTCGCCGTATCCCCGGTCCCTGCCGTAGCCTGCCGCTCGCCGTCATGGTTATTCCGAACGGACGGTGGCTCCCCGACCAGGGCATGAACGTGCCCGTGAGCCGGCTGGGGGCGGCCCGGCGCCACATCCAGGCCCCCGGCGAGTTCCCGGATAACCGCCAGCGCCGTCAGCGCGACGTCGCCGTGGACGCCAAGCTGCACCGGGCGGTGCGCTCCGATCGCGGCCGGATCGTCGTCCACCTGCGCGACCGCGGCGTCCGGCCCGATCAGCGTGCCGTGCCGCGTCGTCCACATGTTCAGCGAACAGCCCCAGGCCACGATGATGTCCGCGTTCCTGATCAGTTCCGCCGCGAGCGGTGAGGCGAAGCCGCCGCTCACATCGAGGTCCCACGGGCTGCCGCGGAACAGCCCCTTCGCCGCGGCCGAGGTCGCCAGCAGCGCACCGCACCCGTCGGCCAGCCCCTCCAGCGCAGCCCGCGCCACACCGCTGGAGCCGCTCCAGCGGGCGCCCCGGCCGGCGATGAATACCGGCCGGCGGCCGGCGCGCAGCAGCCCGGCAAGCGCCTTGACCGCCTGTGGTTCCGGCTCGGTTGGCGGCGTTCGCCGCACCGCGGGAACACCGGCGTCGGGGCTGGCGGCCGCCTGCACGTCAAGCGGCAGGCTCAGCACCACCGTCCGCCGCGCCAGCGCCCTCTCGTAGGCGCGATGCGCGTCGGCGAGCGCCGAAGCGGGGGAGCGCAGCCGCTCGTGCTCCGCGCCAACGGCAGCCGCGAGGCCGGCCACGCCGATGTGGAAGTTGGATAGCCGGCCCGGGGCCTCCGCCGCCAGCACGAGCAGCGGCGTGCGGCTCTTCGCGGCCTCGGCGATGCCCGTCAGCGCGTTGGTCAGCCCCGGGCCCTGATGCACGGAAACGACGCCGGGCCGTCCCGCGGTCCGGGCCCACGCGTCCGCCATCACCGCGGCCCCGCACTCGTGCCGCGCCGCGATGAACCGCGCCCCGCCTGCGATCAGGCCGTTCGTGACGTGGAAATTGCCGCTGCCGACCACGCCGAACACGGTGTTCGCGCCGAGGCCCGCCAGCATCCGCCCGACGGCGTCCGCCACCCGCATCGGTCAGGCGTGTTCGACCAGTGCCAGCGCTCGGCACGGGGACCCGGAGCCGCTGACGATCGGCAGCGGCCCGGCGATCACGACGGCGCCCTGGTCCGGCAGCCTCGCCAGGTTCCGCAACTGTGTCAGGCCGTACTTGCCGGCGCCGAGCAGCGCCGAATGGCATGGAAACGGCGGGTCGAACGAGTGTGCCGCGCCAGCGTCGGTGCCCACGGTCTCCACGCCGATGCCGGTCACCGGCGCCTCGGCCGCCAGCCAGCGCGCGCACTCGACGCTGACACCGGGCGTATGCGGGCCGCTGGCGTCGGCGTTCAGGAACTCGGCCTGATCGTTGGAGCGCGCGTCCCAGCCGGTGCGGTACAGCAGCCACCCGCCGTCAGGGAGCGGCCCGTGATCGGCTTCCCACTGCTTGATGTGGCCGATCTCCAGGAGGAAGTCCGGGTCTTCGGCCGCCTGCGCGGTGAAGTCCAGGACCGCGGCGGGGGCGATCAGCTTGGTCACCGGCACCTGCGAGACATCCTCGCCGCCGGCGCCGGTCACCCAGTGCACCGGCGCGTCGAAGTGAGTGCCGGTGTGCTCACCCGTGGTGATGTCGTTCCAGTACCAGGCGGGCCCTCGCTCGTCGTACCGGCTGATCTCGCTCAGCGAGAACCGCGCCGTGTTGCCAAACGGCTCTGGCAGCGCGATCACAGGAGTCTGCGACGTCAGCGGCGCGGTGAGGTCGATCACCTCGACCGACCCGTCACGTACGGCAGCGGTCAGGGCCGTCAGCACGGACATGGCACTCCTCCGATCAGGGACTATCCCGTAGCTTCCCCCATCACCACCCCATCCGCCACCCCAGGCCCCGCGGTGCCCGCTCCCGCACCCCCGCCCTCACCCGCGCCTGCTCCCGCACCCCCCCGTTCTGTCGGCACCTCCCGCCCTGCCGGCGCCCGCACCCGCACCCCCCGCCCCGCGCCCGTGGGGCCGATGGCGCCAACGGCCCCACTGGACGGGGCTATATGCGCCAACGGCCCCACTGTTCCGGCCGCCGGCCACCGGAACCCTCCCGGCCGCCGGCCGCCGGAACCCTCCCGGCCGTTGGTCACCGGAACGCCCCGCGGCCACCGGGGAAACGGCTCGCGGGGCCGCGCAGTGGGCGCGGCGGATGTTTAGTGCCTCGCTGTTGGTTGACGGTTAGGTGAAGCCGCGTTGCCGCGTTGTCAGAATGGAGCATGGTGAGTCCGGTCGTCACGACTACAACTCTGGTCACTCGCGATGGCGTTCCCATCGACTCCGTGCACCTGCCGGGGCCGCGTGATATGGCGATCGTCATCGCGCACGGCTTTACGCTGTCCTGGCAGCGCCCGGCGGTCTGGAGCGTGGCGAGCCGGCTCAACCGGGCCGCTGGCGTGGTGACCTTCGACTTCCGTGGGCACGGCCGGTCCGGCGGCCTGTCCACGCTGGGCGACCTCGAGATCGAGGACCTCGACGTGGCCATCCGTTACGCCCGCGAGCTCGGCTACCAGCGGGTCGCGACGGTGGGGTTCTCGATGGGCGCGTCGGTGGCGCTGCGGCACGCCGCGCTGACCGGAGGCGTGGACGCGGTGGTATCGGTCAGCGGGCCGGGCCGCTGGTATTACCGGGGCACCGTGCGCATGCGCCGACTGCACTGGGCCGTGGAGAGGCGGCTTGGCCGGATGGTGACCAGGCGTTTTCTCAAGACCCGGGTATCGTCGGCCGGCTGGCAGCTGGTGCCGCTGCCGCCCGCTGACGCGGCGGCGCGGATATCGCCGGTGCCGCTGCTCATCGTGCACGGCGACAAGGACCTCTACTTCCCGCCTGAGCACGCGCACCAGCTCTACGCCGCCGCGCGCGAGCCGAAGGAGCTGTGGCTGCTGCCGGGTTTCGGGCACGCCGAGTCGGCGTGCGACGACCCGCTTGCCGATCGCATCGCCGGCTGGGCGGCCGAGGCCTCCGCGCACCCCGGCGCCGTCCCCATCGGCGGTGACGCCCCCGCCGCGGCGAGGGGCGCCGGGACCGAACAGCCGCCGCAGCAGCCCGTGAGGTCCACCCGGCTTGTGGCACCGGATCCGGCTGTGTCGCCCGCCCCGGCCGGTGACTTACGCCGCACCTTGCCGCAGGGAAACGCCTACCAGCTGGTCGCGACCGGCATGCCTTCGGTGTAGCCGGAAGCGCTCTGCACGCCGACGACGACGCGGTCCGCGAACTCGGTAAGGTCACGGGCACCCGCGTACGTGCAGGCGCTGCGCAGACCCGCGACGATCATGTCGAGCAGATCCTCGGCGCCCGGCCGGACCGGGTCCAGGTACATCCGCGCCGACGAGATGCCCTCCTCGAAGATCTCCTTGCGCGCCCGGTCGAACGGCGAGTCGCCCGCCGAGCGCAGCCGCACCGCCCGCGCCGAAGCCATTCCGAAGCTCTCTTTGTACAGCCGCCCGTCCGGGTCGCGGAACGTGTCGCCCGGCGACTCGTAAGTACCGGCGAACCACGAGCCGACCATCACGCAGGATGCGCCGGCCGCCAGCGCCAGCGCCACGTCCCTGGGGTGCCTGACACCGCCGTCCGCCCACACGGAAGCGCCAAGCGACGCGGCCGCCGAGGCGCACTCCAGCACCGCGGAGAACTGCGGCCGGCCGACGCCGGTCATCATCCGGGTGGTGCACATCGCCCCGGGCCCGACGCCCACCTTGACGATGTCCGCACCGGCGTCCACCAGATCGGACACCCCCGCCGCGGTCACCACGTTCCCCGCGACGACCGGCACCGAAGGCGACAAGCCGCGCACCGCGCGCAGAGCGGACAGCATCTTCTCCTGGTGCCCGTGCGCGGTGTCCACGACCAGGATGTCTATCCCCGCGTCGAGCAGGACTTTGGCTTTGGCCGCAACGTCCCCGTTGACGCCGATGGCGGCGCCCACCCGCAGCCGGCCCGCCGAGTCGACCGCGGGGGAGTACAGGGTCGCGCGGAGCGCCCCGGTGCGGGTCAGGATCCCCACGCACTCCCCGGACGCGGAGACGACAGGCGCCAGCCGGTGCCGTCCCTCGTGCAGTAGCTCGAAGGCCCGTTCGGGCGGCGTGCCGGCCGGCAGCGTGAAGGGGTGCGCGGACATGATGTGCCGGAGCTGGGTAAACCGGTCCACGCCCACGCAGTCCGCCTCGGTGACCACGCCGACCGGGCGCCCTTGCTCCACCACGATGACCGCGCCGTGCGCGCGCTTCGGCAGCAGGCCGAGCGCCTCGCCGGCGGTATCGGACGGGCGGAGCGTGAGCGCGGTGTCCGCCACGAGATCGCGTGTCTTCACCCAGGCGACCACGTCGGCGACCACGTCCCCGGGGATGTCCTGTGGCAGGATCGCGACGCCGCCTCGCCGCGCTACGGTCTCCGCCATCCGGCGGCCGGAGACCGCGGTCATGTTCGCGGTGATCACTGGGATCGTGGCCCCGCTGCCGTCGCGGGCCGACAGGTCGACATCGAGCCGGGAGCCGACCGCCGACCGGCCCGGCACCATGAACACGTCGCTGTAGGTCAGCTCGCCCGGGGGACTGCTGTCATCAAGAAATCGCACAGTGTTTATTGTTATTGCCCGCTGCGGTGCCCGCCGTAACATCGCACGGCGGGGGAGGCCATAAGGGCCTCCCCGCGGGCCGCGCGATCGCGGAAGTGAGCCGCGATCGCGAAATGTGGCTCTGGCTTGCGGGCGGGGTGGTCACGGCCGGCGTACGCGTGGTCCGGCGTGCGCGCGGGACGCGCCGCGCCGCCGGGTGTGTGAATTGTCCCCATTCGTCCGGTTCCTGCAGCCGTCAGCGCTGCGGCCGCGCTTCCTGTTATCCGGGCAAAAGGGGCGGCCGCCATGATCCCGGAATCCGCGGGCCGAATACGGCACCTTTGTTTCCGCGATCACGGGGTGTGGTGCTGATGTGGCGGAGGGGGCGGGCGCCGGCCGCTGCTTGCGAGGCTGGCGTTGCTGTCGCGGCTGATGTTGCTGTGGTGAGAGCGGCCGGGCCGCCCGGCGGTCACCCAGCCCGGGGCAACGGCGCCCGGCGGGCGCCGCAGCCGCACCGCAGCCCGTTACGTCCCAGAGCCGCGCGCCGCGGCCCGTCACGTCCCAGAGCCGCGCGCCGCGGCCCGTTACGTCCCAGAGCCGCGCGCCGCAGCCCGTCACGTCCCAGTTTCGCGCCAGACCCCGGAAAGTGAGCCGCGATCGCGGCTCACTCCGCGCTACCCCGCAACCAGCGGCGGCGACCACCGCACAATCGCGCGATAACGCGACGTTGAGGCCGAAGGCGGCGAACATGATGTCCGCGATCCGGTCCGCCATCTCGTCCTCGGGCAGCCGGACCTCGGCGCTGATGAGGTAATTCACCCTCTCCAGCATCATCAGGCAGGCCATCGCGGTCAGCTCCGCGTGCTCCTGGTGCCGCCCGGCGCTTTGGGCTGCCGCGGTCATCCCCGTCGTCATGGCTTCGGCGATGCTGAAGAACAGCCGCAGGGCGTCACCGTAAACTTCCTCGGGCACGAGGTCGGCCGAGCTGAGGACACGGAGCACGGTGCCGTGCGCGGCGTAGGCGGCGAAGAACTTCCGCACCCACTGACGCAGCATGACGAGGCTGGCCTCGTCGTTCGTGACGACCGGGAAGTCGCCGGCGACGATCTCCATGTCGTGCAGCGCGTCCCGCAGGAGCGCCTTGAACAGGTCCTCCTTGTTCGAGAAATACAGATAGAACGTGCCGTGCGAGATGCCCGCCCGGCGCACCACGTCATCGACGCGGACGCCTTGAAAGCCCCGGTCTTCGAACTCGATCATGCCGGCCTCGAGAAGCTTGCGCACGGTCTCGCGGCCCTGCGCCCGCAGTTCGCGGTCCTGGGCCGGGACGCCGCCGCCGAGCGACGGGCGCGCCTGCGGTTTTCGCGCCGGGCGCCCCGTCCCGCGTCGCTGGCTGGCGGCGCGCGGCGCGGCGGGCTGCCGAGAAGCGTGTCCCCGGCCCGCGCCGGAGCCGCCGGGCACGCGACTCTGGTCTGCCTCCTGGGTCATAGTCAGAGAGTAGCCGTAGCCGCGTGCGTTGCAGCGCATACGGGCATAGCCGCGCCGCGGGCGCCGTTGATGGCGTCCCTCTCTTCCGGCCCCGGGCCCAGCACCAAGGTCTGGCTCACGCAGAGCGGTTCCGCGCCGCCCCAACCCTAAGCGGTCAGGCCGCGTGCCCCGTTCCGCGCCGCCAGGTCTTTGTTCGGGGCCGCTGCCGCCTATACAGTTGGAGAACTGTGGGCCACGTGACGTTGCGCAGAACCTCAATTGCCGCGCTGATAACGGCCTGCGTGGCCGCGGCGGGCTGTGCCGTCGCGTTCACCGGGGGAACGTCCAGCCAGCCGGCCGGCACCCAGTCGTCGCTGATCAGCCTGCCGGCCATCGTGCCGGCGGTCAGCGGTGGGCAGCCGTTCGGCGACGGGGCCGCGGCCCCGTCGGCAACCCGGCACTCCTCCGTGCCCGCGCCGGCCGCCATGCCCCGCCAGCTCATCGTTCCCGATCTGGTCGCGGCCGTTCCCGGCGGGCTGACGCAGCGCCAGATCGCCGGGATACGCCGTCTGGCCGGCGTCAGGGCGGTGCTGCCCATCGATGGCGGCCAGATCAGGATCAACGGGAAGCCCGCCGAGGTGCTCGGCGCGGCGGCGGGCGCGCTCCGTTCCTGGACGCCGCCCGAGACAGCCGGCAGCGATGCGGTCTGGGCCGCCTTCGGCCGCGGTGACCTGGTGACGAGCAGCGCGGCCGTCCGCAGCCTCGGCCTGCGGCGCGGCCATGCCTACCCGGTCACCGCCGCCGTCCAGGCGCAGGTCCCGTTCGGCGTGTCCGCCCTGCTCGGCGTGCCGGGAGTCGACGCGGTGGTGGACGCGCAGCGGGCCACCCAGCTCGGGCTCGTGAAGAACGTCGCCGTGCTGATCAACGCGCCGGGCGACCAGCTGACCACGCTCACGTCGCGGGTCCGCTCCGTCCTTCGCGGCCGCGGTCAGGTGGTGCGGCTCGTCCCCGTGAACGTCACGACCAACCTGCCCGTGCAAACCCCGGCCCAGGTGCCCACCGGAGTGCCCGGGAACTACCTGCAGCTCTACCAGGAGTCCGCGGCCCAGTACTGCCCCGGCCTGTCCTGGACGGTGCTCGCCGCCATCGGCGAGATCGAGAGCGGCAACGGCCAGAACATGGGGCCCTCCAGCGCCGGCGCCCTCGGGCCCATGCAGTTCCTGCCGTCCACATGGGCGGTGTGGGGCATCGACGCGTTCGGCCAGACAGGGCCGCCCAACATCATGAACCCGCTCGACGCCGTGCCGTCAGCGGCCCGTCTCCTGTGCGCCGACGGGGCGGCCGCCGGGGGAGCGTCCCTGTACCGGGCGATCTTCGACTACAACCACGCCGACTGGTACGTCAACGAGGTCCTTGCGCTCGCCCAGGAATACGCCCGCGAGTACGGCTGATCCCGGCAAGGGGCCTACTGCGGGGTCGCGGCGCCGACGTTGAGCCGGCGCAAGCCCGCCAGGCAGAAGAGCACGCTCGCGCCCCCGCAGGAGGCGGCGAACCCGTAGCCCCAGCGGGCGCCGGCCGCGTCGACGATGAAACCTGCCGCCGTCGCCCCGGCGGCCACCCCGATGGAGATGCCGGTGGACAGCCAGGACATCGCCTCGGTGTTCCGGCCGGGCAGCGCCTGCGCGTCGACCAGACTGAAGCCCGCGATCAGCGTGGGCGCGATGGTCAGGCCGCACAGATAGATCACGCATGTCAGCGACACCAGGTTCGGCTGCGCCCAGAACGTCCCGACCCCGCCCACGGTCAGCGCCAGCGTGATCGCGAACCGGCGCTCCACAGGGGCCCGCCAGTGCCGCGAGCCGTACCACAGGCCACCGGTCGCGCTGCCCAGCGCGTAGCTGCCGAGGATGAAGCCGGCCAGCGGCTTGTGCCCGAAGTGCTGCGCGAACGCCACGGTGCTGAGGTCGATCCCGACGAACATCGCGCCGAGGAACACGTAAACAGGCACGAGCACCAGCAGCCCGGGTGCGGCCAGCCTGCCACGCCGGGATACGGCGTCCGCGGGGGACGGCCGCCCGGCGGGCGGCGGCTCGGTATCGCGCTGCGCCGCGAACCACAGCGTGCCCGCCAGGCACAGCGCGGCCGCCGCGCCGACGCCCGCCGCGGGGTACACCTCCGTAGCCAGCAGCGTGACGGCGGCGGGGCCGACGATGAAGCACACCTCGTCGGCCACTGACTCGAACGAGAACGCGGCATGCAGCCGGGGCGAACCGGTGAGCAGGGCGCTCCACCGCGCCCGCACCATTGAGCCAAGCGACGGCATGGTCGCGCCCGCGGCGGCCCCGGGCACGAAGAACGCCCAGGAAGGCGCGCCCAGCTCGACGGTCACGATCAAGAGCAGCGTACTGACCGCGAAAATCGCCGCCAGCGGCCGCAGCACCCGCCGCTGGCCGTAGCGGTCCACGAGCCTGGCGGACTGCGGCGCGCAGATCGCGTAGCCGATGGAGCCCGCCGCGGAGACGCTCCCCGCGACCCCGTAACGGCCGGTGGCCGCCGAGATGAGCAGAACGGTTCCCAGCCCGAGCATCGCCATGGGCATCCGGCCGATCAGGCCAGCGGCGGAGAAGCGCCACGCGCGCCGCACCCGGAAGACATCGGCGTACGGCTCCAGCGACCGCGCCAGCACCCGCCTGACCCGGCCGCCCGCCGTGTCCCCGCGCCCGGCCGCGCCCGGTTCGCCAGCCCGCCGCATACCCCCGGCGTCCGCTTCCTCAGCGCCCATCATCGCGTGCGCGGCCTCACAGCTCACGACCCTAGCCGACGATGACAATTCGATTTCCCCGCAGTCAGCAGCCCTCATACCCCCATCGTGCCGCCGGCCACCGACATTCCAGGGGTCGTCCCCCGGGGCCAGTACCGTAGGGGACATGCCGGCTTACGACGCGTTTCTCCTGCTCTCCTTCGGCGGCCCGGAGGGCCCCGACGACGTGCTGCCGTTCCTGGAGAACGTCACACGCGGCCGCGGCGTCCCGCCGGAGCGGCTGGCCGAGGTCGCGAAGCACTACCACGGATTCGGCGGCATCAGCCCGATCAACCAGCAGTGCCGGGACCTGCTGTCCGCCGTGCGGGAGGACTTCACGCTCAGCGGCATCACGCTCCCCGCCTACTGGGGGAACAGGAACTGGTACCCGTACCTGGCCGACACGGTCCGCGCGATGGCGGACGACGGGGTGCGCCGCGCGATCGCGTTCGTGACCTCGGCATACAGCTCGTACTCCAGCTGCAGACAGTACCTGGAGGACATCGAGCGGGCGCGCGCGACGGTGGCCGCCACCGGGCGCGAGGTCCCGGAGATCGACAAGATCCGCCCGTACTTCAACCACCCCGGCTTCATCGAGCCGTTCGCGCGCAGCACGCTCGCGGCCCTCGCGACGCTGCCCGCGGACGTCCGTGACGGTGCCCACCTGGTGTTCACCGCGCACAGCGTCCCCGTCGCCATGGCGGCCGCGAGCGGCAGCCCATCGGCGGGCACGACACGGCCCGGCGCGGGCGGAAGGTACGTAGCCGAGCTGACCGAGGCCGCCCGGCTTATTACCGAACGGGCCGGTGGTGGCTCGCGCAGCTGGCACCTCGTCTACCAGAGCCGAAGCGGGCCCCCGTCGCAGCCCTGGCTGGAACCCGACGTCAGCGACCACATGAGGACCCTGGCAAAGGCGGGGGTGCCCGCGGTTGTCGTGGTGCCCGCCGGGTTCGTCACCGATCACATAGAGGTCCTGCACGACCTGGACACCGAGGCGGCGCAGACCGCCGCCTCGGTGGGGCTGCCATTCGCCCGCGCGGCGACGCCCGGCGACACCCCGCGGTTCGCGTCGATGATCACCGAACTGGTCAGGGAGCGGCTGGACGTGCCCGGCAGCGCGCAGCCGCGGCCGCCGGCGCCCGCGGCGCTCGGCGGCTTCGGGCCGGCAGGCGACGTGTGCCCGGCGGACTGCTGCCGGTACCGCCGCCCGGCGGCGGCTGGCGTGCGCCCGGGAGGCGGTACGACGGGGACCGCGTCGTGACCGAGATCACAGCGCGGGAGCTGCTCGAGATCGCCGTGGCCGCCGCCCGGGCGGCGGGCCGGCTGCTCGCGGGCACCGGCGAGCGCCCGGAGGTCACCGCGACCAAGTCGAGCCCCACCGATGTCGTCACCGAGATGGACCGCCAGGCGGAGGCCATGATCGCGGCGCACATCAGGAAGGACCGCCCGGACGACGCGGTGCTCGCCGAGGAGGGCGGCCAAAGTGGCCAGGCCGAGGTGCGATGGGTGATCGACCCGCTCGACGGCACCGTCAACTACCTTTACGGGCTGCCCGACTGGGCGGTGTCCATCGCCGCGGAGGTGTCCGGGACGATCGTGGCCGGCGTGGTCGAGGTCCCCCGGCGCGGCGAGACGTTCACCGCGGTCCTGGGCGAGGGAGCCTGGCTCGAAGACCGCCGCGGCCGAAGCACGCTGCGCTGCGGTACGGGCCCCGACCTCCCGCAGGCGCTCGTGGCGACGGGGTTCGGCTACCAGGCGAGCCGTCGGCGGGTTCAGGGTGAGGTGGTCGCGGCGCTGCTGCCGCAGGTCAGGGACATCCGGCGCGGCGGCTCGGCGGCCGTGGACCTGTGCTCGGTGGCGGCCGGCCGGGTGGACGCGTACTACGAGCGTGGGCTGAACTACTGGGACTACGCCGCCGGCGGCCTGGTCGCCAGCGAGGCCGGCGCCGTCGTGGGCGGCCTGTCCGGCGGGCCGGCCAGCGGCTCCATGACCGTCGCCGCCGGGCCCGCGCTGTACCCCCGGCTGGCCGCCGTGCTCGCCGCCCTGGATCCCGAGCGGGACGGCTGAGCCCGGCCGCATGGTGGCTGCCGGTTACCGATGGGATCCGGTGCCGGGGTTTGTTCGCGCCGGGCCTGTTCCGCCGGGCGTGACGAGGCCGGTTTCGTAGGCGAGCACGACGGCCTGGGCACGGTCGCGGAGGTCCAGCTTGGCCAGGATGCGGCCGACGTAGGTCTTGGTGGTCTGCTGGGCGATGACCAGGGTGTCGCTGATCTCGGCGTTTGACAGGCCGCGGGCGATCAGCCGGAGCACTTCGGATTCCCGGTGGGTGAGCGCGGCGAGCGTGGCCGGGAATGGCGGGTCCGGGCGTGGCTGGCGGGCGAAGTCGGCGATCAGCCGCCGGGTCACCGAGGGGGCGAGCAGCGCGTCGCCGGCGGCCACCACGCGGACCGCGTGGACCAGTTCGGCGGCGGTGGCGTCCTTGAGCAGGAAGCCACTGGCCCCGGCGCGCAACGCCTCGTACACGTAGTCGTCGAGGTCGAAGGTCGTGAGCATCAGTACCCGCGGCCGGCCCGGGTCGGCGTCGCGGAGGATCTGGCGGGTTGCTTCCAGTCCGTCCATGACCGGCATCCGCACGTCCATCAAGACGATGTCGGGGTCCAGATGCCGCGTCTGGCTCACCGCCTCGGCGCCGTCAGCGGCCTGGCCCACGACGAGCAGGCCTGGCTGGGCGGCGAGCATTGCGGCGAAGCACTCCCGTACCATCGCCTGGTCGTCGGCGATCAGGCATCGTGTGGTCACGGCGCCGCCTGCCGCGCCGTCGGCCGTCATGCCGCCCGGCCGAGCGGGAGCACCGCTGACACCATGAAGCCGCCATCGGGCACCGGGCCGGCCGACAGAGAGCCGCCGAGCAGCGCCACCCGCTCGCGCATCCCGGCCAGCCCGTGGCCCGGCCCCCGTTCGTTCCGCGACGCGCCGGGGGGTCCCCCGGGTCCGTTGACCACCTGCAGCAGGACCGCGCCGGCATCGTGGCCCACCGTCACGGTGACCGGGGCTCCGGGGGCATGCTGGCTGGCGTTGGACAGCGATTCCTGAACAATCCGGTAGGCGCACAGCGCAACTCCGGAAGGCACCTGGTCCAGTGCGGGGGGTACGGACAGCTCGACCGATGCCCCGGCTCGCCGGGCGGCCTCGACGAGGGCGGGAAGGTCCGATAGCCGGGGCTGTGGCGCGAGCCCGGCGGGCTGGTCCTGGCGCAGCACGCCGAGCAGCCGCCGCATGTCCGCGAGCGCCTCGCGCGCCAGCTCGCTCAGGGAGCCGAACTCGGTGCGGGCTGATTCGGGCAGATCGCTGAGACGATACGTTGCGCTTTCAGACCGCAGGGCTATCAGTGACATGTGATGGGCCACCACGTCGTGCAGTTCCCGCGCGATCCGGGTCCGCTCTTCCAGCACCGCCCGCCGGCCACGCTCCAGCCGGGTGCGCTCGGTCTGGGCGGCCAGGGCCCGCTGGGTGCGCCACCGGGAACTGACGCTGTCCGCGGCGATCGTCCCGACGGTGAACATGACGGTGGCGCTGAGCGGGCCGTTCAAGTCCGCCAAGTCCCTCACGAGCCACAGCCACCACGGGATAAGGCTCAGCGCCCACGTCCACCACAGCACCGGGCGCCCGTAGCGGACCCCGGCCACGCAGAACACCGCCAGCAGCGCCAGCAGCTGCGCCGGGCCCCACGGCCAGCCTCCCTGCCACTCCTGGGGTAGCAGCGGCGCGAGCAGCAGCGCGAGCCACCCGATCCGCCAGCCCAGCAGCGGATACCGGGCCGCCAGCAGCAGCGGCGCCACCACCACCGCCACCGTCAGCAGCATCTGCCCGATTCCGGGCGGCAGGTAGTGGAGGGAATAGCAGGGGCTGATGCGGCAGGCAGTGGGGGGCGCGGGAGTGAGACGGGGCTGCCCGTGCATGCTGGCCAGGTTGAGCGCCCCAAGCGCCAGCGTCGTCGCGCCCAGCGCCAGATACGCCCGGCGCCGCCACGGCGGGCGCCACCACGAGGGGGCCGTGTCCGGGCCCGCGAGCACGCGGATCAGCCCGCGCCGCGCCCGGCGCGCCACCCTGCGGGTGCCGCTCGCTGCCGGCGCGGTCCCGGGCATCCGTTTCACGATCTCAGGGTAGGCCGCCAGGGGCCGCCCGCTCATCACCCCAGCGTGGTCATACCCCGGTATCAGTTCGCTCCGCGGCCGGGGCGGACTGCCTTCGTGGTACGACCACAGATTCGGTTCCATGGTGTGACGACCCCGCCCCGTTCCCCCAGGCAGCCTTGAGCCGCGGTGCTTTTCACGCGTCGCGCTTTAACCAACCTGTTCCGGGAGGCGCATCATGAATGTCGAGATCACCGGCCTTACGCGGCGGTTCGGCCGCACCACGGCGGTGGCGGGGGTGGACCTGCGGGCTGGCCCGGGGGTGTTCGGGCTGCTGGGCCCCAACGGCGCGGGCAAGACCTCGCTGCTGCGGATGATGGCGACGGCGATGCCGCCGACCTCGGGTCGGCTCCGGCTGCTGGGCCGCGATCCCGGCCGGTACGGGCAGCGGCGGCAGATCCGCCGCCGGCTCGGCTACCTGCCGCAGAACCTGGGCTATTACCCGGGCTTCACGGTGGCGGAGTTCGTGGAGTACTTCGCGCTGCTGAAGGAGATGCCAGCGGCGCGGGTCCAGGCCGCGGTGAGGGTGGCCGTCGAACGGGTCGAGCTTGGCGGCAAGGCAAAGGCCAGGCTCCGGACCCTGTCCGGCGGCATGCTGCGCCGGGTGGGGATCGCGCAGGCCATCGTCAACGAGCCGGAGTTGCTGCTACTGGACGAGCCCACCGCCGGGCTGGACCCGGAGCAGCGGGTGGCGTTCCGGGCCCTGCTCCGCGACCTTGGCCGGCGCGCCACCGTCGTGGTCAGCACCCACCTGGTCGAAGACGTCGGCGCCGCCTGCGCTCAGGTCGCGCTGATGGACCGGGGAAAGATCGTGTTTCACGGCACCCCGGCCGACCTGGCGGCCCGCGGCGAGGGACACGGCATCGGCGATGCGCCGCTGGAACGCGGGTACAGCGCGGTCCTGACGGGAGTGCGGTCATGAACACCACGAATGCACCGGCCGTCTCCCGGCAGCTGCCGGCCACCCGCCGTCCCGGGCGGACGGCGGCCCGGCTGCTGCGCCTGGAGCTGCGCCATAACGCCATGCTGTGGATGCTGCCGGTGGCCATCGCGCTGTTCTGGCTCACCACCTACCGCAAGGCCATGGCCATGCCGCCACTGTGGAACCTGCGCGCCACCAGCATGCAAAGCGGTACTCTGCTGGCATTCGCATGCCCCGTGGCCGGCGCGGCAGCGTGGACGGGGTCCCGGGAAACCCGCCGTCACACCACCGAGATGGTGACCGTCGCCGCGCGGCCGCGGTGGGCGCGCCTGCTTGCCGCCTGGGCCGCCGCCACCTGCTGGGCAATGGCGGGTTACCTGGCCTGCCTGGCCGTCTTGTACGGGGTCACCGCGCAGCAGGCTAGCTGGGGCGGGCCGCTGTGGTGGCCGGCCGCGGTGCTTGCCGCGAGCCTGCCGGCCTTCTCCGCGGCCGGGTTCGCCGCCGGGACGCTGCTGCCCAGCCGGTTCACCGCGCCGCTGGCCACGGTCGCCGCGTTCTTCGTGGTCGCGCTCAGCACGCAACTGATCGCCGGCAGCCAGTCCTACTGGCAGGTCTCGCCGCTGGTCACCGGCCCCTGGGACACCGGGCCGGACGCCGGTGTGGCGACCTTCTACCCCTACCTTCCTGACCTGCCGATAGCCCAGGTGATGTTCCTCGCCGGGCTCACCATCGCGCTGCTGGCCGCCCTGGCCCTGCCCCGGGGCTCCGGCGGGCGAGGGCTGCGCGCAGCCGCCGCGGCCGTCACCACGGCCGGCCTGCTGGCCGCCGGGACCGCCGTCGCCCTGGCCGGCACCGGCAAGCTGGACGCCCACGGCATGATCACCATCCCGGCCCTGCACGATGCGGCCAGCGACCGGCCGGTCCGCTTCACCCCCGCCTGCAGCCACACCGCGATCCCGGTCTGCCTCAACCCCGCCTACGCCAGCTACCTGCCGGCCACAGTGACCGCCGTCGCGCCGGCGCTCAGCGAGATCGCCGGCCTGCCGGGCGCGCCAGTCCGCATCAGCCAGGCCGCCGCAACCTACCAGCAGCAAGCAGGCAACGCCGTCAGCGTCCGCCTCGATGGGCCGCCCATCAGCGGCAGGCCGCCGGTGTATCACCTGCTGCTTCCCGACCAGTTGCTCGGACCCACCATGACCACCAGCGAGCTTGCCGCGGAGGTCCGATCGAGTGCCGGGCCCGCCATCGTGGCCAGCGTCATCGCCGATCGCCCCGGCGCATCCCAGGCGCAGCATGCGGTCACGGCGGGGCTGATAATCGCGGCCGGGCTGCCGCTGCAGGGCTTGCCTCCCGGCACCACACCGGCAGCCGACAGCAGGCCTGGCGTGAGGAGCCAGCCGCCGCCAGAGGTGGCGCCCGGCTCACCCGCCTACGCCGCGGCCCGGCGGTTCGCAGCGCTGGCGGCTCCGGCCCGGCACGCCTGGCTCATGCGGCACCTGACGGCGTTGCGGGCCGGCCGGATCACACTCAGGCAGCTGCCATGACCGCCGACCGGGTACGCGAGGTGACGGCGGCGCAGCACCGCAAGACGCGGCCGGCCCGGCCGCCGCGGGCCGGAGTGCGCCTCGCGCGGCTGTACGCCGCCAGCCGGCGGATCCCCGCGGCCGTGGCAGCGATTGCCGCCTGCGCTATCGGGCTGAGGATCGCGCTGGCCGGGCACTGGGACAGCTACGGCGCGCTGCAGCTGCCGCTGGTGTTCGAGGCCGGGGCCGCGGCGGCCATCACCGTCACCACGGCAAGCCCGCACGGCGACCCGGAACGCGTCGCCGGCCGGTGGCTGCCGTTCCTGCGGCTGGCCGCCGCGCTGGCGCTGACCGCGGCGGCGGCCAGCGCGCTGGCCGCCGCCGGGACCGGTGCGCACCTGGCCGGCGGCACCCTGGACGCACTGCGCAACGTGGCCGGGATGACCGGCATCGGCCTGCTGTGCGCTGCCGCTCTCGGCGGCGGCCTGGCCTGGGCCGGCCCGACTGGCTACCTGGTGCTCGGCGCGTACGGGCTGTACACCCAGTGGCACGGCCCAGCGCTGACCACGCCATGGATCTGGCCAGCCCGGCCGCCACACGACCTGGGCGCGGCGATCTGCGCCGGGCTGGTCTTCACCCTCGGGATAGCGGCCATCACGGTCCGCGGAGCCCGCGATCCCGCCGGCGAGTAACCCTGACCCCAGCTTCTTGCGGGGTGATGCGGTCAGTTCCTCCTGGCCAAGCGACGGCCGGTGAACCGGGAACCCGGCTCCGCGACGCGGGCAGGACCGGGACCGCCGCCCCGCAGCAGGCGGCTGTGGAGTAGCTTACGATAGCTCACTGCTCAGCAACGGAATTCTGCCACGTTCGACGGTGTTACTTCGGGGCTGCACGTGCAAGCTGAAAATTCCCGCCGGAATCGGGCACAACTTCGGCTTCCCGAGCGTTACAACCGCGCAGCGATCGCGCACCACGGATGAAGGGGGATGGACCACTCAGATGGCTCAAGATTATGACAGCCCGCGCAAGACGGACGACGACCTGACGGAGGACAGCCTCCAGGAGCTTCAGGCGCGCCGGATGGACAAGTCGTCGAGCACGATCGACCTTGACCCGGACGACGTCGCCGAGTCCCTGGAGCTGCCCGGCGCAGACCTGTCCAACGAGGAACTGTCGTTCCGGGTGATCCCGCGGCAGGCCGACGAATTCACCTGCTCGCGCTGTTTCCTCGTGCACCACCGCAGCCAGCTCGCCGAGGAGGACAGGAACGGCCAGCTGGTCTGCCGCGAGTGCGCGGCCTGATGGCCCGGCCACGGGAGCGCGGGAACGCGCGCTCCCGCCGGACTGCGGCTGCGGCCCGGTTCAGGCCGGCTCCGCGTCACCCGTGCCCGGGTGCAGCCGCCGCGACGCCGCGCGGGTAGCGAGCAGCCGCGCGGCCTCCACGCCGACCCCCGTGACAACCGCCCAGCCCAGCGCCTCGGCCAGGCGCACCTGAGGATCCTCCGGGTGCGACGGCGGCTCCTTGCCCGTGGCTCGGGTCCATACCACCGTGATGAGCTTGCGCGTAAGGAAGGCCGCGGCCATGGCCGCTATGCCGCCGATCACGCGGCCGCCGATATCACCGCGCTTATCCACCATCCGTTATCCTCCATCATTTGCCGTGAGGGCCCATCATCCCACGGCCTTGCGGCCGGTCCCGGGAGCGCCCACGGCCTTGCGGCCGCTCTCGATCGCGGCGGCGAACCGGGCGGGCCTGCGGCTGGCCACCAGCCAGTAGGGCACCTCACTGGCCGGGTCTGCCAGCGAAATGTACACGGCCCGTTTCAGGTAAGGTCGCAGCAGGAGGCGTGCCGCCGGGTCCGCCCGCGGGCCGCGCAGCTGGGCCGATTGCTTCTCGTCGAGCGCGATCACCTGGCCGACGTCCGTCAGCCGCAGCTTCGCACCGCCAGCCCGGAGCACGCCGCGCGCGACCTCGATCCTGGCAGCGCCCCAGGTGAACAGGAAGGCGGCCACCGCGGTCACCAGTACGCCGTAGACAAGGGCGGGCACGATGCCACCGAACCCCGCGAAGATCTCGCCGCCGAGGATGGCGACGACAGGAATGGCGAGCAGCCACCACGAGACGGGCACGTGCAGCTGTTCGCGGTACTCGCGCATGTACCCAAAGGTAGTTGGTTAGATGGAGTCGTGGCGGGGGCTCGGCGCGAGGATGCGCCAGGAGGCGAAGGGACGGCTGATGCCTTCCAGGCGGCCGCCGCGGGGGGACCAGGTGGCGGGGGACCAGGTGGCGGGCGGGGACGCGGGGAACGGAAACACCGCGCCCGCTGAGCTTCCCGCTCCTGGCGGGGTTCCAAGGGCTCGCGGGGCTCAGGCCCCTAACGGGGCTCAGGAGGCTGCCGAGGTACCCGCCGGGACCGCGAACCGCGCCGGGGTCCCCGCCCCGGCCGCGGGCGGCACGGATGTTCGCGCGGAGACCGCGAGCCGCTCGGACGTCCCCGGATGGCTGCAGACCGGCGCGGCGTGGGCCTGGCGCCTGCTGCTGCTCGCCGGGGCGCTGTACGTGGCGGCCCGGGTGGCCGGCCTGCTCTTCGTCGTGGTCGTGCCGTGCGCCGCCGCGTTGCTGCTCACCGCGCTGCTGCATCCGCTGACCGGGCGGCTGCGCCGTGCCGGGCTGGCGCCGCTCGCCGCGACCTGGTGCACGCTGCTCGGCGCGGTCCTGGTGCTGGCCGGTGTGGGCGCGCTGGTGACCGCGCGGGTCAGGGCCGAGTACCCCAGCCTGGTGGCTCAGGTCAAGCACACCAGCTCTCAGGTGCAGTCATGGCTGGCGGGGGCGCCGCTGCACCTGCAGACGGGCAACCTGCAGAAGCTGTCCAACAACGCCGTGCACTATCTCGGCACGCACAAGTCGCTGGTCGAGGGGACCGTGGTGACCGGCGTCCAGTTCCTGGCGGGCGTTGTTCTCACGCTGTTCGTGACGTTTTTCCTGATCAAGGACGGTGACCGGATCTGGCGGTGGCTGACCTCGGCGTTGCGTCCCGAGCGCAAGCTGAAGGCGGACCGCGCGGGCCGCGCCGCGTGGCAGGCCGTGACCTATTACGTGCGGGGCACGATCGCCGTGGCCGCTATCCACGCCGTGGTGATCGGTATCTCGCTGTCCGTCATGAACGCCCCGCTCGTCGCCCCGCTGGCGGTGCTGGTATTCCTGGCCGCCTTCGTCCCGCTGGTGGGCATACTGGTCGCCGGGGGGCTCGCGATCCTCGTCACGCTCGCGGCGAAGGGCTGGGTCGACGCCCTGGTGCTGCTCGGGATCCTGATCGTCATGAACCAGCTCGAAGGGCACCTGCTGCAGCCGATGGTGGTGGGAAAGATGGTGCGGCTGCACCCGCTCGCCATCATCCTGGTGCTCGCTGTGGGCGGCGTTGTGGCGGGCATCGCCGGCGCCGTGGTGGCGGTGCCCATCGCGGCCGCGGTCACCCGTGCCGTGCCCGAGCTGCGCGGCCGCGAGCCGCCGGTGGTGTAATCTCGCGTAACCTCTGCGTGAGGCCTGGGCCGGTCCGGAAGCTACGGCAGACACGAGGTTCCGTCCGGCGCGAGCCACCAAGCCGAAAGGTACCCTGAGATGAGGCCAGCCACCGCCGCGGCGGACGTGCTGATCAAGCGCGTCGACCCGGGCGTTCCGCTCCCGTCGTACGCTCACCCCGGCGACGCGGGCGCCGACCTGGTCACCGCCGAGGATGTGGAGCTCGCGCCGGGCGCCCGCGCGGTCGTGCCCACCGGGATAGCGATCGCGCTGCCGGCCGGGTACGCGGCGTTCGTGCATCCGCGCTCGGGCCTCGCGGCCAGGCACGGCGTGACGATCGTGAACGCGCCGGGAACAGTGGACGCGGGATACCGGGGGGAGATCAGGGTGACGCTGCTGAACACGGACCCGGCGCACTCGGTTGCCTTCCGGCGCGGGGACCGGATCGCGCAGCTCGTGGTGCAGCGTGTCGAGTACGCGGCATTCCGTGAGGTAGACGTGCTGCCGGAGTCGGCCAGGGGCGAAGGCGGGTTTGGCTCGACCGGCGGCCACGCCGCCGGATGCGCGGCCGGCGGCGTGGCCGCTGAATGAAGAGAGGGAGTGCGCCAGTGTTCGGTAGGCGTCGCATCGGAAAGCGAGCCGCGGACCTCGGGCCGGCTGACGATGACTATGCGGCCGAGCCCGGGGACAGCTACGCGGACGAGTATGGGTACCCCGGCGAGGAGGAGCCCGGCGCGGGCGTCCCGCGCCACGACGGCGGCCCGTGGGATGCCGCGGAACCCTATCCGGCCCTGGAGCGGGTCGACCTCGGCAGCCTGCACGTCCCGGTTGGCGCGGACTTCGAGATCCAGCTTGTGGCCGCGGAACAGCAGTTCTTCTGCGTCACCGTCCGTAACGGGCCGAACGAGCTGGAGCTCAAGCCCTTCGCCGCGCCGAAGAGCGCGCCGCTCTGGGATGACGTCCGTGACGAGATCGCCGCGGAGCTCGCGGTCGCGGGCAGCGGGCCGGCCGAGGAGCGGTACGGGCCGTTCGGCGTCGAGCTGCTCGCCTACGTGCCGGCCGACCCCACCGCGCCGGCGGCCGGCGCGGCCATGCGGCGGGTCAGGTTCGTCGGCGTGGACGGTCCGCGCTGGTTCCTGCGCGGCATGTTCAGCGGGCCGGCGGCGGACAGTGACGCGGCCGCGGCGCCGCTCGAGGAGCTGATGCGGCAGGTCGTCGTGGTCCGCGGTGACCACCCGGTCCCCCCCAGGGAACTGCTCGAGCTCCGGCTGCCGCCGGAGGCCCTCCAGGCGCTCGCCGAGGAGCAGGCCCGCGCCGAGGAGGAAGGCAGGTTCTCCACGCCGCTCAACCCCTTCGACCGCGGCCCCGAGTTCACGGAAACCCGTTAACCTCCGAACAAGCGCTCGAGTTGTTCCTCTACGTCCTCCGTCGTCACGAAGAACAGCTCGTCCCCGGCCTCCAGCGGGTCGTCGGGCTGCGGCACCAGCACGCGGCCTTCGCGCAGAATGGAGACCAGCGCCACGTCGGCCGGCCAGTCGATGGCGCCGACCTGCTGGCCGACGAGCGGCGCGTCGTCCGGCATGGTCAGCTCCACCAGGCTGGCCTCGCTCTGCCCGAAGGTCATCAGCCGGACCAGGTCGCCGACGCTGACCGCCTCCTCGACGAGCGCGGACAGCAGCCGGGGCGTGGAGACCGCGACGTCCACCCCCCACGACTCGTTGTACAGCCACTCGTTGCCGGGGTGATTCACCCGCGCTACGACCCTCGGCACGCCGTACTCGGTCTTGGCGAGCAGCGCGACGACCAGGTTCACCTTGTCGTCGCCGGTGGCCGCGATCACCACGTTGCAGCGGTCGAGCGCCGCGTCGTCGAGCGAGCTGATCTCGCAGGCGTCCGCGAGCAGCCACTCCGCGCGGGGCACGCTGTCCACCTTGATCGCCCTGGGGGAGTGGTCGATGAGCAGCACCTCGTGGCCGTTCTCCAGCAGCTCGCTGGCGATGGAGCGGCCGACCGCCCCAGCGCCGGCTATCGCGACCCGCATCAGCGCCCGCTCCCTTCCCGCGCGCCGAACACGGCCGCGATCCGGTCGATGTCACTCTCCATCGCGATGACGTGCACCACGTCGCCCTGCTGCAGCGCCGTCGCCGGCGCCGGCACGATCGGCTCGCCGAGCCGGTCGATGAAGGCGATGCGCGTGTCGGCGGCCTCCTCGACCGCCTTGACCGGCTCGCCGAACCAGTTCGGTGACACCTGGACCTGCGCGAGCACTACCTTGCCCGTGCTGTCCCGCCAGATGGGCTCGCTGCCTTCCGGGAGCAGCTTGCGCAGCATCTGGTCGGCGGTCCAGCGCACGGTGGCGACGGTCGGTATGCCGAGCCGCTCGTAGACCTCGGCCCGCCGCGGGTCGTAGATTCGCGCCGCGACCCGCGGGACGCGGAACGTCTCGCTCGCCACCCGGGCGGCGATGATGTTCGAGTTGTCGCCGCTGCTCACCGCGGCGAACGCGTCGGCCCGCTCGATTCCCGCCTGGGTGAGCACGTCGCGGTCGAAGCCGATCCCGGTCACGCGGTCGCCCTTGAAGGCCGGGCGGAGCCTGCGGAAGGCCTCCGGATCCCGGTCGATGATGGCGACCGAGTTGCCCCGGTCCTCCAGGATGTGCGCGAGCGTGGACCCGACCCGCCCACAGCCCATGATGACTATATGCACGGCCAAACCCTTTCGCGGTGCGCGGTTCTCCGATCAGTGCGCCTCGCCAAAGGTATGCCCTCACGTGCAAGAATGCGACCCCTGGATAAACCCTTGATGAGGAGGAACGGGCGGTGGTCTACCTGCCGGGCGAGACGCTCGAGCTGACGGCGGAGGACGTTGCCAACGGCGGGTGGTGCGTCGCGCGGCCGCCGGGCTCCCCGGTCGTGTTCGTGCGGCACGCGCTGCCGGGCGAGCGGGTCGTCGCCCGTGTGACCGAGGTCACATCGAAGTTCGCCCGTGCCGAGGCGATCCGGATCCTGTCCGCGTCGCCGGACCGCGTCGATCCGCCGTGCCCGCATGCCCGCCCGGGCGGCTGCGGCGGGTGCGACTGGCAGCACGCCACCCTGGCCGCCCAGCGGGCGCTCAAGGCCGCGGTGATCGGCCAGCAGCTCCGCCGGCTGGCCGGCGTGGACCGGGCGGTCACGGTCGAGGCCCTGCCCGGAGACGGGGCGGCCACGGCGGCGGGGCTCGGATGGCGGACCCGTGTCCAGTTCGCGGTCCGTGACGACGGCGTCGCGGGCCTGCGCGCGCACCGGTCGCACCAGGTGATCGGCATAGACGACTGCCTGATCGCCCATCCCGCCGTCAGCGGCCTGGCCGTCACGCGCCGCCGCTGGCCCGGCGTGGCCTCGGTGGAGGCGCTGGCCGGCGCCGGACAGGGGGAACGCTCGCTGATCATCACGCCGGCCCGGAAGCGGGATGCCCGGGCAGGCGCCACCGATCGTTCGGTATCCATTGAAGAGGTTACGGCGGAATCGGTGGTCCGCCGGGCCGGCCACCGCCTGACCCCGGTGCGCGGCCGTTCCTACCTGAGCCAGCGTGCGGCGGGCCGCGAGTGGCGGGTCAGCGCGGGCGCCTTCTGGCAGGTGCACCCGGCGGCGGCGGACGCGCTCGCCGCAGCGGTGCTGGCCGCTTTGCGGCCGGTGGCGGGGGACGCGGCGCTCGACCTGTACTGCGGTGCCGGGCTGTTCGCGGGGGTGCTGGCGCCGGCCGTCGGCCCGGACGGGACCGTCACTGGCGTGGAATCCGAGGCCGCCGCGGTCCGGGATGCCCGGCACAACCTGCGCGAATGGCCGTGGGTGCGGGTCCGGCGCGGCGACGCCGCCGCGGTGCTGCGCCGCGGCGGGCTGCCGGCGGCCAGGATCGCCGTGGCCGACCCGCCGCGGTCGGGGCTGGCGCGCGAGGTCGTCGAGTACCTGAGTTCTCCCCCGGCCGAGCGCTTTGCGTACGTGTCCTGCGACCCGGCGACGCTGGCCCGCGACATCGGGCTGCTCCTGGCGCGCGGCTGGACGCTGGCCGGCCTGCGCGCGTTCGACGCGTTCCCGATGACCCACCACGTCGAGTGCGTCGCCACCCTGGTCAGGCCGTAGCCCACGGGCTAACGCAAACCCTTGACGAGCTGTGCGGGAACGATGTCCGCCGAGAACGGCCGCCTGGCGCGGAATACCTCGTCGCCGGCGACCTCGGCTTCGAGCGAGTAGTCCCGGGAGCGCAGCTCGAACGCGGTCAGCGATGGATTGCGCGGATCCGGGTCGACGATCCAGTACGAGGGAACGCCGAACGTCGCGTACGCCGACTTTTTTCTGTTCAGATCTGGGTTACGAAGCGTCGTCCGCGTCGCCGGACTGTGCCGCGATCCTGGCCGGGGCGTCATCGGTGACGTAGTAGCCGAGCCCTGGTATCCGGGTGAGCAGCCCCTCGTCCTCGAGCATCCGCAGCGCCTTGGCGCAGGTCTGCCGGGCGTGCCCGTAGCGCTGGCTGAGCGTGGTGATCGACGGCGTGGGCATACCTGGGGCAAGCGCGCCTTCTGTCACCTCTCGGCGCAGTTGCGCCGCCAGCCGCACATATGCCCTGGGGTCCGATTCGCCGCCTATCGACACTCTCGTACCGTACTCGACTGGCAATATTGCCAATCGCAACGCTTCGACACTAGTCGAGAGTGGACGATCTCGCTAAAGTGCGCTACCTTCGCAGTGCAGCGCAAGCTGCCCGCGTCAAGCCTCCGGGCATCGAGCCACCCTGTGTCGAATCACCCTGTGTCGAATCACGTGTCGAGCGAACTGGGGCGTAGATGATCCTTTACTGCTGGAGCACGGTGACCGGCGCCATCGACGACATCCCCCGGGCCATGGGAGTGGCCAAGGACCGGGAGAGAGCCATGGAGGCGGCGGAGCGCTACCTCCGGTCCGGCGAGGGGCTCCTGTCCCTGGTCGAGGCCGTACGGCCGGCGCTGGCGGTGCACAGCCTCGATCCGTACTACGCCCGCACCGGGGTGGCCTGGCTGGGGAGGATGTCGCGAAGCGGCGAGATCATCTGGTCGAAGATCCTCGTGCGCGGCACCGGCCTGCCCCTCTCGTAGCGCCCGCGCTAACCGCTCCCGGCGCCGCATGTTATCGCCGCTGGGGGTAGGAAGGCCTTGCCTACGATGTGAGTAGGTGCCGCCCAGGGGTGGTTAGCCCGCGTTAGCCGCACGATTGGCATCATGGACAACCTCACGATCGGTTCGGTCAGCCAGGGGGCTGAAACCGCCGAACGTGGGGATGACCTTGCTCAGCCGGGCGCAGGCGTGGGCCAGCGTCCGGGCGCGAGCGGGAACGGAGGTGGCGGTACGGGCGGACACGGGGGAGTAATTGCGCACGAGGGGGGGAACGCGACCGCGCCGCACAACGGCGAGACAGCGCTCGAGGGCCGCTGGGTAATGCCCGCTTTTTGTGTTTTCGCGGCGTATGCGGCGGCGGCCGCCATCTGGGCCAGGGGCCAGGACGCGATCTGGGCGGCGTGGGCGGTGCCGGGCTATATCGCCGCCGCTGCCATGGTACGGCGCCCGCGCGGCCGGGATCTGGCGCTGGTGACCGCGCTCGCCGGCGCCGTGGCCATCCCGCTGCTGTGGCTGCTGGCATCCGGTTCGCTGGCCGCCGGGATGGCGGTCATCCAGCGGTCGGCGGCGCTGATGCTCCAGCACGGCTCGCCGTATCTTCCTTCCCGCCAGCTGTCATCCTGGCTGTCCTACAACCCCTACCTGCCGGCCATGGCGCTGTTCGGGCTGCCCTGGGTGGCCGGCCTGCGCGGTATCGCGGGAAATCCCGCGCTCTGGCTGGCACTGGCCACCGTCGGCATCCTCGCCGTGGCGTTCTCGACCACGGTCCCGCACCGGGTCCAGCACTGTCAGCGATGCCGCCGTGATGTCCTTCGGCGAACCGCGTTCGCGGCGGCCTGCCCGCTGATGGCGCTCAACCTGGCGGTGACCACCACCGACCCGCCGGTGCTCGCGCTGATGCTGCTGGCGCTCGCGCTGGCCGCCCGGCCCTCGCGGACCACCATGTCGGCGGTTGCCCTCGGGGTCGCCTGCGCCATGAAGTCCATCGCCTGGTTCGCGGTCCCGGTCATCGCCGTGACCCTCCGCTCCCGTGACGGCACGCGGGCCGCGGCCCGGTTCACCGCCACGTCCGTCCTGTCGGCTCTGCTCAGCGCCGCCTCCGCTCCGGCGGCCCTGGCGAGCCCCGCGGACATCGTGCGGAACACGGTGTTGTTCCCGCTCGGTCTCACGCAGCGCAAAACCCCCGCGCAGAGCCTGCTGCCCGGCCACCTCCTGGCCGCGGCCGGGCCGGCGGGCCACGCCGTGTCCGTCGGCCTGCTGCTGACGGCCGGCCTGGCCGTCGCCGCCTCGCTCCTGATCCGGCCGCCGCGCGACCTGCGCGCCGCGACGTTGCGGCTCGCGCTCGGCCTGGCCCTGATGTTCACCTTGGGTCCCGCCGAGCGCTTCGGCTACTTCATCTACCCGCTCGGCCTGCTCGGCTGGGTCGTCCTCGGGGGATTCGGGGGCCGTCAGGGTGCGGGCGCCGGGGCTTCCAGGGTGCCGCAGGAGAGCAGGGAGTGAGCCGCACCTGGCGCTGTTGCCCGGCCCTACGCCGCGTTCCTGCCGGGGCCGGCGCCGCTCACGCTCACGCTCACGTGAAGGCGTGCTGGACGGCCTGGCGGCCGGCGGCGCTCGCCGCGGCGTAGCCGTACGTGCCCTTGTCGCGAAACTCCGTCGCCGCGTCCGCCAGCGCGCCGAGTGCGGCGAACGCGAAGGCACCCCCGACCGAGACCCGGCTCACGCCGGCGCCGGCGAGCTCGCCGACGGACGGGACGCCGCGCATGGCCAGCACGTTAACCGGGCGGTCCACCGCCGCGACGAGCTGCCTGATGTCCGCGAGGCTGGTCAGGCCCGGCGCGTACAGCACGTCGGCGCCTGCCACCTGGTACGCCCGCAGCCGGGTGATCGTGTCCGCCAGGTCTGAGCGTCCGTGCAGATAGTTCTCGGCGCGCGCGGTGAGTACGAGACGCGCGGGCCCGGCGTGCGCGGCCGCGGCGGCCGCCGCGACGCGCTCCGCCGCCAGCCCGATGTCGTAGACGGGCTCGTTCTCATCACCGGTGAAGTCCTCCACCGAACAGCCCGCGAGCCCGGCCTCCGCGGCGAGGGTGACGGTCCGCGCGACGCCGTCCGGATCGCCGGCGAAACAGTTCTCCAGGTCGGCCGATACCGGAAGGTCGGTGGCCGCCACGATCGCGGCGGCATGCGCCAGGGCCTCGTCGCGGCTCACCGAGCCGTCCAGGCGGCCGACGGTCGCGGCGAACCCGGAGCTGGTGGTTGCGAGGGCCTGGAACCCCAGGGAGCTGAGCAGTTTCGCGGACCCCTGGTCCCAGGGATTTGGCATGAGCAGCGGGTTACCGGGCCGGTGCAAATCGAGGAACTGCCCTGCTTTTTCCGTCTGGGTTGTCATAGCTTTGAAGGTACCGCGCCGGAGGCGGGGCGCTTCGCCTCGCTTCGCACCGGCTTCGCCTCCCGGTTGCTAGTTGCGGACCTGGGCATATAGCTTGCGGGGGTCACAACTTGGATGCGAAGGTTGAGCGGTGCGTGCCGATACCGTTACCGCCCTGAGGGTGCGGCTTCTTATCGCCCTGGCCATGGCGGGCGCGCTCACGCTCATGCTGGGCCTGGTGCTCGCCGGGATCGGCCTGGAGCTGCGCCTCGGGCACAAGCATGAGTCGGCGAACCTCACGAACGTGGGCTTCATGCTGGCCGCCGCCGGGATGGTATTCGGCATCGTGGTCCTGACGATCTTCGCGGTCGGGAAGGCCGCGAGGGCTCGCCGCCGGCGCTGGGCGCAGCCCGCCGGCGAATGGGATGAATGGGGCGGCCTGGACGGACGCGCCCGGCCCTCTGCGGCGCGGTACGGCGGCCAGGTACCGCCGCGCATGGCGCCGGGCACGGCGGACCGGGCGAGCGGCGCCGGCGGCCCCGCCGGGATACCCAGGCCTGCCCCGATGGGCGTGCAGGCTTCCGGCCCCGCGCGGACGCCGCCCCGCCCGGCGGGGCCGCGCCCCCAGCAGGGTCGCCCCGCGGGCGGCCGTAAGGGGCGGTCGCGTGGTGAGCCCGAGCTCGAGCCGACCTCCGTCTACTCACCCGGCGGCCTGCTCGGGCCGCCCCGCAGCGTGCACGACCCGGCGGAGGACGCTTACCCGCTCGATGCCGGGTTCGGGCCGGGCGCCGAATTCGGGCCGGGCGCCGAATTCGGGCCGGGCGCCGGGTTCGGGCCGGGCGCCGGATTCGACGGTGCCGCTCCTGGGCCTGGGGCCGCTGGGTACGGAGCGGCCAGCGGGTACGGAGCGGCAGGCGGGTACGGCGCCGGTCCCGGCCACCGCGCGGCGCCCGGCTACGGCGCCGCCGGGCACCCGAACGGGCCCCTGGCGCCGCCTGGGTATCGCGGCCCCGCGGGGAGCCGGGGACCGGCCGGATATCCGGGTTACCAGGGCGCCGGACAGGTACCCGGTCACCAAGGCGTCAACGGCGGAGAGTACGCGCACGCCATACCCGAGCCCGGGGAGTTTCCGCCGCGGTGGCGGCGTCCCGGGAATGTGCCTGCGGAGGCCGTACGCATGCCGGAGCCGGAGATGGCACCGCACGCTGATATCGCGGCCCCAGTGCCGCCGGCCTACCAGGAGCCGCCGGCCTACCAGCAACCTCCGGGGCAGCCGGACGGCATGTTCGTCTACCGGGACACCGGGGAGCCGGACGACCCCGGGGAGCCCGCGGAGCCGGAGCCGATACCGGGATACGGGCCGCCCGGCCCGGACTGGTACACGACGGGCGATTCCGGCGGCCGCGCGGATGCCGCTCCGAGCGAACTGGAGTACTCCCGCGGCCCCTTCGAGCCGTACAAGCCGTCGGGCGGAACCGGCCCGGTGGCGACGTTCGGCTTCGGCGCGCCGCCGGGCCCGGAGATCCCTGCCGGGAACGCGGCGGGAAACGCGGCGGGAAACGCGGCCGTGAACGGAGCCGTGAACGGTGCCGGGGACGGGGAAGACGGCGCGGTGGACATGAGCAGCGAAGCGCTGGAGCAGATCAAGGACCTGTACGAGACCGCCGAGGCCATCGGCGACGACAACGTCGACAAGCACTTCGAGGAGCTCCTCGAGCGCCAGCGCGAGCTGATCAGCGAATACTTCAAGGGCACCGGGATCGCGAAGCCGGCCAGCTTCGGCAGCGGGACCGGCGGCGATGACGGTGGTGGCGGCGCGGCCGAAAGCGGCGCTGAGGCCAGCGGCGAGGCAACGCTGAGCGGCGACAAGCCGGGTACTCCGTGACGTTTGTCATTGCGGTGCTCGGGCTGGGAGAGGCCGGCTCGCTGATCGCCGGTGACCTGGTCGCCGCGGGCGCCGTCGTGCGCGGCTACGACCCGGCTGTGCCCGCGGCGGACGGCGTCGCCGGCACGGCGAGCGAGGCCGACGCGGCCAGCGGCGCGGACCTGGTGCTGAGCGTGAACAGCGCGGAGGCCGCCGTCGGCGCGTTCCGCGCGGGCCTGCCCGGGCTCGCCGAAGGCGCCACGTGGGCGGACCTGAACACGGCCTCGCCCGGTGTCAAGCAGGAGATCGCGGCCATGGGCCGCGCGCGGGGCGTCCCCGTCACCGACGTCGCGATGATGGCGCCCGTGCCCGGGCGAGGGCTGCGCGTTCCGATGCTGGCCAGCGGCGACGGCGCGGCTCGCTACGCGGCACAGCTGCGGCCGTTCGGAGCCGACATCGAGGTGCTGGACGGGCCGCCGGGGCTGGCTGCCACCAAGAAGCTGCTCCGCAGCGTCTTCTACAAGGGCATGGCGGCTTCCATCGTGGAAGCGCTCGAAGCCGCCCGCTCGGCCGGCTTCGAGCCGTGGCTGCGCGAGCACATCGCGGATGAGCTGGCAAAGGCCGACGCGGCCACGCTGGACCGTATCCTCAGCGGGACCTACCGGCACGCGGTCCGCCGGAGCGCTGAGATGGCGGCCGCCGCGCAGATGCTCGCCGAACTCGGGGCCGAGCCCGTGATGGCCGCCGCGAGCCGCGTCCTGCACGAGCGAATCGCCGGCCACGTCCCTCCTCCCGACGGGTCCTAGCCGGCCGGCGATTCGTCCGCGATTCCTGCTGTGGTGGCCGAGCCCGCGGCTCGCGGTCAGGCGGCGAGCGGTGCGCAGGCGTCCGCGAGCGGCTGAAGGGAATCCGGCCTGGCGTGCTGCGGCAGGTTCAGGATCACCAGGTCCGCGCCGGCGTCGCGGTACGCGGCCGCCTGCGCGATCGCGGAGTCGAGGTCGTCCCCGATACGCACGTTCACCGAGCAGGTGATCTCGGCCGGGTCACGCCCGGCTCGCGCGCAGTGGCCGGCCAGCACCTCCTTGAGCTCGCGCCAGTCATCCGGGCCCTGCGCGATGGCGTTCCACTGCTGGGCCCACTGCGCGGCCGTGCGCAGCGTGCGGGTCCTGCCGCGGCCGCCGATCGTTACCGGGGGATGCGGCCGCTGCACCGGCTTCGGCTCGCAGCGCGCATCCGTCAGCCGGAAGTGCTTGCCGGAAAACGTCGTCGTGGCCTGGGTCAGCAGCCGGACGATGATCTCGACGCCCTCGTCGAACCGGTCGAACCGCTCGCGCAGCGGCGGCAGCTCGATCCCGTAGGCGTCGCATTCCTGCTGGTTCCAGCCCGCGCCGAGGCCGAGTTCGAGCCTGCCGCCGGAGACGATGTCCACGGTGGCCGCCATGTTGGCCAGCACGGCGGGGTGCCGGTAGATCATGCCGGTGACCTGGCAGCCGAGCCGGATTCGCCGGGTGGCCTGCGCCATCGCGGCGAGCATCATCCATCCCTCCAGGTTCGGGCCGGTCAGGTCTCCGGACAGCGGGTAGAAGTGATCCCAGTTCCAGGCCGACTCGAACAGCGGGATTTCATCCGCCGCGACCCAGATGTCGCGGACCTCCTCCCAGGTCTGGTGCTCGGGCCGTGTCTTGATCGCGAAACGCATGGGTCTCCGCCCTTCTCGACGCCCTCCTCCGCCTCCATACATAGCCGATGGCGCCACCGGGTGCGCAAGAGCCTTCCCGGTGGCGCCATCGACGTCGCAAGGCGAGCGTGCGCGCGCCGGTGGCTACGTGCAGGCCGTCCCGTTCACCGTGAAGGCGGTCGGGGCCGCGTCGCTGCTGGTGAAGGTGCCCTGGAAGCCCAGCGACGCCGATCCGCCGGCGGGGATCGTGCCGTTGTAGCTCGCGCTGGCGACCGTCACCTTCTCACCACTTTGGCTCGGCGTGCCGTTCCAGCCATTCGTTATCTTCTGGTCGCCCGGGAAGGTGAAGGCGAGCGTCCAGCCGTTGATGGCCGACGTGCCGGTGTTCGCGATGGTGACGTTCGCGACGAACCCGCCAGCCCACTGGCTGGCTGTCGTGTACGTGACATGGCACGTGCCCCCGCTGCCCCCGCCGGAGCTGGAGCTCACCGTCCAGGTGAACGCGGCGGATCCGGACGCCCCCGTTCCGTCGGTCGCGGTGACGGTGACCGAGGACGTCCCTGCGGAGGATGGCGTGCCGGAGATGAGCCCGGTCGAGGGGCTGATCGACAGGCCGGCCGGCAGGCCGGTGGCGGAGTAGGTCAGCGTCTGCCCCGCGGCGGAGTCGGAGGCGTGGATCTGCACCGAGGCCGCGCTCCCCACCGTGCTCGTCTGGCTGCCCGGGTTGGTAACCGTGACCGTGTTGCCGGTCGTGCAGCCGGAGGTGCACGGCTGGACAACATAGGTCACGAGCGAGCGTGCCGGAATCGTCGCGGTGAACGAGCCGCCGCTCTCGCTGATGGCCGGCTGCGCCGTGACGTTGCTGGAGGCGTTGGTCAGGTAGGGGGTGACCGTGCTCGAGCCCGGGACACCGCTACCCGACAGCGAGTAGGCGATGGAGTCGGAGCTGGTCGCGTTGTTGAGCGCGACGATGGCGATGGTTCCGTCGGTGTTCTTGAACGCGGACTCCTCGACGTTGCCGTTCGAGCTGCTCGCCGCGATGCGGACCGCGCCGGGGTGGATGTACCTGCTGTAGTTCGCGAACGCCCACAGGCGGCCGGAGGTGGCGACGGTGGAGCCGTTTATCTGGATGAGGCCCTCGTTGTCACCGTTCTCCGACGGGGTGGTGGATCCCCACCAGTACAGGAACGCGCCCAGGTTGGCGCCGGTCAGACCCTGGTAGATGTGCTGCGCCCAGGTCATCCCCGAGGCGTCGCTGCCGTCGTCCCACGCGGTGTTCCAGCTCTCGAACGTGGACCACTCCGTCTCCCAGGCCGGCTTGGACCAGCCGGACAGCGGCGAGGTGGGTGCCGCGGTATAGCCGTGGCTGGTGAACAGCGGCGTGTCGGAGTTGGCGGTCGAATCGCCCTCGATGGCGCTGGCGTACTGCTGCGCGTAGTCCCATCCCTCGGTGGCGCAGCACTCCATCTTGGTGGGCAGGCCGGACGACGTCAGGGTCGGGCCGAGCACGTCGAGGAAGTTCGCCGTCTGGGACGGGCTCATCTGCATGCTGTCGTAGCTCGTTGACAGGTTGGCCTCGTTTTCCGGCCCGATATAGGTGAGCGGGATCCCGGCGGCGGAGTAATCCCTGGCGTACTGCACCAGGTAATTCGCATACGCCTGCCGCCAGTCGCCGCTGCTGCACGTCGCGCCCGGCGAGCCGCACACCGCCCCGCCATTGCTGGTGGAGTTGTTGGTCTTCATGAACGCCGGCGCGCTCCACGCGTCCGCGAACACGTTGGTGACGCCGTAGAGGCTCTTGATCTGCTGCGCGAACCACAGCTGGCCCTGGTCGGAGTTGATCGACGCGAGCGACGCGTAGGAGGGGGCCGCCGTGGGGCTGCCCGGGTTGTTCGGCTCGATGGTGGCGCCGGAGTCGGCGCTGATCTCGTTGCGCAGGATGGTCAGGCCCGCTCCGGTCGCCGGGCTGTAGAGATCGGCGAGGGCCTGCTGCTGGACCGACGCCGGCGCGCTCATGACGGTGGCCGCCTCGCCGAACGCCTCGGACGCGCCGAAGCCGCTGATCGTCTGGAAGGTAGTCGAACCGTTGATGGTCGCCGTGTCCGCCGCGAGCGCCGGGGACGCGGGCACTCCCGCCGCGAGCACTGCCCCGGCGAGCACGCCACCCGCGGTGAGCGATACAAGTTTCAGTCTGTTTGTCCTCCCAGGCATGATTCCCTCTCATCCGTCGGGGGTCCGGCGGAGGGTCACGCTACGGAGGAGCCCCGAAACAAACAAGGACAGCGATTATCGAAAATCGTCCGCCAGCGGCCTCGGCCGATGTCCTGCGCGTTACGGCTGGTACCGGCCGGTCAGCCCCGAAGACACCCGGCCGTGGCCAC
Organism: Streptosporangiaceae bacterium; assembly: GCA_019239975.1. Taxonomy (GTDB): domain Bacteria; phylum Actinomycetota; class Actinomycetes; order Streptosporangiales; family Streptosporangiaceae; genus JAFAZE01. Next base: position 89,207 of record JAFAZE010000167.1, read on the forward strand.
CGCCCTCGCGCCCGGCGGCCGTGAAAGGTTCAGGGCTACTCGCTAGTAACATACCTTGAAAAGTAGCTTGATATCGAGATACTGTAGCGTGGGTAAGCCGGGACGACACTCCGCCGGAGGACCCGGACAACGGAGCCCGGGACGACAAGGAGGCGCAGGGACGATGACTGCGGACAGCTTCGGTAGCCACGCGACGCTGCAGGCGGATGGCACCGACTATGAGATCTGCCGGCTGGACGCGGTGACCGGCTCGGCCAGCCTCCCGTACAGCCTGAAGATCCTGCTCGAGAACCTGCTGCGCACCGAGGACGGCGTCAACGTCACGGCGGAGCACGTGCGGGCGCTCGCGGACTGGGACCCGAAGGGGAAGCCGGCCACCGAGATCCAGTTCACGCCGGCCCGGGTGATCCTGCAGGACCTGACAGGCGTCCCCGCCGTCGTCGACCTCGCCGCCATGCGGGAGGCCATGCGGAACCTGGGCGGCGACCCGAAGAAGATCAACCCGCTCATCCCGGCCGAGCTCGTGATCGACCACTCCGTCGTGGCGGACGTGTTCGGGAGTCCCGATGCGTTCCGGCGGAACGTCGAGATCGAGTTCGAGCGCAACAAGGAGCGGTTCGCCTTCCTCCGCTGGGGCCAGCAGGCGTTCAGCCAGTTCAAGGTCGTTCCCCCGGGCACCGGCATCGTGCACCAGGTGAACATCGAGTACCTGGCCCGGGTGGTCATGGCCAATGACGGCAAGGCGTACCCCGACACGTGCCTGGGCACCGATTCGCACACCACCATGCAGAACGGCCTCGGCGTCCTCGGCTGGGGCGTCGGCGGCATCGAGGCCGAGGCGGCCATGCTCGGCCAGCCGGTCTCCATGCTGATCCCGCAGGTGGCCGGGTTCCGGCTCACCGGCGAGCTGCCCAGCGGCGCCACCGCCACCGACCTGGTGCTGACCATCACCGAGATGCTCCGCAGGCACGGCGTGGTCGGTAAGTTCGTCGAGTTCACCGGCGAGGGCGTGGCCGCGGTCCCGGTGGCGAACCGGGCGACGATCGGCAACATGTCGCCGGAATTCGGCTCTACCTGCGCGATCTTCCCGATCGACCAGCACACCCTGGACTACCTCACCCTCACCGGCCGGCGAGCCGGGCAGGTGGCCCTGGTCGAGGCGTACGCCAAGGAACAGGGCCTGTGGCACGATCCCAGCCAGGAGACACGGTACTCGGAGGAGCTCCACCTCGACCTGTCCACCGTGGTGCCGTCGATCGCCGGGCCCAAGCGCCCGCAGGACCGGGTCGCCCTCACCGACGCCAAGCAGGCCTTCCGCGACGCCCTGCCCAACTACGTGCCCGAAGCCACCCTGGACAACGGCCTGGCCGGCACCTTCCCGGCCTCGGACCCGGTGGCGTCGGACGACGGCACCAGGCCGTCGGACCCCATCCAGGTCGCCCTGGAAGACGGCACGCAGACGGCCGTGGACCACGGGAGCGTGGTTATCGCCGCGATCACCTCGTGCACGAACACGTCCAACCCCTCGGTCATGGTCGGCGCCGCGCTGCTGGCCAAGAACGCTGTCCACCGGGGGCTGGCCCGCAAGCCCTGGGTGAAGACGACGCTGGCGCCCGGGTCCAAGGTGGTCATGGACTACTACGAGCGGGCCGGGCTGCTGCCCTACCTGGACAAGCTCGGCTTCAACCTCGTCGGCTACGGCTGTACCACGTGCATCGGCAACTCCGGCCCGCTGCCGCCCGCGATCAGCGAGGCGGTGAACGACAACGACCTGGCCGTGGTCTCCGTGCTGAGCGGCAACCGGAACTTCGAGGGCCGGATCAACCCGGACGTGAAGATGAACTACCTGGCCTCGCCGCCGCTGGTGGTGGCGTACGCGCTGGCCGGCACGATGGACATTGACCTGGTGAACGAGCCGATCGGCTCCGGCCCCGAGGGCAAGCCCGTCTACCTGGCCGACATCTGGCCGTCGCCCGGGGAGGTCGCCGACGTCGTCCAGAACGCGGTGGCGCAGGAGATGTTCACCCGGGACTACGCCGACGTGTTCAAGGGCGACGACAACTGGCGCGGGCTGGACGTACCCGAGGGCGACACCTTCGTCTGGGATGAGCAGTCGACTTATGTGCGCCGCCCGCCGTACTTCGATGGCATGCCGGCCGAGCCGGAGCCGGTCAGCGACATCACTGGCGCGAGGGTGGCCGCCATGCTCGGCGATTCGGTGACCACCGACCACATCTCCCCGGCCGGCGCGATCAAGTCCGACAGCCCGGCGGGGAAGTACCTGACCGAGCACGGCGTCGAGCGGAAGGACTTCAACTCCTACGGGTCCCGGCGGGGGAATCACGAGGTGATGATCCGCGGCACGTTCGCCAACATCAGGCTGCGCAACCAGCTCGCGCCGGGCACCGAGGGCGGGGTCACCGTCAAGGACGGCAATCAGATGTCCATCTACGACGCCTCGCGCGAGTACCTGGAGGACGGCACGCCGCTGATCGTCCTCGGCGGCAAGGAATACGGCTCGGGTTCCTCCCGCGACTGGGCGGCGAAGGGCACGCTGCTGCTCGGCGTCCGCGCGGTGCTTGCCGAGTCGTTCGAGCGCATCCACAGGTCCAACCTGATCGGCATGGGCGTGCTGCCGCTGCAGTACCGCCCCGGAGAGTCGGCCGCGTCGCTGGGCCTGACCGGCCACGAGACCTTCGATATCCGCGGGATCGAGGAAATAAATTCAGGAAATATACCAAACGAGGTCGTGGTATCCGCGGATGGCCGCGAATTCCGCGCGGTCGTGCGGATCGACACCCCGGGCGAAGCCGAGTACTACCGGCACGGCGGCATCATGCAATACGTCCTGAGGTCGCTCCGCGCCTCGGGCTGACCCGCTAGGGTAGGCGCACATGGCAGACGCTTTCGGTGCGGCGCTGGCGGGCTTCCGCCGCTGGGCCAAAACGGCGCAGGGCAAGTTGAGCGGCGATGCGAGTGCGGACGCCGAGGAACTGCGTCTGCTGCTCGATTACATGCCGGACTATCTGGGGATTGCCAGCCCTGCCGAACTCCGTCCTGGTCACATCGAGCACCTTCTGCTTGACGTGTATCCGCGCAAAGTCATCGTCGAGACCCGGGAGGAGACCGCCGAGACCATCGACGCGATGCGTGATTTCCTGACGTACCTTGCCGACTCCAGGAAGCTGCCGGAGGATGCCGCGCGGTTGCTCGAGCGCGAACTCGATGCGGTGGCATCTCAGTTCCCCGACGCGGTCATGGACCCGGCGAACTGGGGGATGGGACGCACCATCGGCACCTTGATGACACGCGACGGAGTCGACTTCCGGAACCAGGCTGACGTTGACCGCTGGATCGCGGGATACAACGCCGGCCTGGCGGCCGCCGGGGATCTTCCGGCCGCCGGGTATGACCGTGACTTCGGCGAAGACGACGACGCGGGCCTGGATCTGCCGGGCATCAAGGAGGCGTTCGGCTTGCCCGGCGAGCTGCCGCCGATGCGGCTGCCGTCCGAAGCGGAGCTCGCTGAACAGGCACGGAAATCTCCGTTGCTGGGCCGGCTGGCGGCGATGGCGAGCTGGGTGGGGTCCGGCCGCCCGGTGACCGGTGACGGTGACCTACCCGCCGGTGAACTGGCAAGCGCCGTGCGTGAGCTGGCGGCCCAGATGGACACGTCAGCGTTCCCCTTCCTGTGGGAACTCGCCTACACCACGGACTTCACAGACGTGGACAACGACGGGACCATGGCCGTTCAGGGCTCCCTGGCTGAAGAGTGGGCGCAGGCCGGCGATGAAGATACGCTCGGCGTCTGGGCCTCCGTCTTCGAGGGTGTCGTGGGCGGCACGCTCGAGTTCGCGGCGTCGCTCGACACCACCAGGTCAGCGGCGCTGGATCTGGCCGGGCATGGTACTGGCCTGGTTGTCGTGCTCTTCCTGAACAAGGGCGACGGGCTGCCGGTCGCAGAGGTCAGTGACACGCTAAGGAGCATCGCCGTCGGCGACCTGTCGCAAGAACAGGCCACCGCGGCGTGGGAAGCCTGGGTGGACGCGCACGGCGACCCGGCGAGAATGCTCCTTGCCCAGCTGGCGGACCTCGGTGCCGTGGCGCTCACCGGGGACGGTGACCGCGGCGACCAGCAGACGCAGGTGCTGCTGACTTCGCTGGGGCTGTGGGCCGTCCGTAACCTGCTTCTCGAGTCCGGGGTCGAAGTACCACTGCTTCCCCCGCCCGACGAGATGACCGCGGCGGACCTGCTCGCGATGGCCGAGAGCGCTACCGAAGAAGAGTTCACAGCCGAGGCAGCAGCGTGGCGGGCGCACCGCACGCCGGAGTCGTCAGCCAGGGAGCTCCTCGCGGCCGCCGCCGGAGCGCCGCCGGGAGCCCGGCTGCTGGCGGTAGCCGAGATCACTGAGCTTGGAGCCGCCGCCGAGCCCGTGTGGCGGGAGGCTCTCGGCCGGGTCGAACTGCGCAGTTACGCGAAGGCCGCCCTGACACACTTCGCCGGCGTGACCCCGGACGATCCCTGGCCCGAGAACCTGGAGCCCGAACCGGAAGACGTCGCCTGGATGCTCACGGACGTTCTCGTCGTCGACGCCGAGGACGAGGGGCCCCTGCTGGACCCCGGCGTGGTGGCCGCGAAGCTCCGCGAACTGGTCCCGGTTGGCGCCGAACAGGCGATATTCGATGTCATGGTCCGGACGCCGCATCCTGACGTGGCTGACGTCCTGACGCTGATCGGCCACAGTCACCCCGACAAGAAGGTCGCGAAGGCGGCCCGCAAGGCGGCCTACCGCGCGGCGAGCCGGCAGGCAGCACGCGCGTCCGGGCCAGGCCCGGAAGGCGGCCGGTCTTCCCGCCCCTGACCCTGCTGGCCCTGCTTAGCGGGTTGCGGCCATCTCGAGGTCTTCCGGCTGTGCGGTCGTGATCACGTCAGCCGCCACGTCGGCCTTCCGGGCGCGGCGGATGAGTGCGAAGGCGACGGGGATGGCGGCGAGGCCGGTTAGCCCGCACACCCACATTGCCCAGTGGAGCCCGCCGGTGAGCGCGGCGGCGGCCGCGTAGCCGTGCTGGATCAGCGTGCGGGAGTGCGCGGCCGCGATGGATGAGGTGACGGCCACTCCGATCGCCCCGCCGAGGTTCTGCGAGGTGCTGAGCAGCCCGGAGGCGACTCCCGCGTCGTGCCTGGTTACCCCGGCGAGGGCGCCGATGGAGACCGGGATGAAGGCGAAGGCGGTGCCGATGCCGCCGATGAAGAACGGCCCGGCCAGGTCATGCCAGAAGTTCCCGTGGGCCGGGGCGTGCGCTGCCCACAGGATCCCGGCGCCGATGAGTGCCATGCCGAAGGCCATGACGGGCTTGGGTGAGGTCCTGGTCACGGTCCGCTGGGACAGGCCGGAGCAGGCCACCGCGAATGAGGTCACCGACGCCGTCGTCCACGCCGCGCCGGCCGCCAGGGCGGAGAACCCGAGCACCTGCTGCATGTAGAGGGTGCCGATGAACACGAAGGTGGTGAAGCTCGCCCCGAGCAGGAAGCCGACCGCGTTGGATCCGGCGACGCTGCGCAGCCGGAAGAGCCGCAGTGGCAGCAGGGGCGCCTCAGCCCTGGTCTCGATGACGAGGAACCCGGCGAGCAGGGCCACGCCGGCGCAGAGCAGGGCGACGGTCTGGGTGGCCGCCCAGCCGGCCTGAGGCGCCTGGGAGATGGCGTAGACACCCACCAGCATGGCGGCGGTGACCGTCACGGCTCCGAGGGTGTCGTAGCGTCGCGGTCCGCTGCGGGCGCGGCTCTCGCGCACCAGTTTCGGGGCCAGGGCGAACACCGCCGCGCCGATGGGGACGTTGAAAAAGAAGACGTACTGCCATCCGGCATACGTGGTGAGAAGGCCGCCGGCCAGCAGGCCGACCGTCCCGCCCAGTGCGCCCACCCCGCCCCAGATGCCGAGGGCCTTGTTGCGCTCGGCTCCCTCGGGGAACATGTTCGTCACGATCGACAGGGCGGCCGGCGTCACAAACGCCGCTCCCAGGCCCTGGATGCCGCGCATCACGATGAGGAAGGTGTCCGAGGCGGCCAGACCGCAGCCGAGTGAGGCGGCGGTGAAGACTGCCAGGCCGGCCACCAGCAGACGGCGGCGGCCGAGCAGGTCAGCGGCGCGGCCGCCGAGGAGCAGGAAGCCGGCGAAGGTCAGCCCGTAAGCGGTCACCACCCACTGCAGGCCGGACTCGGGGAAGCGCAGCTTCGCGCCGATGGCTGGCAGGGCGGTGTTGACGATCGTGAAATCCACGATCGTGATGAAGTAGGTCGCGACCAGCAGCGCGAATGCCTCCCACCGCCGTCCGGCCGCGGGATCGGCGAGCCGTGTGCTCGTGGACGGCGCACCGTTCCCCTGGGCGCGTAGCGCGTTCTTCATGATTACCTCCACGTCTATGTGCAACCAACGGTAGCGTGTCTGGATGAGAAGCGCAACCACTGGTTGCATCTTGGGCGAGCTGGCCGCGACGGCAACCCGCAATCATCGGTTGCATTACTTCCGCTTGACGTGCTACCGTCGGTTGCAAATTCAGGATGGGGCAGGCGGGGAGGGACGCTGATGCCAGGGCTGATGATCGACCGGGAGATTCTGATCGAGGCGCCGGTGGAGGTGGTGTGGCGCACCATCACCGAGCCCGATCAGATGAGCCTGTGGTTCGCCGACCGGGTGGACCTGGAGGTGAAACCCGGCGCCCACGGCTACATGGCGTTCGGGGACCAGGGCGGCCCGGTCGTGGTGGAGAGCGTCGATCCGCCGGCTCGCTTCTCGTTCCGCTGGAATCACCCCCGCGGGGAGGAGCCGGTGGCCGGCAACTCGATGCTCGTCGAGTTCACCCTGACGCCCCAGGGGCAGGAGCGGACTCGTCTTCGCGTCACCGAGAGCGGCCATGAGCTGCGCGACTGGCCCGACGCGGAGAAGCAGCGGTACGCCGACGAGCACCAGGAAGGCTGGGCCGGGTTCCTCGATCGCCTCGCCGGCGTGCTTGCGGAGCGCCGGCCGGGAGGTCAGGATGACGGCGCAGGCGGATGACGAGCTGTGGTCGGCCATCGGCGACCCGTCTCGCCGCCAGGTTCTTGACCTGCTGGTCAGCAACGGTGAGGTGACCGCCAGCTGGCTGGCCGGACGGGTGCCGTTCTCCCGCCAGGCCGTCTCCAAGCACCTGGCCGTGCTCGAACGAGCCGGGCTGATCAGCCGGCGCAAGCAGGGCCGGGAGGTGCTCTGCCAGGTGCGGGCGGACCGCCTCGACCAGGCCACCCGGGCCATGGCCGAGGTTGCCGCCCAATGGGACCGGCGCCTGGCCATGATCAAGCGGCTCGCCGAGGCCGCGCATGCGGAAAACCAGAAGAGGACACGCGGAAAACAGGAAGAGGAGCCATCATGACGAATGAGGAGCCCGGAACCCTGAGCGCCAGCGGAGCCGCGCTGCCTCCGGTGACCGGCCGCGCCGCCTTCGAGGCCCAGCTCGCCGCGCTGCGGGTGCGGGAGAAGGCGCACACGCGGGAGGGCGACGCGATCGCCGCAGCCCGCCGGCGGCTGCCCATGACCGAGGTAGACGCCGGCCTGCCGCTGACCGGCCCGCATGGGCCGGTCACGCTGCTCGACGCGTTCGAGGGCCGCCGGCAGCTCATCGCCTACTACTTCATGTGGTGGCCCGGGCATCCCGCCGCCGAGCAGTGCGAGGGCTGCACCTGGGTCACCACCCAGGTCGCCGAGCTGTCCTACCTGCACTCCCGCGACATCACCTTCGCGGTCTTCTGCCAGGGCCGCAACGTCACCTTCGGCGGTGCTGACCCCCAGGTGTCGTACGACGAGAGCGTCCGCTACCGCGACTTCATGGGCTGGGACGTGCCCTGGTACTCGGCACAGCCCTCTCTCGGCAAGCTCCTTGCCGGGCGCGAAACCGGCCTGTTCCACCTCGTGTGCTACCTGCGGGACGGCGACCGCGTCTTCGAGACCTACTGGACCACGCGCCGCGGCGTGGAGGCGATGGACAACAGCTACACGCTGATGGACCTCACTGTCTATGGACGCCAGGAGCCGTGGGAGGACTCGCCCTCCGGCTGGCCGCAGCAGTGCTCCGTGCGCACTGACGGCGGCCCGCCCGACTGGCCACCAGCGCCGGAATCGGGCGGACGCCCCATCGCCCAGTGGCCGCGCCTGGCAGCCGGACGCCCCGACGACCTCTGAGAGTGGAAGTCCGCGTACCAGCCGGGCTGGTCGAGGGACGGTCACCCATGGCCAAATCCCGGGGTGGTAACTAACCTCACCGATCGCTATCCGCCCTGCATGCCCACGGGTAACACCCCTGCTGCCGGCCGTCGGCCCCTGCGCGGGGCCAAATGCGCCAGCGGCCCCGCCCAGTGGGGCCAAATGCGCCAGCGGCCCCGCCGCCATCGTGAGCCCGGCCCGCGGGCTGGGTTCCGCTTCAGGCGCGTACCGAAGCCCGCGGCGCGGGCCGGCGGATCGTCACGGCCGATCGGGCACAATGGCGCAATGGCAGGCGAATACGACCACACCGACGTGTTCCGCGACGCGAGCTTCAAGGAAGCCGGCTTCACCGGCGCCCGGTTATCCCGAGGAACCGCGCGCGGTCGCTAGCTGCCTGCGCGTCGTGATGACGGAGGAGTGCGAGCACCGTCGCTACGCGGTGCGCGACCTCGCGGCCCTGGAAGCCAGCTAACCGCCCGCGGCCTGACCTGATGGTTAGATGGAGGCGGTACCGGATCGGCTCAGGCGGAACAAGCAAGAAAGACACGAAGCAGGACGGGAACGGGCCAGAACAAGCAGAAAGAGTGTGCTGGTATGCGAGCTGTGGTTGTCGAGAAGTTTGGCGGGCCCGATGCCCTCGCGGTCGCCGAGCGGCCTGTTCCCGAACCCTCGCCAGGCCATCTCCTCGTCCAGGTGGCCGCGGCCGGCGTCAACTACATGGACATCTACCAGCGCGAGGGCATAGGCCTGTACAAGCGGCCGCTTCCCGTCGGGATCGGCGGCGAGGGCGCCGGTACGGTCATCTCGGCCGCGGACGGCGTGACCGATTTCTCCCCCGGAGACAGGGTCGCCTGGGCCGCCGCGGCTGGCAGCTACGCCGAGCAGGTCGTCGTGGCCGCCGACAGTGCCGTCCCGGTGCCGCCGGGCATCGACCTCAAGATCGCGGCCGCGGTCATGCTGCAGGGCATGACGGCGCACTACCTGTCGCACAGCACCTTCCCGGTCCAGGAGGGGAATGTCGCCGTCGTGCACGCCGCCGCGGGCGGCGTCGGGCTGCTGCTCACCCAGATGGTCAAGCGGCGCGGCGGGATCGTCGTCGCCACGACCTCGAGCGGGGCCAAGGCGGAGCTGGCGGAGCGTGCCGGCGCCGACCACGTGACAACCTACGGCGAGTTCGTCGACGCCGTCCTGCGCGTCACGGGCGAGCGTGGCGCGGACGTGGTGTACGACGGCGTGGGCAAGGCGACCTTCGACGACAGCCTGGCCGCGCTGCGCATCCGCGGGACGATGGTGCTGTACGGCGCCGCCAGCGGCCCGGTTCCGCCGGTCGATCCGCAGCGCCTCAACAGCGGCGGGTCGCTGTACCTCACCAGGCCCACGCTCGCGCACTACGCCACCGAGCGCGGCGAGCTGCTCTGGCGCGCGGGCGACCTGTTCGACTGGATCGCCAAGGGCGAGCTGGACGTGCGGGTCGGCGGCACGTACCCGCTGGCCGAGGCGGCCCGCGCGCACGAAGATCTCGCCGCGCGCCGCACCACGGGCAAGCTCCTGCTGACCCCGTGATCACGCGCCCCGTGATCACGCGCCCGTCATCACGCGCCCGACAGCGCCGAAGCCGGAAGTGAGCGACCAAGCATGGACAGCGCCGAGGGAACCGTCGAGTTCCGCACCACTTACCAGGGCCGCGAGGAAACGCACCAGACCTGGTACCGCATCGCCGGGCCGTCCGACGGTACCACCGCGGACCGGTTCCCGCTGGTAACGCTGCACGGTGGCCCGGGGGCGACGCACGATTACCTGCTCGCGATGGCCGATCTGGCTCGCGACGGCCGCGCGGTCATCTTCTACGACCAGCTCGGCAACGGCAGGTCCACCCACCTGCCGGAACGGGGCGCGGACTTCTGGACCGTCGACCTGTTCGTCCGCGAGCTGCACAACCTGGTGGACGCGCTCGGCCTGCGCCGGGGCCACCACGTGCTCGGCCAGTCCTGGGGCGGTTTCCTCGCCCAGGAGTACGCCATGACCCGGCCGCGCGGGCTGCAGTCGCTCGTGCTCGCCGACACCGCCGCCTCGTTCCCGGACTTCGTCGCCGAGTGCAACCGGCTCCGCGCCGAGCTGCCCCCGGCCGTCGAGGCGGTGCTGCGCAAGCACGAGGAGGCCGGCACCACGTCCGACCCCGAGTACCAGGAGGCCTGCCAGGTCTTCTACCAGCGGCACGTGTGCCGTCTGGATCCGTGGCCTGACGAGGTGACGGAGGCGTTCGCCTGGATCGAGCGCGACCCGACCGTCTACCACACGATGAACGGGCCCAGCGAGTTCCACGTCGTCGGTTCGATCAAGGACTGGCAGGTCAAGGACCGCCTCAGCGAGATCGGCGTGCCCACGCTGCTGGTGTCGGGGCGGTACGACGAGGCGGCCCCGGCGTTGCAGGAAACGCTGCTGGCGGGCATTCCCGGCGCGGAGTGGGTGGTGTTCGAGGAGTCATCGCACATGCCGCACGTGGAGGAGCGCGAGCGCTACATGTCCGTGGTCGGCGGCTGGCTGCGCAACCTCGGCTAGTACCGGCTCGCAGCCCGGATACGGCGAGCCGGGTGGCCCGGGGAGATTCCCCGGGCCACCCGGCCACCCGGCGAGGCGATGGGTCTCAGAAGGCTCCTGTGCCGTCCGGCGAGCCGAGACCGGTCGGCGCGTCGTATCCCTTCCCGGCGACGCACATGTAGTCGTGGCCGCAGGCTCCGCCGCCATCCTGGTACCACCAGTCGTTGTTACCCGTGGTGATGTCGAACAGCGACCCGGCGTGGGCGTACTCGGAGCCGGGCCTGACCCTGGCCGCGTTGCCGGCCAGGCCGTATATGCCCGCGATCAGCGGCGACGACGCGCTGGTACCGCCTACGTCGAACCACCCGCCCCAGTCCTTGTTGTAGATGGCGATGTCCCAGGCCAGCGCCGACACATCCGCGACCGTGCGGCCGGCGCAGCGCGGATCATGCTGCCAGGCTGGCTTGGCGACGTAGGCGGAGCACCCGGACGAACCCGCGCCCGTGCCGGGCGTGTTCCATACCTGCTCGGTCCAGCCCCGCGCGTTCCGTGCCCGGGACAGCTGAGTGCCGCCCACGGCGGTTACCGAGGTGAGGTTGGCCGGGAAGCTGGCGGCGGTGTACCCGTAGTCGCCGGAGGACACCACGATCGTGTGCCCCGGGTGGTTGTATGCGCGGGCGTAAGCCTGCGCGAAGCCGTTCTCCCGGGCGCCGTAGCTGTTCGAGATCGCCGTCGCGCCCAGCTTCACCGCGGCGTTCTCCGCGGCGGCCAGGTCACCGAAGCTGGCGCTGTTGGCCTCCACCACCAGGATGCGGCAGCCGGGACACGCGGCGGAGACCATGTCCACGTCCAGCGTGGTCTCCACGTCCCAGCCGCTGAGCGTCCCGTTGGCCGGCAGCGGCCCTGGCTTCCCGTTCTGGTTGGCCTTCCGGAAGCACCCGTTGGCCGTCGTGCACGGCGGCAGGCCGTATTCCTTCCGGTAGGTGTTCAGGTAGGACTCCAGCTTCGGAGTGTCGTAAGCGTCGACGACCGCGACGGTCTGGTGCGGATTGCCAGCGACGGGCAGCCGGTACGCCGACTGAATGTCCTTGGCGCCCCACCCCGCCGGGACGGCCAGGGCGGCGGCGAAGCCGGCGGCCCGCGCCCGGCTGGACGCCGTCTGCGGCGAGTACAGCACCAGGCACCTCGCATGCCCGGCCGCCGGGGCGGCACACGCGGCGCGGTAACCCGCGCTGGCCGCGCTGGCCGCCGTCGCGTAGCCGCGCGTGATCGTCTCCGAGATGGTGCCGCCGGCCGCGTCGGCCGCCGTCACCTTCAGCGTCACGTGGCTGCCGGCCGGCGCGCTGAATACCGCGTAGCGGGTCGCGCCGGACCCGGAGACCTGTGCCGGCTGCCACGTGGCGCCGTCGTCCAGGGAGACCTGGGCCGTCACCGAGGTGATCTTCGACGCGGCTGCGAGCTGCTGGTGGCCCACCTGGATGCGGATCACCTGGGCGCCCGCCGGAGCGGTGCCCGTCAGACCGAGCCCGGCCACCGCGTAATCGAGTGCGAGCAGCGGCTCAGCCGCGCAGGACCGGGTGCCGTCGGCGCAGGTCCAGCCCTTCGGTATGGTCACGCCGGACTCGTGCGCCGACTTCCAGGTCCACACCGTCTTGTCGGCCGTGGACAGCGGGTATGGCGCTCCGGTGCGGCTGCCGGCCAGCACGAACCTGATCGCCGACGGGCCCCGTGACAGCTTCACCTGCGTGAAGAAATCGCCGAGCGGGCCGGCCAGCTTCGTGGCGTCGCCCGCGGCGATCCTCGCGCCGTTCTGGTCGATCTCGTAGCTGCCGCTGATCTTGACGGAGCTGTCGGCTGTCCCGGGGAGCAGTCCCGTGCCGGTGTGCCCGGGCGTGCTGTCGCTGAACGGCGTGACGTCCAGCGACAACGTGTCGGCCGATCTGCTGGCGGACGGCAGCGTGGGGTACGCGTTGGCCGAGCCGAGCAGGTTTACGTTGACCCCGGTGTGCAGCGGGTACGCGTTCCAGTCCAGGCGCGTGTTCTCACCGGGGGTGAAGGCGCGGAGCGCGTCCGACTGGCCACCGGACAGGCCACCGGATAGGGTGCTGTAGATCTGGAAGTACTGGCTGACCCAGGCGATCGCCGGCTGCCCCGCCGTCAGGTACTCGCGCAGCTCCACCGGGACGCTGAACGTGTTGACCGGCGTGAAATAACCGTCCTGCAGCTGGACGGGGAACAGGCCAATCCGGACCAGGCCGCCGGCCGACCGGACGGCCGAGAAGTACCGCCCGTCCACGGTGGCGAGGCTGGCCTGCTTCACCGTGTAGCGCTGTTGTGCGATGCGCCCGCTCAGGTCCTGGAAGGCGACGTCATAGGTGTACGGCGATTTCGCCGTGGCCGGCGAAGTCAGGCGTGCCGACGCGAAGACCTGCAGCGCGCCGGACGCGGGCGGCTGGGAGGTCGGGCTGATCCATAGCGGGAAGGAACCGAGCTGTAGCCACTGGAAGATGCTGACGTGGCCGGCGCCGTCGGTGCTGCGCAGCTCCCAGGACAGGCTGCTGATCACCGCGGGCCGTGGCGTGGTGATCGTGAACAGGCTGGTCGCGAGCCGCGCATCGACTCGCACGGACGTGGCCCCCGTGACGGTGAACCGCGGTATCAGCACGATCCGCTCGCTCACCGGGTTTCCGCGGGAGTCGAAGGTCACGAAACTACCGAGCGCCAGGTATCGCCCGCTGGGCACGCTGAACTTCACGACACCGCCGTCGAAGAAGTTTCCTGCCTCGTAGGGATCGCCGAAGAACGCGTTGTTATCGGTGTTGAAGACGCTGACCAGGTCGCCCGTGTCCGGCCTGCCCGTCCCCGTGATGCCGTGCACCGTCAGGGTGTGCATCGGGAACCGCGGCCTCGGCACCGGGCCCGGCCCCGAGCCGGCCAGGCTTATCGTCACCCCGTGGGCGAACAGGCCGTCCGTTCCGTAGCTGGCCTTGGCGTGGTCGCGGGCCAGCTGACGGGTCAGGGCGGAGCCGAAAGCCCGCGCTGACGAGGCGGTCAGGTAGCCGTGCGCGACCCCGCCGGCCGCCCGGGTGATCGTTATACCCGGCAGCTTGGGGGGCGCACCGCGGTAGGTGATCTGGACCGGCAGGTCACCGCCGGGCGGGAGAGCCTGCACGTCGAACAGGCTGGGGTCCAGCCCGCGGCCCAGGTACGCGAACGCCGCGGCGGGGATCGCGTAGGTTTTGCCCGCGAGGCGCAGCTCGATGACCGAGGCGGCGAAGCCGGATCCAGACGGGGCGACGGCGACCGACGGGGGCGTCCCGCCGCTCACCTCCAGCCGGTCCCCGTTGATGAGCAGCTCGCTGCGCGATTGCGCCCTGCCGACGGCCGCCGGGGCCATCACTCGCGCGACAGGGCTGGCCGCGGCGCGGACAGCGGGGCTGGCCGCGGCCGGCCCGATACCGGTCATGGCTGCGGCGGTCGCCATGGCTGACACGGCCGCGGCGAAGGCATACGGACGAGATGAACGCAGACCCACTGCGCCTCCTACGTACTGTCGTCGGACGTCCGCCCGGTGCGGACGAAACAAGCGGAGACGCCCGCCGTTGGCGACGGTGGGCGCGCTCACTAACAAAACACACCGGCCCCTGTCCAACGTTGACAGGATCGCGGCACCGCTGCGCGGGCCGCGCGAATCCCGGACAGGCCGACGCGCTTCACATGCGGGAACGCGACGCACCGTTACCGAATAGTTACGCCAGGCCCGGCAGGCCAGCCCGGCAGGCCGTTACCAAGCCGGGGCACTCTCGCGGCGGCGGCACCGCAGCGCCGGACTCCGACACGCGTGTCGGTCAATACGACGGCGCGTAGCGGCCCCCGGGATCATGGGCCGTACACTCGGGTAATTCACCGCAAGGCCCGCACATCACAGGAGGAGCGACCGCCGTGACGTTGCTGGAGTGCATCAAAGGCCCGCAGGACCTGAAGGAACTGAGCCAGGAGCAGCTGACGGTCCTGGCCAGTGAGATCCGCGACGTCCTCATCGAGTGGGCGCAGGGACCGATGGTTGCCAAGACCAGCGGCCATCTGGGTCCGAACCTTGGTGTGGTAGAGCTCACCATCGCCCTGCACCGTGTCTTCGACTCACCGAAGGACCGGATCATCTTCGATACCGGCCACCAGGCATACGTGCACAAACTGCTGACCGGCCGCCTCGCCGCGTTCGGCACGCTGCGGCAGCGCGGCGGCCTGTCCGGTTACCCGAGCCGGGCCGAATCACCGCACGACATGGTGGAGAACTCCCACGCCTCGACGAGCCTGTCCTACGCGGACGGGCTCGCCAAGGCCTACAACGTGCGCGGTGAGCGGGACCGCACCGTGGTCGCGGTCATCGGCGACGGGGCCCTGACCGGCGGCATGGCCTGGGAGGCGCTCAACAACATCGCCGCCGCCAGGGACTCACGGCTCGTCATGGTCGTCAACGACAACGGCTGGTCCTACCAGCCCACGATCGGCGGCCTGGCCGAGCACCTCGCGTCGATCAGGGTGAGCCAGCGGTACGAGAACGTGCTCGAGTACATCAAGACCACGGTGAACCGCGCGCCGCTGGTCGGCCAGCCGCTGTACGGCACGCTGCACGGGATCAAGAAGGGCATCAAGGACGTCCTGCAGCCGCAGGTTATGTTCGAGGATCTGGGCCTGAAGTATCTCGGCCCCATCGACGGTCACGATGAGCGCCAGGTGGAGCACGCGCTCCAGCGCGCCCGGGACTTCGGCGGCCCGGTGCTGGTGCACGTGATCACCAAGAAGGGCTTCGGCTACCCGGCCGCCGAGCAGAACGAGGTGGACTGCCTGCACCAGGTGCCCGCGGCCGGTGCCGCGCCCGGCACGTGGAGCAGGGTGTTCGGCGACGAGATGGTGGCGATCGGCGCGCGGCGGCCCGACGTGGTCGCGATCACCGCGGCGATGCTCTACCCGACCGGCCTGGCGCCGTTCGCGCAGGCCTATCCCAACCGGGTGTACGACGTCGGCATCGCCGAGCAGCACGCGATGACCAGCGCCGCCGGCCTCGCGATGGGCGGACTGCACCCGGTGGTCGCGGTGTACGCGACGTTCCTCAACCGCGCCTTCGACCAGCTGCTGATGGACGTCGCGCTGCACCGGCTCCCGGTGACGGTCGTGCTGGACCGCGCCGGGGTTACCGGGCCGGACGGCGCCAGCCACCACGGCATGTGGGACGGGTCGATCCTGCAGGTGGTCCCGGGACTGCGGATCGCGGCGCCGCGCGACGCGGCCCGTGTCGCCGAGCTGCTGAACGAGGCGGTGGAGGTCGGCGACGGCCCCACCGTGCTGCGGTTCCCCAAGGGCAAGACCGGCGGTGAGATGGAGGCCACGGCCAGGCTCGGCGCCATGGACGTGCTGCATGCGCCGGCCGCCGGGCTCGGCAGGGATGTCCTGCTGCTGGGCGTGGGGCCGATGGCGCTGATGGGCACCGAGGTCGCGGACAGACTCGCCGATCACGGCATCGGCGTGACCGTCGTCGATCCCCGCTGGGTCAAGCCGGTCGACGAGGCCGTGCTCGACGCGGCCCGCGCTCACCGGCTGGTCGCGGTCGTCGAGGACAACGGCCGGGCCGGCGGGTTCGGCGACGCGGTGTGCAGGCTGCTGCGTGACAACGACGTGGAGGTGCCGGTGAAGACGCTCGGCCTGCCGCAGGAGTTTCTCGCGCACGGCACCCGGGACGAAGTTCTCGAGGCGGCTGGCCTGACCCCGCAGCACATCGCGCGCCACATCACGGAGGCGGTCGCCCGGCGCACGATCGCCCAGGACGCGGTCCGGAACACGGCGCAGGAACAGCCCCTGGCCGAGTAGCGTTCATAGCGAGCGCGGGCTTCGCGACGCCTCTAAGTTAAGGAACAGAATGCTGCAAGTAGCCGTGGTCGGTTCCGGGCCGGCCGGGCTGTACACCGCCGAGGCGCTGGTCAAGCAGGCGGCGGCGCTGCCCGGAGGCCCGCTCCGGGTCCGGGTGGACGTGCTCGACCGGCTGCCGACGCCGTACGGGCTGGTCCGCTACGGTGTGGCCCCGGATCACAAGTCGATCAAGTCGATCGCGCAGTACCTGCGCAAGGTCCTGGAAAGCCCTGACGTCGAGTTTCTCGGCGGCGTGCACCTCGGCGAGGACGTCACCCGCGAGGACCTGCTCGGCGCCTACGACGCCGTCGTCTACGCGACAGGGGCGATGCGCGACCGCAAGCTCGGCATCCCCGGCGAGGACCTGCCCGGCAGCTACGCCGCGACCGACTTCGTGAACTGGTACTGCGGCCACCCGGACCTCGACTCGTCCGCGTTCACCCTCGACGCCGAGTCGGTGGCGGTGATCGGCGTCGGCAACGTCGCGGTGGACGTGGCCCGGATACTCGCGCGTGACCCCGCCGAACTGCACGGCACCGACGTGCCGCAGCCCGTCCTCGAGGCGCTGCACGCCAGCAAGGTGCGCGAGGTGCACATGATCGGCCGCCGCGGCCCCGCGCAAGCCAAGTTCACCACCAAGGAGCTGCGCGAGCTGGGCGAGCTTCCCGGCGTCTCGGTGGTGGTCCACCCGGACGAGCTGGATTTGAACGCGTTCGACTCGTCCGGGCAGTCCGCCTCGCTGGCCGAGTCCGACCGGCGCGTCCGCGGCAACCTGGTCGCCATGCGAAGCTGGGCGCAGCGGCCGGCGGGCGGCGCGCGCAAGCTGACCGTCCGTTTCTGGTTGCGGCCTGCCGAAATTCACGGTACCGAACGGGCGGCCGGTATCACCCTGGAGCGGACCCGTCTCGACGACACCGGCGTGTTCGGCGGCACCGGCGAGTACGAGACGCTGGACGCGCAGATGGTGCTTCGTTCCGTCGGCTACCAGAGCGTGCCGCTCGAGGGCGTCCCGTTCGACCCGAAGTCCTGCACGGTGCCCAACGCCGAGGGCCGCGTCCTCGGTCCCGATGGCGATCCGCTGCCGGGGGAGTACGTCGCCGGCTGGCTCAAGCGCGGGCCCACCGGCGTCATCGGCACCAACAAGTCCGACGCCGCCGAGACCGTCCGCTGCCTGCTCGAGGATCTGGCAGGCGCACCGGGTTCGAACATCGCCGCGCTGCCCAGGGCAGGCCTGCTCAAGTACCCGGATCCCGCCACCGCCGCGTCCGCGGCGGACGCGGCGGACGCGGCGTACACCCAGGCCTCCCGGCTGGCGGACGTGCTCGGCGAGCGCGGGGTCCGCCCGGTGTCCTACGCCGAATGGCTGCGCATCGAGACCGCCGAGGCCGAGCTCGCGAAGACGCTAGGCCGCGGCGAGCGCGTCAAGCTGCACAACCGCGCCGCCATCTGGTCCGCCTGCCGCCCCGACGACGACTAAAGCCGCCCCCTCTTACGGCCGCTGCCCCACTCCTGTCCGCCCTTACCACCTCCGCCGCTCCGCCCCCTCCCGCCGCTCCGCCCCCTCTCGCCGCTCCGCTCCCTCTCGCCGCTCCGCCCGCTCCGCCCGCTCCGCCCCCTTCACCTTCGCCGTTCCCCGCCCCTCCACCCTCTGACCGCGGGGCCGATGGCGTAGATGGCCCCGTCTGGTGGGGCCGATGGCGCCAACGACCCCACCGGTGTCAGGCTCGGCCCCCGGGCCGACAGGCGGACAGAGCCCACTCTTGGTCAGAATGTCACTACCCGCAGGCACCATGGTGGCGTGCGGGCGGTCCCGCCAGGCCGGCACCCGAGACGGAGGTTCTGTGAACCTCCCATAGTCCTCGAGTGAAGGAGAATGACGTGCGGGACTGGGGCGACACTGGAGACTTCGGCGGGGTCGGCATGCAGCGGCTGCTGATGGCCGAGACGCTGGGACTGACGATGGCACGTAAAGCGGCCGAGATACTCGACAGGCACCGGGACGCCCTCATGCGCGCCGCACCCGGCGAAACCGCGGACGGCGCCGACCTGGACGGCGCCCAGTTCGCCGCGGACGACGCGATCTTCACCGCGGTCCTCGACGCCGCGAACGAGTGCCTCGCCCATTTCGACACCAGGCCGGCCGGGGAACGCTGGTGCGACGCCCTCCTGCACCTGCTCGATCTCGCCCATTCCGCCTAGCGCCCCTCTGGGCTCCGCGAGCGCTGCGCAGGACGACTTCGTGAATTCCCCACTTCCGTCTACGACCGCTCGCGACGGTCTGGGCCTCCTTGGTTCCAGGAACACATGAGCAGGAGAGCTTCGTGGAACCTTCGGTGCCGCGTACGACCCCTCCCGACCGCCAAGGCACCCCTACGTTTCCGCGAAACACCTTCCTGGGACAGCGTCGTGGAGCTTTTGGTGCCGTATACGACCCTTAATTTCCGAAACGCCCTATCCTGATGCCGTTTGCCGGAAACCAGGGGACGCTCCACATCGTGGCTGAGGTGATGTAGGGGTTGATGTGACCTGATGACACGGCTGAGGCGATCGGCGTGGTCAGGTGCCTGGGCCGGGCGAGGACGCGAGTCGGGCGCACGACCCGCCGGGGACATGGTCTCCGGGCCGGGCCGGGGCGGGGCGCGGGCTGAGGTTATTGCCCGGCGGAGGCCCAACGCAGCGCCGGGGGCGAAGCCCGCCCGTTCAGAAACTGAAAGGACGACAGCTCTTACGGCGAGCGACGAGCCTTACGGCGGGGGTGCCCCACCCTAGCGACAGGTGCGAGCCGCGACGGGCCTGAGGCGCCGACGGGCGTGAGCCACCCGACGGGCCCGAGCCGCCGACGGGCGTGAGGCACCGACGGGCGTGAGGCACCGACGGGCGTGAGCCGCCGACAGGCGCGAGCCGCCGACGGGCCCGAGCCGTGTGATCAGGCTCGCACCGAGGATTGCCGCACCGTAGGGCGGGTAGAAGTACGTCCTCGGCAGGGCCGGCGAGCGGGGATTGCCTGTGCCGGAATATTCCTATTTAATTTATTGGAATTATCCACAACCCGTCAGCCTGGAGTGCGGAAGCGAGGATGCGATGGCACTGCCTGACTTCCTGGTGGCCGGGGTCCCGAAGGCGGGAACGACGGCGCTGCATGCGGCGCTCGCTCAGCACCCAGCGCTGTACATGTCGCGGATCAAAGAGCCGAAGTTCTTCCTGACCGACGGCCCTCCGCCGGTGAAGGGCGGCGGTCCCGGGGACGCGCTGACCTACCGCGAGCACGTGTGGCGCCGTGATGACTACGAGGCGCTGTTCGACGGCGCGCCGCCTGGGGTGCCGCGCGGTGAGTCGACGCCGCTCTACCTGTACGATCCGGCGGCGATGCGGCGCATCCGCACGCTGATCCCGGCGGCGAAGCTCATCGTCATCGTCCGGGATCCGGTGGAGCGCGCGCATTCGAACTGGACCCACCTGTGGTCGGCGGGGCTCGAGCCGGTCGGTGACTTCGTCCGCGCGTGCGCCGAGGAAGACCGCAGGATCGCGGCTGGGTGGGCGTCGTTCTGGCATTACACGCGGCTCGGCCGGTACGGCGAGCAGCTCGGCTACGCCTACTCGCTGTTCCCGCGCGAGCGGATCCTCGTGCTTCGCTACCGGAAGCTGGTCGACCAGCCGACCGAGACGCTGGACCGCATCTGCGCGTTCCTCGGTGTCGAGACCGGGATCCTCGAGGAGATCCCGCGGCAGAACGTCACCGCGCACCCGGAGCCGACGCTGGCGCACCGCGCGGTCTCGCTCGGGATGCGGGCCGGTGACCTCGCCGGACGGCTGCTGCCCGGGCAGGCGGGCCTGGCCGTGACGCGCCGGCTGGAGCAGTTCCTCCAGCGCGACAGCAGGCAGCGCCAGCCACTCAGCTGGGCCGAACGGCAGGCGCTGCTCCCGCGTTTCGAGGACGACATCGCGCTCCTCGAACGGCTCCTCGGCGAGGACTTCAGCGACTGGCTGGAGCCCCGCTCCCGCTCCGGCGGCATGGTCGGCGTGCGGCCGGCCGGCCAGGGCCAGGCGAAGAACGGGCGCCCCGTCTAACCCGCCGCCTTACCCAGCGCGCCCAGCGCGCCCAGCGCGCCCAGCGGGCCCAGCGGGCCCAGCGCGCAGCTCGGTGACCAGGGCGTGTGACCCATCGGGCTGCGTCATCTCGTAGTACAGCCGGATGGCACCGCCGGGCAGCTCAACGAGATCCAGGTACCGGAGGCCGCCGCCACGGTACGGGGAGGACGCGAACGGGCCAGGCCGCAGCGCGGTGAGCGCCGCCGGGTCGGTGCCGGTGGCGACGCCTGTTCGTTCCTCGTAGTTCTCCGCGGCCGTCGCCCTGCCGTCGTAGTACGCCGTGATCAGCTTCCCGCCGAACCGCACGGCGGTGACCCGCGTGCCCCTGGAGTCCCACTCGCCCGCCTGGCCGCTCAGCGCCGTTCCCTGCCAGGTCCACGTCAGGCCGTCGGAGCTCGTGGCGTACTCGGTGGTCATCTGGTCGGCCTCGAGCGGGTCACCGAGCGGATGGCAGGTCGCCCACATGTGCCACTGGTCGCCGTGGCGGACGAACACCGGGTCCTTCACGCCCTTCTTCGCGTCACCGGGAAGGACGACGTCGCGCCGCCGGACGTCGAACTCGCCCGGGTGCGCCGCCTCGGTGATCTCGACCCGCCAGTGCTTGGTTCCGGTGGTGGCGCAGCTCAGGTAGAGCCGCCACCTGCCCTCGGGCGTACGGACAAGCGCCGGGCGCTCCAGGGATTCGGTCGCCATCTGCTCCCTGGTTATCAGCGCGAGGGTCTCGAAACGCTCGCCGTCCGCCGACCGTGCGATGGCGACCGCGTAGCCGCGGCCGTGGCCGACGGGCCTGCGCAGCCGGCACGCCAGGAAGATCTCGCCGTCGGCGGCCACCGCGGACGGCGCGCCCGTCCAGTGTCCGGGACCGCTGCCCGGCGGGGTGAAGGCGATCCGGGCGTCGCCGGGGCGCGGAAGCAGCGGTACGATTTCATCATTTGCACTTATCATATCGGAATTATAGACAATTACGCTACTCCATGTAGCAGGATTGCCGTATCAGGGTGCCCGGAACCGGTGTGCCGACGTGTCCAGCGCCGACTGCCCGGTATATGGGGGTCCAGCGATGCATACGGGATGATCATAGGCCCGGCGCGGCACTCCGCGGTCACGCCTCGCCGTAGCCGGGCCCGGCGGCCCGGCGCCGGGAGCCGCCGGCCCGGCGGGCAGTTCCATGATCGCGGAAGCGCCAGGCCCCGCGCGGCACGGAATTTTCCCGCCACAGCAAGAGAAACCGCAGAAGGTATGGCCTTGGCGGTAGTCAGATCGGCCGAAATATCTCAAGATGGTAACTAACCGGCTGACCATCGCAAGGGGGGGCACGATGAGGACACACGTCCGCGTCGCGTGGCGGGCCGGTGCGGCTCTCGCGTTCGTCGCGACGGCCGCCCTCGCGGTGATCCTGAGCAGGGGCGCCCCGGTTCCGGCCGCCCTGACGGCGGCGGGGGGTGCCCAGACCGCGGACCGCGCGGCCGCGAGCCCGCGGTGCACCACATCAAGCCTGGAGATCTGGCTCGGGGTCGCGCAGGAAAACGCATCCGGGTATGTCCGGTACCCTCTCGAGTTCACCAACGTCTCGTCCACCACGTGCGCGCTCAGCGGCTATCCCACGGTCTCGGCCTACCGGGCCGGGGAGGAGGGCCGCGGCCAGATCGGCAACGCGGCCGGCCGGGACGCTTCGGCGACGGTGCGCCAGGTCCTGCTCGCGCCGGGCGCGACCGCGCATACCGAGGGCCGGCTCGCCGCGGCCGGGGACTTCCCCGCCGCACGCTGCAAGCCGGTGGCGGCCCAGGAACTGCGGGTCTTCCCGCCGGGCCAGCCCTCCGCCAGGTACATCCCCTACCCGTTCGCCGCCTGCTCGGCCACCGGTCCCGGAGCGCCGGTCTTCCTGGTCGTCCAGCCGATCCAGCGGGGCACGGGAATCCCGGGCCATCCCGGAGTCTGACTGGTCAGCGGCCCCCTGATCGTTTTCACTTCACGGGCACCCGGGGACAATGGGAGTCATGAGCGTGAGCCAGACAGGGAAACAGCAGTCACAGCAGGCACAACAGCCGCGACGGCAGACGGAGGCGGAGCAGGCGGAGGCGGAGGCGGAACATCCGCTTCGCTCAGAGCTGCCCGAAGACCGCTACCTCGACCGCGAGCTGAGCTGGGTCCGGTTCAACCAGCGCGTCCTCGAGCTGGCCGGGGACGAGTCCATCCCGCTGCTCGAGCGCGTCAGGTTCCTGGCGATCTTCGCCTCCAACCTGGATGAGTTCTTCATGGTCCGGGTCGCCGGCCTGATGCGGCGCATGGTAGCCGGCTTCCCCGTGGAGGGCGGCGGGATCCGGCTGCCCGAGCAGGTGCTTGGCAACACGCTCGACAGCGCCCGTGAGCTGACGATGAGGCACGCCGCCGACTTCAGCGAGCGGATCCGGCCCGAGCTCGCCGAATACGGCATCGAGATCCTGCGCTGGAAGGAGCTCTCCTCCGGCGAGCGGGACCGGCTGCGCGAGCTCTTCCGGCAGCGGATCTACCCGGTGCTCACCCCGCTGGTGGTGGACCCGGCGCACCCGTTCCCGTTCATATCCGGGCTGTCGCTCAACCTCGCGGTCATCCTCGCCGAGCCCGGGGCAGCGGGCACGATGTTCGCGCGCGTCAAGGTGCCGCCGCTGCTGTCGCGGTTCCTCCAGGTGTCGCAGTACCGGTACGTGCCGATCGAGGACGTGATCGCGGCGCACCTGAACCAGCTCTTCGGCGGCCTGGAGATCGTCGAGCACTACGCGTTCCGCGTCACCCGGGTCCGGGACCTGGAGGTCGACGAGGACATCACGGAGAACCTGCTGCAGGCGATGGAGCGCGAGCTGGTCAGGCGCCGCTTCGAGCCGGCCGTGCGCCTCGAGGTCGAGGAGCCCATGTCCGCGGACGTGCTCAGCAACCTGGTCAAGGAGCTGGGGGTCGACGAGCGGGCCGTGTTCCGGCTGCCGGGGCCGCTTGACCTGGCCGGCCTGGCCGGGATCGCCGACCTGTCCATCGGTGAGCTGCGCTACCCGGCGTTCGTGCCGTCCACCAGGGCGGTGCCGGAGGACACGTCCATCTTCACCACGCTGGCCGAACGAGACGTGCTCGTGCAGCATCCCTACGACTCCTTCACGACCAGCGTCGAGCGCCTCGTGGAGGAGGCGGCCGCCGATCCCCGGGTGCTGGCCATCAAGCAGACCCTGTACCGCACCAGCGGTGAGTCACCGATCGTCGACGCGCTGATCGACGCGGCCGAGGCCGGCAAGCAGGTCGTGGTGGTGGTGGAGATCAAGGCCAGGTTCGACGAGCGGGCCAACATCGCCTGGGCGCGCAAGCTGGAACAGGCGGGCTGCCACGTCGTCTACGGCGACGTCAGGCTGAAGACGCACGCCAAGGTGATGCTCGTGGTCCGTGAGGAGGCCGACGGCACGCTGAGGCGCTACTGTCACATCGGCACCGGGAACTATCATCCGACGACCGCGCGGCTGTACGAGGACTTCGGCCTGCTGACCGCGGACCCGGTGGTGGGGGAGGACGTCACCGACCTGTTCAACCGCCTCACCGGGTACAGCAGGAAGAACTCCTACCGCCGGCTGCTGGTCGCGCCGGAGGCGCTGCGGGCGGGCATCGTGGGCCGTATCGCGCGGCAGGCGGCGCGCCGCCGGGCCGGCGAGCCGGCCATGATCCAGTTCAAGACCAACGCGCTCCTCGACGAAGTGGTGATCGACGCCCTCTACCGTGCCTCGCAGGCCGGCGTGCCGGTGGACCTGTGGGTCCGCGGAATGTGCGCGCTCCGCCCGGGCATACCCGGCCTGTCCGAGAACATCCGGGTCCGCAGCGTGCTCGGCCGTTTCCTCGAGCATTCGAGGATCTACGCGTTCGGCACCGGCGGCCCGGACTGCGGTGACATGCGAGAGGGCGGGTTCGCGGCGGACGAGGTCTGGCTCGGCAGCGCGGACATGATGCACCGGAACCTGGACCGGCGGGTGGAGGTGCTGGTGCGGGTGACCGATCCCGCGCACTGCAAGCGGCTGCGCGAGCTGATCGCCCTGGGCCTGGACGACAGCACCTCGTCGTGGTGGCTTGACGGCGCGGGCAACTGGACCCGGCATTCCAGGGACGAGGCAGGGCGGCCGCTGCGCGACGTGCAGGAGACGCTGATCAGGGAGCGCCGCGGCCGGAGCGCCGATGCCTGAGGGCTGCACCCGGCTGAGACCCGGCGACGGCACCCGCGAGCCCGGCGACCTGATTCGCTCGGCGGGCGCCGTCACATGGCGCCGCGTGACCGGGGCAACCGAAGTGCTGCTCGTACACCGCCGCAAGTATGACGACTGGTCGCTGCCCAAGGGCAAGCAGGAACCGGGGGAGTACCTGCCCGAAACGGCGGTGCGGGAGGTCGGCGAGGAAACCGGCAGCCAGGTGCTGCTCGGCCGCTGGCTCGACTCCGTGCGCTACCTGGCCAAGGGTGCTCCGAAGCAGGTCGATTACTGGTCGGCGCGCGCGGTTGGCACCGATGACTCGGCCGTGCCCAACAGCGAGGTCGACCGGCTGGTCTGGCTGCCGGTCGCGCAAGCGAGGAACCGGCTGACGTACCCCCACGACACCGGCGTGCTCGACGACTTCGCGCGCCGGCCGGCGGACACCGTCCCGCTCATCGTGCTCAGGCACGCGTCAGCGGGCTCGAAAGAGGAGTGGCGGGGCGACGACGCCGAGCGCCCGCTCGATGACCGGGGAATGGCCGAAGCCCGCGCGCTGGCCCGCGTGCTCGCGTGTTCCGCCTCCGCCGCGCGCGTGTTCAGCTCCGCGGCGCGCCGCTGCATGGACAGCGTTCGCCCGTACGTGGCGCTCACGGGCTCCGATATCAAAGCTGAGGACGCGCTCACGCTGGGGTCATCATCGGTATCCCAAACGGAAAGTGGCCTTACCCAACTGGTCCGTGGCATCCTGGCGGCGGCCGAGCCGACGGTGATCTGCGCGCACCGGGAGAACGTTCCCGTGCTCCTCACGGCGGCGCTGGAAGCGCTGGGCGCCTGGCCGCTCCGCGACCCGACGCTGCCCAAGGGAGCCTTCCGCGTGCTGCACGCGGCGGCGGGCACGCTGACCGGGACGGAGTGCTACGACCTCTTCGGCGCGTGATCCCCTGCTGGATCCCGAACCTCCCGCGCGTGTTCCCCAGCGCCATCCGGCGTGCCGGCTGCTCGCCGGCGGCGGCGCAGGACATGCCCGGCGATGAGTGCCACGATCAGCACGGCGACCGCGATCAGCGCGTAGTAGGAGTACTGCGTGATGTAGTGGTAGATCGTCCCGATGTGCTGCCCGGCGAAATAGCCGACGCTGACCCAGGTCCCCACCCAGAGGGCGGCGCCCAGGGCGTTGAACACCATGAACTTCAGCCACCGCATGCCGGTGATGCCTGCGATGATCCCGTTCGCCTGGCGCAGGCCCTCGATGAACCGCGCCACCACGATGATCTTGCCGCCGTGCCGGTTGAAGAAGGCCTCGGCCTTGTCGAGCCGCTCCTCGGTCAAAAAGACGTACTTGCCCCATCGCAGGGCCAGCGCGCGGCCGCCGAAGTGTCCAATGGCGAAGCCGATGTTGTCGCCGATGACCGCCGCCACGAACCCGATGAGGCCCACCGCGACGACGTTCATCGCGCCGTGGCCCGCGAAGATGGCGCCAGCGATCAGGATGGTCTCGCCGGGCACCGGCACGCCGAAGTCCTCGAGCATGACCAGGAGGAAGATCGCCCAGTAGCCGTAATGGCCCAGGTACCCGCCCACGATGTCGAGGAAGCCAGGCAGCGGTGGCTGCGCGTTGCCTGCCAGCGCGGCCGCGACGGTCAGCACCGGGACGATCACCCTCGCTTTCTCAAGACTCGAACTCGGTCCCGTCCAGGGTAGCCGCCTCCGCGACGCTGACCCGCGCGCTGGCCAGCGCGCGGGCGATGGGCCCCGCGGTGAGCCCGACCTGCCACGGCCGGGCGCCGTAGCTGGCCAGCGCGGCCGCCACGCCGTCCTCGCCGGCCGGATCCGGTGGCTCCCAGCTGAGTCGGCGCACCGCATCGGGCGCGAGCAGGTTCTCCGCGGGAAGCCCGTGCGCGGCGGCGACGGACGTGACGGCCTCGCGTGCCGCCGCGAGCCGGGCCGCCGCCGCGGGGTCACGCTCGGTCCACCGGTGCGCGGGCGGGGGGCCCGCGACGGCCGATGTCCCGGTGGTGTCGGGCAGCTCGCCGTCGGCCAGCGCGCGGGCCCGCCGCACGGCCGCCATCCATTCCTGGGTGTGCCGCCTGGCGTTCCGCCCGGTGAACCCGGAGATCTTTTCCAGCTGCGCCCGGCCCGCCGGTATCACCCTGGCCGCCTCGACGATGGCGGTGTCCGGCAGCACGCGGCGCGGCGACAGGTCGGCGGCCCGGGCGATGTGGTCTCTCGCCTCCCACAGCTCGCGGACCACCGCGAGCCCACGGCGGCTGCGCACCCGGTGGATGCCGGATGTGCGCCGCCACGGGTCCGGCCGGGCCGGCGGCGGAACCGCCGCCGCCTCGGCGGCGAACTCCTGGCGTGCCCACTCGGCCTTGCCCTGCTCGTCGAGCTGAGCGGCCAGGGCGTTCCGCAGCTCGATCAGCACCTCGACGTCGAGCGCCGCGTAGCGCAGCATCTCCTCCGACAGCGGGCGCGCCGACCAGTCGGCGGCCGAATGCTCCTTGGCCAGCCGGAACCCGAGTATCTCCTCGATGAGCGTGCCGAGCGCCACGCGCGGGTAGCCGAGAAGCCGCCCGGCCAGCTCGGTGTCGAACAGCCGCTGCGGCCGGTAGCCGACCTCCGCGAGGCACGGCAGGTCCTGGGACGCGGCGTGCAGCACCGCCTCGATGTCGTCGAGCGCCGTGCCGAGCCCGCGCAGGTCCGGGCAGGCGATGGGGTCGATGAGCACGGTTCCCGCCCCCTGCCGGCGCAGCTGGACGAGGTAGGCGCGCTGCCCGTACCGGTAGCCGGAGGCCCTCTCGGCGTCCACCGCGACCGGCCCGCTGCCGCCGGAGAGCTTCGCGATCGCCTCGGCGAGCGCGGCGGGCGTGCTCACCACGGGCGGCAGCCCGTCGCGCGGCTCGAGCAGGTCCACGACCTCGTGTTGCGCGGTTTCCTGTGCCGAATTGCCCCCGTTCTGCCCGCTCTCCGGACTCATCGGCGCCGCCGCGCGCTGCCGGGGCGGAATGCCCGTGTCCCTGGCTGCGGCGGCAGGCCGGCCGCGGCGGCGAGCAGCTCGCACCAGGCGGCCACGTGCGCTCCGAGATCCGGTTCGGCCTCGGGCGACCAGGAGGCGCGAAGCTCGAATCCGTTCAGCGGATCCTCGTCCTCTTTGGCGCCGAAGCCCTCGGTGATGACTCTCGTCACCGTCCCGCTGGGTACTTCGTAGCCCGGTGCGTGCGCGCCGAGCGCGTCGGTGAGCCAGCTCCAGCCGACCTCCCCGAGCAGCGGGTCTGCCGCCATCTCCGGTTCCACGTCCGCGCGGACGTATGCGATCAGGCGGAACGTGCCGCACCAGCCCTGCTGGCCTTCCGGGTCGTAGAGCAGAATGAGCCGCCCCCAGGCGACCTCGTCACCGTCCCGGTGTGCGGTGGCCGCGATCGCGGCGGCATACGGTGCCAGCCGCTTCGGCGCCGGGATGTCGTCGAAAGTGAAATCCTCGCGCAGATCACGCTGTTCGTCCCGGCCGGCCCCGAACTCGGCCGCGGCTGCCGCGAAGGCGGACGCACCGTCGGCCGCTGTGCCGTCCGGTGCGCTGTCTTCCCGCGCCGCGTCGGTCGTGCCCGCGGCGGGAGTGGTCTCCGCCGCTCGAGTCACCTGTCCCGCCTGCCGCTCTGCAGCCCGTTTTCCCGCGGCCCGCCGGGCTGCGGACCTGTCCGCCGGCCTCGTCATGCGCCGAGCGTACGTCGTGCCCGGCGGCACGTCGCGTGCGGCCAGCCGTTTTTCTTTTCCAGTCTACGGCCGCTGCTACGCGGCGCGCACCGGCTGGCTGGGTTCACCGGCATCCGAAAGACCTGCGTAAGGGACAAAGCCGATGATCAGAGCGGCCCCGCACTCGATGCAGGCCCACTCCGGGCATTCACCGTCGGGTGAGTCCGGGCATTCACCGGGAATCCCGTGGATCTGCTCGAACTGCTGTTCACCGCCACACCCGGGACAGTTCCTGCGCGGCTGGTTCATCACGCGACCCCTTAGCGGACGACGCTCACATGCGGGACTCGTCCCGATACTGGCACGCGGAGCCGCCGATACCGTGGATCTCCGGCGGCGTGTCGCCGCGGGCGGGATCGGGGCGCCCGCGCCCTGTGAGAAGATCCCTTGGTGACCATCCTGCCGCAGCCGGGCTCCGCCAACCGGGCGGACGGCGTCTCCGCCGCTCAGCTGGACAACTCCGCCGCGCGGATAGACAGCTCGCCGTTCATGCGCGCCTGCCGGAGGGAGCCGGTGCCCTATACGCCTGTCTGGTTCATGCGCCAGGCGGGCCGGTCGCTCCCCGAGTACCGGCGGCTCCGGGCGCAGACCTCGATGCTCGAGTCGTGCACCCGGCCGGAACTGGTCACCGAGATCACCCTCCAGCCGCTGCGCCGGTACGACGTGGATGCCGCGATCCTGTTCAGCGACATCGTCGTCCCGCTGCGGGCGGTGGGCGTCGACATCGACATCAAGCCCGGGATCGGCCCGGTCGTGGAACGCCCGTTCCGCGACACCGGCGACCTCGCCCGGCTGCGCCCGCTCGACCCTTCCGACGTGCCGTATATCGGCGAGGCCGTGCGGGCGCTGGTGAGCGAGCTGGACGAGCGGCCGCTCATCGGCTTCGCCGGCGGCCCGTTCACCCTCGCCTCGTACCTGGTCGACGGCGGCCCGTCCAAGAACCACGACCGCACCAAGGCGCTGATGTACGGGAATCCCGAGCTGTGGCACGCCCTGCTCGGCAGGCTGGCCGGCATCGCGATCACGTTCCTGCAGGTCCAGATCGCGGCCGGCGCGTCGGCGGTGCAGCTGTTCGACTCCTGGGCCGGCGCCGTCGGCCCGGACGATTACCGGCACGCCGTGCTGCCGCACACCAGCCGGATCTTCGCGGCGCTCGAGCCCACCGGGGTGCCGCGAATTCACTTCGGCGTCGGCACCGGGGAACTGCTCGGCCTTCTCGGCGAGGCAGGAGCCGACGTGGTGGGAGTCGACTGGCGGGTCCCTCTGGACGAGGCCGCGCGCCGCGCCGAGCCCGGCAAGGCCCTCCAGGGCAACCTGGACCCCGCGGTCCTGCTCGCCTCCTGGGAGGCCGTCGCGCACCGCGCCCGGGATGTGATCGCGCGCGGCCGCACCGCCGAAGGCCACATCTTCAACCTCGGCCACGGCGTCCTCCCCGAAACAGACCCCGACGTCCTGGCCAGACTCGCCGACCTGGTCCACTCCGAATCCGCCCGCACCCCGCCTGAGCCCGGCACGCATGACCTGACCGAGGAAGGACCGCGAGAATGGAACAACGGATCAGTCTGGTAACGCTCGGCGTCACGGACCTGGCCCGTGCGCGCGCCTTCTACGAGGCGCTTGGCTGGCGCGGGGCCCAGCAGCCCGATGACGAGGTCTGCTTCTTTCAGGCCGGCGGAATGGTCTTCGGGCTGTGGACCGCGCTCGGCGGCCACGGCGCTCCCGGGATCGAGCTCGCGCACAACGTGCGCTCACCCGAGGACGTCGGCGCTTTGCTCGCCGACGCCGAGCGCGCCGGAGGCGCCATCGTCCGCCCGGCAGGACAGACGGACTGGGGCGGAACGTCAGGAGCGTTCGCCGACCCCGAGGGCTACGTGTGGGAAGTGGCCCACAACCCAGGCTGGACGATCGGCCACGACGGCACGGTACACATCTGACCTGCGCCGGCGCGCAGCGGGCACCCGAAGACAAGCACCTGCGGTCACGGTCGCGGGGGCAAAGACGGGAATCAACGCATGGTCTCGTGCGGGCGGGTAGCTGACACATAAACCCGCCGAGAGGAGATCTGCGATGACGGCTCAGGAAACCGGTCCGGTGACCGGCACCAAGGACAAGGACTACAACCTGATCTGGTACGTGGAAGCCTGCCTGAGCAACGCGCTGCGCCTGGAGACCTACATCCAGGACGCGACCCGGGACGGCGACTCCGAGGTCGCCGAGCTGTTCCGCAAGGCACAGGCGGACAGCCGCAAGGGAGCCGAGATGGGCAAGGAGATGCTGCGCTCGCGGCTCGCCTCCTGACGGGCGGTCAGGGCCGCCTCGCTCAGGGCTGGCTCAGGATCCGGGGATCCAGACGCGCATGGCGCCGGGGCCGCGGTTGTCCCACTGGAAGTACGGGATCGCGACGGCCGGAACACGCGGCACCGGCGTCCGCGGCGCGGGCGGAAGATACCTGCCGACGGCGCTCAGCTGGATCGTGCGGCCGATGCCGTCGAGCGTGGCCTCGCGTTCGCTCAGCTTGGTCCCGGGACGTACGGCCATGTCATGGAGGGGGACGAGCTGGTCGGCCTGCTCGAAACAGTAGACGAGCGGGCCGCGCTCGACCGCGGCGCAGCCGCGCATCGCGTCGGCACGGCGGTCCGGGTACGTCCAGCGCGGGGTCAGGTCCAGGTGCAGGGTGACCACGTCGCCGGGACGCCATTGCCGGCGCAGACGCAGATAGCCGCGCTGGGGCAGCACGCTCCGCTCCGCGGAGCTGTTGATCTTGAAGTTAGTGCCGGTGCTCCAGGCGGGGATGCGCAGTGCCAGTGCGCGGGCGGCTGCCGGGGCGGCGAGCACGCGCAGCGTGACCTGACCGGACCATGGGTAATCCGTGGTCACGTCGATGTCCAGGTCCGCGCCGGTCAGGCGGCTGCTGGCGTACTGGTGGACGTGCAGGGTGCCGTCCGTCACCGTGGCGAGGTAATGGTCCAGTGACGCGAGCAGGCGCATGATGTTCGGCGGGCAGCAGGCGCAGCTGAACCATACGCGGCGGCGGCCGGGGTCGTCTTTCTCGAAATGATCCTCGCGGCGCTGCAGCGGGTTCACATAGAAGAAGCGATCGCCCTCCGCGGAAATCGCGGCCGCGAACCCGTTGAAGAGCACGCGCTCCATGTGGTCCGCGTACTTCGCGTCGCCGGTGGCCAGCAGCAGCCGCCAGCTCCACTGGAAGCTGGCGATCGCGGCGCAGGTCTCGTTGTACGCGCGGTCCGGCGGCAGCTCGAACCGGTCGCCGAAGCCCTCATCCACGTGCCGTGAGCCATTCCCGCCTGTCAGGTACGTCTTCGTGGCGAGCATGTCGTCCCAGCGGCGGACCGAAGACTGGAGCAGCTCGTCGTCGTGTGTCTCGACGGCCACGTCCACGACGCCCGCCTCCAGGTAGAGCGCCCGGACGACGTGGCCCACCTCGGTGTCCGACTCCCGGACGGGGAGGTGGTCTTGCAGATAGCGGCGGCCCATGCCGGAATCGCCGGCCAGGCCGTGGCCTCGCTGGTCCACGAACTGGCGGGCGAGATCGAGGTAGCTCACGGTGCCCGTCGCGCGGTAAAGCTCGGTGAGCGCCGTCTCGACGATCGGGTGGCCGTCCAGGCCTCTCTCCTTGCCGGTCTCCTTGCCGGCGAACTCGCTGACGAGGTTGCCGGCGAGGCGGGTGGCGATGTCGAGCAGGCGGGCGTCGCCGGCGGCGCGCCGCATCGCGATCGCGGCCTGGATGAGATGGCCAGCGCAGTACAGCTCGTGACTCCACGCCAGCCTGGCGTAACGGGGCTCGCCGCTGGCCTGGACGTATGAATTGAGGTAACCGTCGGCCTGCTGGGCCTGTTCCAGAAGCTCGATGACGGCGGCGGTGAATTCGGTCAAGGCGGGCTGGGGCCCGCGCGCCAGCTCCCAGCCGATGGCTTCCACCGTCTTGTAGATGTCCGAGTCCATGAAGACCGGCCCGCGGTAGCCCAGCCCCGGGAGCGGATCGACCGGGCCGAGCTCGCGGGGCCGGTGCCCGTCTCCGTCGGCCGGGGTTCCGTCCGCCGTGGCCGCGCCGGCCGGAACCGCGCCGACGGTGGCCGCGCCGCCCGGGACCGCGCCGGCAGTGGTCACGTCGACTGGGACCGCGCCGGCAGTGGCCGCGCCGGCAGCGGCCGCGCCGGCGGTGGCCGCGCCGCCCCTCATCGCGCCGGCCACGGTGCCCGCCTGGATGGCGAGGCGCAGGTTGTCCAGGTTTCCCGCCACCTCAAGCTGGCGAAGCGCGAGCGGCATGCTCGCGGTCGCGTTGCGCTGCTGCCAGTCGTGCAGCAGGCCCGCCGTCAGCCGGGCATCGCCCAGGGCCAGAGGGCGGTGGGCCCCGAACGCGGACGAGGTGGGGATGACGGGGCCGCCGCTGCCCCCACCGGGACTGACCAGGACCGGCGGGGTTTCCGCTGACTCATCCGGCGTATGCAGGGGACACGCTCCCAGATTGAGGAATAGGTTTTCCCGAACTAGCATCGTAGGCTAGAGTCTCGGCTTCAGTACGTCAACAGCGGGGCACGGGCGAATCCCCGGCACGTGGCCGCTTGGCAGGCATGCGGCACGTGCCCGGTTGGCGGCATGCGGCAGGTGGCCGGTCGGCAGCAGGAGGAGCACGCATGAGGCGGGCGACCATCAGGGACGTGGCGGCGGCGGCCGGAGTGTCCATCGGCACCGCGTCGAAGGCGCTCAACGGGCAGGGCAAGCTCCGCGCCGAAACCCGGGAGCGCGTCGCCAACGCGGCCCAGCAGCTCGGGTTCGCCCCGAACACGCTGGCTCAGGCCCTGCTGGCCGGCCGCTCGTTCACCGTCGGGCTGATCACGACCGACAGCTTCGGCCGGTTCAGCATCCCGGTGATGCTCGGCGCCGAAGACGCGCTCGGCACCGGCCAGATATCGGTCTTCATGTGCGACACACGCGATGATCCGGACCGCGAGCAGCGGTACATCGAGATGCTCTCCGCGCGCAGGGTCGATGGCCTGATCGTCACCGGCCGGCGGATCGAGCCCAGGCCGCCGGTACGCGTCGCCCCCAGCATCCCGGTGGTGTACGCGATGACCCAGCCGGCCGACGGCGGCGCGCCCGCGGTGCTGCCCGACGACGAGAGCGGCGGCCGCGCGGCGGCCGGGCACCTGCTGGGCATCGGCCGCCGGCGCATCGCGCATATCACGGGCCCGGAGCGTTTCCTGTGCGCCCGGCTGCGGGCGCGGGGCTTCGCCGCGGCGCTTTCGGAGGCCGGTACCGAGCCGTGCGGCGACATCCTGTACGGCGAGTGGAGCGAGCGCTGGGGCCGGGAGGCGGCCGGGCAACTGCTCGCCGGCCGGCCGGACGCGATCTTTTGCGGGAGCGACCAGATCGCCCGGGGCGTCGCCGACACGCTGCGCGCCGTCGGGCGGCGCGTTCCGGAGGACGTCGCCCTTGTCGGCTTCGACAACTGGGCGCCCATGGCACTCGGCGCGCTACCGTCGCTGACCAGCGTGGACATGTGCCTGGAGGAAGTCGGCCGCATCGCCGCCGGGCACCTGCTCGCCGCGATCGGCGGCGAGCACCCGCACGGCGTGCACACGGTCCCGTGCCGGCTGGTGGTCCGGGAGTCCAGCGCGGCCTGAAGGCGCGGATCACGACCCGCGACGCTTGGGGGTTGACGAGCGGGCCTCAGGCTTTCTAGCTTGGTGAGGCAAACGATTTCCTCATCAGATTCACAACAGCCTAAACGTCTTCCGCACACCAGTCTTCCGCACACCAAAGGAAGCGCACGTGATCAGGTCCACGCGTCATACCTGGGCAGGCACGATCCGGCACGCCAGGCACGCCAGGCACGCCCGGGTCGCGCTGGCGGTCGCCGCCACCGCGATCACCCTGCCGGGACTGCTGCCAACAGCGGCGAGCGCCATCAGCGGGCCCGCAGGGACAAGCGCCGCCACCAGGCCCGGCGCTACAGGCGCCAGCAGCGGCCCGCGCACGTCCGGCGGGTCCTACCAGCCACCGCCGAACCTGCCCGTCAACTCCTGCCGGGACTCCAGCCTGCCCCCAAGCTACGGCACGAACTTCCCGGTACCGCACGACCCCTACGGCTTCGGCTTCGCCAACCAGTCCGTCATCGGCTGGGAGGGCAACTGGTACGCGCCGTTCGCCTACCTGTCCGGCTCGTACTTCGCTCGCGGCGTCCCTGTGCACTACGCCCAGGACGGCACCACGTACTGCGGCGCCATGTACAGCTTCGGTATCTACACCTACGGCCTGCAGCCGGGCCGGGCGCCGGCCGCCGGATCAGTCAGCTGGACCATGGCCGGCGGCTACCTGCCCGCCCTCACCACGTCGTTCACCAGGAACGACGTCAACGTGTCGATCACCGACTTCGCCGACAGGGTGAGCGTCGGCGGCAGCCCCGTGGAGCTGGTCTACACCCGGATCACCGCGGCCAACAACGGCACCGGCACCGTCACCGTCAGCCCCGGCGCCGCCGGGCCGGCCCTGGTCACCCTCAAGAGCCAGCCGGACACGCTCGCGCCCGGCGCGTCCGCGACCGACGACTACGTGGCGGCGGTCGACACGTTCGGCAGCGGCAAGCCACTCCCGGCACTGACCGGGCAGAGCCCGGTACCGTCCTACGACGCCGCCTACAAAGCGATGCGCGACTACTGGAACGACCGCCTGTCCGTCATCCCGAGGCTGACCCTGCCCAACGTCCCGCTGCCGAACACGAACAATCTCGCCAGCCCCGGCGAAGCGCTCGGCAACGCATACAAGGCCGCGTTCATCTACACCCGGATCGTCCAGTCCGGCGACGCGCCGTTCTCCGGCGCGAACAACTACGACTGGCTGCTGAACCACGACCTGCCCGGCATCCTGGCCAACCGGTTCGCCCTCGGCGATTTCACCGGCGCGCGGAACCTGCTGCTGGACGGCCGGGTCTCGGAGAATCCCGGCTTCGACGAGAAGGGCGCCAACTGGTACTGGGACGGCCCGTGGCGTACCCCGGTCGCGTGGGCGGACTACCTGCAGGCCACCAGCGACACGGCGTTCGTCCGGGCCTACTTCCACGACGACGCCGCCGGGCCGAGCCAGTGGGGCCCGAGCCTGTACACGCTCATGCACACCGACTACCTGGCCCAGCTCGACCCGGCCACGGGGTACCTGAAGTCCTCCTTCGACAACGACTCCGGCGGCGTGTGGCTGTTCGACGACGAGACCGCGCTGGCCGGCCTGACGGCGTACAGGTACATCGCCGCCCGCATCGGCGACACCGCCGAAGCGCGGTGGGCCGCCACCGCGTACACGAACCTGCTCAGCGCCACCAACAAGGGCCTCGCCGCGAACGAGAGCGCCAACAGGTTCGATTTCCTGCCGTGCGAGGTGAACCAGCCGGTCACCGCCGACCGGTGCGATTCACCGAACGACGCTAACTGGGCCTCCCAGGCACTGTGGGGCGAGAACCCGTGGGACATCGCCGCGCAGGGCGGCGAGCTGAACGGCGTCCTCGGCGATCCGTCGCAGACCGACAACCTGTACCGGATGGGGTTCGCGCGCCTCGATGGCACCGGTGTGCCGTACCCGAGCTTTGGCGCCTACACCGGGTACAGCGTCGCCCTCAACACCGCGTACGCCGCCGCCGCGCTGTACGGGAACAGCTACCGCGACCTGCCTGTGACCAGCTACGCGTGGCAGATCGCGACCACAACCGGCGGCCCGAACGCCTGGTGGGAAGCCAACGGGACCCCACCTGACCCAAACAATCCCTGGCGGGGCAGCCACGCCGCGCCTGAGTTCGGCGCCGTACCGTACGCCTGGCCCATGGCGGGCCAGACCCAGACCCTTCTCCAGTCGCTCGTCGCGCAAGGCCGCACGCCGGAGGGCCGCGCGGTCCTCTACATCGGCCGCGGCATCCCGGACGCGTGGCTGGCCTCCGGCCAGACGATCGCCGTGGGCAACCTGACCGCGTCCTACGACGTGCGCACCGGCCACCGTGCAACATACGGCGTGCGCCTGCACACGAGCGGCGACCGCACCGTCCGCGTCACGCTCACCGGCGATGTCCCCACCAGGGACATAAGAGTCCAGCTTCCCGCGTTCGCCAGCGCCGGCGTCAAAGACGTCACGGGCGGCCGGTACGACGCGGGCACGCACACGGTCATGATGGGGGACCGCGAGGCAACGATAGAGCTCGGCGACTCGGCCCGGCCGGCGCTGACCGTCGGCACGGCGAGCACGGTGCCGGGCCGGCACGCCCAGCCGATGCTGACCTCGGGCGTGTCCACCACGGTTACGACCACCATCAGCAACACCGGGCATACGGATCTCACCAATGTCCGGCTAGCGCTGGGCACCCCGAGCGGCTGGACGAGCAGCGCACCGCCACCGGCCACGAAGGTCCTCGCACCGGGCCAGACCGAGACCATGACCTGGAAGGTCACCCCGCCAGCCAACGCGAACGGCGGCGCCGGAGTGATCCTCACCGCCAGCTACGACGCCCCCCACCACGCCGGAGGGACGGCCAGCGCGGAGCAGTGGGTGCGCGTGCAGCCGCCGCTGCCGCTGCCGCCGGGCGCGACGGACCTGGCGCTGACCGCGACCCCGTCGGCTTCCTACACCTCGCCGTGGACCACGGTGACCGCCATCAACAACGGCATCTACCCGGTCCAGTCCAGCGACGACAACAACATCACGCCGTACTGGGGCTGCTGGCCCGAGCAGGGCACCCAGTGGGTGGAGCTCGACTGGAGCTCCCCGGTCACGACCAACGGCAGCGACGTCTACTTCGCCGACGACGGGGGCGGCCTGCGGCTGCCCGCCTCGTGGACCGTGCAGTACTGGAACGGCTCCGCCTTCACCGCCGTGCCGAAACCCACCGGCTATCCAGCCGCGGACAACACGTTCAACCACGTCTCGTTCGGATCCATCACCACCACCAGGCTCCGCGTGGTGATGCAGAGCGGGCTCGGCTCGGTGGGCGTCATCCAGTGGGTCGTCCCCAGCGTCCCCGCCCCGGCGGGCAAGCGTCCCGGGATGTTGACATCTGATCGAATAGGTCGATGATTCGGGACATGGAAAAAAACGTCTCTTCAGGCCGCGCCGCCACCAGCCGGCGCGCGTTCCTGTCCGCCTCGGCCGTCACCGCGGCCGCGGCCCCCTTCGTCGGCGCCACCGCCCACGCCAGCACCGGCAGCGCGCTCGCCCGGCGGGAGCCCGACGAGGGCCTGCGGGCACTGCTCCGCCACGTCGACCCCGACCGGATCCAGGCCACGATCGAGCGGCTTGTTCAGTTCGGCACCCGGCACACAGGCTCCAGCCAGACCGACCCGGTGCGCGGCATCGGCGCGGCCACCAACTGGGTGTACGGCCAGATGCAGGCCATCGCGGCCACCTCGCCGGGCAACATGAGCGTGCGGAAGCAGTCGTACCTGCAGCAGCCCGCGAACCGCATCCCGGTGCCGACCGTCATCACCAACGTCATCGCGACCCTGCAGGGCACCGCGTCCCCGGAGCGCTTCTACGTCGTGACCGGGCACCTGGACTCCCGCGTGACGAACGTGCTGAACTTCACCAGCGACGCCCCCGGCGCCGATGACGACGCGTCCGGCGTCGCAGTCGTGCTCGAGCTCGCCCGGCTGTTCGCCACCCACCGCTTCCCCGGCACCCTCGTGTTCGCCACGGTCGCGGGGGAGGAGCAGGGCCTGTACGGCTCGGCCCACATGGCGCAGCAGATGAAGGCGGCCGGCAACGACGTCCAGGGCATGTTCAGCAACGACATCGTCGGCGCGAGCCAGGCCTGGGACGGCACCAGGCCCGACCCGCACACCGTGCGGCTGTTCGTGGAGGGCATCCCCACGGCCGCGACCCCTTCGGATATCTCGATCATGCAGTTGGTCGGCGGCGAGAACGACGGGGCGACGCACCAGCTGGCCCGGTTCGTCACGGAGGCCGCGCCCCGGGAGCTGACCGGCATGAACGTCCGGGTGATCTGGCGCCGTGACCGCTACCTGCGCGGCAGCGACCATATCTCGTTTCAGCAGCAGCACTACCCGGCGGCGCGGTTCACCGAGCCGCGGGAGAACTTCGACCACGAGCACCAGGACACCCAGGTGGTCAACGGGGTGCAGTTCGGCGACCTGATCGAGTTCGTGGACTTCGAATACGCGGCCCGGGTGGCCAAGGTGAACGGCGCCGCCCTCTGGGCCCTGGCCACCGCCCCCGGCACCCCCAAGAACCTGCAGATCCACACCACGCCGCCCGGCACCCTCTCCGGCACCAACCTCACGACCCTCACCTGGACCGCCAACCCCGAGCCCGACCTGGCCGGCTACGAAGTGGTGATGCGCGAGACCACGGCGCCGGACTGGACCAGCGCGATCGACGTCGGCAACGTCACCGCCGTCACCCTCGACATCTCCAAGGACAACGTCCAGTTCGGCCTCCGCGTCGTCGACCAGGCCGGCCACCGCAGCCCCGCCGCCTTCCCCGCCGTAGCCCCCTAGCCCCCCCATCCCCCCCCCCCCCCCCCCCCCCCCCCCCCCCCCCCCCCCCCCCCCCCCCCCCCCCCCCCCCCCCCCCCCCCCCCCCCCCCCCCCCCCCCCCCCCCCCCCCCCCCCCCCCCCCC
>JAFAZE010000006.1 GCA_019239975.1 Streptosporangiaceae bacterium
CACGGCCGAGGGGGCCAGCAGGCTCTTCACCGTCCTACGCCGCGGCCGTCATGTCGTCGTCACGGGAGCGGATCCGGACAGTACGCTCGCCAATCCGGCTCTGAGACCGTACCGGGACCTGTTTGAGGTCGTCACCTGTGGATCCGGACACCCGCGCTCATTCCGCAGCACCCGCGCGGGGGCCATCTTCCTGGTCCGGCCGGACGGATACCTCGCGGCCCGCGGGGGGCCGGGCAAGCTGGAGACCGTGCTGAGTTACCTGCAGGAACTGTCCGGCCAAACCCCGAACAGCCGGCCCGGTCGGCCGACGGCATCCGGTCAGCCCGACCCGGCGCTTGCCTACTTCTCGTCATGGGCCGTTCACCTGCGCGTTTAACTCCGCTGTGCCGTGCTTCACCCGGATCGCATATAAGCAGTTTGTGATCATTTTCAGCCTGCGTACAGCTGCTTGGCTGGGCGCCACGGTCGTCGCGGCGAGTCTGCTGGGTACGGCCGGATGCTCTAGCTCTAGCTCCAGCTCTAGCTCTAGTTCTAGCTCTGCCAGCGCCAGGCCCAGCTCTAGCGCCGGCACCTCTGATAGCGCGCTGACCGTTAAGCAGATCGTCCTGGCCGCCACGCTGAAGCACAGCTACCAGCCGGGCGGCAAGGGCGCCGCGAGAACCGAGTCCCTTACCCAGCCGGACGACATCGTGACCCTTGGCGGCAACCTCTACGTCGGGTTCCAGAACGGCGTCGGCTCGATGGGAGAGGCGAGCGCTTCCGGCAACCTGGACAGTACCCTGGTCGAGTTCACGCCGGCCGGCTCCGTCGTGAAGCAGTGGGATGTGACCGGCAAGATCGACGGGATGGGCGCCGACTCTGCGACCGGGCAGGTCTTCGCGACTGTCAATGAGGACTCGAAATCCAGCCTGTACACGGTTTCCGGCGGGACCGTCACCCGCTACACCTACACGCCGTCGTCGCTGCCGCACCTGGGCGGCACCGACGCCGTCGCGGTATACAACGGGAAGATCCTGATCAGCGCGTCCGCGCCGGGCACCTCCGGCAAGGCGCCGGCGTCTGCTCCGGCGATGTTCGCGGTCACGCTGAACGCCGGGGCCAAGACCGCCGCAGTCGCTCCGTTCTTCGCCGACAACGCGACGGCCACCGGGGTAAACGCCCCGAACGCCGGCAAGACGGTCGCCCTCGCGCTCACAGACCCGGACTCGAACGGGGTCGTCCCGTCGAGCTCGCCAAAGTTCGCCGGGGACTTCATGCTGAACTCCCAGGGCGACCAGGAACTGATCTTTTCCGGTGCCAGTGGCCAGAACCTGCAGGTCCTGAAGATCTCTAACCCGGTCGACGACACCGCCTGGGCGACCTCGGCCAGCGGTTCGCTGTACGCGACGGACTCCACGTCCGACACGGTCGATACCATCACGGGCTCGTTCACGCCGGGGACCGCGTACACCGCGGTGACCCCGTGCAACGCCAGCAGCGCCCCGTCCACCTGCCCCGCCCCCGGCTACCCGGCCAACTCCCTGGGCACGATCAACCTGAAGACCGGCGCGGTCGGCAAGGTCACCCTCAACGGGCTGGTCGTCCCCAAGGGCCTGATCTTCGTCCCGTAACCCGCACGACCGGGACCCGCTGTCAGCGCTGTGCCCAGGGGCCCACACCGGAGATCCGCTCCACGGCGATATGGGTGATGTACCCGGGTGGAGGGCTGTCCATGGGCGGGAAGCGGACATGGGGGCCGAGATACGTGCGGGCGAGCCGCTGGAGAAGTTCGGCCGCGCCTCCCTCGGTGATGCGGGCAGTGCCGTAGATGACCAGGTACTCGTTCAGGCCCATGGCGTTGCGCTCGCCGGTCTCGAGGGAGAGCGCCACCCGGCTGTCATGGCGGATATTGCGCACCTTGCGGTGCTCGGGAAGGTGGCCCGCCACGATCTCGTCCCCGTCCAGGCCCACCCATACGACGGTCACCTGGGGACTGCCGTCCGGGTTCAAGGTCACCAGGTGCCCCAGGGCCGGAGACTCCAGCACGGCCCGGGCGCTGTCGGGCAGCGACGTCATATAGCGACGCTAGCAGCAAGCGCCCGCCGGTCAGGCCGCTGGCTGCCGATGCGGCTCGCCGCGCAGCGTCGGCTGCCCTGGCAGGGTTGGCTTCCTGCCGCGTTGTCAGCGCGGCCGCGCCGTCCGCGCCATGGCGGGGATCACGGCGGCCCCGATCATCAGGTGCATCACGACGAGCCCGACGACGGCCGAGGTGGTGGTCGCGGCGGTGGTCGCGGCGGTCAGCGGCAGTGCCACCGACGCGGCCAGCGCCGCCAGCGCGATGGTGGTCCACAGGGGCCGGGCGTGCGGGGTGCGCCGCTCCAGCAGGGCGAGCAGCAGCCAGCCGAGCAGGCAGGCGGCGAGGGTGGCGGCGATGATCTGGCCGGCCGCGATCATCTGGGTGGGGCTGGTGCCGAAGCGGAAGTTCAGGTGGATGCCCAGCAGCGGAACTTCCACGGTCCAGGCGGCGACGGCGGCCAGGGCGCCGCCCGCGGCGCACAGCGCCCGGGCCCGGGCCTGGCTGATGGCCGCCATGGGGGCGGTGGTGGTGAGCATGTGCGTACTCCCTCGTGTGGCTCGCGGCGCCCGGCGGCGCCGCTGCTCACCAGGCTGTCCCGGGCCGGGGTAATCGGGCATCCTCTGGCGGGCGCCCGGTGCGCTGCTGCGCGGGCGGCAGCGGGTACTGCCAGCGCAGTAGCCCGCCCGCCTGAATGTCAATCCTGAGGGTCCTGCCCGGATATCTCCTCGCCGGGCGGGGCGTCGATGACGGGCACCGGATCAAGGCCGAGCCTCTGGGCGATCCGGGTCAGCAGCACGTCCTGCGCGGCGAGGTGGCCTTGCACGTGCGCCACCTCGTGCAAGGTGGCGCTGGCGTCATGGAATGTCGCCTCCGCGCGCTTGTCGGCCGCGGCGGCCTGTACGTTCTGCCCGACCATGATCACCGACAGCAGCACCAGCTGCAGGAAGGTCTGCGCTACCCAGGAGACGATCGCCGACGCACCGCCGCGGATTGCGGCCGGAAGGCTGATCAGGTCGAACAGCGCGAACGCATACGCACACCACATGCTCCCGACCGCCTGGGTGATCACAAGCGCGACACGAGTGTTGAACCGGTTGATCGCTGTGCCCCGGGGCAGGAAATCAGCGACCCTCACCGGGCGATCGGCGTCCCGCGCGGCGATGCGCGGATGGCGTATGTGCTGGTAGATCGTCATGACCCGGCCTTTCACCGATTGACCGGGGTGCCCCGCCTGGCCGGGAGCAGCCCCGGGCAAGGGTAACGGCCCGGGCCGCTCAACCCGGTTAACCAGATCCCGCCCTACCAGCAGGTCCCGGTGAGCCCCCGGCGACCGTAAGAGCGCACGCAAGGTTGTTCCCGCGTGCGAGATCCGCGGATATGCGCGGCTGCCCGAGCCTGGCGGTGTAATGCTGGGACGATACGGAGCTGGTAGTTCTGCGCGGCTCCCGCTGAGACTCAGGAGGTCTTATGAGCGCGTCGGACTCCGGTGCGGTGAGCCCGGTGCCGGAACATCTGCATACCGTGACGCCCCGGCTGGTGGTCTCGGATGGCGCGGCCGCGATCGCCTTCTACGGCCGGGCGTTTGGCGCCGAGCAGATGGGAGACCGGTTCACCGGTCCAGATAGCGAGCTGATCCACGCCGAGATCCGGATCGGTGACTCGGTGGTCATGCTCACCGAAGATGCGGTGGATGGCCCCGTTAGCTCCCCGGACCGGCTGGGCGGGAAGGTCACCTGCGTCCTGTCCTTGTACTGGGCGGACGTGGACGCGGCCTGGGAGCGCGCCGTTGCGGCCGGGGCGGAGGTGATCTACCCGCTCGAGGACCAGTTCTATGGGGAGCGCGGCGGGCGGCTGCGCGATCCGTTCGGCCAGCAATGGATGATGAGCCAGCGCATCGAGGATGTCCCGGCCGGGGAACTGGCCCGCAGGGCAGCGGCCTTCTTTTCCGACCGGTAACCCGCGCAACCAGGCCACGGCGAGCACTCGGGAATCACGGCGCCGAATGTAGCTGGC
Source organism: Streptosporangiaceae bacterium (assembly GCA_019239975.1). Lineage (GTDB taxonomy): Bacteria > Actinomycetota > Actinomycetes > Streptosporangiales > Streptosporangiaceae > JAFAZE01. The sequence continues at coordinate 4,070 of JAFAZE010000006.1, forward strand.
CGGCCTTCCCCGCGCAGCCACCGGGCGGCGTGTGCGGGGTGTCGTGCGGGCGCGGCACGGCCTCGGCGGCGGCGCGGAGCACCTCCATCAGCAGCGCGGTGGCGGGCGGGTCCGGCGGCTCGCCGTAGCGCGCCGCCAGCACGCACCTGCGCGTTCCGCGCAGCCGGACCGTCCGCACGCCCGGGTTCCTGGCCGCGCGGAGCGCGAGCGCGGGCAGCATGGCGACGCCGAGGCCGGCCTTGACCAGCGCCTGAACGGCTACGAAATCGTCGGTGGTGAACGCGATCCTGGGCGTGAACCCGGCCAGCGCGCACTGGCTGAGCAGGTGCTCGCGGCACCGGTCACAGCCGGCGATCCAGCGGTGCCCGGCGAACCGCGTCAGGTCCGCTGGCCAGAGCTCGGTGAGGCCGGGCGCGAGAACGGAGTCGTGCCGCGCGTGAGCGGCGACGACCAGATGCACCGGCTCGTCGAGCAGCACTTGCTCACGGATGCCATCGGCGTCGCCGGAAGGGCCGCCGGCAGCCGGCGGGGCGTCCCCGTGAGCTCTCCCGCGGGCGTTCCCCGGCAGGCCCGCGGCGGGATCGAGCGCCGCTTCGCTTCCCTCCGCGGCGGTATGCCGGAACACGAGGGCGACGTCGACGTAGCCCGCGCGCAGCATGCGCAGCGCCTCCGGCGGCTCGGCCTCGGTCAGCCGCAGGTCGACGGTCGGGTGCTGGGCGTGCAGCATCGCGGCGGCCGCGGGGACGATCGTGCCGAGCGCCGACGGGAAGGCGGCGAGCCGCAGGCGCCCCGCGCGCAGGCCCGCGTAGGCGGCGAGCTCGTTCTCGGCGGCGTCGAGGCGGCCGATGACCTCGGCCGCCCGCTCGGCGAGCAGGCGCCCCGCGTCCGTCAGCCTGATGCCCCGGCCGGCCCGCTGGATGAGCTTCGTGCCGGTCTCGGCCTCCAGCCTCGCCAGGTGGTGGCTGACCGACGGCTGCGCGTAGTTCAGCGCCCTGGCGGCGGCGGTCACCGAGCCGTGCCGCGCGACCGCCACCAGCACCCGCAGCCTGGTGACATCCAGCATCTTCTGACTATAGATCCTGCTTATTTGTTCGCCCAGGGAGCAATACCGGGCTAATCCGTGCAGGCTGGCGGCAACGTGACGGGCGGGCCGCCCCCGGGCCGGCGGGTCCGGCTACCGGTCACCGAGCAGCGGCGCGCGCGGGTCGCGGGCCGGCTGCCCGGCCAGCCGGCGGCGGCGCCAGGCGATGCCGGACAGCGCCTCGAGCACCACCCGGTTCGCGAGGAACGCGGTCACCTCCGCGCTGTCGTACGGCGGCGACACCTCCACCACGTCGATGCCGGACAGCGGCAGCTCCATGGCGATCCTGCGCACCGCGTCGAGCAGCTGCCGGGCGGTCAGGCCGCCGGGCTCGGGTGTCCCGGTGCCCGGCGCCATCCCGGGGTCCACGACGTCCACGTCGACCGACAGGAACACGCCGTCGCACTCGTCCTGCGCGATCGCGAACGCCTCGGTCAGGCAGTCGTCGAGCCCCCGCCCGACCACCTCGGTCATCTCGAAGCTGCGCATCCGCTGCTCCGCCATCCAGTCCAGGGTCGGCGGTTCGGGCCAGTAGCCGCGCAGTCCCACCTGGAGAAACCGGTCGCCGCGGACCGCGCCGGATTCGATGAGGCGGCGCATCGGCGTGCCGTGTCCGTACAGCGAGCCCCACTGGGTGTCGCCGGTGTCGGCGTGCGCGTCGAAGTGGATCAGCGACAGGCGGCCCCAGCCGACGTGCCGCGCCACGCCGGTCGCGTCGGGCAGGGTGATCGTGTGGTCGCCGCCCAGGATCACCGGCAGCGCGCCCGAGCTGGCCACGGCGTAGACCGCCTGCTCGAGGCTGCGCAGCGACTTCTGCGTCTCGCCTGGCGGCATCACCACGTCGCCGGCGTCCGCTGTCCGCAGCTGCGCCAGCGGGTCGACGCCGAGCGCGAGATGCGGCCGTGACCCGTCGTGCGGCAGGTAGTCGGTTCCGCGGATCGCCTGCGGCCCGAACCTGGCGCCGGAGCGGTGGGACGTGCCGCTGTCGAACGGTGCGCCGACGATCACGACGTCTCCGCCCCCGCCGGGGCCGCCGAGCCTGCCGAGATCGGTCCGCGGCACGCCGAGGAACGTGATGTCCGGGCCGTACATGCCGCGCGCCATGGTGACCGTTTGGCTGGCGGGCTCCCGTGGGCTGCGCATGTTCAGTCCTTTCCGCTGGCGCCTTCCGGCTCGTGCCTGTTCGCCTTCGCCGGAGCGCTTTCCCGCTGGCGCCGCTGGAGTGCGGGCCCCGGCCAGTCAGATCATCCTGCCGTGACCGCCGTGGCCGCCAGCGGGGAGGTGGCCCGTTCGCCAGATCGGGTCCTGGCTCATGACGCCGCGCCGAACCCGGTCACCTCGCGGACGGACGCGCGAAGCCCCGGTATCGGTCAACTTCCGCCTTCGCGCCGCCGCTTCCATCGTGGCCGGCCTGACCGGAGGCGCAGGCGCCGGGCGCAGCCGGCCCGCGTCAATAACCCCGGCAAGCGATCCGGCATCCGCGGGCCGCAACGCCACCGCCCGTTTGGAAGACATATTTTTTTCCGAACGGACGCGGGCACTTCCATCAGGCCGCACCATCCCCGGGAACCGTGCGCCGTCCGGGCGAGTGGCCAACCGACCTGCGGTGTTCGCGTTCTTCCAAGACGGCATCGGCCGGCAGGCATACCATAATGCGGCACCCAGCGGCAGCGTCCCGGTCTGGCGGGACACCAGCGATCTCGGTACACGGGTGTGCGCGGGAGGAAGGGGGGATGCCTGCGGCTAGTCGGAGGTGCTAACGGGGAATGGGTGACCTGAACTTCCGCGTACTGGGGCCGGTCGAGGTGATCCGTAACGGCCGCGTGGTGCCGCTCGGCCGGGGGACGCTGAGGGATCTCCTCGCGGCCTTGATCGTATCGCCGAATCAGATCGTATCGGCGGAAACCCTTACCGAGACCGTGTGGTGTGCCCGGCCACCGGCGCATCCGCGGGCGACCTTGCAGTCGGCCATAGCCCGGCTGCGCCGGATGATCGGCGGCGACCGCATCGAGACTCTGCCGTCGGGCTACCGGTTCCGCGCCGAAGCGGCGGACCTGGACCTGCTCGCGTTCGAGCGGCTTCTGCGGACCGCCGACCAGGAGCGGACGGCCGAGGATGCCCTCGCGGCGCTCACGGAGGCGGTCGGGCTGTGGCGGGGGGCACCGCTGGAGAATGTCGTCTCACCTGCCCTGCTGAACAGCGCGGCACCGCGCCTGACCCAGCTCTACCTGAACGCCTGCGAGAAATGGGCATCATTGTGCCTGCGGACGGGGGGGCACGACGCGGTCGTCGCCCGGCTGACCCCGCTGGTGGAGGCGCATCCGTTCCGCGAAGGAATGATCGAGCAGCTGATGCTGGCCCTGTACCGCGGCGGCAGGCAGGCGGACGCGATCGCGGCCTACGAGGCGCTGCGCCGGTCGCTCAGCGAAGATATGGGCATCGATCCCAGCCCGCCCCTACGGGATCTGCACCTGAAGATTCTGCGGGCCGATCCCGCACTGGACGACGAGCAGCACAAGGCCGGCCGTGCCCCGCGGCCCGCACCGGGATCGGTGCAACCCGATCCCATCCGGTCACCGCCACCGGCCGTGGTTCCGCGTCAGCTTCCCCGCGACCTGCCGGACTTCTGCGGCCGCGAGGCCGACATGAAACGGCTGACCGACCTTCTCATCAGGACGGATTCCGTGCCGGGCGAGACGCCCGTCGTGGTGATCTCGGGCAAGGGCGGAATCGGCAAGACGGCGCTGGCCATCCAGGCGGCTCACCGGCTTTCGGCCGCGTTCTGCGATGGCCAGCTTCTCGCCAACCTGCGCGGCGGCGGGCCGCGCCCGGCACCGGCCGCGAGCGTGCTGGCCAGCTTCCTGCGTGCGCTGGGGGTGACCGGCTCGGCCGTTCCGCGATCGATCGAGGACCGGATCGCCATGTTCCGGTCGCTGACGGCGGACCGGCGGCTGCTCATCGTCCTGGACAACGCCGCGGGTGAGAGACAGGTGCGGTCGCTGCTTCCGGCGAGCGCTTCCTGCGCGGTCATCATCACGAGCCGCACCCGGATGGCGGGACTGGCCGGCACGCGGGTCATCAACCTGGACGTTCTTGACGACGGCCACGCCGTCGACCTGCTCGGCACGATCATCGGCCCGGAGCGCGTGGCCGCGGAGCCGAACGAAGCGAGGCTGCTGGTCTCGCTGTGCGGCGGGCTGCCGCTGGCGCTGCGCATCGTCGGCGTGCGCCTGGCCGCCAAGGCCCACTGGCCGCTGGCCACGCTCATCGGCCGGCTGAACGACCAGCGGCGGCGGCTCAACGAGCTGACCTACGGTGACCTCGACGTGCGAGCCACCTTCGCCCTCAGCTACGAGGCACTGGACGAGCCCGCCAAGGCGATGCTGCGGCGGCTGAGCCTGCTGGACGCGCCCGACTTCCCCGCCTGGGCCGGGGCGGCCCTGCTGGACATCGGGCCCGGCGAGGCCGCGGACATCTGCGAGCGCCTGGTCGACGCCCAGCTGCTCGACCCGGTCGCACGTCAGCAGGGTGACGGGATCCGTTACGAGTTCCACGATCTGGTCCGCGCGTTCGCCGAGGAACTGGCGTACGCGGCCGAGTCCGACGCCGCGCGGACCGCCGCGCTGGACCGGGCGTTCGGCGCCTGGCTGGCGCTGGCCGAACAGGCTCACCGTCAGGTGTACGGCGGGGACTACACCGTCCTGCACGGCAGCGCGCCCCGCTGGAGGCGAGCCGACGCGGACCAGCAGCAGGCCATCCGCCGCGATCCCGTCACCTGGCTGGAAAGGGAGCGGCTCGCCCTGCTGGCCGCGGTGCGGCAGAGCGCCGAGACCGACCGCCACGAGGTGTCCTGGGATCTGGCCTGGACCGCCGTGACGCTGTACGAGGCGCGCGGATACTACGACGACTGGAGCATGGTCGCCGAACACGCTCTGTCGGCCGCCCGGGCGGCGGGAGACGCGCGGGGGACCGCCGCCATGCTCATCAGCCTGGTGTCGCTGGGAGTTCACTCCGGCCGGATCGATACCGAGACGCACGGACTGGCCGAGCAGGCACTGCGCATGTTCACCGAGCTGGGAGACGTGCACGGGTGCGCGCTCGCCCGTTACCGCGTCGGGATAGTCATCCTCAGGATGGGGGATACGGAGGGCGCCATCCCCGCGTTCGAGCAAGGCACGCGCGATGCCCACCAGGTCGGCGACGCCTTCATCGAGGCCGGTATCCTGCGGGAACTGGCCAGCGTCCACCTCGAGCGCGGGGATTATGAGGCGGCGACCAGCTGCCTGACCAAGTCGCTGCGGCTGCACGAGACGACCGGCAGCCTCAGGGGCAGGGCGCTTACCCTGTACACGCTGGGTGAACTGCGTCTTCGCCAGGGCGACCCGAACGCGGCGAAAGCGATCTTCCAGCAGGTGCTCGACATGATCCAGACCACCAGCGACCTGGTTGGCCAGGCCTTCACCGGCGTCAGGCTGGCCGAGGCCATGGCGGGTTCGGGTCTGCGTGACCAGGCCGAGGAACGGCTGCTCGCGACGCTGCGGCTGGCTCAGCGAATCCGCAATCGCACCGTTGAGGCCCGCGCTCTGCTGGCTCTCGACCGGCTGAGGGCCACCGCCCCGCGTACGCACATCGCCTCCGGGCAAGGCCACCACGACGTGGACGGCCGGACGGTGCCATTCCCCCTCACACAGCCAGCAGCTCCGTCGGACTGCAGCCAGCAAATCGCCGGAAGTCGCGGTTGAGGTGCGCCTGGTCGACATAACCGCACCTCGCCGCCACCTCGGACCACGCCGGACAGCCCGAAGCGGTGGCGATGCGCAGAGCGCGCTGGAAACGAAGGACACGGGCGGCCGTCTTGGGTGACAGGCCGATCTGGTCACGGAAGCGCATCTCCAGGTAACGGCCGCTACGGCCGACGTCATCGGCCAGCTCGGCGACGGTGATGCACCCGGCGGACTGCCGCAGCCGCCGCCACGCGTGCGCCACGTCTTCCCGCTGCGCGGGGCCCGCCTTGATCCAGGTGGGCAGGAGCTCGTCGAGCAGGCCGAACCTCGCCGGCCAGCCGCGGGCCTGTGCCAGCCGCTCGGCAAGCTGATCCGCGCGCGGGCCGATCAGGTCGCCCAGCTCGGCGACAACGTTCCTGAGCTCATGCATGGGCGTGCCGAACAGGGCGTACGCTCCCGCGGGCGTGAGCCCGATGCCCACGCCGAAATGGTGTCCCGACTGGCTGAAGACGATGGGGCAGTCGTGCATTCCGGCCACCGGGAAGCGGAAGGCGGCCGGTATTCCCGTGCCGAGCGCGCGGCGAACCGGCGGCACCAGGTCCACCAGCACGCTCACCCCGCCAAAGGGCAGCAGGCGCCGCGGGATGGGCTGGGCCAGGGTCACGTCGAAACCGGAGTAACCAAGGACGTAATCGGACAGCCAGGGTGCCGCCGGCCAGTGCACCACCTGGCCGTTCACGGCCTCCGACGCGTACCGGCGGATGCGCGTCTCCCAGTCGTTCATGCTCTTCATCCTCTCGCGGAGAGCAAGGGTTACCCGACGGCCCCGCGGCGCCCCCGGATCAGTAAAGCCGGGCCCCCTGTCATGCCGCTGTCATAACCCTGCCGACCGCGAGCCGGGCGTGGCCGGCTGAATTGTGGCCGTCAGCCGGCCGGCCGTGGCTGGCTGAACCGTGGCTGGCTGAACCGTGGCTGACTGGGCCGTGGCTGGCTGAACCGTGGTTCGAAAATCCGTCAGCTGACCGATGTCTCTCACTGCAAATTGCAGCAGCATTTGTCATGCAACCGGCATCGAGCATTTCGGGCGTATTGCAGGGGCCTTCCCCGCGGGCTGGTCCGGCCCAGCGCTCTCCGGACCAGCCCGAACCGGCCCGCCAGACAGCGCGGTGAACGCGATGGCGCCGGCCGTCCGGCCGAGCCGCACAGGTGCCGGGTCCAGCTGACGGCGGCACCGGCGCGGCGGCCGGCACCGGCGCGGCGGCCAGCAACCCCGCGGCGGCCGGCCCGGTCGGCCGTCCGCGCACGGGATGTCGCACGGGATGTCCTGTCGATCCTGAGGAGTGAGGAACCGGCGATGGCACGTAGGTTCACACGAGCAGTCCGTACCGCGCAGGTACTTGGCGGCATTGCGACCGCCGCGGTCCTGGCGATCCTGTTCCTGCCGAGGCTTTCCGGCGGCGGGGACGCCGCGCCGCCCGCCGTCGAGCAGCCGGACCTGAACGTCGCGGTGGTGCCCGCCGTCGATTCCGCCGGTTTCTTCGTGGCCCTGCACGAGGGCCTGTTCGCGGCGCACGGCCTGCACGTCACCTTCGTCCCGGCGATCAGCTCCGAGACGGTCATCAACGCCCAGGCGCTCAGCAAGCCGGGCAACCGGATCGACATCTCCTGCGGCAACTACGTCAGCTACATCCAGGCGCAGGAGAACTACGACCAGGGCAGGCGGCCTTCCTCGGCCAGCGGCGCGATGGTGGCCGCCAACCTGCACATCTTCGCCGAGGGCTCGGTGATGGAACCGGGGGCGCAGGGCCTGTACGTGATGCCCGGCTCGCGGATCAGGACGCTGGCGGCCCTGGAGGGCAAGACCATCGGCGTCAACGCGCCGGGAAACATCCTCTACCTGCTGGCCGCCTCCGCGCTGGCCGATCACGGGCTGAGCGTGCCAGGAGCGCACTTCGCCTACTACCCGCTGCCCGAGATGGCCGCGATGCTCAAGGCCAGGAAGATCACCGCGGCGGTGCTGCCGGAGCCGTTCGCCAGCCAGGCTCAGCTGTCGCTGGGCGTGAACCTGCTCGCGGACCTGGACCAGGGCGCGACCTCCGCCTTCCCGGTACAGGGCTGCGCCGTCACCAGGCAGTGGGCCGCGCAGCACCCGGCGACGCTCGCGGCGTTCCGCGCCGCGTTCGAGCAGGGCCAGGAGATCGCGGACACGAACCGGCCCGCCGTGGAGCGGGCGATGGAGGCCCTCCCGGCGCCGCTCGGCCTGACCAAGGTGCAGGCCGCGGTCATGGCGCTCGATTCCTACCCGGTCGGAACGGTCGACGTGACCCGGCTGCAGCGCGTGGCCGACGTCATGCGCCAGTATCTGAGCTTCCCCCCGTTCAGCATCCGGCAGCTGACCGAGGGCTGATCGTCCGCGCGGACAGCGGAGCGGGCCGTCCGCGCGGACCTTGGGGCCGAGAGTCCGGGGCGGGCCGGGCTGGGCTGGGATGTCCGGCCCGGGCCTGGCCCCGGCCCGGGCCCGGGCCGGCCATTGTGGTCAGGCGAGGCCGGTCATGAGCGTTCTCCCCGACCGGAACCGCCGGCGATTCAGCCGTGCTACGTGACCGGCGGTATGTCTCGGCTACGATCCGGTCGATCCGGCACAGCGCCGTGAGGTCGGTGGCGGCGAAGCGGTTGCGCATCACCGCCACCGCGACACCGGAGTCGATGTCCGCGAAGGCCGCCGAGCCGCGCGGTCATCGTCCCCTCGGACCGGGGATGTCGGACGTGAGCACGCCGACCCGGTTGGCGTAGCCGGCGATGAATCGTTTCGGTGAGCGCGGCCGCGGGGCCGCTGGCGCAGGTAGCCCCGCCCAGCGGGGCCGCTGGCGCAGATGGCCCCGCCCAGCGGGGCCGCCGGCGCCGGCGCCATGACCGTCCCAGCGTCTTTGGGTGCGATCCGCGCTGCTATCACGACACGGATTGCACCCAAATCGGGAGCCAGGTCGAGATGGGGGCGGCGGCCGTTGCGGCGGGGGCCATAGGGGCGGGAAGGGCGTGGAGGGTGGGGGCATGAGGCGGAGGGA
>JAFAZE010000017.1 GCA_019239975.1 Streptosporangiaceae bacterium
GTGAGGTCGTCGGCGCCTACACCGTCGGCACCGGCAACGCCGCGCAGACGCACGGCTTCACCTGGCGGGCCGGACACGGCTTCACCACCGTCGACGACCCCAACGGCGCCGGCACCACCACGATCAACGGCGTCAACGACGAAGGCGACCTGGTCGGCTTCTACACCGACGGCGCCGGCAACGTCGACGGGCTCGTCGCCCTGCCGTAACCCGTAACAGACACCACCAAGCTGATGGGGCGTTCCGAGGGGCCGCCCCATCAGCGTTTTACGAAAGACGGCCAGTCCGCGCGGCAGCGGGCTTACTTGACGGCCAGGTAAACCAGGCTGGCCAGGCCGAAGATCAGGCAGTACACCGCGAACGGCACGAGCGTGCGCGAGGAGTCCCGGACGTACCGCATGAAGAACCGCAGCGCCATGTACGCCCCGACCCCGGACAGGACGGACCCGACCAGGACCTGGCCCCGGATGCCGTTGCCGAGCGGTCCCGTGAGGTCCGGTATCTTCAGCACCCCCGCCGCGAGGATCACGGGTGCCGAGAGCAGGAACGAGAACCTCGCGGCGTCCTGCATGGTAAGGCCGCGGAACATGCCGGACACCATGACGATGCCGTCGCGGCTGATGCCCGGCATCAGCGCGAAGACCTGCATCGCGCCGAGCAGCAGCGCGTTGCCGAACCCGGCGGCGGCCAGCCGCCGGTCGGCGTGCACCGCCAGGTCCGCCTCCTGCTGCTTGACCGCCCGCTGACCCGACGAGTGCCGCCCCGCGCCGCGTGCCCCCCCGCCCACGGCTGCCATCTCCCGGTCGGCTGCCATCTGCCGCTCCTGGGCCGCGAGTCCCCGCCGTCGCTGCCACTCACCGGCGAACAGGATCAGCCCGTTGACAGCCAGGAAAAACGCCGTGAGTTTCGGCTTGCTGAACGTGACACGGAACGTGTGCTCCAGCGCGAGGCCCGCGATGCCGACGGGGATCGTGGCGATAATGATCATCCATGCGAGTTTCTGGTCGGCGGACTGCGGCTCGAACCGGTCGGTGCCGGGTTCCGGCATCACCACGTGCCGCACCGAGCCGAAGAAGGCGCCGATGATCCGCAGCCAGTCGCGCCAGAAGTAGATGATCATCGCGAGCGCGGTCGCCACGTGCATACCGACGATGAACGCCAGGTACGGCGATTCCGACCTGGACACGTTGAGGTCGATCGCCCACCTGCCGCCGACCAGGGCGGGAATCAGCACGTTGTGCCCGAGACTGGAGACCGGGAACAGCTCGGTCACGCCCTGGACGAGCCCGACGACGATCGCCTCAGGGTAGGTAAGGGTGGGATACATGACGCCCTCTCGCTCCCGGTGACCAGGACTTGAACGCGGGACCTGCGCAGTCGCCCGCGCTACGCCCTGGGACATGCTATCTGTGTGACGGCCTGCCGGCTGCCGCGGTTTCCGTGTTCGCCCGCCTTACACGAGATCCCGCGAGAGCCCGCTCAGATACGAACCACCGCGACCCGCTGGGCCCTCGGCCGGCCGGGCTCCTCGGTCAGCCGTTCCATGTCCCGCGGGTCGCTGGTGAGCAGCAGCACCGGGCGCGGCTGGCCGAGCGCGACGACCGCCAGCAGCGCGTCGAGCGCGCACCTGTGGCCCGAAAGCCCCGTCCGGCCGAGCAGTTCGCCCGCCGCGCGGCCGTGCTCCTTGCTCAGCGGAGCGACAGCGATCCTGCGAATGATGCGGTGCAGCGGCGCGTCCTTCGGACCGCCGCGCAGTACCTCGGTAAGGGTTGACGCGACCGTGACCACCTCGGCGCCACGCCGGTAGGCGTTCCTCGTCCGGGCCAGCACCGCCGGGTCTCCCCGGGAGAACTTGGTGAGGCCCTCCGCGTCGAGGACGAGCGTTCCGGCTACTCCTCTTCGTAGTCTGGCCACTCACGCCTCGCCTGCTCGAGCAGTTCCTCCGGCACCGGGCCGTATTCGGCCTCGAGCTCGTCCAGTAGCTCGCCCAGCAGGTCATGCCTGAGCTGCGCGCCGACCGCTTCGGTCACGTAGCGGCTGAACCCGCCTGGCCCTGTGCGGGCGCGCACCTCGGCCGTCAGGTCCTCGGGCATCGAGACGCTCACTTTGGCAACCCTTCCGTGAAAGCGCGAATCCGGCCCCAAGTCGATCTCCACGGGGGCGCGGGGAAACACGGCGGTCACCCGCTGCAGCACCTGTTCCGGTGGAATCGCGGCCAGCGCCCGCCGGAGCGCCTGCTCCAGCACACTCAGCGCTTCCTCCCCGGAACCACCCGTGCCGCCCTCGGGTTCCTCCAGCGAGCTTCCGCCCATGGAAAAGATGCTACCACAGGTAGCAACCTCGCGCCGCTGATGCACGCGCGGCGGCGCCATAAGAGCGCCATAAGAGCTAAGGTGTCAGCGCCCGCCGGGAACCGCCGGGGTGTCCTTTGCCCCCCGCCGGGTGATCCTGGAGCCGAGCCAGACCAGCGGGTCGTACTTGCGGCCCACGACGCGCTCCTTCATGGGGATCAGCGCGTTGTCGGTGATCTTGATGTGCTCCGGGCAGACCTCGGTGCAGCACTTGGTGATGTTGCAGTAGCCGAGGCCGAAGTCATCCTGCGCGATCTCCCGCCGGTCCGCGATGTCGGCCGGGTGCATCTCGAGTTCCGCGACGCGCATCAGGAACCGGGGGCCGGCGAACGCGCCCTCGTTCTCGGCGTGGTCACGGATCACGTGACAGGTGTTCTGGCACAGGAAGCACTCGATGCACTTGCGGAACTCCTGTGACCGGTTCACGTCCTCCTGCCGCATCCGGAACTCGCCGGGCTTCACCTCCGGCGGCGGCGTGAACGACGGGATCTCCCGCGCCTTGGCGTAGTTGAAGGACACGTCCGTGACCAGGTCCCGGATCACGGGGAACGTCCGCATCGGCGTGATCGTCAGCGTCTCCTCCGGCGAGAAGACCGACATCCGGGTCATGCAGGCGAGCCGCGGCCGCCCGTTGATCTCCATCGAGCAGGAGCCGCACTTGCCGGCCTTGCAGTTCCACCGGATCGCGAGGTCGGTGGCCTGGGTCGCCTGCAGCCTGTGCAGCACGTCGAGGACGACCTCGCCCTCGTTGACCTCGACGTCGTAGTCCGCGAGCTGCCCGGCGCCGGCGTCGCCGCGCCAGATCTTCAGTGCCGCCTTGTAGCCCATCAGTGCGTCCCCTCCGCGGAGGTCTCGGTGGCGCCGGGGAGCCCGGCCAGCTCTTCGTCGGTCATGTACTTCTTCAGCTCCGCGAGGTCGAACAGTTCCAGCAGGTCCGTGCGCATCGCGGGCGTCGGCTGCCGCCGCAGCGACACGGCGCCGGAAGGGCCGGAAGGCTCCAGCGAGCAGACCAGGTTCACCTTCCGCCACTCCGGCGACATGCCGGGGTAGTCGTCCCTGGTGTGCCCGCCGCGCGACTCCTGCCGCTCCAGCGCGGCCTGTGCCACGCACTCCGCGACGACCATCATGTTCCGCAGGTCGAGCGCGACGTGCCAGCCTGGGTTGTAGGCCCGGCCGCCGCCCACCGAGACCTGCGCGGCCCGCGCCCGCAGCTTGTCGAGCTCGACCAGCGCGGTCTTCATCTCCGACTCCCGGCGGATGAGCCCCACCAGGTCGTGCATGATCACCTGCAGCTCGCCCTGGATGGCGTACGGGTTCTCGCCCTCGGGCCGTTCCAGCGGCTCGGCCGCCACGGCGGCCGCCGCGGACACCGCCGCCTCGGGAACCGCCGGCCGCGACGCCAGCGCCGTCACGTACTCGGCCGCGCCCAGCCCCGCGCGCCTGCCGAACACCAGCAGGTCGGACAGTGAGTTGCCGCCGAGCCGGTTGGACCCGTGCATCCCGCCGGACACCTCGCCGACCGCGAACAGGCCGGGCACCGACGCGGCCCCGGTGTCCGGGTCCACCTCGACCCCGCCCATCACGTAATGGCAGGTCGGCCCGACCTCCATCGGCTCCTTGGTGATGTCGACGTCGGCCAGCTCCTTGAACTGGTGGTGCATGGACGGCAGCCGCCGCATGATCTCGTCGGCGGGCAGCCGCGTCGACACGTCGAGGAACACGCCGCCGTGCGGTGAGCCGCGGCCGGCCTTGACCTCGGAGTTGATCGAGCGGGCCACCTCGTCACGGGGGAGCAGCTCGGGGGGCCGGCGGTTGTTGTCCGGGTCCGCGTACCAGCGGTCGGCCTCCTCCTCGGTCTCCGCGTACTGCGGGCGGAACACGTCCGGCACGTAGCTGAACATGAACCGCTTGCCCTCGGAGTTGCGCAGCACCCCGCCGTCACCGCGGACCGACTCGGTGACCAGCAGCCCGCGCACCGACGGGGGCCACACCATGCCGGTCGGGTGCAGCTGCACGAACTCCATGTTCAGCAGCTTGGCGCCCGCGCGCAGCGCCAGCGCGTGCCCGTCGCCGGTGTACTCCCAGGAGTTCGACGTCACCTTGTACGTCTTGCCGATCCCGCCGGTCGCGAGCACCACCGCGGGCGTCTCGAACAGGACGAACTGCCCCGTGTCGCGGAAGTACCCGAAGGCGCCGGCGATCCGGCCGTCACCGGAGAGCAGCTCGGTGATCGTCGTCTCCGCGAAGACCTTGATCATCGCCTCGGGGTCGCCGAACTCCACGGCGTCCTCCTGCTGCAGGGCGACGACCTTCTGCTGCAGCGTCCGGATGATCTCCAGCCCCGTCCTGTCGCCGACGTGCGCGAGCCGCGGGTACTCGTGGCCGCCGAAGTTCCGCTGGCTGATCTTCCCGTCCGCTGTGCGGTCGAAGACCGCGCCCCACGCCTCCAGCTCCCAGACGCGGTCCGGTGCCTCCTTCGCGTGCAGCTCGGCCATCCGCCAGTTGTTCAGGAACTTGCCGCCGCGCATCGTGTCGCGGAAGTGCACCTGCCAGTTGTCACGCGGGTTGCGGTTGCCCATCGCGGCCGCGCAGCCGCCCTCGGCCATTACAGTGTGCGCCTTGCCGAACAGCGACTTGGAGATGACCGCGGTCTTCTTTCCCTGCAGCCGCGCCTCGATCGCCGCGCGCAGTCCCGAGCCGCCCGCGCCGATCACTACCACGTCGTAGGAGTAACGCTTTATTTCGTCGGTCATAACCACTGCCCGTTCGGCTAATTAAAGAATCTGGGATCGGAGAGCGCTCCGCTGGCGACCAGCATGACGTACAGGTCCGCGAGCATCAGGGTGCCCAGCGTGATCCAGGCGAACTGCATGTGGCGCGCGTTGAGCGCCGACACCTTGGTCCAGATCCAGTACCGGACCGGGTGCTTCGAGAAATGCTTCAGCCTCCCGCCGGTGATGTGCCGGCACGAATGGCACGACAGCGTGTATCCCCACAGCAGGATCACGTTGGCGAGCAGGATGAGGGAACCGATGCCGAAGCCGAAGTTGCCGTCCGGTCCGCGGAACGCCTGCGCCGCGTCGTAGGTGAGGAGCACCGCGATCACGAGGGCCATGTAGAAGAAGTAGCGGTGCAGGTTCTGCCCGATCAGCGGGAACCTGGTCTCGCCGGTGTACTTGGCGTGCGGCTCGCGCACGGCGCACGCGGCCGGCGCGCGCCAGAACGCCCGGTAGTAGGCGCGCCGGTAGTAGTAGCAGGTCAGCCGGAAGCCGAGCACGAACACCAGGGACACGACCGCGTACGGGATGATCGGCGGCACCGCCGGCCACCAGTGGCCGAGGGCGCTCGACCCGGGCACGCACTCGCCGCTGACGCACGGCGAGTAGAACGGCGTCAGGTAGTGGTATTTCGGCACGTAGTACCAGTGGCCCGTGAACACGCGGACCGTGGCGTAGAGCACCCAGATCGTGAGCAGGGCGGCCACCAGCCGCGGTGCCTGCCACCAGGGGTCCTTGCGGAGCGTCCGCTCGGAGATCTGCGCCCGCGTCCTTGCCGGCGCCTCTGTTGCCTGTGTCATCCTCAGCGTCCTGCCTCGTGCGTAAGCGTAACGCGCGCCCGCATGTCCGATGACCACGAACCTAACCGAGTCAGTGTGCGGATGGTGTAATGCAGCCCTCATTCAGGGTGTGACCCTTGCTACACTGCAACGCTGGCCTCCCTCGCGGGCGCTTCGCTGGCTTCGGGAGGCGGTCCTCGGCGCCGGGACACCGCTGCGGCCCTTCGGGTCCTCGCGGCGTTCGGCCCGGCGCCTGCGGCATGTCGCCTTTTAGGTGGGGATTCCCGTCTTACAGCGAGCGGCCGATGTGCAGGATGGCGATCATGCGCTCGGCGGGGTCGATCTCGTAGAGGACCCGGTACGGGCCGTGCCGCAGGCGCCGGAGGTCCTCGCTGCCGTACGGGAACGACCCGGGCGGGCGCGGCTCGCCGGCGAGCAGGTCGACCGCGGCGACGAGCCTGCTGAGGCCCGCCGGGTCACCCGCCAGGTAACCGGACGCGAGAGTGACCGCACGCTCTTCCCAGTAGATCGCGTACGACACGGCAGGCTGTATGTGTCACGTGGAGGGAAGGCCAAGCTTTCGCTTGACCTCCTCGTGTGGGACGAGCTCGGCGGTTCCCGCCGTCTTGCGCTGCTGGTACTCCCGCAGCGCCGCCTCGTCCTCGCTGTCCGCCATCCGTTCCTCGAGTTCCCGGAGCCTGCGGTACTCGGCCAGCGGCACGACCACCGCGGCTCCCTCACCGGTGTGGACCACATCCTGGACCGGGAGCTCACTCATGGCCCTCACCCTACCGGCCCCGCCCGACGTTCCTGCGGACCTCGCGGCGTTGTGTCGCGCGTGTCGCACCTTCAGCCGGAAAACGCGCGTGACCAGCGATTATTCCCGTGACAATGCGTCACGAAGGAACCCGGCCTGTAGTAGCAGCAGGTTCTCCGCCACGACCTCCTGCGGCGTCATGTGCGTGACACCGGACAGCGGAAGCACCGAATGCGGGTACCCCGCGGCGAGCAGCGCGGAAGACAGCCGCAGCGTGTGCGCGGCCACCACGTTGTCGTCGGCCAGCCCGTGAATGACAAGCAGCGGGCGGAACACTCTGCCGGCCCCGGAGGGCTCCCCGGAGCCGCCCGCGGGCACCACCGCTCGTTCGGCATCCTCGATGAGAGAGCAGCGGTCATAAACGGTCACGCTGGAACCGGGATCGCCGAGATAGCGCTCGGTGTAATGGGTGTCGTAGAGGCGCCAGTCGGTCACCGGGGCGCCCGCTATCGCCGCGTGGAAAACGTCGGGGCGGCGCAGCACGGCAAGCGCCGCCAGGTAGCCGCCGAACGACCAGCCGCGGATCGCCACGCGTCCCGTGTCCAGGTCGCCGAACCGCCCGGCCGCCGCCTGCAGCGCCGTCACCTGGTCCTCGAGCACCGGGGCCGCCAGGTCCCCGGCCACGGCGCGATCCCAGCCGGGCCCCCGTCCCCCGGTGCCGCGGCCGTCCGCGACCACGACGGCGAATCCCTGCTCGGCGAACCACTGCGAGGTGAGGTACGCGCCGCGCGCCTTGAGCACACGCTGCGCGTGCGGGCCGCCGTACGGGTCGAGCAGCACCGGCAGCCTGGCCGAGCCGGGCCGGTGCGACGAAGGAAACAGCACCGCGGTGCGGATGCCGCTGGGGCCGGCGCCGAAGATCACCGGCTGTGGTGACGGCAGGTTCGGCCGTTGCGCCAGCGAATCAATGGCCGTCGAATTTATCCGAACGTGCGCGCCGTCCTCGTCAAGGTAACGGCTCGACACCACGGTGGTCCCGCCCGCGCGGCGGCCGGTGTGCACGCCGGGCCGCCCGCTGACTTCGGTGAGCCCGCCGGCGCCGTAACTCCACAGCGCGATCTGTGTGGGCTCGGTGGACGCCGTGAACAGCACGGTGTCGCCATCGGTGCCCAGGATCTCGCGGACCTGAAGGCCCGCGGGGGTGACCGGCTTCGCCGCGCCAAGCTCCGCGGGCAGTCCGATGATCAGCCGGCGGGTGTCCTCGCTGGTCTGCGTCCAGACGATGCGGCCGTCGGCGAGCTGCGCCGGAACGCCGGGGACGATGTCCACCCAGTGCGGGTCGGTGTCCTCGCGGATCACCTCGCCGTTCATGATGACGCGCATGGTCTTCTGGTCCCGGCTCTGCACGACGATCAGCAGGTCCTCGTCCCAGACGGCCGTGACCAGGTACGGGAACGCGGCGGCGTCCCACTCCACCGGCGTCCGCTCGCCGTCCAGCGTGGCCAGCGTCAGCGACACGTCCGCGTTCGGCGTGCCGGCGGCGGGATAGGCCACCTCGGCGGGCGGCCGGCCCGGGTTGGCCGGGTCGGCGATGTACCAGCGCCGCACCGGGGACTCGTCCACCCGCGCGATCAGCAGCCGGGCGCCGTCGGGCGACCACCAGTAGCCGCGGGTGCGCTCCATCTCCTCGGCCGCGACGAACTCCGCCAGGCCGTACGTCACGCCCGGCTCGCCGGCCACCTCGTGATCGGCCACCTCGTGATCGGCCGGCTCGTGATCGGCCAGCTCGCCGCCGGGGGGCTCGCCGGTTTCGCCGAGCCCCGCCACGCGCAGCGTCCCGTCGTGCACGTAGGCGACCCTCCGTCCGCCCGGATCCGGCCGCGGCTCCAGTGCCGGCGTGCGGGTCGGCACCAGCCAGGGGCCGTTCCCGGCTGAGACCCCGCCCTTCTGCGCGCCCGCCTGCGCGCCGCCCGCGGCCGCGCCGCCCAGGCGCACCGCATAGACCTGCCCGGACAGGGCGAACACCGCGATGCTCAGCGCCGTGTCCGTGGCGTAGGAAACGATGCCGCCCGCGGTCTCCCTCACCCGTTCCCTGCGCGCGCGTTCTTCCGGCGGCAGGTTGCCCTCCTCGGCGCCGAGTGCCCTGGGGTCGGCGACCAGGCGTTCGGCCCCCGTGGCGGCGTCGGCTTCCCACAGGCAGGTCACCGGGTCGTCGCCGCTCTTGGTGCGAAGGAACGTGACCCTGGTCCCGTCCGGGGAGATATGGAACGCCCGCGGCACGCCCAGCGTGAACTGCCGGGTCCGGGCAAGCTGCCTGGGAAAGCTCTCGGTCATAGCTTCCGATCCTGCCAGCCACGCCTGCTCCGGTGGACACTGACCGTCGCGACAGTCAGGTAAGTAATAATCACTACATGCGTGCAGTCAAGCGCCGCCGTCCGCCGCGAAGGAGCCTCGCGGAGCCACCGCCTGGCGTGAGCCTGCCTAGCCTCGCCGCGCGAGCGGTCTATGTTGGGAGCAGCGAGCACAAGTCTCGCCCGTCGTTCGCTGGGCCGCCAAAGCTACGGGCAGATGCGTCGAAATGCGATCCCGGCCTTGCTGATGTCGCTGAACTGACTACGTGGCTCAGGGCTTCGATCTCAGACGGGCATGTAGGTACACCCTGGGAGGGGGATTTCCCTCGCTATGCGTGGCATAAGCGAGGGAATGTGGTGTATGAGGCGAGGCTAGTGAATCAGGAGCTTGGCCAGTACAAGGGATACCCGCTTGAGCCGGGTGAAGAGCCAGAAGGTCTGAGCTGATGGCGGACGCGGCGTTCAAGATCGCTTGGGAGTGGGAGGCTGCGCCTTCGGTCCGCGCCGCTGAGCACCGGGCTACGTGGGCAAGGATGGAAATCCGGATTGGCGACGAATGGGCGACGCTCGTCGAGGACCGAGACTCAGGGAGTGCCCGGCACTCGCTCTACTGCCCGCTGTATCCCCTCGCGGAATGGATAGCGTATAACTGGTGGTTCCTTCAGTCCGATGCACGTCCGTCTGGAGTGCTCGCACGCCTTACGGATATTGGTGCTGGAGACGTACGTAACCTGCCTCGGGAACAGCGCGATCGCCATTCCATACGCGCCAGTGGCGATGGTTTCGCATGGCCGGATCTATGGATCGTCCCTGATGGGAACTCGACTCGGCTGGTCTGGCAGGGCGACCTGGCAGCTGCACCAGATTGGCCGATCAGATTCCTCAGCAGCGGTGAGCGCCGCGTCGACAGCGAAGAGATCCAGCTTGAGCTGGGCCGACTTGTCTCAGCGGTATTGACCAGGCTTGCAGAGCAGGGCGTTACCGGAACGGCCCTGGAGAAAGAATGGGCCGAGATCCGGGAGATGGATGCGGATGAGGCTGAGTACGCCAAGGCCGCGGCGCGTCTCGGCCTTGACCCGTATTCAATGCCCGAGGAATACGAATCCACAATTCTTCGTGCAGCCGATTCCCTGCCAGCGCAAGTGTTTGGTGACTTTCTTGATGCTGCTGATCCTGCGCTGATGCGGGAGTCCTTGGACTGGATCCTCCGGATAAGGGCCGATGGTGAACGCGCGGTACCCAAGCGTGCGAAACACAAGAACACTGTGCCCTTTGAGGGTTTGGCTCGGATGGAGCAGGCGTATGGCAATCTAACCGATGCCGTGCGTCAGACGCGCGGTGAGCTAGATGTCCAGGTAAAAGGTCGGCGCCGGCTACCTTGGCAGCTAGGTCGCATGCAGGCACTGCATGCTCGCAGCTTTGTGGAAGCCAGCCTTCTGGCGAAGTTTGATGTTCAAGGCTATGTCTCCAGTGCCACAAGTAGTGTATCAGATAGGGCGCTGCACGCGCTTGGGCGAACGGACCAGCGTGGCAAGCCAGTGGCGGTCTTGGGACGCAGAAGCCGTGCTACAGCAGCGCGTTTCACGCTGGCACGCTGTCTTTGGCATTTTATCTGGGATGATGACCCTTACTTTCTGGTGACTAGTGCCTATACTGATCGTCAGAAGATCGAGCGTGCATTTGCGGCAGAGTTGTTGGCGCCTGCCGAGGGCATAGCAGAGCTGCTTCCCGGTGAACCCCAGGAAGCCTCTCAGGAGGAACTTGATGAGGTAGCGCAGCACTACGGAGTGTCCTCGATGGTCGTCAGTCACCAAGTGCGAAATCAGCTAATGGTGGTCAGCTAGCGGTGGGCCGGTCTTACAGCGACCGCAGTCTGTTGCTGGTGCACGCGCACCCGGACGACGAGTCGATCGGCACCGGGGCGACGATGGCCAGGTACGCGGCCGAAGGCGCCCGGGTCACGCTCGTCACCTGCACGCTTGGCGAGCGCGGCGAGGTCATCCCGCCCTCGCTGGCGTACCTGGCCGACGGCTCAGGCGACCGGCTCGGCGAGTACCGGATCGGGGAGCTGAACGCCGCGTGCGAGGCGCTCGGCGTCACCGATCACCGTTTCCTCGGCGGCCCGGGCCGGTGGCGCGACTCCGGCATGATGGGCCTGCCCGACAACGACGACCCCCGCTGCTTCTGGCAGGCGGACGTGCAGGAGGCCGCGCTCGCGCTGGTCGGCGTCATCCGCGAGGTGCGGCCGCGGGTGATCGTGACCTACGACGCCAACGGCTTCTACGGCCACCCCGATCACATCCAGGCGCACCGGGTGGCCTGGCGCGCCTTCCGCCTGGCTGCCGACCCGGCGGTGCCGGACGGCGCCGGCCCGGGCGACGGCGGCCGGGATGACGGCGGCCCGGGCGACGGCGGGCCGGGTGCCCCCGGCGGCGCCGGGCCGTGGCGGGCGTCCAGGTTCTACGCCACCGCGATGCCCGCGTCCGTGCTGGCTGAGGCGGTGAAACTGCCCGCCGGCTCCGGCTTCGAGCAGGCGAGGGAGCTCCCGTACGGCGTGCCCGACGACCAGGTGACGACGGCGATCGACGCGAGCGCCTACCTGGACGCCAAGCTGGCCGCGATGCGGGCGCACGCCACGCAGATCGCGGTGGACGGCATGTACTTCGCGCTGTCCAACGGGCTCGGCCAGCGGGTGCTGAGCACCGAGTACTACACGCTGCTCGCCGGGACCCCAGGCCCCCGCGACCCCGGCGACCCCTACGAGCGCGACCTTTTCGCGTCGTGACCGGCGCACTGGGTAACCTGCTGGTTCATGGGCATGACGCCGGGCCAGCAGCAGGCTGAGCGAGAGCCGGGAGAGCGCGCGCCCCGGCCGGCCCGCGGTGCGCTCACCGGCGCCACCTACGCCGCGCTGCTCGTGCTCGGTGTCATGGAGGGCCTGACCGGCAGCTTTCTGTACAGCGAGGGCCCGGCCCCGCTGGCCGCGCTCGGTTTCTGCGTTGCGATCCTGGCGACCTGCCTGTTCGCGGGGTGGGGGATGCGCTCGATGGGCGCCGCGCTGGTGCCGGCGGTCGGCTGGATCATCGCGTCGTTCGTGCTGTCGATGCCGGATTCAGGCGGCAGCGTGATCATCACCAACACGACCGCGGGCAAGTGGTACCTCTATGGCGGCGCGTTCAGCGCCGCCATCGGCGTCAGTGCCTCCTTCGTCCTCTGGGCCCGCACCCAGCACCGCACCCGCTGATCCCCCCTCCCGCCCTTCCCCGCGGAATTCGGCCGCCACCAACCCTTGATTTCCGCCAAGCGCGGGCCACGTCTCCGCCAAGCGCGGGCCACGTCCGGGCTCACCGATGGCAGCGGGGCCGCTGGCGCATTTGGCCCCGCCCAGTGGGGCCGCTGGCGCATTTGGCCCCGCGCAGGGACCGGCGGCCGGCAGCAGGGGTGTTACCTGCGGGCATGGAGGGCGGGTAGCGATCGATGAGGTTAGTTACCGTCCCGGGATTCAAGCCAGAACCCCCTATTCGGGCCCTTAATTTCCGCCATGCGCGGGCCACGAATGGTGTGGTGGAAATTACGGTGCCATATGCGACCCCGCATTTCCGTGATCATGATGCAGGCGCTGCGCATCCCCACGCCGCGAGGCTCAGGACGCCAGCAGCGTCTGCTCGATGCGGTCGAGCGCCCACTCCAGCTCGGATTCGGTGATCACCAGCGGCGGGGCGAGCCTGATCACGTTCCCGTGCGTCTCCTTGGCCAGGACGCCCGCCCCGGCGAGCCGCTCGCACGCCACCCGCCCGGGCAGCGACGTGAACGATACCCCGGCCCACAGCCCGCGCCCGCGCACCGAGCTCACCACCGACGCCGGCAGCGCGGACAGCCGCGCGTGCATCCGCCGGCCAAGGACAGCGGAACGCTCCTGGTACTCGCCAGTGCGCAGCATCGCGATCACCTCGCGGGCGACGGCGCAGGCCAGCGGGTTGCCGCCGAACGTAGAGCCGTGCTGTCCCGGCCGCAGCACGCCGAGCACCGAGCGCGAGGAGACCATCGCGGAGACCGGCACGATGCCGCCGCCGAGCGCCTTGCCCAGCAGGTACGCGTCCGGCACAACGCCCTCAGCCGAGCAGGCGAACGTCGCGCCGACCCGCCCGAGCCCGGACTGGATCTCATCGGCGATCATCAGCGCGCCCGCCTGCGTGCACAGCTCGCGCACGCCCGCCAGGAACCCCGGCGGCGGAACGATCACGCCGGCCTCACCCTGCACCGGCTCGGCCAGCACGGCGACCACGCGATCGCCATAGACCGCGAAGGCGGACCGCAGCGCGCCGAGGTCACCGTAGGGCACGTTCACGAAGCCCGGCGTGTACGGTCCGTAGTCCTCCCGCGCGTCGGGATCGGACGAGAAGCTCACGATCGTGGTGGTGCGCCCGTGGAAGTTCCCGTCGAACACCACGATGACGGCCTCGTCGTGCGGCACGCCGCGGACCTGGTAGCCCCACTTGCGCGCCACCTTGATCGCCGTCTCCACCGCCTCGGCGCCGGAGTTCATCGGCAGCACCATCTCCATGCCGGCGAGCTCGGCGAGCTCCGCGCAGAACGGGCCGAACTGGTCGTGGTCGAACGCCCTGCTGACCAGCGTGACGCGCTCGAGCTGCCGCTGCGCCGCGGCGACCAGCCGGGGATGGCGGTGCCCGAAGTTGAGCGCCGAATACGCGGCGAGCATGTCCAGGTACCGGCGCCCGCCGACGCCGGTGACCCAGACGCCTTCGGCCTCGCTGATCACGACCGGCAGCGGCGCGTAGTTGCGCGCGCTGTGCTCGCGGGTGAGCCCCATCAGGTCCGGCATCGTCTCCGTCATGCTCAGCCCCTCTCCGAGCCAATCTGCGGGCCGCGCAGCTCGAGCGTGCAGCACTTCGCCCCGCCGCCGGCCTTGCGCAGCTCCGACATGTCCACGCCGACGGGCTCGAACCCGCGCACGGCCAGCTGCCTGGCCAGCGCCGTCGCCTGCGCGGCGAGCACCACGTGGTACCCGTCGCTGACCGCGTTCAGCCCGAGCACCTCGGCGTCCTCGTCCTTCGCCTCGATCAGCTCGCCGAACACGCTGGCCAGCGCCGCCCTGCCCTCGTCGTCGAACGCGGCCGGGTAGTACATGGCGGTGTCCGCGTCGAGCACGCACATCGCGGTGTCCAGGTGGTAGTACCGCGGGTCGGTGAGCCGCACGCTCACCACCGGCACGCCGAAGACCTCCGCCAGCTCCCCGGCAGCGGCCGGATCACTGCGGAAACCGTGCGCCGCGATCAGCGCCCGGCCGGTGTAGAGGAAGTCCCCCTCACCCTCGTTGACGTGCCGCGGGACGCGGACGGACTGCCAGCCCTGGCCGCGGAACCAGTCCAGGTACGCCCCTGCCTCGGCGGCGCGCTCCGGGTACCGGAAGCGGGCGCCGAGCACCGTCCCGCCCACCACCGTGGCGCCGTTGGCGGCGAACACCATGTCCGGCAGCCCGGGCACCGGGTCGATGATCCGCACCTCGTGGCCGAGGCCGAGGTACGTCTGCCGGAGGCGCTCCCACTGCCGCATGGCACGCGCCGCGTCGGCCGGCTCCTCCGGCCGCATCCACGGGTTGATCGCGTACGTCACGGCGAAGTATTCGGGCGGGCACATCAGGTAGGCCCGCGGCGTCGCCGCCGGTGTCGCCGCGGCGCCGCCCAGGACTTCGCTCCGCAGGGTGCCGCGGCTCGCGTCGGTGATCATGTGATTAAGGGTACGGAACGGGCGGTGCCGATCGTATAAGGCGATCATGCATCACGATAAAGATTCGTTGCGCGAAAGAGCGCCAAAGCAGCGATTCGTTGCCCGGAGCCTGCTCGACAGCGGGTAGCGTCGCGATACGGCGGGATCCGCGGTGGGCTACGGCGGGTGGCGTGGCGTAAAGCCGCGATAGCGGTTTACGCCGCGATCGCGCGGTCCGTGAGGGCCCACGGCCCTCCGGCCGTGCGATGCTACGGCGAGAACCGCAGCGGGTAACCGGGGGGTTCCGGGGGGTCGTCCCCCCGGGCCAGCAGAGCCCACGTCCCGCGCAAGGTCGAGCCCCAGCAGCCGGTCGGCCGCCGCGAACGTCTCGAACTTGGTCCCGTCGGCCTCGCCGGCGTCGCCTTCCAGCGCGCTGATCTGGCGCAGCGCGGCATGCGCGTCCAGATTGTCGTCGAAGGCGGCGATCACGGCGTCGAAGTAGCGCCGCGACATCGGCCTGCTCGGTGACCGGGCCCAGGCCGCGACCTCCTCGCGCCACCGCAGCAACGTCTTGCCGGCGGCGTGCAGCATCTCCCAGCCGAGGCTGGCCGGCTCGCGGTAGCGGATGCGGAGCAGCGCGAGCCGCAGCGCCAGCGGATCGAGCCCGCGCTCCGTCACGTCCCGCGGCGAGGCCGCCGTCCCCTCCGCTCCCTCGGCCGGCGTCACATGCCCGCAGTAGGCCGCCAGCCGCGCCCAGCCGGCGACGTCCTCCCGGCCGGGACCGTGAACCGAGGCCACCAGCACGTCGAAGAGCGGGGCTCCGGCATGCCCGGGCCCTCCCGCGGGCCCCGCGCCGCCGGGAAACAACGCCGACAGCCGCGCCTCCAGCTCCTCCGCCGGCAGAAAGGGCGGCATCGTGTGCTGTGGCGGGTGGATGTTCAGCGCCGCACAGGCGTCGCGCAGCGACACCAGGTCGCCGCCCGCCTCGGCGAGATCGCAGACCGTGACGAGCAGCCCGCGGCGTTCGGCGACCCGGCGGATCAGGTCCGCCAGCAGATGCACGCGTACCGTCCCCAGCCCCGTGCGATCGCGCGCGCTGACCAGCAGCCGCAGTTCGCCCGGGTGCGCCGGCCTGACCGCCGCCGCCTCCTCGCCGCCTCGCGTGTCCAGCAGCCTCAGCACGCCCACAAGCCTATGGGTGCCCGCGGCCCGGCAGACGCCGGGTGCGCCGGTACTGGTCACATCTCCCCGCAGACCGTTACACTTCCGATCAATTCCGCACCGTCGCGCCGCCGTCCCGCCGTCCCGCCGTCCCGCAACACCGTCGCACCGTCGCACGGCGATGGGAGAACCACGATGCGCCTCATGGCACCGCATGCCCGCCGCTGGATCGCCGTCTCCGCCACGGCCGCCGTGCTGCTGGGCGGCACGGCCTCGGCCCTGGCCACCTCCGGCGGGGCCGCCCACGCCCGCCGCGTCGCCCCGCCCGGAACGGCCTCGGTTGCCGGGGCAGCCGCCAGGGCGGCCGAGTTCGCCACGACCGCCAACCCCGTCACGCTGGACCCGCCGGTCAGGGTCCCGCCGGAGCGGCCCGCCGTGGTCACGATCGCCGACAACGCGGCGTTCGGCAACGGGCCGCCGCCGGCCGTCACCACGGCGCCGCTGCCCAGGGGGCGGTGGGCGGAGGTGGTGCTGGACATCACCGGCAGCGAGACCGGCCGCCAGTACGACCGGCTGTGCGAGGTCTTCGACGGCCCGGTGCAGATCTTCCTCGGCGTGACGCCGGAACCGGTCCCGGCCGGTATCACCTGGCACGTGCGCAAGGACATCACCGGCTACCTGCCGCTGCTGTCCGGGACCCGGACGTTCTCCACCTACGTGGACAACTACCTCAGCAGCGTCGACACCGGGATCCCGGTGATCACGGCCAGGCTGCTCTTCTACCCGGCGGGCGGCGGGTTCCGTGCGGCGCGGACGGCGAGCCTGGCGGCACCGGCGCTGGCCGGCGACGCGATCGGCGAGACCGGCCCGGCCGCGCCCGCCCAGCGCCCGGGCGTCCCGAGCCAGGTCGTCCCGCTGCTGCCCGCGGGCGGCAGCAATGACTTCGCCACGGTGAACACGGGGCAGACCCTGTCGGCCACCGTGACACTCCCGGACAACGTCACGACGGCCACCCTGGACCTGTACGCGGTGGGGCAGTCGGCCGACGAGTTCTGGTGGTCGCTGACGCCCGCCTTCCGCGAGATCGAGGTGTCGGTCGACGGCCGGCCGGCCGGCGCGGTGTGGCCGTTCCCCTACGTCTACACCGGGGGCGTGAACCCGCTTATCTGGCGGCCGCTCACCGGCATCCACACCATGGACATCCCGTCCTACCGGCTGGACCTCACCCCGTTCGCCGGGCTGCTGAGCGCCGCCGGCAGCCACACGATCAGCCTCACCGTGGCGGGCAACGCCGGGTACTGGCTGGCGGGCGGATCGCTGCTGCTGACCGCGGGCGGCGCGGCGGTCACCGGCGGCCCCACCTCCGACACGCTCTCGTTCCCCCACACGTCGCAGGTCACCACCGGCAACGCCCTGGGCGACTCCAGCAAGCCGGTCTCCAGCGAGTCGGCCAGCGCGGCCTACCGGATCTCCGGCACCGTCACGCAGGGCGGCCGCACCTGGACCGACACGCTCAGCCAGAGCCTCCAGTTCGGCAACGACCAGTCGTACATCAACCCGTCCTGCTCCGGACCGTGTTACCAGTGGGTTCACCAGGAGCAGACGTCCACGGGCTCGCAGACCGTCAGCGGCCCCGACACGCGGGTCACCAGGGACGACGCGGCGAGCTGGACGATCGACGCGCCGAACGGCTACCTGACCAGCGCGGGCGGAGCGGACTTCTTCCTGCCCGCCTCGGTCAGCCAGCAGCTCACCGACGTGGCCACGCAGCACGGCGACGCGGCCACGCAGCACGGCGACGCGGACGGCTACCGGACCAGCCTCTCCGAGAGCATCATCGGCTACGGCGCCCTGGAGGAGGACAACAGCGTCCCCACCATCACCAGCGGCGCCACAACCGGCACCATCACCGCCACCGGGGATGGTGATACCTACCAGCGAACGATCACCACCCGCGGCGGCGTGATCCTCCAGGACCTGACGCAAAGCTGATGCGCTGTGCGTGACTGTTGCAAAGCTGATGCGCTGTGCGTGACTGTTGCCGTGTCTGGGTGCAATCCGCGTCGTCACAGCAGCGCGGATCGCACCCAGATCCGCCGCGCCGCTGCTGCGGCTTACCCCGCTTACCCCGCTTACCCCGCGAGGGCGTGCAGCCGCTTCGCGGCGGCCTCGGCCTGCTCGTCGGTCGCGGTCAGCGCCACCCGGACGTGCCGCCCGCCGCCCGGGCCGTAGAGCTCGCCGGGCGCCACCAGGATGCCGCACCGCGACGCCAGCAGCGACGCGGCCGACCAGCAGTCGTGCTCCGGGTGCGTCGCCCACAGGTACAGGCCCGCCTCGGAGTGGTCGACCGTCCAGCCCGCGGCCTCCAGAGCCGAGCGCAGCGCGGACCGCCGTGCGCCGTACAGGGCGCGCTGCGCCTCGGCGTGCGCGTCGTCGCTGAGCGCCGCGGCCATCGCGGCCTGCACCGGGGCGGGCACCATCATCCCCGCCTGCCGGCGAACCGCGAGCAGATCCGAAACCAGTGCGGGATCCCCGGTCACGAAACCCGCCCGGTAGCCGGCCATGCTGGACCGCTTGGACAGCGAGTACACGGCGAGCACGCCCTCATGCGAGTCCCCGCACACGGACGGGTGCAGCACCGGCACCGGCTCCTGCGACCAGCCGAGCGAGATGTAGCACTCGTCGGACGCGACGACGCAGCCGCGCGAGCGCGCCCACGAGACCACCTTCGCCAGGTGCGCCGCGGGAAGCACCTGGCCCGTGGGGTTGGACGGCGAGTTCACCCAGAACAGCCGGGCGCGGGCCGGGCCGACGGCCACGGTGCTGTCGGCGGCCAGCGGCGAAGCCCCCGCCAGCCGCGCGCCGATGTCGTACGTCGGGTACGCGAGCGCCGGGTGCACGACGACATCGCCGGGGCCGATTCCGAGCAGCGCCGGAAGCCAGGCGATGAACTCCTTGGTCCCGATCACCGGCAGCACGGATTCCGGCGATACGGCCACTCCGTGGCAGCGCGAGAGCCACCCGGCGGCCGCCGAGCGCAGTTCCGGCGTCCCCGCGGTGAGCGGGTAACCGGGCGCGTTGGCGGCGGCCGCGAGCGCATCGCGCACGACCGGCGGCACCGGGTCGACGGGCGTTCCTATGGACAGGTCGACGTGCCCGCCGGGGAAGGCCCTGGCCTTCTCCCGCAGCGGGCCGAGCCTGTCCCACGTGTAGGCGGGCAGCCGCGCGGCGAGCGTCACTCTGCTTCCCGGAAGTTCGCATGGTCGGCCGCTGGCGGACGATGCTCACTCCTCCGCGGCCTGCGGCGGAAGCGCCGCCACCACCGGGTGGTCCTTGCTGATCTTGCCGACCTTCGACGCGCCGCCAGGGGAGCCGAGCTCCTCGAAGAAGTCGACGTTGACCTTGTAGTAGTCCTTCCACTGGTCGGGCACGTCGTCCTCGTAGTAAATCGCCTCGACCGGGCACACCGGCTCGCAGGCCCCGCAGTCCACGCACTCGTCCGGGTGAATATAGAGCATGCGCTCGCCCTCGTAGATGCAATCCACCGGGCACTCTTCGATGCATGCCTTGTCAAGCACATCGACGCATGGCTGCGCGATGATGTAGGTCACGTGTGAACTCCTCTTCCTTACCGAACCCTGCAACCACAGTATGGCGGTTTTCCGCGGCCGCCGCGTCCCGGAGTGTCAGCCGACGGCGACTCCGGCGTCAGCCCGCCGCGACTCCGGGCAACTCCGGCGTCAGCCGACGGCGGCACCGGCTTCGGTCGCGGCCGCCGCGTCCCGGAGTGTCAGCCGACGGCGACACCGGCTTCGGGCCGCGGCGATGCCGGCGTCAGCCCGCCGCGACTCCGGCGTCAGCTGGCGGCGATGCCGGCGCTGGCCGGCCCCGGCTCCCGCTGCCAGCTCGTCTCCGAGATCGAGGCCCGCCACTCGTACCCGCCGTAGCGCAGCCGGGTGATGCCGTAGGAATCCGCGTGGGTGACGAGCCAGCTGGCCACCGTCCACCCGTCGGCCCTCCTGACCCGGAAGACCGCAGATTTTTCTGAACGGGCGGTGGTCATTCCCTCCAGCGCCCGGTTCCGCCCCGGCCGGCCGAACGTCGCGGCCATGTCCCGCCAGGCCGCTCTCACGTTCGCGCCGTGGCTGGCGGGTGAGTACCAGCAGGTGACCGCGTGCGCCTGGGCGCCGGCGAAGGAGCCGGCGAGCGAGGCGGCGACCGTCGCGTACGCCTGGTAGGCGGAGCCGTCGGCGCTGTGCTGCACATCCTGGGCGGCCTGGTAGACGGGCAGCCTTGTGTAGCCGGGGATCTTGACAAGCGCGCGGAAGAACACGGTCGTCGCGTACACCGGATCCTCGAGCTGCGTGGCGGTGCCCCAGCCTTCGGAGGGGCGCTGCTGGAAGATCCCCACCGAGTCACGGTCGCCGTAGTTCAGGTTCTCCATCTTGGATTCCTGCATGGCGGTGGCGTACGCGATCGTGACCGCCTCCCTGGGCAGCCGATAGCGGACGGCGACGCCGGCGATCGTCGCGGCGACGGCGGCCTGGCCGCTGTCCAGCGGCCAGGCCTGCTGGCCGGTCCCCGCCTGGCAGCCGGGCGTGGCCAGAAGCGGCGCGACGATGTGGCGGTACGTGTTGTAGATCAGGTATCCGCCCGTGGCCAGCATCACGGCGACGACGGTCAGCAGACAGACCGCCCACCACCGGACGCGCCGGCGGCGCGCGGGTGGCTGCCGGTACGGGACCTGGGTGAAGGCGACCGCCTGGTTCCGCCGCGGAGGTGTCGTCGGCACAACATCCGAAGGTACCCGCGCCCGGCAGGTGGCGTGGCCAGCGGCCCGGGGGTGCAGCGCTGGCCGCCGGGTTCGGTAGGCTCGCTCGCCATGAACGAGTCTGGGAAGTCGCCGCTGTCGCCGCGGATCGACGAGTTGTGGGAGCGCCGGTCTGAGCTGGGCCCGGAGGATTCCGCCGCGCGCGCCGAGGTCGTCTCCGCGATCGACGCGCTCGACGCGGGGACGGCCAGGGTCGCGCGGGTGGATGCGGCCACCGGCGCGGTGGAGGTCGACGAGCGCGCGAAGCGCGCGATCCTGCTGGCGTTCCGCCTGCTGCCGATGGCGACGTCCCAGGTGGGCGACTTCCGTTACCAGGACCGGCTGCCGCTGAAGACGCGGCTGGACGGCGTGCGCGCGCTGCCGGGCTCGATCGCGCGATGGGGCTCGTACATCGCCCCCGGCGCGGTCCTCATGCCGTCGTTCGTGAACATCGGGGCCTACGTGGACTCGGGAACGATGGTGGACACCTGGGCGACCGTGGGCTCGGGCGCGCAGATCGGGAAGAACGTCCACCTGTCCGGCGGCGCCGGGATCGGCGGCGTGCTCGAGCCGCCGGAGGCGGTGCCGGTGGTCGTGGGGGACGAGGCCCTGGTCGGGTCGCGCTGCATGGTCGTCGGCGGCGCGCGGGTGGGCGCCGGCGCCGTGCTCGGCGCCGGGGCGATCCTCACCAGGACCACGCACGTCATCGACGTGGAAACCGGGGAGGAACTGCCGCGCGGTGAGGTGCCGCCATGGTCGGTGTGCGTGGCCGGCACCCGGCCGCGGAAGTTTCCCGGCGGCGAGTTCGGCATGCCGTGCCTGCTGGTCCTCAGGCGGCTGCCGGAAGGCAGCCGCCATGACAAGGCGGAACTCAACGAGATCCTCCGCGATCACGGTGTCGACGCTTAGCGTTCACGCCGCCTCGTGCGCCGCCGCGCTACCGTAAGTACACGATGACCTTTAACTCCGAGCCGCATCGCCGTGTCCGGCGCCAGGGACCGGTGACCCTGCGCGGCAAGCAGATACCGGCGACGACCACGGACCAGCGGCTGCTCGACCGGCGCGGCCCGGCCGACTGGGTGCACACCGACCCATGGCGTGTGATGCGCATCCAGGCCGAGTTCGTCGAGGGTTTCGGCCTGCTCGCCGAGCTGGGCCTGGCGGTGGCGGTCTTCGGCTCGGCGCGGACCGCGCGCGGCACCGGCGAGTACCGGCTGGCGGAGGGCATCGCGGGCAGCCTCGCCGCGGCCGGCTACGCGGTGATCACGGGGGGCGGCCCGGGGATCATGGAGGCGGCCAACAAGGGTGCCAGTGAGGCGGGCGGCGTGTCGGTGGGGCTCGGCATCGAGCTGCCGCTCGAGGTGGGGCTGAACGACTACGTGGACGTCGGCGTGGAGTTCCGGTACTTCTTCGTCAGGAAGACCGTCTTCGTCAAGTACTCGCAGGCGTTCGTGGTGCTGCCCGGTGGCTTCGGCACGATGGACGAGCTGTTCGAGGCGCTGACGCTGGTCGCCACCGGGAAGATCACGAAGTTCCCGATCGTGCTGGTCGGCAGCGACTACTGGTCGGGCCTGCTGTCGTGGCTGAAGGACACCATGCTCGTCAGGGGCAACATCGGGCCGGACGAACTCGGGCTCCTGCACGTCGCCGATGACGCGGCCGAAGTCGTCGAGATCATCAAGCGCGAGCATTCCGACCCCGCCTTCGCTGACAGAGCGTTACAGATCGCCTGGCGAGTGCGACTTGCCGCCCGGAACATGGCACGATTCCTTATGTGCCTGTCGTTCTGCTGATCGCTGCCATCGTCGTCGTGGCCGGGATCGTGTTCGTCGCCACCGGCCGCGGCGGCGAGATGTCCTATGAGCAGGTCGATCACGCCCCGCTCGAGTTGGGGCCGGTATCGGCCACCGATGTCGTGCTGCTGCGCCCCCCGACCGCGTTGTGGGGGTACAACACGCAGGTCACCGACGAGGCGCTGGACCGGATCGCGACCGCGATACGCGACCGTGACGTGCTGATCGTTTCCCTGGAGCAGCAGATCACCGACCTGACCGCGGCGGCCGGCCAGCCGGCCACGCGCAGCGCCTCCCCGGCCGCGGCCGGCGTCCCGCCGGCCGCTGGCGACGGGCCGCCCGCCGAGATCGCGCACGAGGCGTCCGCCGGACGGGCGCGCCAGGAAGAGGCGGCCGCGGCTGAGGACCAGCACCCGGTGGCCCCCGCTGAAATTTCAGCCGGCCCCCTCAACGGAGACTCGCCGGAACCGTCGTCGGTCAGCACGAACTCCCCCAACGGGGACGCGAGGGCCGTGCAGGATGAGTGACGGCACGCGCGAGGCTGTCCCAGGCCCGGACGGCAGGCTGCGCTGCCCGTGGAGCCTGAGCGCCCCGCTGTACCTCGCCTATCACGACGACGAGTGGGGCCAGCCCCTCCGGGGCGACCGGCTGATCTTCGAGCGGCTCAGCCTGGAGGCCTTCCAGTCGGGCCTTTCCTGGCTGACGATCCTGCGCAAGCGGGAGAACTTCCGTTCCGCCTTCGCCGGGTTCGACCCGGCGGCGGTCGCGGAATTCGCCGCGGACGACGTGCATCGCCTGATGTCCGATCCGGGCATCGTCCGGAACCGCGCCAAGATCAACGCGGTGATCACGAACGCCCGCGCCGCGATGGCGCTTCCCGGCGGGCTCAGCGACCTGGTCTGGAGGTACGCCGCCGACCCGGGGCCTGCGCCCCGGACGCTCGATGACGTTCCGGCCTCGACGAACGCGTCCAAGGCCCTGTCCGCGGAGCTGAGAAAGCACGGCTTCACGTTCACCGGCCCGGTCACCGCCTATGCCACCATGCAGGCCTGCGGCATCGTCAACGACCACCTGACCGCCTGCTTCCGCCGCTGACCCGCCCGGCCGGGCGGCGCTAGGCCCGGACGGCGGCGGCCATGCGGTCGGCGATCTCGGTCAGCAGGCGGGTGCTGGTGCCGATCGTCACGCGGACGAACCCCTCGCCGACGGCGCCGAAGTCGCGCCCGTCGCCGAGGGCGACCTTCCCGCGGGAGAGAAACACGGACGCGGGGGAGAGTCCCGGTTCGCGGCCGGGCGCCAGTCCGGAGCAGTCCACCCACGCCAGGTAGCCGGCCTCCGGCGGGGTGTACACCGCCTCCGGCAGGCGCTCGGCCAGCAGCTTGCCGAACTCGCCGCGCACCCGGTCGAGCTGCTCGATCAGCCGGTCCAGCCACGGGCCGCCCGACCGCCAGGCGGCGATCGACGCGACGACGCCGAGCAGGCCGGCCCCGAACTGGCAGGACGCCGGCAGCAGGGACAGCCGCCGCCGCATCGCCTCCGAGCCGGCCACCAGGACGGCGCACTTGAGGCCGGCGACGTTGAATGCCTTGGACGCGGAGGCCAGCGTCACCGCGTTCCGCCCGGCCTCGTCTCCCAGCGACACGAACGGCGTGTGCTCCGCCCCCGGCAGGGTCAGCGGCGCGTGGATCTCGTCGGAGAGCACCGCCACGCCGTACCGCGTGGACAGTTCCGCGATCGTCAGCAGGTCGTCCCGGCTGAACACGCGCCCGGTGGGGTTGTGCGGGCTGCACAGCAGGAAAGCGCGCGCCCCGGCGGAGAAGGCGGCCTCCAGCGCGGGGAAGTCGAGCGTCCACCGGCCCTCGTCGCGAACCACGGGCACCTCGACGACGCGCCGCCCCGCGTTCCTTATGTGCGCAAAGAACGGCGGATAGACCGGCGGGTTGATCACCACGCCGTCGCCTGGGGATGTCAGCAAGGTCAGCAGGGCGTCGACACCGGCCATCACGTCCGGCACCAGGAAGACCCGGCCGGTCTCGACGGCCCAGCCGCCGCGCTCGGCGCAGAACAGGGCGAACGCCTCGCTCAGCCCCGCCGGGTTCGCGTACCCGCAGTCGCCGAGATCGATCGCGGCGCGCAGTGCCTCCCGGACCGGCTCCGCCAGGTCGTAATCCATCTCCGCGATGAAAGCCGGCAGCACGTCCGGCGGGTAGGCGCGCCATTTCTCGCTGCGCCGCCGCCGCAGCCGCTCCGCATCGAGATCCTCGAACCCGGCATACTGCCCGTACGCCGTCCCTTTTTCGCTCGCCTCCGGGACACCTTGGAGACCCTCTGGCTCGCTCATGGAGCTAGCCTACGCACGTGATCGTAACCGTCACGCTCAACGCGGCGCTCGAGGTATCCTACGCGGCCGGCCGCCTGTCCTGGGACTCGGTCGGCGAGGTGTCCCGCGCCCGGTACCTGGCGAGCGGGCGGGGCGTGGCCGTCGCCCGGGTGCTGCACAAGTTCGGGCACGACGTGCTGGCGACCGGGCTGGCCGGCGGCACCTCCGGCGAGCTGATCAGGGCCGATCTGGCGCGGACCGGGATCGCGGCGGACTTCACCATGATCGGCCGGGAATCGCGCCGGGTGTTCGGGATCACCGAGGAGGGAACGGGGCGCGTGCTGCGGTTCCGCGAGCCCGGGCCGTACGTCACCACCGAGGAGCTGGGCCGGTTCGCGGCCGACTACCGGCGGCTGCTCGCCGACGCGACCGGTATCGTGCTGTGCGGCAGCCTGCCCACGGGCCTGCCGCCGGAGATCTACGGTTCACTCGTCAGCTACGCGGCCGAAGCCGGGGTTCCCGTCATCCTCGATGCCGGGGGTGAGGAGCTCAGGTACGGCGCGCGCCGGCGCCCGGCGCTCGTCATCCCCGGCGGGGAGGGGGACGACGGCACGGCGGCGGAACTGCTCGCGCTGGGGCCCGGTGCGGTCGCCATGCTGGCTGGCGGCGGCGTCCGCGCCGTCACCAGGGACGGGGAGTGGGCCGCCGCGCTGACCGCGGGCGCGCCGCAGGACGCCGCCATGTCCCGCGGGGCGCTGGTGGCCGGCCTCGTGCCCGGCCTGCTGCTCGGCTGGTCCTGGCCCGACAGGTTGCGGCACGCCCTTGCGCTCGCCAGCACCACGGGTTCCGCCGGAGAGGTGAACCTGGGGGCCTATGAGCAGATGCTTTCCGGCGACCAGCTGAAGGTCGTCCAGCTCTGACCCCGCGCCACGGTCCGGCGATTACTTCAATTAGTCACTGTCCGTGCCGGCCGCTGAGCCCCAAATTCAGCCCTTGAGACCCACCGCGAGAAGGGCGGCAGGGGAGCGAAGGACCCGGTCCGTACGGGGCCGGGTCCTTCGCATTTGTTCCCCGACAATCAGCGGTTTGCCTCCGGCCGTGCTTAAATACGCGGCATGGATCCCGACGATCCCGACATGGACGAGCTCTTCGCGCCGCTGAAGCCGGCGGACGCGTTCGGCGTGGTGCTGAGCGAGGCCCACGACGTCCTGTCGCAGGTAGACGAGCCGGTGGATGCCGAACTCTGGGGATCCGACATGATCGGCGCGCTGTCCGGCTCCGCCGAAGAGACCGAGGCGGTCATGGACACGCTGACCACGGCGCTTGTCCCCGCCGCCGAGGAGGCGGCGACCCCTGAGGCGCTGGCTCTGCTGCGCATCTTCGGCGCGATCGGGTCGCCCGGCCTGCGGGCGGCCGCCACCGGGGCCGCGGACCGGGTCGCGGCCAAGGGCGTTCCCGATCCCCGCTGGGCGGGGACGATCGGCGCGCCGGAGGTCGGGGAGTGCTGGCATTACGGCGACGTCGGCGGCCGGCAGGAATCCGTGACGATGAGCTTCGCCTACGGCGACAAGCGGCACGCCCTGTCGGTGCTGATCGATCACGGCCGCGGCGGCAAGGTCAAGGACGCGTGGGTCGGCGACACGGACGGCATGCTGGAGAAGACGTGGCTGGCCGCGGAGAGCGACCCGCTGGTCGTCTTCGAGACGATCGAGCCGGCGGACGCCCGCGACCGGCTGCGCCGGGCGGTCGCGGCGGGTGAGTGCCCCGAGCAGCCCGACCAGGCCGACGACGTCGCCGCGCACCGTGCCCTCCTGCACGCCCGCCTGGACCCGCCGCGGCGCGGCGAGTAGGCGTCAAGCGCGCTCGCGGTGTGCGGCAGGTGGCACCCGCGGCGGGCGGTGAGCCCGCGGCAGGCCCGGCGCCGCACCGGTGGCCGGTGACCGGCCTGGTGCGGCGCCGGGCGGATCGGGCTCAGTCAGTTCATGGTGCTTGCTGCGTGCAGCCGTTGTCGTTGTTGCTCCACAGCGGCTGCATGGCGAAGGAGCCGGTGGACAGGTTGAGCACGAACAGGTTCTGCCAGGCGCACTTGTCGCCGATCTCGGAGCCCTGCGCGTCCAGCCAGCCGCTGCCCGCCTCGGGGTCGGTCAGCGTCTCGGCGTACTCGTGGCCCGCCACGATCGAGAAGCCGTCAAGCGGCCCCTGCACCGAGTTGGCGCCGCAACTCGATCCGGCATCCAGGACATACGGCATGTTCGTGTACGGGATGTTCCCGGCGCCGGAGGAGGTGTAGTCGTGCCAGGCGCACCACCCGGCGTTCGGGAAGCCGTCCGGGTTCGTGCCGCTGGGGCTGAGCACGATGACCTGGATGTCGTCGCCGGAGACACCGAAGTGCTGTGCCGCGGTGACGGCCTCGGCGGCGATGTCGGACTGGCTCGCCGACTGCGGCGCTGCGCTGCCGTCGTCGATCCAGGTTCCGGCGAGCACCGAACCGCCGAACACGGGGCCCTGGCCGGAGCTGTCCGTGTACTGCGACGTGATCGTCGACCAGTTGTCGCCGGACTGGCCGAGCCCGGAGACGAAGCTCTGCATGTACTGCTCGACTCCGTTGGAGTCCGAATCCCACTGGCTGCCCCAGAAGTCCAGGTACACGGCCGGTGAGTGGGCGACCGGGCCGCCGTTGTACTGCAGGTTGCCGCCCTGCTGGAGCGCCAGGCGGCCGCCGCGGTGCAGCGGGACCTTGCCGAACCGGCCATGCGTGTGGACCTTGATCGAGTGCCCGTGCAGCCATACCGACGTCCAGTAGTGGCTGCCCTGCGCGCTTGGCTGGCCGGGCGGCACGGAGGCCGAACCGGGCCCGGCGAATACGCCGACGAGGGCGCCTGCGGCCAGTGTGGCGACCGCGACTCTCCCGGCGAGCCGCCGGCCCTTGCGGCGGGCCAGTTCAGGTGCTCTCTTGGGGGCACTGCTGTCCATCGAGCTCATCCGCATTCCTTTCCGTGAAGGAGCGCCGCGCCGGGCGAGGGGTGGGCCCGGCGCGCGGTGTGGCGGGTAAGGCAACGACGGCTCCCCAGCGGGCGCGCCAAGCGCACCCGGGTCCCTCACATCGCCATCGGGCCGCAGTTCGCGCCGCGGCCGGCGCCGGAGACCGGCAGAGGCCGGTCGCGGTAATGAGCAACGCGCGCGGTGGGTCATCACCTCCTCGCCGTCGGCATACCGCGCGTGCCCGGGAGCGCGGCGCGAGACCATGGCCGATGAAGCCAGGAACAACACTTCCAAAGCATGTCAAACAGTTGCGCCCAGAGCAATACGTACGTAAGTGATTTCCTCACGTGACTGGACCATGGTCATCCCTGTCGGGGAGAGGTATGGCTGGCCGCCGCGCTTGTCCTCGCCCTCGTCATGGCGCGGCACCGGTGACGTCTGACCGGCTACCGAATCCTCCCGCCGTAGGGCACCAGGCCTGGCTAAGGCGTCAGCGCCAGCGTCGCGCCGGCCGGGTCGAGCAGGCGGTGGAATCCGGGTTTGCCCGGGAGGCTGGCGAGGTCGCCGCGTACCCGCTGGCACGGGCCGTCAGGCCCGGCGAGCGTGAGCCCGTCGGCCGCGACCGCGATCAGCTCCTCCCCGCTCCGGAGCAGCACTGGGCCGTCCCTGCTGGCGGAGATCGCCACGCGCCCTGCGCGGAGGCCGTCGAGCACCGCGTCTGGCCCGCCGTCCGGGCACTCCACCCAGGTGGTGGGCGATCCGGGCGGCGCGTCGGACCCCGGCCGGTGCCAGTCGCTCCCGCCGACCGGGATCGCGGCTGGGTCCCAGGCCTGCCACCAGGCCAGCGGCGTCGTCCAGCGCAGGTCGAGCCAGCTCCAGTGCCAGACCTCCACCAGCGGCGGCCGGCGCCGCATCGCGCGCAGCCAGCTGGCCTGCCCGCCGATGGGATGGTTCACGGACATCAGGCCGCCGCCGCGGCTCGCCGCGTCGAGCCAGTCATCGGGGTCGCGCCGGAAGTCGATCCAGCCCGTGGCGCCGAGCACGCCGGCGTGGCCGAGGCCGGTGGTCACCTCCTGCCCCGGAAGCATGGTGATCCCGTACCTGCCCGCGGCCACGGGCAGCTCGGCGTGATGGCTGACCGTGTTGTGGTCCGTCACCGCGATGTAGTCGAGGCCGCGCTCGGCCGCGAAACGCGCCAGCTCCGGCACCGTCAGGGCACCGTCGGAGTGCAGCGTGTGCGCGTGCAGGTCCCCGCCCAGCCAGCGGCGGCCGCCGCTGGCGGGCAACGGCCGCGGCCGCGGCCGTTGCCCGGGCGGCGGAGGAGCCGCCGGAGACTCGGCGAGCGGCCCTCCGGCGACGCCGGCGGTCTCGGCGGTCAGCTCGTAGCGGACGCCTTCGGGCGGAACCTGGTGCAGGCCGATCATGATCTGCCACAGGCCGGGCTCCAGCTCGCCGGGCAGGTACCCGGGCGTGGCCGACGCGGGAGAGATGACGAAGGACTCGCGGGCGCTTCCCGACCAGCCGCGGAAGCCGCCCGGGCTCAGACAGCCCAGGTCAAGCACCGCGGGAGGCGCCCCTGTCCTGGCGTACCGCAGCTCCACCCGCAGCGAGGACGCGCCCCCCGGCACCTCCACCGGCAGATAGTGCCACGGCGAGGCGAAGCGATGCTCCAGCGTCCACAATCCGGCATGCCGGGTCACCTCGCCCATGCCCCCATCCGACCAGAACCCCCCCCCCTCCCCCCCCCCCCCCCCCCCCGCTCCCCCCCCCCCCCCCCCCCCCCCCCCCCCCCCCCCCCCCCCCCCCCCCCCCCCCCCCCCCCCCCCCCCCCCCCCCCCCCCCCCCCCCCCCCCCCCCCCCC
>JAFAZE010000028.1 GCA_019239975.1 Streptosporangiaceae bacterium
GTGGCGGTCACCATGACCACCGAGATGGGCAAGACGCTGGCCGCCTCCCGTCAGGAGGTGCAGAAGTGCGCCAAGGCCTGCCGGTTCTACGCCGAGCATGCCGAGCGATTCCTGGCCGACGAGCAGGCCGACGCAGCCGCCGTGGGCGCCGGCCGAGCCTGGGTCCGCTACGAGCCACTCGGTCCCGTCCTGGCCGTCATGCCGTGGAACTTCCCGCTCTGGCAGGCCATGCGGTTCGCGGCCCCGGCCCTGATGGCCGGGAACGTGGGGCTCCTGAAGCACGCGTCAAACGTCCCCCGGACGGCCCTGTTCCTGCAGGAGCTCTTCGAGCGGGCCGGGTTCCCCCCCGGGGCGTTCCAGACCCTGCTGATCGGGTCGTCGAAGGTGGAGCGGGTCCTGGATGACCGCCGGGTGGTGGCCGCCACGCTGACCGGGTCGGGGCCGGCGGGTTCCTCCGTCGCCTCTATCGCTGGTCGGAACGTGAAGCCGACCGTGCTCGAGCTGGGCGGCAGCGACCCGTTCATCGTCATGCCCTCCGCCGACCTGCGGGCCGCGGCCCGGGTGGCCGCCGTCGCGCGCTGCCTCAACAACGGCCAGTCCTGCATAGCGGCCAAACGCTTCATCGTGCACGACGCGGTCTATGACGAGTTCGAGCGGCTGTTCACCGAACAGATGTCGGGCAAGACCGTCGGGGACCCGATGCTCGAGGGCACCGACGTCGGCCCGCTCGCCTCCGAGCAGCAGCGCGACGATGTCGAGAAGCTCGTCGCCGACGCGGTGGCCAAAGGGGCCAAGGTGCTGTGCGGCGGCGCCGCGCCCGAGGGCCCCGGCTTCTACTATCCGCCGACGGTGCTGGCCGGCGTCACCCCCGGCATGCGCGTGCACACCGAGGAGGTCTTCGGCCCGGTGGCCACGCTCTACCGGGCCGCGGACATCGAAGCGGCGATCGAGCTCGCCAACGGCACGGAGTTCGGCCTCGGCGCCAACGCGTGGACCAGCGACGAAGAAGAACGGAGCCGGCTCATCACCGATCTGGCGGCGGGGATGGTCTTCGTCAACGGCAACGTGACCTCCTATCCCCAGCTGCCGTTCGGCGGCGTCAAGAGCTCCGGTTACGGCCGGGAGCTGTTCGTCCAGGGCATCCGCGAGTTCTGCAACATCAAGACCGTGTGGATAGGCGATGCCGGCACCCAGCCGGAGCGCGGCGGTCAGGCGAGCACGGAATAGCCCCGCGCACCGCCGCCCGCCGTGATCGTGCCGACGGCCGGGACGGAGAGAACGGTATCGTGTCCGCGTGACGGCGGTGACGGATACGGATACCGTGGGCGAGGCCGCGCCGCGGTCGGCACGGCCGCGTCACCTGATCGTGACCGTTTACGGGCTGTACGCCCGGTCCGACGGCGGCTGGCTGTCGGTCGCGTCGCTGATCCAGCTTCTCGCCGATCTCGGCGTGGACGAGCCGGCGGTGCGCTCGTCGATCTCCCGGCTGAAGCGCCGGGGCATCCTGCTGGCCCGCCGCCATGGCGGGGCGGCGGGCTACGAGCTGTCGGGCGAGGCGCTGGCCATTCTGCGCGAAGGAGACGTGCGGATCTTCCGGCGCCGGCGGGCGACGCTGGCCGACGGCTGGCTGCTCGCGGTCTTCTCGGTTCCCGAATCGCAGCGTCACCTGCGGCACGTGCTCCGCTCACAGCTCACCCGGCTCGGGTTCGGCACCGCGGCGCCGGGGGTGTGGATCGTGCCCGCACATCCGGACGACACGACCGCCGACGTGCTCCGGCGGCTCGGCCTCGACGCGTACGCGGACCTGTTCCGCGCCGGCCACCTGGCGTTCGGCGACCTGAGGGACAAGGTGCGGCGCTGGTGGGACCTCACGGAACTCGAGCGGCTGTACGGCGAGTTCCTCGCCGCGCACGAGCCGCTGCTCATCCGCTGGCAGCAGGCGGGCGAGCCGCCGGGCCGCGAGGCGTTCGCCGGCTACGTGCGGGTCCTGACGGACTGGCGGCGGCTGCCGTACCTGGACCCCGGGCTGCCCGCGGAACTGCTGCCGGAAGCCTGGGCCGGCATCCGGGCCGCCGAGGTGTTCTTCACCCTGCGGTCGAGGCTCGAGGAGCCGGCCCGGCGCTACGTGCGGGGGGCGATCAGCGGCTGATCACGGCGATGCCCTGGATCTCCACCAGGGCGGCCGGGTCCCACAGCCGCGTGACCCCGACCGCCGCCGCGGCCGGATAGTCCGTCCCGGCCAGCCGCCGCCACACCGCGCCGATCTCCGCGCTGTGCGCACGGTAGTCGTCCATGTCGACGATGTAGATGGTGAGGCTGGTGAGGTCCCGCGGTCCGCCGCCCGCCGCCGCCAGTGCCGTCAGCAGGTTACGGAACGAGAGGCGGAACTGCTCCACGACGCCGCTTGCGGTGATGGCGCCGCCGGCGCCGGCGGCCGTCTGCCCGGCGAGGAACACCATCGTTCCGGTGGCGGAAACGGCGTGCGAGAAGCCCGAGGGCCGGGGCAGCCCGGCCGGGTTGATCCGCTCGGCGCTCACAGCCCTATCCTATTGCGTATTGTTGACGGTCGTAGCGTAAACGGCATACGCTGATCCGGTGACCGGCCTGCGCATCGCCGTGCTCGGTGGCGGCCCCGGCGGGCTCTACTTCGCCGCCCTCGCCAAGCAGCTCAATCCGCGCCATGACATCACCGTCTGGGAGCGCAACGCGCCGGACGACACGTTCGGCTTCGGGGTGGTGTTCTCCGACGAGACGCTCGGCGGCATCGAGCACGCCGACACCGAGATCTTCGCCCGGATGTGCGCCGAGTTCGCCCGGTGGGACGACATCGACGTGCACTTCGCCGGCACGGTCATCACCTCCGGCGGTCACGGCTTCGCCGCGATGAGCCGCAAGCTGCTGCTGGCCATCCTGCGCCGGCGCTGCGCGGAGCTGGGGGTGCGGATCCTGTACCGCAGCCAGGCGCCGTCCGCGGCGGCGGTTTCCGCCGACCTGGTGGTCGCCGCCGACGGGGCGAACTCGGCGACCCGCGGGCGGTTCGCCGCGACCTTCCGGCCGGAGCTGGAGATCAGGCGCTGCAAATACATCTGGCTGGGCACCAGCCGGGTCTTCGACTCGTTCAAGTTCTACATCCTGCAGACCCCGGCGGGGGTCATGCAGGTGCACGGCTACCCGTACGGCCGTGACGCCAGCACGTTCATCCTCGAGATGCACGAGGACGTGTGGCGCCGGGCCGGCTTCGCCGGCGCCCCGGATCTCGCGCCCGGCCTCAGCGACGAGGAGTCCATCGCGCGCATCCGCGGCCTGTGCGCCGGCGTGCTCGGCGGGCACGAGATCTTCGGCAACCACTCCCGGTGGACCAGCTTCACCACGGTCCGGTGCGCGACCTGGCGGCACGGGAACGTGGTCCTGCTCGGGGACGCGGCGCACACCGCGCACTTCTCGATCGGCTCGGGCACGAAGCTCGCCATGGAGGACGCGCTCGCCCTGGCCGCGTGCCTGCACGAGCAGGATTCGGTGCCGGCGGCGCTCGCCGCCTACGAGGCCGAGCGCAGGCCAGTCGTCGCGTCGGTGCAGCGCGCCGCGCAGGCCAGCCTGGAATGGTTCGAGAACATCGGCCAGTACACGTGGCAGGACCCGCGCCAGTTCGCCTTCAACATCGTGACCCGCAGCCGCCGGGTCGGCTACGAGAACCTGCGGCTGCGCGACCCCGAGTTCGTCGCCGGGCTGGACCGCTGGTTCGCCGGTACGAGCGGGAGTGGCGAGGTGCGGCCGCCGATGTTCCAGCCGTTCCGGCTCGGCGGCCTGGAGCTCGCCAACCGGGTGGTCGTCTCGGCGATGGACATGTACTCGGCGCGCGACGGCATGCCCACCGACTTTCACGTCGTCCACCTGGGCGGCAAGGCGCTCGGCGGCGCCGGTCTCGTGATGACCGAGATGGTGTGCGTCAGCGACAACGGGCGGATCACGCCCGGCTGCACCGGGATCTACACCGCCGAACAGGAGGAGGCGTGGCGCCGGATCGCCGGCTTCGTGCACGGCAGCAGCGGCGCGAAGATCGGCATCCAGCTCGGGCACTCCGGCCGGAAGGGATCGACACGGCTGATGTGGGAGGGCATGGACGAGCCGCTGCCGGAGGGCAACTGGCCGGTCTGCGGTCCCTCGCCGATCCCGTACTCGGCGGCCAGCCAGACGCCTCACGAGCTGACCCAGGCGGAGCTGGACGAGATCAGGGAGCAGTTCGCCGCCGCGGCCCGCGCGGCGGCGCGTGCCGGATTCGACCTGCTCGAACTGCACTGCGCGCACGGGTACCTGCTGTCGTCCTTCCTGTCGCCGCTGACGAACCACCGCGCCGACCATTACGGGGGGTCGCCGGCGAACCGGCTGCGCTACCCGCTCGAGGTCTTCGACGCGATTCGCGAAGCGTGGCCGGGGGAAAGACCACTTTCCGTTCGGATATCTGCTACGGACTGGTATCCGGGCGGTACCGATGCCCGCGACGCGGTGCTGATCGCCCGCGCGTTCGCCTCCCGCGGCGCCGCGGCCATCGATGTGTCCACCGGGCAGGTGGTCAGCGACGAGAGGCCCGCGTTCGGGCGGAGTTACCAGACGCCGTACGCGGACCGGATCCGCAACGAGGTCGGGCGGTCCTGCGGCGTCGCGGTGATCGCGGTCGGCGCGATCTCCTCCTACGACGACGTGAACTCGATCATCCTGGCGGGCCGGGCCGATCTGTGCGCGCTCGGCCGCACCCACCTCTACGACCCGCAGTGGACGCTGCACGCTGCCGCCGAACAGGAGTACGGCGGCCCGGGGGCGACGTGGCCCGTCCAGTTCGCCGCGGGCCGGCGGCGGCCGCAGACCGGACGGACGGACGGCCCGCGGCCGCGGCTCGAGCTGATCCGCGACGGAGCGCCGGCCACCAGGCACGCGCGCTGGCGGCCCGGCCCCGCGCCGTCCCAGGCAGCGCCGGTGAAAGCCGGCCGGGCGTGACGGCGTTCGCGCTCAACCCGGCGCAGCGCGATTTCGCCGCGGAGGTGCGCGCGCTGGCCGCGAGCCGGCTGCGGCCGGTCGCGGAGTCGGGGCGGCCCGGCGGCGTCAACCGGGAGCTGATCAAGGCGATGGGTGACGCGGGGCTGCTCGCCCGGCTGTTCCCGGGCGTCACGGCCCGCGGCACGTCACGCGAGATCGCCGCCACCGAGTTGTGCCTGCTCAGGGAGTCGCTGGCCGCCGAGTGCACCGAGGCGGAGACGGCGCTCGCCCTGCAGGGCCTGGGCGCCTACCCGGTGCTGCAGTCCGGGCGGGACGAGCTGGTGCGCCGCTGGCTGCCCGCGGTCGCCGCCGGGGACGCGGTCCCCGCCTTCGCGCTGAGCGAGCCGGGAGCCGGCTCCGACGCGGCGGCCCTGACGCTGGCGGCGGAACCGGACGGCGACGGGTGGCGGCTGACCGGGGAGAAGACGTGGATATCCAACGCGCCGGAGGCCGACTTCTACACCGTCTTCGCCCGGACCGCGCCGGGCGCCGGGGCGCGCGGAGTGAGCGCCTTCGCGGTGCCCGCCGGACGCCCCGGCCTGTCCGGCGAGCACATCGAGATGATCGTCCCTCACCCGGTCGGCGGCCTGACCTTCGACGGCGTCCCGGTTCGGCGCGATGAGCTGCTCGGCGAGGAGAACCGCGGGTTCCGGGTCGCGATGCGCACCCTCGACCTGTTCCGGCCCAGC
Organism: Streptosporangiaceae bacterium; assembly: GCA_019239975.1. Lineage (GTDB taxonomy): Bacteria > Actinomycetota > Actinomycetes > Streptosporangiales > Streptosporangiaceae > JAFAZE01. The sequence continues at coordinate 5,721 of JAFAZE010000028.1, forward strand.
GTCGGGGCCTTCGCGGTGGGCATGGCGCAGGCCGCGCTGGAGGCGGCGGTGCGGTATGCGGGGAGCCGCGTGGCCTTCGGCGGCCCGCTGAGGGACCAGCAGGCGGTCTCGCATCTGCTGGCCGACATGGCGACGCGCACCGAAGCCGCCAGGCTGCTCGTCTACGCCGCGGCCGCCGCCTGCGACGCCGGCGACGACCGGCTGACCGCACGTGCGGCGATGGCCAAGCTGTTCGCCACCGAGACCGCGCAGTTCGTCGTGGACGCCGCGGTGCAGGTCCACGGCGCGCGGGCGCTGCGGCGCGGCCACCTGCTCGAGCACCTGTACCGCGAGGTGCGGGCACCGCGCGTCTACGAGGGCGCCTCCGAGGTGCAGCGCACGGTGATCGCCCGGGAGCTGTACCGGTGAGCCGCCCGCGGTGAGCGGCCCGCGGTGAGCGGCCACGCCGACCATGGCCAGCCGGCACGTTGGTAATCTGAGCCGGCTATAACCGGCTCAGGTTTCCAACGTTGCGGTTCTATGGCTGTTACCGGCCCTGCCAGCGCGGCTCGCGCCCGGCGGTGAATGCCGCGTGGAACTCGGCGTAGTCCTGGCCGGCCATCAGGAGCGCCTGAGTCGCCGCCTCCAGTTCCAGCGCGGCGGACAGGCTCATGTCCTGCTCGCGGGTGAGCAGCGCCTTGGTCTGGGCGTACGCCTGGTACGGGCCGTCCGCCAGCCGCCGCGCGAGGCTCGCTACCGCGTCATCGAGCTCGTCGTCTCCCACAAGCGTGCTGATCAGGCCGATCCGTTCGGCCTCCGCGGCGTCGATCGTGTCGCCGAGCATCAGCAGGCGGGTCGCGTGACCGAGGCCGACGATCCTGGGCAGCAGGTAGGCGGCACCCATGTCGGCACCGGCCAGGCCGACCCTCGTGAACAGGAAGGCGAATCGCGCGGCCGGGGTGGCGACCCGGAAGTCGGCGGCGAGCGCGATCACCGAGCCGGCGCCCGCCGCCATGCCGTGCAGCGCCGCGATGACCGGGACCGGGCACTCCCGCATCGCCCTGACGACGTCGCCGGTCATCCTGGTGAACGCCAGCCGCTCGCGGGCCGGCATCTTCAGCGTCTCGCCGATGATCTCGCTGACGTCCCCGCCCGAGCAGAACGCGCGGCCGGCGCCACGCAGCACGAGGACGCGCGCGTCGCCGCGATGCGGCAGCTCGGCGAGGAGATCACGCAGGTCGGCGTAGGTCTCGAAGGTCAGCGCGTTGAGCTTGCCGGGCCGGTCCAGCGTCACCGTGGCGACACCCTCGGCGCACCCGAACCGGAAGTTGTGCCAGTCTCCGGTGAACGCTGCCGATCCGCGGAACGGGCTCATCGGTCGCCTCTGCTTTCCCGGGGCTCGCACCGTCCGCCACCAGTGCGCGCCGGCCGCTCGCACGGGCGAACGACCCGTGCTCGCTGGCCGCTGGCGGGCGGTGCTGACTTCCTGTTATTGCGGACTCTTGACTGCCGTCACCAAAGTTAAATACTAGTAGCGCACGTTAGGGGGAGGGAAGGTGGCCCGATGCGCCCTGACACCTTCTGCCGCGACCGGCTCCCGCCGCGCGATCAGTGGCCCGAGCTGCGCTTTGAGCAGCTCGGCTACCCCGAGCGGCTGAACTGCGCGGACGAGCTGCTCGACGCCACCATCCGCCGTTTCGGCGCGGACCGCCCCTGCCTGCGGACAACCACCGGGACGTGGACCTACGGTGATCTGCTCCGGCGGTCCAGCCAGGCCGCCCAGGTGCTCGCCGGGGACTGCGGGCTGCGGCCGGGGAACCGGGTGCTGCTCCGCGGGCCGAACAACCCCTGGCTGGTCGCCGCCTGGCTCGCGGTGCTGAAGGCGGGCGGGGTCGCGGTGACCACGATGCCGTTGCTGCGCCCCGGCGAGATCGCCACGATCACCGCGCTGACCGAGCCGGATCTGGCCATCAGCGATCACCGGTTCACCGCGGACCTGGCGGCGGGGGCGCCGGGCCTGCGCACGATTCCGTATGGCGGTGGCGGCGCGGACGATCTGGTCACCCGCTGTGCCGCCAAGAGCGGGAGCTTCGCGGCGGCGCCCACCGCGGCGGACGACGTCGCGCTGCTCGCCCCGACGTCGGGCACCACCGGCCGGCCGAAGGTGACGATGCACTTCCACCGCGACGTGCTGGCCATCGCGGACACGTTCGCCCGGCACATCCTCCGGCCACGGCCGGACGACATCTTCGCCAGCACCCCGCCGATCGGGTTCACCTACGGTCTCGGCGGCCAGGTGGTGTTCCCGCTGCGGGCCGGCGCGTCGTCGCTGCTCGTCGAGCACGCCAGCCCGGGTGATCTCGCCGGGCTGATCGACGCGCACGGCGTGACCGTCCTGTTCACCGCGCCGACGGCATACCGGGCCATGCTGGCCGCGGGCGCCGTCGCCCGGGCCGGGCCGGCGACGAGCCTGCGTCGGTGCGTCTCCGCCGGCGAGCACCTGCCCAAGCCGGTGTGGGAGGACTTTCACCGCGCAACCGGCATCAAGATCATCGATGGCATCGGCAGCACGGAAATGCTGCATATCTTCATCTCCGCGGCCGGCGACGACATCCGGCCCGGCGCGACCGGCAGGCCGGTGCCGGGGTACCGCGCGGCGATCCTGGGCCCCCCGGGCGACCCGGTGCCGGACGGGACACCGGGCAGGCTGGCGGTCAGCGGGCCCACGGGATGCCGGTACCTGGCGGACGACCGGCAGCGGTCCTACGTGCAGGGCGGCTGGAACATCACCGGCGACACCTTCATCCGCGACACGGACGGGTACTTCTGGTTCCAGGCGCGCAGCGACGACATGATCATCTCCTCCGGCTACAACATCGCGGGCCCCGAGGTCGAGCAGGCGCTGCTCGGCCACCCCGACGTGCTCGAGGTGGCGGTCGTGGCGGCACCCGACCCCGTTCGCGGGTCGATCGTCCAGGCGTTCGTCGTGCTGCGCGACGGGCTCGACGGTGGCCCGGCGAAGGCCGCCGAGCTGCAGGATTTCACCAAGAGGTCGATCGCGCCGTACAAGTACCCGAGGGCGGTCGAGTTCGTCGCCTCCCTGCCCAAGACGAACAGCGGGAAGGTACAGCGGTACCGGCTGCGGGAGCTCGCCGCGCGGACACGCCGTGCCGGGTTCCCGGCATGAGCCGCGGGCTCACCGGTCCCGCGGCCCCGGCCGTCCGCACCGCGCGGGCAGCGCCCGCCCGCCCGCTCGCCGCGGGCGTCACGACGGCGGTGCTGCTCGGCGGCCGGGATGGCTGCCGCGGCCTGCGGCAGCGGCGGCTGCGCTTGACGGCCGGGGCGCGGTTCAGCGCGATGGCCGCTGGCCTCGGCGAATCCTGGTTCGTGACCGGCGGGGCCGGCAGCCTGGAGACGCCGGAATCCGGGGCGGTGCCGCTGCGCGAGGGCGTCGCCGTCTGGCTGCGGCGGGGCACCCGGTACCGGTGCCGGGCGGACGCCGGGGGTGCCTTGAAGGTTCTCGCCACGGCGGTGTTCGCGGGATCGGCCGGCGACGACACCGGACCGGCGACGCGGGTCGCCGCGCTGGAGGACTGCGAGCCCGAGCACACCGGCGACCGCGAGTTCCGGGTGCTGCTCGGTTCGGGCCCGGCCGGCAGGCTGGCGATCACGCAGTTCGCCGGCCTGATCCCCCCGGGCCGCGCCCCGGACCACCACCACGCCTACAACGAGGTCGTGCACGTGCTCGCCGGGCGCGGCGTGGTGCACCTCGGCGACGCCGACGCCGCGATCGGGCCGGGGACGTCGGTCTACCTGCCGCCATTTCAGCCGCACTGCCTGGAGAACACCGGCTCAGAGCTGCTCCGTGTGCTCGGCGTCTTCCATCCCGCGGGCAGCCCGGCGGCGAAGAACCCCGCGACTTAACCGGGAGTGACGGATGTGCCGCCGGCCCGCGCCGACCGGGCCGTCAACCCGATGCCCGTCCAGACCGCCCGGCCGGTGCAGCGCGTCGCGGACGAACAGCGGGACGATGGCACCCCGCACGCCCAGCACGGCAAAACCGTCCGCGAGGTTCGCGGCCGCGGCCGCCCGGTAGGCGCGGCTGCGCAGCGCGCGCAGCAGCACCGCGAACCCTTGCCGCGGCGCGGGAAGGGCCGCGGTGGCCGGCCGCGGCGCGGGCCGCAGCGCGACCGCCGCGATGAGCGCGGGCACCGCGAGCAGCCCGCCGTACAGGAAGAAGGGCGCCCGCAGCGACCACGAAGCGACCAGGCCGCCCACCGCCGGGCCGCTGATTCCGCCCAGCAGGAACCCGCCGCTGTACAGGCCGCTGGCCCGGCCGCGCTGCGCAGCGGGGACGCTGGCCAGCAGCAGCGCCTGGGTGCTCACCGAGAACATCGCCGAGCCGAGTCCGCCCACGCCGCGCAGCACGAGCAGCTGCCCGAACGACCGGGAGAACCCCGCGAGGACGCTGCTCACCGCGACGGCCGCGATGCCGGATGCCATGATGGCCCGCTCGCCGAACCGGTCCACCAGCCGTCCCGCGGGCAGCGCGCCGAGCACCCGCATCAGCGCGAAGGCGCTGATCACGCTGGCGGCCGCGGCCACGCTGACGCCGAACTGCCGGGCGAACGCCGGAATCGCCGGCGCCACGATCCCGTACCCGAGCGCCACCGTGAACGAGACCGCGGACAGGATCGCCGCCTCCCGCGGCAGCCCGCGGAACGGCCGGAAGACCGGCGCCGGCCTGGCACGCGCCGACGGCGCCGGCCGCTGCCTGACGCACCGGCGATGGAGGAATGCCACGGTCCGTTCAGTATAAAAAATGATCTTTACAGAACGGGCGGTGGCTCACCCGGCGGCCGGCGGTGTCACGTCCCGGGGAAGCTGGCGGTGGCCAGGACGGTGCCATCGGGGCTGACCAGGCGGGCGCCGGTGAGCGGGCCGCCGGTTACCGGGCCGGGGCTGCCCCAGTAGCCGTAGCCGTTGGCCAGCCGGAACGATCCAATAGTGGTGACATGGCCGCCCGGGCTCTCCACCTGGCAGATCACGGTGCCGGTCCCCGAGTCCATGGTCACGGACATGCACAGCCACCGGGAACTGCCGCCATTCAAGCTTTGACCAGGCAGGATGCGCGCCCGCGGCGCAGGCGTGCGATGATGCCGCTGTGCACGGCGCGGAGCGGGAGGTGCCGCTGACTGGCGGCCATACACCGGGGGTGGTGCGCGCCGGCGATACGGTTCGCCGGCCGCTCCAGCCCGGTTCGGCCCGGATTCACCGGTTGCTCGCCTACTTCGAGCGCTGCGGATTCGACGGCGCGCCGCGCTTTTTGGGCATCGACGCCCGCGGTCGCGAGGTCTTGTCGTTCATCGAGGGCTTCGCGCCGCCGCACAACGGCTTCGAGCTCAGCGAGGAGGGAGTGCGGGCCGGAGCCCGGCTGATCCGCCGGGTGCACGACCTGACTGAGGGCACCGAGTTCGCCGCCGGTTCCGAGGTGGCCTGCCACCCGAACCTGTCCCAGCCCAACTTCATCTTCCGCGACATGATCCCGGTCGCGATCATCGACTGGGACACGACGCTGCCCGGAACCCGGCTGGCCAACTTCGCCGACTTCCTCTGGGCGTTCGTGCACCCCGCCGTCTACGGCGAGGGCGAGCCTGCCGCCAGGATGCTGCGGGTTGCGGCCGACGCCTACCGCTGGACCGGCCCCGGCCTGGTCGATGCCATGCTGACCACCGTCCGCGACTTCGCGACGGGTTTCGGGAACAACCCGGGCGCCCTGGACTGGGGGCTGGCAGAACTGGCGCACCTGGAGCGCAACGCGGGCCTGTTCCGGGCACGGCTGCCGGCTTAACGACGCCCGGTCCAGGTGAACACCGCGCTCACCGGCGCCGGCGCCGGCGGCGGGCCGGGCACACCCTGATCTTCGCGGGTGTTTACGGGCCGCTTCGCGTGTCAGTATGACGGCATGGCCGATCCGCGTGCGGGGCAGCCCGCTGCTCCCGAGGACCTCGTGAACGTCCCGAAGCTGGTCACCGCGTATTACGCGGTGCACCCCGATCCGGGCGACGCGGCCCAGCGGGTGTCGTTCGGCACGTCCGGTCACCGCGGATCCGCGTTCACGGCGACGTTCAACGAGGACCACATCCTCGCCACCACGCAGGCGATCTGCGAGTACCGGGCCAGCCACGGCATCGACGGCCCGCTGTACCTGGGCGCCGACACGCATGCGCTGGCCGAGCCCGCCCAGGTCACCGCGCTCGAGGTGCTGGCCGCCAACGGCGTCCGGGTGATGATCGACGCCCGCGGCGGCTACACGCCCACTCCGGCGGTCTCTCGCGCCATCCTGGCGCACAATGCCGCCGGGCACGGGGCGTCCGGGCACGGGGCGTCCGGGCAGGGGCCGCGGGCCGACGGGATCGTGGTCACGCCATCGCACAACCCCCCTTCGGACGGCGGCTTCAAGTACAACCCGCCCGACGGCGGCCCGGCGGGAACGGACATCACCCGGGAGATCCAGGACCGGGCGAACGAGCTGCTCAGCAGCGGGCTGAAGACGGTGCGCCGGATACCGTACGCGCGGGCCGCCGCGGCCGGCACCACGGCGAAGTTCGACTTCCTCGACCGCTACGTGTCAGCCCTGGACCGCGTGGTCGACCTGGCCGCGATCAGGAACGCCGGGATACGCATCGGCGCCGACCCGCTCGGCGGGGCGAGCGTGGCGTACTGGGGCGAGATCGCCGACCGCTATGGCCTCGACCTGACCGTGGTCAACCCGGAGGTGGACCCGACGTTCCGGTTCATGACCCTGGACTGGGACGGCAAGATCCGGATGGACTGCTCATCGCCGTATGCGATGGCCAGCCTGATCGGCCGCCAGCACGAGTTCACGATCGGCTGCGGCAACGACACCGACGCGGACCGGCACGGCATCGTCACGCCCGACGCCGGGCTGCTCAACCCCAACCATTATCTCGCGGTCGCCATCGACTACCTGTACCGGCACCGTGACGGCTGGCCGGCGGGGGCTGCGGTCGGCAAGACGCTGGTCAGCTCGTCGATGATCGACCGGGTGGCCGCGGGCCTGGACCGTCCGCTGCTGGAGGTGCCGGTCGGGTTCAAGTGGTTCGTGCCCGGGTTGCTCGACGGCTCCGTGGCCTTCGGTGGCGAGGAGAGCGCCGGGGCGTCGTTCCTGCAGCGTGACGGATCGGTATGGACGACCGACAAGGACGGGATCATCCTCGCGCTGCTCGCCTCGGAGATCACGGCGGTCACCGGCCAGCCGCCGTCGCGGTTGTACCGTGGCCTCACCGAACGCTACGGGGACCCGGCCTACGCCCGCATCGACAGCCCGGCCACCCGGGAGCAGAAGGCGGCGCTGGCCAGGCTCTCCCCCGAGCAGGTGCAGGCCAGTGAGCTCGCCGGTGAGAAGATCACCGCGGCGCTGACCACGGCTCCGGGCAACGGCGCCCCGATCGGCGGCCTCAAGGTGATCACCGAGTCCGGGTGGTTCGCCGCCCGGCCTTCCGGCACGGAGGACGTCTACAAGCTCTACGCCGAATCCTTCCGCGGCCCCGGCCACCTCGCCGCCATCCAGGAACAGGCGCAGGCGATCATCGCCGCCGCCATCGGCGGCTGAACTCCCCGCCGGGCCGCGCGGCCAGCCTCGCCGGCCGCCATCGAGCAGCGGCCCCGAACTGTCCACCGGGCCACTCCGCCCTCCATCAAACGTGTGTCCCCAGCCGGGAAAGATCTACCAATTCTTTGCGTTTTCAATTTCGATTGAGAGGCGGTTCGGCGCTATTATATCCGTAGAGAAAGAAATTCATGATCATATTCCGAACGTGAGGTGGCTCATGCCTCAGGAACCGTTCCCCAGCTACGGGCAAGGCGGTGAACCGCCGCTGCCCGGGGCTGCCCCAGGGAACGGGGACGCGGAGCCGGACCACATTCCGGCGGACGAGCCAGTTCAGCAGGGCCTTACCATCCACCTGGCCGATGTCACCGATCCCGCGACCGCCGACCTCGCCGGGCTCGCCAAGGACGGCGCGGTGGATACGATGGCCCCCGGCGCGGCGCTGCTGGCGCTCGCCGAGGCCGCCTGCGCGCCCGGCACGCTGACCGGGCTCACCGACAACCAGGTACTCGGCCTGGCGGGGGCGGCCCGCCGGCTGGCGGGCGTGGCCGCCTGGCTCGAACTGGCCGCGGCGAGCGAGTTCGCCGGCCGCCGTGTCACCGGGAACAGGCCGGCGAAGGTCGCCGGGGAGATCCTCAGCGAGTTCGCCGGCGACGAGCTGGCACCGGAACTGCGGATGACGCCGTTCGCCGCCGCCGAGCACCTGGCCTACGCGCGCACCGTCACCCGGCGCCTGCCCGCCACCATCGCCGCGCTGCGCGCGGGGAGAATTGACGGCTACCGGGTACGCATCGTCGCCGAGGCCACCCAGTGGCTGACCGACGCCCACGCCGCCGAGGCCGACCAGATCCTGGCGATCAGCGCGACCGAACTCACCTACGGGCGGCTGCGCAGCGCAGCGGCCCGGCTCGCGATGATGCTCGACCCGGAGGCGGCCCGGCGGCGCAAGGACGAGGCGTCGAAGAACGCGCGGGTGTCGTTGTTCCGCGAGGAGGCGGGCACGGCGGGCCTGTCCGGCCGGGACCTGCCCGTCGGCGAGACGTTCGCGTCGTTCGCGAACGTCAAGGCCCGCGCGGCGGCGTACAAGGACGCGGGGATCCCCGGCACCATAACCGAGCTGCGCGCCAAGGCACTCCTCGATCTTCTCCAGGAGAAGGACTCCCGCGACGTCCTGCTGAACGCCGCCAGCACGAATGCAACCGGCGTGGACGGTGCCAGGGCAGACGGTACCGGGGCGACGGGCGAAGAAGAGGACGCGAAAGGGGCAGCGCCCGGCGGCGCCGCTCATGGCGACGCCCGGTTCCCGGTCGCCGCTCTGATCAACATCACGGTCCCCCTCGCCACCCTCCTCGGGATCTCCGCAGAGCCCGGCGAGGCCGCCGGGTTCGGCCTGCTCGACCCCGGCGCCGCCCGCGACCTGGCCGCCATGGCGTCCCAGCACCCGGCAACCCGGTGGTGTCTGACGGTGATCGGCGAAGACGGCACCGCCGCCGCGCACGGCTGCGCGGCGGGACGGCACCGGTACGACTTCGCGCGGTACCCGCCCGGCGGCGGGAACAGCGGGAATGGCGGGAATGGCCGGAACCGGGACGGCCCTGGCACCGGCTTCCTTCCCGGCCTGAAGATCAGGCTTTCCATGATCGCCAAGGGAGACTGCGGTCACCGGCATCACGAGCCGGGCCATGATCCGAGCCGGGCGCTCGCGCACCTGGTCCGGGCCCGGTCGGTGCGGTGCACCGCGCCCGGGTGCGGGCGGCCGGCGGCGCGATGCGACCTCGACCACACGCACCCGTGGGAGCAGGGCGGCCTGACCTGCCAATGCAATATCGGCCCACTGTGCAGGCATCACCACCGGTGCAAACAGAGTGAGGGCTGGAAACTGGAACAGCCGGCGCCGGGCGTGATGTGCTGGAGAACCCCGGCCGGGAGGTACCACACCACCAGGCCGGCCACCTATCACGCCTGAGGCGGTTCGCATACGGTTAGCCCCATGGCCGAACCGTTCGAGCACGTCGTCCACGTGAGGTGGCGGGACACGGACGCCCTGGGCCATGTCAACCACGCCGTCTTCCTGACCTACCTCGAGGAGGGCAGGGACGCGTTCTACGTGCACGCTCTCGGCAGCGACCCGTATTACGTGGTCGCCCGGCTCGAAGTGGACCTGCGCGCGGAGGTCCGCCACCCAGACCGGCAGGTGCGGGTCCGGATCCAGGCCGAGCGCCTTGGCACGACGAGCCTGACCACCCGCGAAACGGTTCTCACCCCGTCGGGGGAAATAGCTGCCGATGCGCGTGTCGTCACGGTCCGCTGGGATCCCGGCAACCGCAAGCCGGTCCCGTTCAGCGAGGCCGAGCGCTCGCGGCTGGCAGCCATGGCCGGCTTACCTAACGGGCGCGCTGATCCGCGAAAGCAGACACCACCGTTCGTTCGGAATAATAAAGATCTTTCATCAGAAGCGGCCGGGAACGGCAGGGCGGGAGGCGGGAGTGGGGCAGCGGTGGGGCTTACACGGCCGGGACGGCGCGGGCCGGGGGCGAGTGTTATCAACACCTTGTTGACAACAATGTGTTGACAACAATGTGTTGATCGTCTAGCGTCGCGGGCATGGCTGACGACCTGGACCGCGAGCAGGCTGCCCGGGAGGCGGATGCGCGCGCGCGGCTGCTCGGGGCGGGTGCCTCATCACTCCCCCGCCCTCCCTGGCTGGCGCGGCGTCAGCCCCCGTCGGCCGCCGACCTGATCCGGTTCGCCCTGTGGCGTTCGCACGCCGGCGGAACCGGCGAGGAGGATCTGCTGGCGGCCCTGGCCCTGCTGCCCGCGGCCCGGGCCGAGCTGGACCAGATCGAGACCGCCCTGCTGTTCACGGCGCGGGCCGAGGGCCTGTCGTGGTCGCGGATCTCCCGTGCGATGGGACTGGGGTCGCCCCAGGCGGCCCAGCAGCGGTTCGGCCGGGTCACGGGGCGCGCCGGCGATCCCGGGAGGCGGTGACGTGGCGTACATGTCCGCCCCCGGCGACCTGGCGCTTCACGGTGTGCGGGTGCTGGGCTTCGCGACGGCCTCCCGCGTCGCGGGCCGCTACGGCCTCGACGTCAGCGTGGTGGGGGAATCGCTGCTGGACTTCGAGGCTCACGGCTGGGTTCGCCACACGAGCTTCGGCGGGAGCTCGGGATGGTCACTGACCGAGGAAGGCCGGGTGGAGAACGAAAGGCGGCTCGCCGCCGAGCTCGGCCGGGCGGGGGCCAGAGCCAGGGAAACCCTCACGAGCGCGCACGCGGCGTTCGTGCCCCTCAACCGGCGGCTCGGCGCCGCCTGCACGGACTGGCAGGTACGGCCCACGCCAGCCGATCCCATGGCCTTGAACGATCACTCCGACTGGCGCTGGGACGAACGCGTGCTGCGCACACTCCGGTCCATAGACACGTCTTTCCGGCAGCTTTGCGACCAGCTCGCCGGGCGCCTGGAACGCCTTGGCGGCTACGCGGACCTGTACTCCTCAGCGCTGGGCAAGGCGGAGGCGGGACAGCGCGCCTGGGTCGACGCTCCCGACCGGGATTCATGTCACATCGTGTGGATACAGTTCCACGAGGATCTGCTCGCCACGCTCGGGATACCGCGAGGCTCAGACGGCTAGCGGTTGACGATCGCGCCGTGCGCGCGGCCGGCGGGTGCGAGAATCGTCCCATGAACGTGGCTCGCGACACCGACGCCCGGCCGCTGCTCGAGCGTGCCCTGGACCAGACGGCCGGCATCATCGCGGCAATACCGGCGAGCCTCGCCGGGGCAGCGACGCCGTGCCCGGATTGGGATGTGCGCGCGGTGGTCCGCCATGTGGTCGGGCAGGATCTGCGCAACTTCATCGTCGCCGCCCGCGGCCAGCCCACGGACTGGCGGGCGCCCGCCGACGAACTCGGCGAGGACTGGGCGGCGGCCTTCCGGGACCGTGCGGGGCAGCTCATGGCGGTATGGCGGGACGCCGACCCTGACCGGCTGCTCGTGATGCCCGGCGGCGAGCACGCGCCGCTGGGCAGCCGGGCTAGCCAGCAGATCGCCGAGCTGGCCGTGCATGGCTGGGACCTGGTCAAAGCCACCGGCCAGAAGGCCGATCTCGACCCGGCGCTGGCCGAGCACGCGCTCAGCTGGTCGCGTCAGATGCTCCGGCCCGATTTCCGCGGGCCGGACAGGGCATTCGGCCTGGAGGTGCCGGTGAGCCCGGACGCCCCCGCCTACGACCGGCTGGCCGGCTGGTTCGGCCGGGACCCGGGCTGGACGCCGGCCGCTCAGCCGGGCTGAGCGTCCGCCCCGCCGCGGGCGCCTGCGCGGCGCGCTACCACCTGAGCTGGGCGACCGCGTCATAGTCGGACGCGGAGTACCCGACCAGGCCGTCGGAGAGCGCGAAGATCCACTCTGTCACGCCAAGGGACAGCGCCAGGCGGCTGCAGCGGGCGCAGTAGTGGGGATCTTCGAGGCGGACCGAGTCATCCGCCTCGAGCCGCACGTAGATCAGCTTCGCTTCGGCCAGCTTCCGCCAGCCGTCGCCCTCGCGGGCCAGCGTGATCGCGCGCTGCTCAGCGTGGGTGCGGCAGAAGTCATGGTTGCCATGATCGGCGACCTTGCAGTAGCAGTGGTCCTCGCCGGGAAGCGGCACCCCGTTCGTGCCCCAGGCCAGCATGCTGCCATCTGCCATCAGCAGCGCCGCATGCCGGGTGCGGGCGTGCGAATCGCGGGCGAGCTCCGCCGCCCGGTCCACCATCTGCTGCGCCACCAGGCTGTCGTGACGCGTCAGCGGCCGCCACTGGGGCTGTGATCCTGATAGCACGTTCACCCCTCGCGAGATCCGGCGATTGAGCAAGACTAGCGCCAGATGATCATGGCACCGTTACCGGCTGGATGGCCACGGGGCCCAGGGTGGGGTTGAGCTCGGTGGCCTGGGAGACCCCCGGCGGGGTGATGACGTCCACCGCCTTCGGGACGGTCGCCGGGTCCACCTTGCAGATGGGCGCGCTGTTGCCCGCGGCGCACACGCCGAAGAGGAACGGCTGAGGTGCCGGGGCGAAGCCGCGGGCCTGGTCCGGGCTGAAGCCGTCCTGGCCGGTGAGCACGACGCTGAACCCCCAGCCGGACGCCGGGGTGCCGAACCGCGCCTCGGGCAGCGCCACCGTGATCGTGCGGTCGCTCCCGTTGGCGAGCACCAGCGGGGCGCCCACGGCGCCGCCGGCCGCGTTCGCCCACACGGGCGCGGCGAACCCCTGCACCTCGACTCGCTGGCTCCATGCCCCGGCCGGCGCGATCGTGTAGTTGCGGGACGCGAACGCGGCCTGGGTGGAGGTCGCCGGGGCGCCCGGCACGTGCACGTAGACGTCCAGCAGCTGCGCCCCGTCGATGACCCCGAACGTGGGGACCAGGGTGCGCAGCGTGACCCGCAGGTAGGCGAAGGCGCCGTCGCTGAGCACCTGGAACCGGGTCAGGTCGAACGATCCCGGTACGAAGCTGGCCGCGGTCGGGTACTGGTAGGTGCCGGGACCGTGGTCGTCGCCGGGCGGGTCGGCCACGTCGAGCACGCTGGTGCCGCCGCCCTCATTGCTGACGGTGACCTGGCCGTACCCGGTGCTGCGGCCCCCGGCCGCGGTCGCGGAGACGGTGAACACGTTGCTGCCGAAGCTGACCGGCACCGGCGCCGAGAAGGACCCGTCCGCCGCCGCGGTCGTGGTCGTCACTGAGGCCGGGGCTCCGGTCGTGGTGTCGGCCGACTCGATGGTCACCGACGCGCCCGGCGCGGTCGTCCCCGTGACGGTGGTGGAGGAGACGGCCAGCGTGCTGCCCCGCGCGGGCGCGGTGATCATCAGCGGAAGCGAGCCGGGCGGCCCGCTGGCGACGTAGCGCCTGGTGGTAAGGGCGGGGGTGTCCACGTTCCGGCC
>JAFAZE010000062.1 GCA_019239975.1 Streptosporangiaceae bacterium
CGAGACGGAAACGGCCCCGCAGCTGGACCTGGTCACCGACCGGCAGCGCCTGCGCCAGGTCCTCGGCAACCTGCTGGCCAACGCGGTCAAGTTCACCGAGCAAGGGCATGTGGCGTTGCGCGTCAGCCAGGCTTCGCGGCGTGCGGCCGACGGCGGTGAGATGCTCGCCTTCTCCGTGGAGGACAGCGGCATCGGGATCGCGCCGGAGAACCTCAGCACGATCTTCGGCGCCTTCCAGCAAGGCGACGGGACGCTCAGCCGCCGGTACGGCGGCACCGGGCTCGGGCTGTCGATCGCCCGCGAGGTGGCCGCGCTGCTCGGCGGCCAGATAAGCGCCGAAAGCGACCTCGGCCGCGGCAGCACGTTCACGCTGCACCTGCCCAGCGTGCTGCCTGGTGCCGCTTCGGGGACCGGGGACGGCTCCGCCGCGGTCCCCGCCGCCGGGGCGGACGGCCGGGCCGCGATGAACGGGCACGGCGAGAACGGCGACGGTGCGCCCGCCGGGGACCACGTCCCCGGCCAGCCGGCCTCCGCCGCGCCGCGGGGTGGTGTGCCGCAGGGCGGTGTGCCGGGCGCCGCCGTGACGAACGGAGCCGGGGAGGCGGGGCGAGCGGCCGGTGCTCCGGGCGCTGCCGGTGACGCCGGGCCGGCTGAGCGCCGGCTGCTGGTGCTCGAGAGCGCCAGCGGCGGCCTGCTCACGCTGCTCGCCCACAGCGCTGTTTCGGACCTCGCCGACGCCCGCGGGCCGGTCCATGTCGCGACCGCCGTCACGCCGGAGGAGGGCATCGAGGCGCTCACCTCGGCGCCGCATACGTGCGTTGTGCTGGATCTCGGCCTTCCGGACGCGTCGGCGTTCGCGTTCCTGGAGCAGGTCCAGGAACGGCCGGAGCTGCGGGACATGCCGGTGCTCGCGCACACCAGGCAGACGGCCGACGGCGCGCAGGGGCGGCTGGCGCAGCTGCGCTTCGGCTCGGGTGGGCTCGAGCTGCTGCCGTCACTGGACGAGCTGCGGGAGCGCATCACGCTGCACCTGTCGGCGGCGGCGCTGGGCCACGTCCCTCCGCTGGCCAACGGGACCGCGGGGACGGAGCCCGCGCCGCGCCCGGCGCTCGATGTGGCCGCCCACGAGGGTCTGCAGGGCAAGAAGATCCTTGTGGTCGACGATGACCCGCGCAACGTGTTCGCGATCACCAGCACGCTCGAGCTCTACGGCATGACCGTTACACGCTCGCCGAACGGGCGCGAAGGCATCGACACGCTGCTGGCGACCGAGGGCATCGACCTGATCCTCATGGACGTGATGATGCCGGAGATGGACGGCCACGCGACGATCAGGGCGATCAGGCGGATGCCCGAGTTCGCCCGGCTGCCGATCATCGCGGTAACCGCGCGGGCCATGCCGGGTGACAGGGAGAAGAGCCTCTCCTCAGGCGCCAACGACTACGTCACGAAGCCCGTCGACACCGAGGAACTGCTCACCCGCATGGAGCGCTGGTTGGGATAGTTATCCCGGAGGGTAAACCCCCCGGACCCCCCGCCCGGCTCCGGTGCCCGCCGTTAGCTCACGGCTTCGGCGGCGGCTTCGGGGGCGGCGGGCTCGGGGTGCGTCCTGCCGAGGGCGCGGTAGCGCCAGCCGGCGGAGCGCCAGCGGGCCGGGTCCAGGGCGTGCCGGCCGTCGGCCATGTTACGCCGGCGGACGACGCCGGCGAGGGCGGCGGGGTCGGCCGCGGCGAACTCCGGCCATTCGGTGAGCAGGAGGATGACGTCGGCGCCCTGCGCGGCCTCCTCCGCCGAGCCCGCGTACCGCAACTGCGGGCAGGCACGCCGCGCCCGGTCCATCGCGGCGGGATCGAAAGCCGTAACGGTGGCGCCGAGGCGGTGGACGGCGGCGGCCACGTCCATCGCCGGTGAGTCCCTGATGTCGTCGGTGCCGGGTTTGAACGCCAGGCCCAGCACGCACACGGCCGCCCCGGCGAGCGATCCCCCGGCCAGCTCGGCGGCCAGCCGCGTCATCCGCTCGCGCCGCCGCGAGTTGATGGTGTCCACCGAGCGCAGAAAGCCGGCCACCGCGTCCGCGCCGATCCCGTCGGCCTGCTCGCTGAACGCGCGGATGTCCTTCGGCAGGCAGCCGCCGCCGAAACCGAGACCGGGCCGCATCCCGGCGCCGCCGATCCTCGGGTCGTAGCCGAGGGCGTCGGCCAGCACCGCGGAATCGGCTCCGGTCGCCTCGCAGACCTCCGCCATGCCGTTGATGAACGAGATCTTCGTGGCGAGAAACGCGTTGGCGGCGAGCTTGACCAGCTCAGCGGTTGGCAGGTCGGTCACAACGAACGGCACGCCAAGGGCGAGCTGCCTGGCGTACACACGGCGCAGCACGGCCTCGGCGGCGGCGTCGCTCACCCCGGCGACGATGCGGTCCGGGCACAACGTGTCCTCCACGGCATGGCCCTCGCGGAGGAACTCCGGGTTCCATGCCAGGGCCGCGCCGCACCTGGCCGGGGCACGCTCCGCGAGCCGGGCGGCAAGCCGGGCGGCGGTGCCCACCGGGACCGTGGACTTGCCCACGACAAGACACGGCCGGGTGAGCAGCGGGGCGAGCGCGTCCAGGCAGCCCTCCAGGTGCGAGAGCTCGGCACCGGCCGAGCCGTCGCCGCGCTGCGGCGTTCCGACGCACACGAAGTGCACGTCACCGAACTCGGCGGCGTCGCGGTAGGACGTGGTGAACGACAGCAGCCCGGCCGACAGGCCCCGGCGGACCATGGCGGTGAGACCGGGCTCGTGCAGCGGCAGGACGCCGCGGCCGAGCGCACCGATCAGCTCGGGGTCGGTGTCGACACCGAGCACGCGGAAGCCCTCCTCCGCCATGCACGCCGCGTGCACCAGGCCCAGGTAGCCGGTGCCGAGAACGGTCAGCCTGGGGACCATGCGCCGGGTGCTGGCTTGCAGGCGGGGACCGGCCGCCGGCCGGGGTTTCGCCGTCATCAGGCAGCCGGATGCAGGATGACCTTGGTGTAGCCGTCGGCCCGCGTGTCGAACTTCTCGTAGGCGCCCGGCGCCTCGGTGAGCGGCAGCTCGTGCGAGATGATCTTCGACGGCGTGGCGCGGCCCTCGATGATCAGGTCGCGGAGCTGCTCGCTGTACCTCTTGACCGGGCACTGGCCGGTGCCGAGGTGCTGGCCCTTCTGGAAGAGCTTGCCGAAGTTGAAGCCGATCCGCCCCTCCTTCGCCGGCTCCGTCGCGGCGCCCGGATCCTGCGGCACGTACACCCCTACGACGCCGATGCCGCCCGTGGACCGCACCGACGCGACCAGCCAGTCGAGCACCATTTCCGGGTGCTCGTTGCCGTCCCGGTCATGCGCCTGATAGCCAACGGCCTCAATGCCGCAGTCCGCGCCGCGCCCGCGGGTGGCGGCCATGATCTGCTCGGCCGGGTCCCCGTCGGCGATGTTGACCGGCACCGCGTCGAACTGCTCCGCGAGAGCCAGCCGGTCCGGCTCCCTGTCCACCGAGAACACCTCGGCGGCGCCGCGCAGCCGGGCGCTGTGCGCCGCGAGCAGGCCGACCGGGCCCGCGCCGAAGACCGCGACGGTGTCACCGGGGCGCACGCCGGCCATGTCGGCGCCGTGGTACCCGGTGGGGAAGATGTCCGACAGCGTGGTGAAGTCCTGCTCGTGCTCGTCCCCCTCGGGCAGCCGGAGCAGGTTGAAGTCGGCGAAGGGCACCTGCAGGTACTCCGCCTGCCCGCCGTCGTAGGGTCCCATCTGGGCGTAGCCGTACGCCGCGCCGTCGACCCCCTCGGCTGGGTTCGTCCGCAGGCAGAAGGACGTCCAGCCGTGGGTGCAGTTGCGGCAGGTCCCGCAGGCCACGTTGAACGGCACCGAGACCCGGTCGCCGGGCCGGAACCAGGTGACGGCCTGGCCGACCTCCTCGACGATCCCCATGTTCTCGTGACCGAGGATCTTGCCTTCCTCGACGGCGGTCCTGCCCTCGTACATGTGCAGGTCACTGCCGCAGATGTTCGTCGTGGTGACCTTGATAATCGCGTCGGTGGGAGCCTCGATCTTCGGGTCGGGCACGTCCTCGACGGCCACGCTGTACGGACCCTTGTAGACGACTGCCTTCATGTTCCCTCCGGTTTCTGGTGGGCTAACGCCGGGCGGCCCTGCGACCCCGTACGGCCAGCGCGCCACCGAGCGCCACTCCCGCGGCCCCGGCGCCGGCGACGGCGGCCAGGACCGGGTGCTCGGCCAGGCGCAGCTGCGCACTCCTGCGGTGTGCCTGGCCGTCGAACTGGCCGTGCGCACCGTAGTCCCGCCCGTCCGTGCCGTCCGCCGGCTGCCACAGGTTGTCCGGATGGCCCGGCGCCACCGGCTGATCCGTCTGCTGCGAGCCGTAGCCGGTCCTGGCCAGGTACCTGTCGAGCAGCGCCGGCGCCACCCTGTTCGCCAGGATCGTCGCGACGGTGCTTGCCCCGGCGTAGTACTGCTTGCGCCTGGGGTGGTCGGCGGCGTACACGACCGCGCGCGCCGCGACCTCCGGCTCGTAGATCGGCGGCACCGGCTGCGGCTGGCGCGGCAGCCTGGTGCGCACCCAGGAAAACTGCGGCGTGTTCACCGCGGGCATCTGCACGACCGTGATGTGGACGCCGGACTTGTCGTGCAAGAGCTCGCACCGCAGCGAGGACGTGAACCCGTTGATGGCGTGCTTGGCGCCGCAGTACGCGGACTGCAGCGGGATGCTGCGCTCGCTGAGCGCCGACCCGACCTGGACGATCGTGCCACGGTCACGCGGGCGCATCCGGGCAAGGGCAACCATCGTGCCGTACACGAAACCCAGGTAGCTGACCTCGGTCACGCGCCGGAACTCGTCCGCCGAAATCTCGCCGAAAGGCGCGAACACCGAGGTGAACGCCACATTGACCCACGTGTCGATGGGCCCGAGCTCCTTTTCCGCCCGCTCGGCGGCCTGGTCCACCTGGTGGTAGTCCGCGACGTCGGCAGGCAGCGCAAGCGCCGTTCCGCCCGCTGCTTCGACATCGCGAGCGCACGCCTGCAGCCCTTCCTCGCCCCGTGCGATCAGGCCCACGTTCGCGCCCCGCTCGCCGAAGAGCCGGGCCGCCGCACGGCCGATGCCGGCACTCGCCCCTGTGATGACGACGGTCTCAGTCACCTCTAACACCTCCCTGCTGGAGCCGGCTACCCGCCGCCTCCGCGGCAAAACAGTTGTCGGCGGGCAAAGAAGCGGGCGGGCAGCGCTGTGTTCGGCAGCGCACTGCTCGGCAGCGCCCTGTTCGGCAGCGGCTCCGGCTCTGGGTCTGGGTCTGGCGGGGGCTTGAGGGCGGGGCGGCGGCTTGAAGCCGGTCAGCCTGCAGACCGGCGATCCGCTAGGAAACGTGGGCCGCTAGGAAACGCGGGCGAGATCGGGCACGCTGCGTGAGCCGCCGGCCCGCTTGCGGCGGCGCGCACGGCGCCGCTCCTCGGGAGTGGTGCCGCCCCAGATGCCGTGCATGTCACCCGTCTCCATCGCGAATTCCAGGCACTGCCGCCGCACCTCGCAGCGAGAGCAGATCGTGCGCGCCTTCGCGATCTGGGCGAGGGCGAGGCCGGTCGTCGAGATCGGGTAGAAGAGGTCCGGGTCGGCGGACAGGCACGCGCCGGCCTCCCGCCAGTCACTCGCGTAGTCGGTCGCAGTCATCGCGTCCTCATGGGGTCTCGGTGATTTCCTGGTGCTCGTCCCCAGGTACCGCGATCGCGGCGTCGGCCAGTGGGCTTCCCGCGGCGCATCCGGCTACTCCCCCGGACACCCAAAATTTACAAACCCGGCCCCTCTCACCTCGGGATCTGGCGCACATCTCGGTTGCGCCGTGAGGCGCTGTTGTCCGTGTGGAGGTGAGAGACCTTCGCCTGTGGCCTGTCGCAGCAGGTCGCTGTGGCTGAGGGCAGCCTGATGCGCGTGGTGGCGGCGCTGCGGCGCCGCCGGCTGCCGGTTGCCGGCTGCCGGTGGGGTGACCGCCGGGGCTGTCCGGGGCGGCGGGGCCGCTGGCGCATTCGGCCCCGCCCAGTGGGGCCGCTGGCGATTCGGCCCCGCCCAGTGGGGCCGCTGGCGCATTCGGCCCCGCCCAGTGGGGCCGCTGGCGCATTTGGCCCCGCGCAGGGGCCGGCTGCCGGCAGCGGGGGTGTCCCTCCCCCGAATCCTTTCCGTTTGCAGCAGCCCCGGCGGGTAGCAGGGCCCGAACGAGATCACGGGAGGCGCGACATGGCAACAGGTAACCACGACGACCGCCAGGAGGTGCGCTTCGGCGACCAGTGGGCCGAGCGCGGGCACGGCGGCGAGACACACCAGACCGCCGGGGACGGCAGGCCCCGGCTGACCACCCAGCAGGGGGTGGTCATCAGCGACGACCAGAACACCCTGCGGGCCGGCGAACGCGGTCCCGGCCTGCTGGAGGACTTTCATTTCCGCGAGAAGATCTTCCACTTCGACCACGAGAGGATCCCGGAGCGGGTGGTGCACGCCCGCGGCTTCGGCGCGCACGGGTATTTCGAGAACTACGAGCCGCTGACCGGCATCACCCGCGCCGATCCCTTCTCCGAGGCCGGGCTCAGGACACCGGTCTTCGTCCGGTTCTCCACCGTCGCGGGCAACAAGGGCTCCACCGACCTGGCGCGGGACGTGCGCGGGTTCGCGGTGAAGTTCTACACGCGGGAGGGCAACTGGGACCTGGTCGGCAACAACATCCCGGTGTTCTTCATCCAGGACGCCATCAAGTTCCCGGACATCATCCACGCCGCCAAGCAGGAGCCCGACCGGGGGTTCCCGCAGGCGCAGACCGCGCACGACAACTTCTGGGACTTCGTCTCGCTGATGCCGGAGTCGACCCACATGCTGATGTGGATCATGTCCGACAGGGCGATCCCCCGCTCGTTCCGCACCATGGAGGGATTCGGCGTCCACACCTTCCGTCTGGTGAACGCGGAGGGCCGGTCGACGTTCGTCAAGTTCCACTGGAAGCCGAAGCAGGGCATGCAGTCGGTGATGTGGAACGAGGCCCTCAAGATAAGCGGCGCCGACCCGGACTTCCACCGCCGCGACCTGTGGGACGCGATCACCCAGGGCAGCTTTCCCGAGTGGGAGCTTGGGCTCCAGCTGTTCGACGACGAGTTCGCCGACCGGTTCGCGTTCGACGTCCTGGACCCGACCAAGATCATTCCCGAGGAGGAGGTGCCGGTCCGCCGCGTCGGGCGGCTCGTGCTCGACCGGGTGGTGGACAACTTCTTCGCCGAGACCGAGCAGGTGGCGTTCTGCACGCAGAACATCGTGCCCGGCATCGACTTCACCGACGACCCGCTGCTGCAGGGCCGCAACTTCTCCTACCTCGACACCCAGCTCAAGCGGCTCGGCAGCCCCAACTTCATGCACCTGCCGGTGAACGCGCCGAAGTGCCCGTTCGCGACGTTCCAGCAGGACGGTCACATGGCGACGGTCAACCCGGCGACGCGGGCGAACTACGAGCCCAACTCGTGGGATGCGGCGGAAGGCGGCCCGCGGGAGGACCCGGCGGCCGGTTTCCGGACCTATCCGCCCACGCAGGCCGGCCCGAAGCGGCGGCTGCGCGCCGAGAGCTTCGCCGACCATTACAGCCAGGCGCGGCAGTTCTTCGTGAGCCAGAGCGAGATCGAACGGCGGCACATCATCGACGCGTTCGTCTTCGAGCTCAGCAAGTGCGACAGGGAAGCGATCAGGACCCGGATGGTGGCCGGGCTGCGCAACGTCGACGAGGAACTCGCCCAGGCGGTCGCCGGCGGTCTCGGCCTGCCGGACATGCCCGCGCCGCTCCCGCCCGCCCGCGAGCCGGTCCGCGACCTGCCGCCGTCGCCTGCGCTGAGCATCCTGGCCAACGGCCCGGAGAGCTTCGCCGGCAGGAAAATCGGCGTGCTGGTCACCGACGGGGCCGACGCCGCGAAGCTCGCCGACCTGCGGTCGGCGGCCGAGGCCGAGGGCGTTACCGTCGAACTGGTCGCGCCCACCGTCGGCGGCATCGAGACCAGCGACGGCAGCCGCGTCCCGGCCGGTCAGAAGATCGACGGCGGCCCGTCGGTGCTCTACGACGCCGTCGTTGTCCTCGTCTCACAGGACGGCGCGCGCGCTGGCCTCGCTCCCGGCCGCGCGGGACTTCGTGTCGGACGCGTATGCGCACTGCAAGTTCATCGGCCACACGGGCACCACGGAACCGCTCTTCGAGGCGGCCGGCCTGGAGCGGCTGATGGACGGCGGGTTCGTCAGCCTCGATGAGCATTCCGGCGCCGACTTCGTCGCCCGCTGCCGCCAGCTGCGGTTCTGGGACCGCCAGATGGCCATGGTCCTGTGAGCCGGAACGGAGTTCCCTTCCCAGGGGCCCGGGCCGGCCCCGCCGGGCTGGCCGCCGGCGCGGTCCGTGACCGGCACCGCACCACCGGTACCAGAGTTTTGTTCACAGATGACGCACAGACCGTGCAGGAGGAGCCCATTCGCCGGTAGCGTTTTCCGGTGCGCCGTAACGACAAGCTCGCGGCCCCGTCGGCCGGGCTGCTCGCCCTGGTCACCGCCGTCTCCGGTCTGGCAGCCTGCGCGAGCGATCCGCCGATGCGCCCGGCCGCGCTGTCCAGGCCCGCGCAGGCGCCCGGCATGCAGGCGCACGCCGCGCGGGCACACGGCGCGCCCGGGCCGGCGGTGCCGCCGCCGTCGGCGGACGCCGCGGCGTGCGGGCCGATGCCGGGGTTCGCGCGCGGGACGGCCGCCGAGATCATGGCGGGGCGGCTGACGATCGCGCCGTTCCCCGCGGTCACCATCGACCCGCACCGCAACGGCACCGTGAACTGGAAGATGAACCCGTACCACGACCCAACCTGGATGCTCGACTTCCAGTGGGGCGAGTGGATCGAGGCTCTCGTCGAGGCGTACCTGGCCGGCGGCCCGAACGCGAACGCCTACCGGGCCCGCGCGCAAGCGCTGCTGACCGGCTGGCTGAAGAACGTGCCGGTCCAGGACAAGAATCCGCTCACCGCCATCTGCTCCGCGCAGGCTTTCCCCGGGCAGGCATGGATCCACGACCAGATCCCGGTCCTGCTTGATTACTACGCCTCGCACTGGCAGGGTGCCTACAACCACGGGCTGTCGCAGGACCTCATACTGCTGCGCGCCGGATGCGCCTACCCGGCGAGCGCCTGGAACGGGCAGCCGCCGCAGTGGAAGAATACGGCCAGGGCGCAGATGACCGGCTCCTTCGAGCCCAACCAGTACGGGCCGGCGGTGGACGCCCAGGGGGCGGTCAACGAGCAGGCGACCGGGTACGCGAACTTCACCTTCGGCCTGTGGACGGAAGCCGAGCAGGAGCTTGCCCGGTGCGGCGACCCCATGCCGGGCTGGATCAGGTCCCGGATCGCGAAGATGCCGATGTTTCTCGCGCTGGCGACGCAGCCTGACGGCAAGCTCGTGCAGATCGGCGACACCTACGTGATCAGCCCGCGTGACAGGGCGGGAACCCCGCTCCAGTTCGCCGCGACCATGGGGGCCGCGGGGACGCCGCCGGCGGAGCGCATCGGGGTGTATGCCGCCGGATACGTACTCGGCCGGTCCGGCTGGGGAACCAGGCTTTCGTTCGGTAAACAATCTTTTTATTCACTGCGGTTCGGCCCGGGCCGCGAGATCCATGGCCACGACGACCACATGGGGCTGACGTACTATGCGCGCGGCCGGAACCTGATCGTCGACAGCGGCCACGACGGGTACGCGAACAATCCCTACCGGCAGTACCTGATCTCGCCCGAGGCGGCCAGCGTCCTTGTCATGCCTGGTGAGCGGTTCAGCCCCGCCGCGCCCACCTCGCTGATACGCCAGGCCGCCGACGCGGCGGGCCAGTTCTTCGAGCTCAGCGACACCGCGTTCGGCGGCCACCCCCGGTACCGCAGCGTCTACGTCAGCCAGCGCCCGGACTTCGTGCTGGTGTATGACCGGGCCTCCGGCGCGCGCAGCTACCAGCAGCTATGGCACCTCGATCCCGGCCTCACCGTCACCAGGGTGGCCACCTCCTACGCGATCGCCACCGCGCCGGGCACCCAGCTGGAGATCCGCCAGATCCCGCTTCCCGGGCAGGTGCTCCCGGCCGGCTCGACCAGGGTGGTCCGCGGGCAGACCAAGCCGTACCAGGGCTGGGTGTCGCGCGCCGACCTCCAGCGCCTCCCCGCCCCGGTGGTCACCATGACGCGCGCCGGGCCGAGCGCCGCGATGCTCACGCTGATCGCTCCGTCGAGCCCTGGCGCGGTGATCACGGCGTCCATCACCCGGGGGACGGGCGGCGTGTACCGGCTGAGCCTGCGGATCGGCCGCAGCCACCTGTCGTACCTGGTCAGCGCCACCGGCGGCATCCAGCCGAGCTGACCGCGGCTGAGTCGGCGAGCGAGCGGCCCGCGCATGATCGTGTGTTATTTGGGTCGGAAAACCGACCCTTTTCGCACGCAATAACGAGCGGAGCCGCTCGCGTTAGCGGGTGATGGCGTGCAGGATGAGGACATGCTGGTCGTTCATGTTCATGTGCGGGTCAGGCCGGAACGGGTCGGGGATTTCCTCGCCGCCACGCTGGTCAACGCGCGGGCGTCGCTGAACGAAGCCGGCGTCCTCCGTTTCGACGTCATCCAGGACCAGGAAGATCCCGCGCACGTCGTGCTGAACGAGGTCTACCGTGACGCCGAGGCCTCGGCTGCGCACAAGCTGACGCCCCACTATGCGACCTGGCGGGACACGGTTGCGGAGATGATGGCGTCGGCGCGCGAGTCCACCAGGTATTCGGCGGTGTTCCCGGCCGGCGCCGAAGCCTGGGTGAGCGGCTCGCCGTGACGTCGGCGAGCTTTGAGTTCGCGACCGCTGGCCGGATCATCGCCGGCGCCGGGCGGGCGGCGGAACTGCCCGCCGTCATGGCCGGCCTGGGGTCGCGGGCGCTGGTGTTCACCGGCGCCAGCCTCGCTCGCCATGACAGCCTGCTGGGCGCGCTGCCGTTGCCGGCCGCGGTGTTCACGGTGGCCGGCGAGCCCACGATCGAAGTGGCACGGGCGGGCGCCGCCGCCGCGCGCGAGCACCGCGCCGACGTCGTCGCCGCGATCGGCGGCGGCAGCGTCATCGACACCGCCAAGGCCGTGGCGATGCTGCTGGGCAACGGCGGCGATCCTCTGGACTACCTGGAGGTCATCGGCTCCGGCCGGGAGATAACCAGGCCCGCGGCGCCCTGTGTGGCCGTGCCCACCACCGCCGGCACCGGGGCCGAGGTCACCGCCAACGCCGTTCTCGCGTCGCCGGAGCACGGGATCAAGGCGAGCCTGCGAAGCCCGCTGATGATCCCGCGGGTCGCGCTGGTCGACCCGGAGATGACGGTGTCCTGCCCGCCGCCGGTCACCGCCGCCAGCGGCCTGGACGCGCTCACCCAGTGCCTGGAGCCGTTCGTCAGCGTCCGGGCGAACCCGGTGACCGACGGCCTGGCGCGGGAGGGGCTGCGCCGCGCGGCGGCGGGGCTGCGCGCCGCCCATGCCGACGGCGGTGATCTCGCGGCGCGCGCGGACATGGCCATGTGCAGCCTGCTGGGCGGGATCGCGCTGGCCAACGCGAAGCTGGGCGCCGTGCACGGCCTGGCAGGCGTCATCGGGGGGACCGCGCACGTGCCGCACGGCATGGCCTGCGCCGCGCTGCTCGCACCGGTCGTGGAGGCGAACGTGCGGGCGCTGCGTTCCGGCCCCCAAGGCGGGCCAGCTCTTGACCGGTACGCCGAAGCGGCCCGGCTGCTCACCGGGAAGCCCGCCGCCTCGATCGCGGACGGTCTCGCGTGGATCCGCGAGACGAGCACGCTGCTCGGGGTGCCCCGCCTCGCCACGTTCGGCGTCCAGCCGGGGCACGCCGGTGACATCGCCGCCAAGGCGGCCAGGTCGAGCAGCATGCGGGGCAACCCCGTCTCCCTCAGCCATGACGAGCTGCGCGCCATCCTCCTCGAGGCGATCTGAGGAGCTCTCGAGCATGGATACCGCCGAGATCGAGGTGTTCCTGGTTCTCGCCGAGGAGCTGCACTTCGGCCGGACCGCGGAGCGGTTGCGTATTCCGCAGCCGCGGGTGAGCCGGCTGCTGGCCGCCCTGGAGCGCCGGGCCGGCGGGACCCTGTTCGAACGGACCAGCCGCCGCGTCCGGCTCACACCGCTCGGCCAGCAGCTGGCCAGCCAGCTGCGGCCGGCGTACGCTCAGCTGATCGCGGTCCTCGACGATGCCCGCGCCAGGGCAACGGAAGCCGTGGGCGTCATCCGGATCGGGTTCTCCCCCACCTCCAGCACCGGGGCGCTGACCCGGCTGGTCGAGGCCTTCGAGGCCCGCAACCCCGGCTGCCGGGCGGTGCTGGGCGCGGTGTCCAACCTGGACCCGTACACGGCTCTGCGCCACGGCGAGCTCGACGTGCTGGTGAACTGGCTGGCCGTGGACGAGCCCGACCTCACCGTCGGCCCGGTGATCGACGAGCGGGACCGGGTGCTCGCCGTGGCGTCCGGTGACCCGCTCGCGGCGAGGCCCTCGGTGTCGGCGGAGGACCTCGCCGACCGGGAAGTGGCGCTGATGACGCCGCCGTTCCCGCCGGCGCTGTATGACGCGATCATCCCGCCGCGCACGCCCTCCGGCCGGCCCATCCGCCGCACTCAGCCGGTGCACGGCATTCACGAGCTCGTGGCGCTGGTCGCCCGCGGCCAGATCGTCCACCCGACCGCGAGCGGGATACCGATGCTGGTCCGCGACGACATCGTTCTTGTCCCGATCGAGGACATGCCGCCGCTGCCGCTCGGCCTGATCTGGTGCACGGCGCACGACAACGCCCGCGTCCAGGCGCTGGCCGCGACCGCCCGGTCGCTGCGGAGGCAAGCGGGCCCGAAGGAACACGCCAGGACGGAAAACCCCGCCTCCCGCGCCCGGGCGGCGGCCCCGGAATAGGTTGGCCGGCGCCGATCGATTCACGGGCGGTGCGGATCGATGCGTATTTAGCGGTTGATCACCTGGGCGGATGGGGCAAGGCTTGCCCATGGGGAGCATGCCGGGCGGAACCGCGAGGGGAATCATGATCTTGGTGATCGGGGGCGGCAGCAGGACAGGGCGGGAACTCCTGCGGCTACTGCGGGGGGCGGGTGCGCGGCTTCGCGTCCTGACCCGCGAGGCCGGCCCGGCCGACGGGCCGGACACCGTCGTGGGTGACCTGGGTGAGCCGGGCACCCTCGACCGGGCCATGGCCGGCGTGGACAAGGTGTTCTTGTTGTGCTCCGCGGCGCCCCGCGAGCTGGCGTGGCACCAGAACGCGATCGACGCGGCGGCCCGCGCCGGGGTCGCGCTCCTTGTGCGCAGCTCGATCCTGGCGGCCAGCCCGGACTCGCCCTCCAGGTTCATCCGCGATCACGGCCGGGCCGACGAGCACCTCCGGGCGTCGGGCGTGCCGTACACCATCGTGCGGCCGAACTTCTACATGCACAACGTCACCGCACTCTGGCCCGCGGCATTGGACCAGGAAGGCAACTACTACGCTCCCGCCGGGGACGCGAGGATCAGCATGGTCGACGCGCGCGATGTCGCGGCCGTCGCCGCACGCGCGCTCACCGGTGACGGGCACAGCGGGAAGGTGTACGACGTGACCGGGCCGGAGGCGCTCGGCCACGCCGAGGCGTGCCGGAAGCTCGGCAGTCAGCTCGGCCGCCCGGTTCGGTACGTGCCCGTCGAGGACGCGGTGGCGCGCTCGGCGATGCTGAGCGCGGGCGTCGGCGGGTGGCTCGCCGACGGCCTCGTCGAGCTGTACCAGGACTACCGGCGATCCGGCACAGGCGGGTACGCCGCCCAGGTGCACAGCACGGTCCTCGACGTCACCGGCGCGAAGCCGCGAACCCTCGATGAAGCACTGGCTGGTTAACGGACAGGAGACGCCGAATGAGCGAGACGAGCGCGAGAACACGGGCAAGCGCGGCCATCACCGTGCACAAATACGAGCCGGCCACCTACGACGAACCCGCCGAGGGCCCGGCTCTCGTCAGGATCCACGTTGAGGAGAGCTTCGCCGGCGACATCTCCGGCGACGGCGTGGTCGAGTTCCTGCAGGCCGCGCGCGCCGACGGATCGGCGAGCTTCGCCGGCATCGAGCGGGTCACCGGGTCGGTGGGCGGCCGGGCCGGCACGTTCCTGCTCCAGGACGCCGGGACCGTGCAGGACAGCATCGTAAGCGGCGACTGGTATGTCATCCCGGGTTCCGGCACCGGCGAGCTTGCCGGGCTGCGCGGCGAGGGCGGCTTCCGCGCGAACCTCGGCGAAGGCGCCCAGGTCTACCTCGACTACTGGTTCGAATGACCTCGCTCAGCGGAAAGACCGCCCTGGTGACCGGGGCTGCCACCGGGATCGGCAAGGCAATCGCCGCCGCCCTGGCCGCCGCCGGGGCCCGCGTGGTGATCAACCACCCGCACACGCCTGAGCTGGCGGACGCGGTGGTCGCTGACATGAAGGCCGCGGGCGGGGACGGGATCGCGATCGCCGCCGACATCAGCAAGCGGTCCGAATACCAGGCGATGGTCGAGCGAATGCTCGGCGCCTACGGCCGCTGGGACATCCTGGTGAACAACGCCGCGGTGGCCATCACCAAACCGTTCGAGCAGGTCACCGAGGAGGAGTTCGATCTCAGTTTTTCCGTCAACGTCAAAGGGGTGTTCCACGGGCTACAGCTCGCCTGGCAGCATCTGGCCGACGACGGCCGGATCATCACGATCTCCAGCTCCACGACCGCGCTGATGCTACCGGGATATGCGGTCTACGACTCCACCAAGGGCGCTGTCGAGCAGCTGAGCCACATACTGTCCAAAGAGTTCGGGCCGCGGCGGATCACGCTGAACGTCGTGAGCCCCGGCGCCACCGAGACAGAGACGTACCGCACCGGGAAGAGCGAGCAGTTCCTGGCCGGCCTGGAGGCGATGAGCGCCTTCGGCCGGCTAGGCCGGCCCGCCGAGATCGCGGCGGTCGTCGCGTTCCTGGCCAGCGACGCGGCCGGGTGGGTGACCGCGCAGAACATCCGGGTCAACGGCGGCACCGCCTGACAGGCCGCCCAGACTGGCGCATCACGTATCGTAGGGCAGGGCCTTTTCCTGAAGCGGGTAACCCTGTACCCGTCCCGCAGCGGCCCGTACCCGAGCGACGATGGAGAGAGATGCCCAGACGGGTCCGTGCCTACGGCTCCGCGGAAGACGCCGAGTCCGCCGCGCTCGCCCGCGGCCGCCTGGCAGCGGGAGGTGAGCCCATGGGTGAGCTGGCGAGCACGATGACGGTGCGCGAGATCGCCAGCCAGGCCGCCGAGGCCACCCGCGCGCTCAGCGACCTGATATCGGACGGCGCCGACTTCGCGAGCCTCGACGATGTCCGCGACATCATCGCGAGCCTGGAGCGGATGGGCGAGGACCTGCCGCAGCTCTGCGAGCAGCTCGCCCGGACGCTGGTGGTGCGGCGTGAGGACGGCCAGATCGGGGACGGCGCCGGCCCGGACGCGGAGAATCCCGATCTGTGGGTGGCCGAGGTGGTCGACGCCCTGGCCGCCGCGGGCCAGGCCGCGGACATGATGACCGCGGCCCTGACGGAGGCGGGCAAGGCGTCGGCGGAGCTCAGCCCGGCGCGCTGAAACGCTTCCGGGCCGCCCGGAAGGCTTCGGAAGCCCGGCAGGGCCGCGACCGCGGTGACGTTACAGTAGTGCGAGCGTCTCCGCACGAGCCCGGATCAGACCGTTACGGTGGCGCCGTGGCCGTTGTGCGCGGGTATGGTCCCATCGTCGAACCAGAGCCCACCCTCCGCGAGGTAGCGGAAGTGCAGCGTGCTGCCGACCGGGACGGTCACCGCGGCGCTCCGGGTGCGGTTCGCGCGCTTGCGCAGCGGGTGGGCGTACGGATCCCAGTCGTTGAAGTTACCCACCACGGATACCGCCTCGCCCGGCTCATCGACCGGCAGCGCGAAGGTGACGCGAACCGTGCCATTCCGTCCGGGCCTGGTTGTCTTGATCAACTGCTGTCTCCACTCTGGCGCGTAGCACTCTGGTAGGGCCGATTATCCCGAAGTATGTGCGGGCGGTCACGCAGGTCCGCGCGTGTCGCAGCCCGGCTCGCTGAGATCGGCGCGATTCTCCAGTCGGCGGCCCCGCCGGGCGCGGCACGAGGCGGCGGCGCGGGCGGCTGGCGGCGCGGGGGTCATGACTAGCCGGGTTTGGGTGCGATTCGTGCTGTGATGGCAGCGCAGATTGCACCCAATCCACGGTGTAGCAGGAATGGCTGGGCTGGATCCGGGATGTGGTTCGTAATTCGGCACTCCTCGACAAGTGTGCTATGTATTCAACTAATTCGAAATATATAGCGAAATATGCCTACGTCGTCAAAAAACTGCAGCGTTGAGGACGGCGGCTTATCCGGGCTGGGCCAAGGAGCCGACTTCGGTCAGCCCTGGCGTCATGAGCTCGAGGGCGCTGAAGAACGCTTCGATCTCTAGCCGGGTCCGAAACACGGCCGGGGCGCTGGCTGCGCCGTAGGCGTCCCGGATCATGGCCTGGACGTCGAGGGGAGTGCCGTCCGACTTGATGTGCGAGATCGCCAGCATGCTGCCGGGCGCCATCCGCTGGCGGAAGGCGGTGTAGAAACGGGAAGGTTCCTGATTACTCCGGCCGCCTTGTCCGAAGACCCTGCCAGGTCATGCCGCTCCAGGACAGGATGCGTTTCCGCGACTTTGGGCAGAGATGTATGGAGCCACCACCCACCACCTGCTGGTTGGCGGTCCGCAGCGGAGCGCGCCGTCGTTGCCAGCATGAGTAACGGCCGGGTGCGACGCCGGATGTTGAACTCCGGGTTCTTCGTAAGGTCGGGATCGCGCAGGACGACGGCTATGCCTTGCCGGACTGCCCGTGCATAGGGGTGATCGGGGCCAAGGGCGGCATCACACCCGGCAAGCGCCTGCTCGTGCTGGTCAGCCTCGTCGTGACGGCCTGCAGCGCGGCAGGCGCGGGCCAGGTTAAAGCGGGAGGCGAGGGTGTCTGCATGATTGTGCCCGAGCACCCGTTCCCGGTCGGCGAGGTTGCGCGTGTAGAGGGTGAGTGCCCGCTCGTAGTCTCCGGCGGTCTCGTAGGCGCGCGACAGCATGTTCCGGGTGGTGAATGTGTCATTGTGATCCGGGCCGAGGACTTTCCGGCGGGCGGCGAGCACGTTCTCGCCGATTTGTATCGCTTCAGAGCACCGGCCTGCCGACGTGTAGATGGCCGCCAGCGTGTGACGGGCGCTCAACGTCGCCGGATGACCTGGGCCCCATAGACGCTCTGCCTCGCCAGCGAGCTGCTCGCACAGCGCGGCGGCATCACTGACCCGGCCCGCCGTGAGGTAGGCGTAGGCGAGGTGGCGCCGAACCCAGAAGGTAGCGGGATCTTCTGGCCCGAGTACTCGTATCCGTTCATCGGCCGTGCGCTCGTATCGGCGGATCGCTTCTGGAAGGTGTCCGGCTGTTTCGTAGGCGTATGCCAGGTGATGCTGCGCATGAAGGGTGAGTGGATGGCTGGCGCCGAGCACTTGCTCGCAGTCGGCGGCCAGTGAGTGGCCGAAGGCAACGGCGTGGTCGGGCAGTGTCATCATGTCATTGAGGTACCACATGACGTGAGCGCGCAGAGATAGTTCAGCCTCTGCGAGCCGCCGGTCTGGAACCGTGGTCCATGTCTGGGAGGGCAGGTGCTCATGCAGCGCGGTGACGTGCTTGACCAGGTCCTCGACCTCACCGGGACGTTCCCAGGCGCGCTCGTTCGGAACCAGCAGGTCTTGCAGGAGCGTGGCCGCCGCGCGGGCGGCCCGGTGAAGGCGGCGGCCCCCGGCGAGTTGTTCACGGATGACGCGCATGACCAAGCGATGGGCCGTGACGACCCCGCTAGTGAGGCTGATCGTGATCAGGGACGAATCGGCAAGCTTGCCCAGCAGTGCGTCCACCTCCGCTGGGGAGAGCGCGGCGGCGCGCCGGAACGGCCCGGCTGCGCCGAGCAGGCCAAGCGCCCCGGCGCGGTGCAGGCAGGAACGTGCCACGCCGGTCGCGGAAAGCATCGCGATCAGGTCAAGCAGCGCACGGCACTGCCCTCGCCGGTCCGTGATCGTATCGACGGACAAGGCGATCGCCTGGGCCGTTCCGCGCGGATATGGATCGCCGGGTGCAGAAGGCAGATAGTCAGCAGCCGGGACGGCCGAAAGCCGCTGGACGTAGGTGCCGTAGCTGAGGCGCTGCCCGTTGATGACCGCAGCGGCCTGCGCGAGCGCGAGCGGGAGGTACCCGACCTCCTCCGCGACTTGCAGTGCCCCGCCCAAGTCACCCAGCCCTGTGCGTTCCTCCAGGTAAGCCGTTGCTTCCTCCGGAGTGAAGACGTCCACCGGCACCGCCCGCCCGAGGTTACCCATGGCACGGCGGTTGCTTGTGATCAGGATCTGCGCCAGCCCGGCGGCCGGAAGGTAGGGTGCCAGTTCCTCTGCCTCGTGAACGTCATCGAAGACCACCAGGCATTGGTCGCCATCGGCCTCAAGGTATTGGCGTACCGCCACGGCTGCCTGGATCGCGTCAGCGGCCCGGCCGGTGAGGCCTAGTTCACGGGCAACCTGCTGCAGGCCGGCCAGCACGAGGCGCCGGTTCCCCGCGTTCACCCACGCGACCAAGCACCACCGGTCCTTGACCCGCGCCCGCGCTGCCTCCGCGGCCAGCTGCGTCTTCCCGACGCCACGAGCTCCGGTGAGCGCAGACACGACTGGCACTCCATTGCCTTGCCGGGTCACCACTGCCAGCAGGTCCGCACGTGACCGCGCTGCCGCTGGCCGCTGCGGAATCGCGCCGACCACCAGCGGGCTGCCGGCGGTCCTCGGCAACATCGGATCCGGTGCGCGATCGTTGCCAGAACCTGGACGTCCGCGGGCAATCTCCTCGAACTGGTCCCGCTCCCTGCCTTCGAGGCCAAGCGCGTCCGCTAGCAGTCGCGCCGTGTCCTTGCGGGCTGTCTGGTTGATCCCGCGTTCCAGGTCACTGATGCACCGAGAGCTGAGGCTGGCGGTCGCCGCGAGCCCTTCCTGGGTCAGCCCGGCGGCATGGCGCAGGCCCCTGAGCAACTCGGCGAAAGAGATCGCATCATCGCGCGCTGCCATAGCCGCACTCCCGGCTGCGATGTGTATGCCGACAGTAAGGAACCTTCACGCCAACAGTAGGCCGGATGCGGCCATCCGCGCCACACAGCATGGGACTGTGCGGTTCCTGTGAGCGCCTATGTGTGGCATTTCGGTACAGGCTCGCGCCAACTGTGGACATTGCCTCCGAACCCGAGGCCGCACCGCGAAGGAACACACATGACAACCGTGATCCACGTGCTCATCTGGCTGGCCTGCTTGTTGCCGCTATGCCTTTCAGCTTCCTCCTCGGCCGCTGTTCCAGACGGCTGCCGATCATCGACGACTGCCTGCCATGGACCGTGCACCGGGGCATGATCTGGGACGGTCCCACGATGATCACATCGGACGGGCGCGTCGCCGGACTGCCCAGCCGAGGCCGGCGAGTCACAGCGCAGGATGCAGGTGGCGGGCGGATGCGGCCGGGCAGTGAATACCCTCGCGATGGGAAGGCGCACCATCCGCCGCCCGAGTAGCCGCCCTTGCCAGGCTGCCGGTTCGCGGATATACGCTCCGGCCGAGGCGGGTGAACGGCCGTCAAGGGAGAAGCCATGAACTGCGGCACCGGATGGGATATGTGGGATCCGGGACAGTACCTGCGGCACCGTAACATCCAGACCCGGTACATTCTCGACCTGCTCGCCCAGGTCAGCGCCGTAAGGCCGCGCCACATAGTCGATCTGGGCTGCGGCCCCGGAAACGCGACCGAACTGCTGGCCAGGCGCTGGCCCGGCGCCCACGTGCTGGGTCTGGACAACTCGCCGGCGATGCTGGAGGCCGCCCGGAAGCTAGCTCGCCCGCGCCGCCTGCTCCGCCGGGGAAGCCTGGAGTTCCGCCACGGCGACATCCGTGACTGGACCCCCGGGGACCTCGTCGACGTTCTGCTCGCCAGCGCTGTGCTGCAGTGGATCCCGAGCCACCGCAAGCTGCTGCGCCGCTTCGCCGGCTTCCTCGCCCCCGGCGGGTTCCTCGCCTATCAGATGCCTGTCGAGTTCGGGCAAGCCGATCGCATCCTGTTCGGCCTGTGCACCGAAGACCGCTGGCACGGCAAGCTGGCCGACGTCCCCGGGCTCCGCCCTGTCGACACCCCGGCTGAGTACCTGATCACCATGACCGGTGCCGGGCTGCGCGCCGACACCTGGGAGACCACCTACACCACCGTCATCACCGACTGCACTGGCGACCGCGACGGCATCGTTGAGTACCTCAAGAGCACCAGCCTCAGGCCAGTGCTGCAACGGCTCAGCCAGGCCGAGACCACGCAGTTCCTGGCCGAGTTCGCCGCCCGCATCCGCGACGCTTACTCTCCAGCCCCACTCGCCGGCCAGATGGTCCGGATCGTGTCAGCACGCAGGACCTTCGGCATCGGCCGCAAGCCTCCCTGAACCGCTGCCCGCCATCACGCCCGGCGATGGCCTCAGGCCCAGACAGTAACAGCACGCCCATTGGCTCCATCAGCACCGGAACACAATTCTAGTGCGATGCCGGAAGCTGAACTAACAGTTGGTGCATCACGCCGGTAAATAACGTTGGTAGTGGATATGTACAGTGTGTCCTGAGCCTCCGGCGAAGACTGCCGCCGTGGCGGCTACTCGACCGGCGCTTTAGCCCGCGGCCTCGCTGGCGTCTGCGGCGTCGCGGGCTGCGCGGCGGCGCTGGACGATCACCCAGCCCGGCATCAGCACCGCGCTGATCAGGGCGATCCCGCCGGCGCCGATCACCGTGAGGCCGCCGGCATCCATCAGATCCAGCTGCGCGACCGGGTGGCGGCGTGTCCTGGCTCCTGGCGGCCGCAGCTGGGCCGGCGACCTGCGATGCCTCGACCGCGTCAGCAGCGCCCGGCCGCGGGGCGGTGGAACTGGACGTGACACGCCTGGCAGCGGGGCGGACGGCAGGAAGCGGTTGATCACCGCCGCGACGCCCGAGATCGTCTCGACCCCGTAGTCCATGCTCGGGCTCTCGTCGGAGAGTATCGCGATGAAGTAACCGCGGTGCCTGCCGGAAAGGTAGCCGATGCTGTTGATGTGCCAGCCGGTCTCCGGCTGGGGCAGCCAGCCGTTCTTCAGGCGAACGGTCATCCAGGGCGGCGCCCCCGCCGACACGCCCCATCGCTGGCCAGACTCCACGTTCGCCATCAGCCCCAGCTCGTAGGCGCGCGCCCCGGCGTCGAGCACGCGGTTGGGACTGCAGAGCACCCGCAGCAGCCGTACCTGGTCGCGCGCCGTGACCTGGGTCACGCCCCACAACGAGCCTGGGCCCGGGATGGTCTCCGTCATCCTCGCCAGGTCCAGGAAATGCTGGAATCCGTACGCGCCAACGTCCTGCCACAGGTAGGACGCCGCGTGGTTGTCGGACGCCGTGATCATCTCGGTGGCCAGCTGCTGTTCGCCAGCCGACAGCGGCTCATGGTCCTGCATGCGCTCGCGCAGCAGCGCGGCCAGGATCGTCGCCTTCACAATGCTGGCGGAGTCGTAGTCCTGGTCGGCGTCGAGCTGGCAGCTGATCCCCGCGCCCGGATCGTCCATGTCCAGTCCCACGCTGGACACCCTGCCGCGCAGGGCGCCCGCGATGCCCGAGGACAGCCGCTCCGCCAGCGACCGGTCGGCGGCTGAGTCCGTGCGCGCGGTGCAGATCCCGGCCGAAGACGCCCCCGACACGGACGCGCGCGCCGCGGGCGCCGCGGCGGCCACGCACAGACATGCGCCCGCCGCCGCGATCGCGGTGCCCAGCCCGGCGATCACGGCGGCCGTGCCGCACAACGGCCGCGACATGATAGACCCCCTGCGAATGGTCACCTTCGATGACCTGTTCGATTCCCCGCACCCGCGACGCCCTTCGGCACTGGTGAGTGTCATGACCGCATGGCCGCCGTCAGGCGATACTTAAAGTAGCAGCACGTACCTGCCTGTAATCGCGATCCGCACGCGGCGCGCCGATGCGCGGCGGCGGACAGCGGCTAAGGTACGCGCATGCCGGCGTCGCGGCCCGAGGCACAGCACAGGTGTTAGCTGACCGTTACTGGGATACGGAACGGGCGGTGGCGGGACTTCCTGGCCCCGCGCGGCCAGACGCGGCGATAATGACTCCCATGCTTGCGATGCGGTCACCGAAGCTCCACGTCACGCCCATGAGGAGCGTTCCGGCATGACGATCGTCGAAGGGCAGGGAGCCGTCGTCACCGGTGGCGGCGGCGGGATCGGCCGCGCCCTTGCCCGCAGGCTGGCGGACGCCGGCGCCCGGGTGGCCGTCAACGACCTCGACCCGGCCGCCGCGGTGACCGTGGCCGGCGAGATCGGCGGCTACGCCGTGCCCGGCGACGCCGGAACCGCAGAGGGGGTGCGCGATCTCATCGCCGCCGCCCGCGGCCATCTCGGCGAGATCGACATCTACTGCTCCAACGCCGGGACCGCCGCGGGCACCGGCCCGGACACCCCGGAGGCGGACTGGCAGCGCGCCTGGGAGGTCAACGTCCTGGCCCACGTGCGCGCGTCACGGGAACTTCTGCCGGTGTGGCTGGAGCGCGGGGCCGGCCGGTTCGTCGTGACGGCGTCGGCCGCCGGGCTGCTCACCATGCTCGGCGCTGCCCCGTACTCGGTGACGAAACACGCGGCCGTGGCCTACGCGGAATGGCTCGCGGCGACCTACGGCCGCCGCGGGCTCACGGTGCACTGCGTCTGCCCGCAGGGGGTACGGACGAGCATGCTGGCCGGTTCCGGCCGGGCCGGCGAGGTGGTGCTCCTGGACACCGCGATCGAGCCCGAGCAGGTCGCCGACGCTGTGTGGTACGGCATGAACGAGGGCAGTTTCCTCATCCTGCCGCACTCGGAGGTGCGGGACTACTATGCGCTGCGCGCGACCGACACGGACAAATGGCTGCGCGGCATGGGCCGCCTGCAGCAGCGCATCGAGGAATCCGGCTTACACCATCACGGTCACGATCACGTCAAGCGGGAGGTCTGTGGTGAAGGCGTGGCAGGTACATCAGCTCGGCGAGCCCCGGGACGTGCTCACGCTCGCCGAGGTTCCCGTCCCTGAGCCGGGGCCCGGGCAGGTTCTGGTGCGGCTGCGGGCCGCCGCGGCGAACTTTCCCGACGTGCTCATGTGCCGCGGGGCCTACCAGGTCCGCCCGTCGCTGCCGTTCACCCCCGGCGTCGAGCTCTGCGGCGAGGTGGCCAGAGTCGGTGACGACGTGCTCGGGGTCCGGGCCGGCGACCGGGTTATCGGCGGCACGGCACTGCCGTACGGCGGCTTCGCGGAGTACGCGGTCATGAACTCGTCCAGCATGCTGCCCGCTCCCGAGGACCTCGACGACGCGGAGGCCGCCGCGTTCTTCATCACCTACCAGACCGGGTGGTTCGGGCTGCACCGGCGGGCACGGATACGGGCCGGTGAGACGCTGCTGGTGCACGCCGCGGCCGGCGGGGTGGGCAGCGGCGCCGTCCAGCTCGGCAAGGCCGCCGGCGCCCGGGTCATCGGCGTGGCCGGCGGCGAGCGGAAAGCCGAGGCGGCGTACGCCGTCGGCGCGGACGTCGTCATCGACCGCCACAAGGAGGATTTCCCGGAGGTGGTGCGCAGGGAGACCGGCGGCCGGGGCGCGGACGTGATCTACGACCCGGTGGGCGGCGAGAGCTACCAGCGGTCGACCAAGTGCATCGCGTTCGAGGGCCGCATCGTGGTGGTGGGCTTCGCCAGCGGGCAGATCCCCTCGGCCGCGCTGAACCACGCGCTGCTGAAGAACTACTCGATCCTCGGCCTGCACTGGGGCCTGTACCAGACGCAGGACCCGCACGCGGTGCGGGAGTGCCACGAGCAGCTCAGCAAGCTCGTCGCCGACGGCGTGGTCCGCCCGCTGGTCAGCGAGCGGCTCGGCCTCGGCGACGTCCGCGACGGGCTGCAGCGGCTTGCCGACGGCGACACGATCGGCAGGCTCGTGTTCGAGCCCTGAGGCTGCCGCCGGTGCCGGGCTTGGTGCCCGGCGGCCATGTCGCAGCGGCCGAACCTAACGATCCAGATCATCCGGACGCTAACCCCGGGCGACTTTGCGGGCCAGCCAGCTCGTGAAGGCTCTCGCACCAGTTCCGGTGCATCCACTCGTGAAACAGCCACACAAATCCGTTGCCGCCGGGATGCCGCAGCCGGAAGCCGTGTATCCCGTCGCGCCTGGCGGGCTGCTGTCCTGGCACCGGTTCCAGCTCGCAGCCGAAGGCGCGCAGCTCACCGAGGTAATCTTCAAGAGGCGGTTGCCGCTGCCGTCGCCGCCACGCCGCGTATTCCCAGCTATCGGAGTATCTCCGGCCGTAAAGGCTGGCGCTGCCTGCGGCCCGCTGCGCACGAGCCTGACCGGGCTGTTCGGGGTCGGCCCGGTCAGCGGCCCATGTATGCCGGGTGTGCGACTGTATGCCGGGTGTGCGACTCGGGCGGCTCGTGACCCGCGTATGCGCGATGACTTTCGCGGTCGTCGCGCGTCCTATTGGCCGGACGCTGTTAGTCAGGGTGTCCGCTGGACAAGGAGAGGATGCCTCGTGGAGATCATCAATCTGGGTAAGGCGGACGGGCTGCCGCCGGTGGGCTGGGCCACGGTTACCGACAAGCTCGACGCACGGTCGGCGCCAGATCCGGGCGCCGTGAACTCCCGCACGACCTGGCTGGCCACCATCAACGAGGACGGCAGCCCGCATGTGACTGCGGTCGGTGCCCTATGGCTTGACGGCACGTTCTGGTTCCAGACGGGCGCAGGCACGCGGAAGGGGCGCAATGTCGCACGCGATCCGCGGTGTTCGATCGCGGTGTCGGTCCGCGACGCGGACGTCGTGATCGAGGGTGACGCCGCGCGAGTGACCGAGCCGGGCGCACTGGCGCGTATTGCGAAGGCGTGGGCGGACAACGGCTGGCCGGCCGAACCCGACGACAGCGGGCCGGGCATCACTGCCCCGTTCAACGCACCGTCGCAAGGACCGCCGCCGTGGAACGTGTACCGCATCGAGCCACGCTCGGCGATCGTGACCCTGGCGACGGAGCCGGGCGGCCTGACTCGCTTCCGGTTCTGACACTGCACGCTGGTGAATGACACACAGCCGCCGCGTGTCGGTTGCCGGACCCTGGACCGCTGGCACGGCAGCAGCGATGACGCCGTTTGCGGGATTCCGGCGGTGACCAGGTTGTGTGCTTGGTCACCCCGGTCGGCCAGAACCGGCAGGGATATCTCACGCCTGCGGAGGTATTATGTTGCCGCCGAACTTAGGAATACCTGACGAATTAGGGCTATCTGCTGTTCCCGTGTCTGGAGAGAAGATAACGGAGACGGTGAAGGTGCTCTCTGGACGCCTCGCCAAAGCGCAGTTCGCTGAGCACGGGGTTACATAATGCTTACGCGGGGGTCTTCCACCGTAAGGCTGGGTCCCGGACCGGAGAAAATACCGGTGAACAGACGCTGGATGGGTGTATGTGCGTGGCCGATCGTCGCCGCTCGACAAGATCGGGGTTCCGATGGCTGGAGTAATATGGCCGCGACAGGGCTTACGGTCGGCGGATTGCTGGTCCTGGCGATGATCGCCATGTCGGTCCGCGGATGGCTTACGCTTCCCTCAGACGCCAGGGTTCCGGTACATCACGGCCTCCGGGGTTACGGCCACTACCTGTCGAAGACCGCCGGGCTGGTTACCTGGCCGGCGGCGGGGATCGTCATCTACGGCCTGTACATCGGCGTCTTCGCCGAGGACCTGGCCACGCATTACCGCGGGACGGGAGTGCCTCTCCTTTTCCTGCCCGCCGTGCTCGCCGTCCTCATCACCGTGCAAATAGGCGCGATCCGCGCGGCGGGCAAGACTTCCGGCCTGAGATAATCGGGGGCAGGCACTGCTTTCTCTCGTACTTGGGCAAACCACCTACAGCCGGTCCCATCCCACGTTCATGCGCGGAGCCGGGGCCGCGGGGTGGGGCCAT
The DNA here is from genome assembly GCA_019239975.1 of Streptosporangiaceae bacterium. GTDB lineage: Bacteria > Actinomycetota > Actinomycetes > Streptosporangiales > Streptosporangiaceae > JAFAZE01. The sequence goes on from JAFAZE010000062.1 coordinate 26,169, forward strand.
GGACGCGCGAGGAAGAGGGCCAGGGCGAGGCCCGCGAGCATGGGGACCCACCAGCTCCAGGCGCCATGCCACCAGAGCTGGGAGACGAGCGTGAGCGTCACGGCGGCGACGGCGGCCGGGATCAGGCGCGGCCAGGCCGGCGACGCCGCGATGAGGGCCAGGGCCACCGGCGGCCAGAGGTAGTAGGAGACCATCACCGGCTCGAACGCGCAGCGCAGCGCGAGCGCGACGGCGGCCCACCACAGCAGTTCGCTGAACGCGCCGGGGCTCCATCCGGCTGCCTCCCGTGCGGCGGCCCGGCGGCGCCAGACGGCTACGCCGCACGCGCATGCCAGGAGGACCGCGAGCACCCGGGCGGGCCCGGCGGCGACCGTTCCGTCGCTCAAGTGGGGGGAAAGCGGGGTCCACAGCGTGGAATGGTTGATCACGGGCGAGTTCGGCTGCTCGGTGACCGCGGTGAAGGTGGCCTGCGGGTTCGCCGCCAGGGCCGCGCCGAGCAGGAGCGCGCCGGGGACGGCCGCCCGCGCCAGGAAACCAGGCATCCGTCTGGGCTCGATGACGGCCACGACGACCGGCAGCGCGAGCAGCACGAGCGGCTGCACCGCGACCGCCGCTCCGGTGAGCCAGCCGGACCGCCCGGCGTGCGAGCGGGACAGCGCCAGGATGCCGTACATGAGCAGCCCCACCGCGACCGCGTCCTCCGGGTGACCCCAGCGGACCGAGACGTTCCACACGCCGACCGCGCCCGCGGCGGTGAGCAGCAGGCGTCTCGGCCGCGTCACGCCCATGCCCTCGGCGATCGCGTCGGCGGCGAACAGCGCCACGGCGGACAGCACCATCTGGTAGGGGCCGGCGAGCAGCCACACGGCGGGATACGGGTTCTGCGCGTCCTGAACGTGGAGCGACAGACCCGCCGCGTCGGCGGCCGCGGCGGCCGGGATCATGATCACGGCCGTGCCGGGGAAGGAGACCAGGCCCGTGGGCTGGGTGTACAGGCCGCTCAGGTGCAGGTGCGCCAGGCGGCTGGCCGCGACCAGCGTCCCCCACAGGTCGTCGGGCAGCGCCCACGGGGTCTTGCCCAGCAGGCGAGGGCCCAGGGTGGTGGAGATCATGCCGGTGACGACGATCACGGCGGCGGCGAGCACCGGAAACAGGCGCCTGGCCAGCCATGGTCCCGGCGCGGGCGCCGGCCCGGTGCCGTTGGCGGCGCCGTCGCCGGGCGCCGCCAGGGCGCCGCGGTGAAGCGTCACGAGGCCGGCCTCCTTCAGGCGAGTCCTGTGAGCCGATCGTATAGCCGGAGGCGGTTACCCGGGGGACGCCTTCCGGGTCGCCCGGTAGGCGGCGACGCGGGTGCGGCTGGCGCAGGCGGCGTCGCAGTACCGGCGCGCCGGGCCGGGGCCGATCCGCAGCACGGCGTGCGCACAGCCTTCGGCCTCGCACTGGGCGAGCACCTCGACGCCGTGCTCGGCGACGAGGAGCGCCAGCGCCATCGCTCCCGACGCGGCGAGCCAGCCGCCCCACGAGGACCCCGGCGCGTCGACGTGCAGGTGAAGAGGTACCTCCCCGTGCCCGGTCAGCCTCGGCCTCGCCGTCCTGGCGAGGAGGTCGTTGAGCAGGGCGGCGACCTGCTCCTGGTCGCCGCGCGCGGCGAACACGGCGGCCAGCGCCCGGCGGGCGGCGCGCGCGTCGGCGAGATCGCGCTCATCGACCTCGACCGGGCCGGGCTCGCCATGGGCCAGCAGCAGGGCACGCAGCTCCTCCGGACCGGCCAGCAGGTCGCCGTGGCGCCGCGACGGCGCGGTGCTGACGAGCGCGACCGCCAGCCGCCCCCACCGCGCCGGCCCGAACCGGGTGTCAGCCCCCACGGCTGTTACGGTATCAGGGATGAAACCCGTTACATCACCGGATCCGGCCGCGGGGCTGGGAAGGCCTGGCGCGGTCCTGCTCACCTCCGCGACGGTGTCCAGGCTCACCGACCAGGCCGCCGGCATCGCCGTTGTCCTGGTGGTGATCGCCCGGACCCACGACCCGCGGCTGGCCGGGCTGGTGGTCGCCGCCTTCACGGTGCCCACGCTGGTCAGCGGCCCCGTCCTCGGCGCCTGCCTGGACCGGCTGCGGGCGAAGCGTGTCCTGTTCGCCGGCAACCAGCTGCTGCTCGCCGCGGCGCTGACCGGGATCTTGCTGCTGGCCGGGCATACCACCGGGCTGGTGCTCATCGGGCTCGGGCTGTCCGCCGGGCTCACCGCCCCGGTTCTGACCGGGGGGTTCAGCAGCCTTGTCCCGCTCGTCGTGCCGCCGCCGGCGCTGCGGCGCGCCAACGCGCTGGACGCCGCCAGCTACAACGTCGCCGGGCTCGGCGGCCCGGCCCTGGTCGCGGTGATCGCCGGTGCCGCGGGCGCGCCCGCCGCGCTGAGCGCCGTCGCCGCGATCGCCGCGGGCGGAGGCGGCCTGATTCTGGCCGCGCCGATGCCCACGGCGCCGGCGCTGCCGCCTGGCGCCGCCCCTCGCCGCGCGGGAACGCTGCGGGCGGAGGTGGCCGACGGGCTCCGGCTGCTGCGCGCCATGCCGCTGCTGCGCTCGACGACGATCGCGACCACCGCGAGCCAGCTCACCCAGGGCTTGCTTCCGGTCACCCTGCCGCTGCTCGCGATCCGGCTCGGCCGCACCGCATCCGGTGGCGGGTGGCTGCTGACCGCGATCAGCGCCGGCGGTCTGGCCGGGGCGCTCGCCAGCGAACGCCTGCTCGGCCGCCGTACCCCGCGGGCCGTGCTGATCGCGTCCCTCGGAGCGTTCGGCGGCTGCCTCGCCGTGGCGGCCCTGGCGCCGGACTTCTGGCTGGCCTTCTGCGTGTCGGTGCTGGCTGGCATCGCCGAAGGCCCGTCACTCGCCGCGACGCTCGCCGTCCGGCAGCAGTGCGTGCCGCCGGACCGGTACGCGCAGACCGTCGCCACCGCGGCCAGCCTCAAGACCGGCAGCTACGCGCTCGGGGCCGCCGCGACCGGGCTGCTCGTGGACGCTCTCACCGCCCGTCAGCTGCTGCTCGCCGTGGCGGCGGGCCAGCTGCTGGCAGCATGCCCGCTTCTTCGCCCCGGTCTCGCTGCCCCGGCCGCTTCCGGCGACGGGGCCGCGCGGCACCGTGCCGCCCGCGGCCGCGCGTTCCAGCGGAGCGCCGGGCCGGCACCCGCCGGTAGTTCTCGTGAGGCTGCCGGGGTGGAAGGATCGGCGTGTGAGTGAATGGGTCTTTTTCATGCACCCGCCGCGCGACGACTTCATGGCGACGATGAGCGACCACGAACGGTCCGCCTTCGACGCGCACGCCGCGTGGCTGCGGAGGCTGCTGGCCGACGGCGTGCTGGTCGTGGCCGGCCCGTGCCTGGGCCGGGTCAACACGGGGATCGCGATCTTCGAGGCGGCCAGCGAGCAGGAGGCGCGGCGCATCGTCGCCGACGAGCCCGTGACCAGCGGCGGCTACATGCGCGGTGACCTGAGACCGTACCGGCTCGGCATCCTGCGCGGCCGTGACGCAGCCCCCTCGTGACCATAACGTGCCGCCCCGCTCGCGGCTGATCTCGAATGCGTGTCCACCTTCCGCGGGAGGAATGCCCGCGGTGTGCGTCCCGTTTGCGCGACGTAGTGTTTCAGGTGTGACGTTCAGTGTGCAGTCGGAGGTGGGGCGGCTCCGGCAGGTCATCGTGCACCGGCCTGGTCTGGAGCTGTCCCGGCTGACCCCGCGCAATGCCAGGGAGCTGCTGTTCGACGACGTGCTGTGGGCGAAACGCGCCGGGGAGGAGCACGACGCTTTCGTCGCTGCGCTCCGCGGCAGGGGCGTTCACGTGCACTATTTCGGGCAGCTCTTCGCCGAGACCCTCGAGATGCCGGAAGGGCGGGCCTTCGTCCTGGACAGGGTGTGCACGCCGCAGGTGCTGGGTCCCAATCTCGCCGCCCCGGTGCGCAAACTGTTCGAGGACCTCGGCGGGGCAGCGCTCGCCGAGTTTCTCATCGGCGGGGTGCTCAAGGCCGACATCAGCCCGGCCCGCAGCGGGCAGCCGCACAGCCTCACCTGGGACATGCTGCATGCAGATGACTTCGTTCTGCCCCCGCTGCCGAACCACCTGTACCAGCGCGACGCGTCCTGCTGGGTTTACCGGGGTGTCTCCGTCAACCCGATGGCCAAGGTGGCCCGGCGGCGGGAGACGCTGCACAGCCGGGCTATCTACCGGTATCACCCGGCGTTCGCCGCCGCGGAGTTCACGCGCTACTACGGCGACGATGACGGCCACCTGCCCGCCACCATCGAGGGCGGCGACGTGCACGTGCTGGGCAACGGCGCGGTGATGATAGGCATGGGCGAACGGACCACGCCGATGGCGGTCGAGCTGCTCGCCCAGGCGCTGTTCCAAGGCGGTCAGGTCAACACGGTCATAGCCGTCGAGCTGCCGTCGGCGCGGGCCATGATGCACCTGGATACGGTGCTGACCATGGTGGACCACGGCACGTTCGTGCTGTACCCGTACCTCGACCCCGGCCTGCGGTCGTGGACGGTGAGGTCCGAGGGGGGCGAGCTCCGGATTTCGCTGAATGACAGTCTGTGGCCCGCGGTTGCCGACGTCCTTGGCATCGACAAGGTCACGGTGCTGAGGATCGGCGAGGACGCACGGGCCGCCGAGCGGGAGCAGTGGGACGACGGCAACAACTACCTCGCGGTCTCCCCCGGTGTCATCTTCGGTTACGAGCGCAACGTGGCCACGAACACGATGCTGCGCGAGCACGGCATAGAGGTGATCGAGATCGCCGGCAGCGAGCTGGGCCGCGGCCGCGGCGGCCCCCGATGCATGACCTGCCCCATCGAGCGCGACCCCGCCTGACACCCAAGTGGTTCGCTGAGCGAGGGCCGGCCCGCCGCCCGCCCGCCATCCCCGCCAGAATCCCTCTGGCGTCGCCGACCTTCCTCTCCGCTGCTCCAGGGCCATAGTAGAGGCGCGCACGGGCCGCGCGCAGGGAGGCGGCGGGCTGCTGCGTTACCACCGTTCCCGCGACGCGGCCCGGGCCGGCGCTCAGGTCAGCTGTACTGCAGGATCACCGCCACCACGTTGCCGAAGGGGTTGTTCCTGGCGTGCGTGAAGCCGCCGGCCAGCGCCTGGGCGGTGCCCGGGATGGCGGCGACCGAGTCGGCGCTGATGGACTGCGGGCCCACCGGCAGCCTCGCTTGGGTGAGCCTGCCCACGGCGTAGTGCAGCAGGTAGGAGGGCGCGCCGAGGACGCCGGGCATCGGCAGCCACAGGCCGCCGTGGCCGTCCGGGGCGATCTGCTGGCTCGGCTGCGTGCCGTACCCGAAGCTGCCTTGCGCGACCCTGCTCCAGGTGTGGCCGTTGTAGTGCAGGACCACCGTCGGGCCGCCCTCGTCCTGGAGGTCGCCGTTGCCGATCGCGTACACGCTGTTCGCCGACTGCGCGTAGATCCCTGTTACCAGCGGGTCGCTGAACTGGGTCCTGGGCGGCAGCAGGCCCTTGACCGACGCGCCGGCCCAGGTCCGGCCGTTCCAGTGGTCCACGTTCGTGCCGCTGAACGCCCAGACGTTGTTCACCGCCAGGGCGCTGCCGCCGTCGAGGTTCTTCGCGACCCGGGACCAGGTGCGCCCGTTGTAGTGCCAGGCGCCGAGCTGCTCGATGATCCCGGGCTGCCCGAAGACCCAGACGTCGTTGCCCGCGAGGGTGGATGCCCCGCCGATCGGCTGCGGAAACGCCCGCACAACGGACCACGCATGCCCGTTCCAGCGCAGCACACGCGACCCAGCGCCGACATCGGAGAACGCCCACACGTTCGACGGTGACGTCGCGCCCGCCGCGACGACCTCCTCATTGTTCTTGCCGGGGAAGTTCACACGCGTCCATGTGGTCCCGTTGCGCGTCCACGCCGCCGGAACCTCGTTATCGACCGGGTTCCCGCTGAACGCCCACGCGGTGGTCTTCCCTGTCGCGGTGATCGCTGTGAAGTCGCCGGTCACCCCGCTGTGCACCGACTTGACGATGTGCCACGACGGCGGCGCCGCCGGGGCCGCCGCGGTTACGCCGCCCAGCGCCAGCAGCCCGGCGGCTCCGGCCGCCACTCCCCAAACCTTGCCCAACATGCTGCCTCCCTCAGTTCTGGTCTCTTCGCCGAGAATGGAGACGCCGCAGGAGGCCGGCGTGGACACCGCCGCTGGTCACGGTTTGATGGACATCAGGGCTCGAGGTAGCGCAGGACGGCGAGGACGCGGCGGTTGTCGCTCTCGGAGGCCGGCAGGCCCAGCTTGCCGAAGATGCTGGCTACGTGTTTCTCGACCGTTCCGAGGGTGAGGACGAGGGCGGCCGCGACGCCGGTGTTGGAGCGGCCTTCGGCCATCAGGGCGAGCACGTCCCGCTCGCGCGCGGTGAGCGCGCGAAGCCCGTCCGCGTGACGGCTGGCCGCGAGGAGCTGGCCGACCACCTCGCGGTCGAGCGCGGTGCCGCCGGCGGCCACCCGGCTCACCGCGTCGGTGAACTCGGTGACGTCGGCCACCCTGTCCTTGAGCAAATAACCGACGCCTGCCGGGCTGCCGCCCAGCAGGCTGTCCGCGTACCTGGTCTCGATGTACTGGGAGAGCACGAGGACCGCGGTCTCCGGGCGCGTCCGGCGCAGTTCGAGTGCCGCGCGCAGCCCCTCGTCGGTATAGGTGGGCGGCATCCGGATGTCCGCGATCACCACATCGGGCTTGTACTCCGCCGCCGCGGCCAGCAGCTCGTCACCGTCGGCCACCGCGGCACACACCTGATGGCCGTCGTCTTCGAGGAGCCGGGCCAGTCCGGCCCGGAACAGGGCGGCGTCCTCGGCGATCACGATGCGCATGGCCGGCACACCCCTCAGGCGCGAAGCGGGAGTTCGACGGTGACCTGTGTCGGGCCGCCGGGCGGGCTGACGATGTCGAGGCTGCCGTCCACGACCGCGACCCGCTGCCTGAGCCCCGACAGGCCGCTGCCGGCCGCCGGGTCCGCCCCGCCGCGGCCGTCGTCGGCGATACGCACCACGAGGACCCCCGCCCGTTCTGTCACATCGATCTTGATCTTGTTTGCCTGGCTGTGCTTGGCCGCGTTGGCGAGCAGCTCGGCGGCGCAGAAGTAGGCGATGGTCTCGATCGCGGGCGTCGGCCGGACCGGGACGCTCACGGTCAGCTCGGCCGGGATGGCGTTGCTTGCCGCGAGGGTGGCCAGCGCGTCCGCGAGCCCGTTGTCCAGCACCGGCGGATGGATGCCCCTGGCCAGCTCGCGGAGCTCGCCCAGAGCGTCCTTGGCGCCCTGAAGCGCCGCGCTGACCAGCTCCCGCGCCGCCTCGGCGTCCGTGACGTCGCCGTGATCGCCGAGCTTCTTCTTCGCCATGCCGAGGTTCATCGCGAGCGTGGCGAGCCGGATCTGCGCGCCGTCGTGCAGGTCGCGCTCGAGCCGGCGCAGCCGGGCGGCCGCATCGTCGACCGCCAGCGCCCGCGTCCGCTCCAGGTCCCGCAGCCGCTGCGCGAGCGGGCCGGGCCCGAGCAGCCGCTGGATGAGCCAGCCGTCGGCGACCGCGACGGCCCTGGTCGCCCACGGCGCCGTGAGCAGCATGCCGGCCCCGGCGGCGAACGCGGCGAACGTGCCGGGAAAGGTAGTCACCTGGAAGTGCCCCTGCCCGATCCAGTCGAACGGCGTGACGACCGGTACCGGGCTGAGGCGCACGCTCGCCGGATGATTGCGGAACTCCAGCCACCAGAACGGGAACGTCAGGTTGACCAGCCCCGCGGCCCAGAACACCCCGGCGGCGTAACCGCCGAGCAGCGCGACCGGCACCTTCAGCAGCAGGTACGCCACGGCCCGCCAGCCAGGACCGTCGCGGAGCCTGGCCTCGAGTGTGGCGAGCACGCCCCGCGCCTGGCGTGGCGGGGGCGGGGCCACGACCTGGCAGCCGAGCAGCCGGCCCGCCAGCCAGCGGGGTGCCGCCGCCAGTCCCCGGGCAGCGCCGGTTGTCACCAGCAGCACCGTCAGCAGCACCGCGACGGCGGCGGCGGCCGCTATCGCCAGCGCGGACGGGTTCCCGCGGCCGGCCCAGGGCGTACCGTGTGCGTGCGCGGCGAGCAATGCCGTGGCGAAGAAGCCCGCCAGCGGGAGGAAGACGATGAAGGGCACCCCGAGCAGGCAGAACAGCAGCTCTCGCCGCGCCCGCCCGGTGAACGGCGCACGGACGGCGGCGGCCGCCAGCCCGGTCGCGCTCACCGGCTCACCGTCCGTGCAGCGTCCATGTTCCGATTGTCCCGCTCAGGCGTCGCGGCTGGCGAGCAGCCAGCCGCCGACGGCGAGCAGGACGGCGGTGTACGCGGCGATGATGCCCAGTCCCGTCCAGGGCGAGACGGTGAATCCCTGCACCGGCTGGGTTGCGACGAGGGAGTTCGCGTAGATGAGCTCGGGCATAAACTTTCCGGCCCCGGTCCGCGCGAGCCCGGCCAGCGGCGCGACGAACAGTCCGGCGACAACGACGGCTACGGCGGCGGCGCCGTGCCTGATGATCGCGCCGAGCGCGAGTCCGGTCAGCCCGATCAGGCACAGGTAGGCGCCGGACAGGGCGACGGCCCGCAGCACCGTGGGCTGGCTGAGCGCCGGGTGCGGCACGCTGGCGCGGAGGAACCTGGTGCCCGCGAGGAAGCCGGCGAAGGTGACCAGTTCCCCGGCGGCGAGCGCCACGACGGCGAACACCGACGCCTTGGCCGCCAGCACCAGCGGGCGGCGGGGGATCGCGGTGAGCGTGGCCCGGATCGTTCCCGAGGAGTACTCGCTGGTCATCACCAGCGCGCCGAGCACGGCGAACACCAGCGACCCCAGCGCCCCGCCCGCCAGGATGTTGTTGGTCACGTCCCCGCGCGGATTGCGCGTGTTCACCCCCGCGGCGATGCCGATGCCGATCATGCCCGCCAGGGCGATGAGCAGGGCCCAGCCCACCGAGCGCAGCGTGCGGAGCTTGATCCATTCCATCCGCGCCGCGTGCCGGAACCGGTAGTGACCCCGGTGCTTCTCGTTGTGCGTCACGGCTGCTGTCGTCATGATGGGCTCCCTGTCGCGCGGTATTCGGCGGTGCTCGCGGTCAGTTCGAGGAAGGCGTCCTCCAGCGACGCCGAGCGGGCGGACAGTTCGGCCACCGTGGTGTCGGCGAGCAGCCTCCCGGCGCCGATGACTATCAGGCGGCTGGCGGTGAGGGCCATCTCGCTGATCAGGTGGCTGGACACGAACACGACCCGGCCCTCGGCGGCCAGCGACTTCATCAGGTCACGTATCCAGCGGACTCCCTCGGGATCCAGGCCGTTGACCGGCTCGTCGAACAGCAGCACGCCTGGATCTCCCAGCAGCGCGGCGGCGATGCCGAGCCGCTGGGCCATGCCGAGGGAGAACGCGCCGGCGCGGCGGCCTGCCGCGCCGCGCAGGCCGGTCATGCCGAGCACCTCCTCGACGCGGGACGCGGGAATGCCGTTGCTGGCGGCCAGCGCGGTCAGGTGCGCCCGGGCGCTGCGGCCCGGGTGGAACGCCCTCGCCTCGAGGAGCGCGCCGACCTCGCGCAGCGGCCAGCCCAGCTCCCGGTAGCCGCGGCCGCCGATGCGCACCGAGCCGCGGTCCGGAGTGTCCAGCCCCAGGATCATCCGCATCGTGGTGGATTTCCCCGAGCCGTTCGGCCCGAGGAAACCGGTGACGACGCCGGGCATGACGTCGAAGCTCAGCGCGTCGACCGCCAGCACGCGGCCGTATCGCTTGGTCAGGCCGCGGACCTCGATCATTTGGGTGACATCGATCATGCAGACCACGCTACGAACCGGGCTCTGTCCGCGGAACGCGGAAACCATCCGTCTTTGACCCCGGGGTTTTCCCCAGGGGCCGGGGTTTTGGGCCGGGGTCCGGGGCCGGGGTCCGGGGCCGGGGTTTGGGCCTGGGTCCAGGGCCGGGGTCTTGGCCCTGGTCTTGGGCCTGGTCTTGGGCCTTGGGATGGCGGACGGCGGGACGGCGGGGCGGCAGTGGTGGTGGAGCGACAAATGCGGGTAATTCGGACATCAGGGAGTCTTCGCGCTCGCCAGGTGGCCCCGCGTTTCCACGACGTGCCAGGCGTGAACGGGGTGGTGGAAACGAGGGGTCGTATAAGGCCCGAGACTTCCGGGACGCGCCGGCCTAGATCAGGATGGTGGAAACGAGGGGCCTGGGAGGTGGGAACGAAGGGGCCAGTGTGAACAAGGGGGCCGGTGGGAAATGGACGGGCCGACCGAAGGAGCGGACGGGGCGCGGGGCGAAGCGGACGGGCTGCGGGAACGAGGGACCGGTGCGGGACGTTCGGATGCTTGGGGGCCGGGGCGGCTCAGGTCTTTCTGGCGACGCCGCCGTAGAAGCTGTGGTAGATCTCGTCCCTCCGGATTCGGCCGCGCACCGGGGGACGCCATTCCATCAGGGACACCAGGCCCGGTTCGAGCAGCTCCCAGTCGCCGAACCATGACAGGATCTCGCCGTACTCGCGCCAGCGCCCGCTGCCGAGCGTCCCCATGAGGAGTTTCTCCCCCTCGATGGTGGCCGCGCGAAGCTCCGGAAACTCCGGGCCGGGCATGTGAAAGCTCGAGATGGCCAGGTAGCTGCCCGGGGCCATGGCGTCGCGCAGCTCGGCCGCGATGCGGCCCGGGTTGTCGTGATCATCGATGTGGTGCAGGATCGCGATCAGCAGCAGGCCGGCCGGCCGGCCGAAGTCGATGAGTGCCCGGACGGCGGGATCCGCCAGGATCTCCGCGGGCCTGCGGACGTCGCCGAGGACGATGTCCGTGGTCCGGGCGTCGGCGAGCAGCGCCTTGCTGTGTGAGTAGACGACCGGGTCGTTGTCGACGTGGACAACGCGGACCGCCTCGTTGATCTCGTGCGCGACCTCGCTCACGTTGCCCTGGGTGGGCAGGCCGGACCCGATATCCAGCAGCTGGGTGATGCCCGCCTCGCCCACCAGATGGCGAACGACGCGGCGCAGGAACGCCCTGTTGGCCAGCGCTGCGAGCGGCGCCTTGGGCGCCACCTGCAGGGCCTTCTCGACGAATTCCCGGTCGGCGGCGAAGTTGTTCTTCCCGCCGAGGAAGGCGTCATAGACGCGGGCGACGTTCGGCCTGCTGACGTCGATGTCCGCGAACGTGCTCCGCCTGTCCGGCGGGTCGCCTTCGGTGGTCATCTTGCGGCCTCCCCCGTCTGGCGGGTATCCGGGGTTCGCTTCACGTCACCCTAGCGCCTGGGGGACGCAAGCGGTGCGCCTTGATCCCGGCGCCGCGGCGATCCCCGGCGCGGCGGCCATCCCCGGCGCGGCGGCGATCCCCGGCGCGGCGGCCGCGGCGGGTTTGCATGGGCGGCCGAGAGGTAGCTGGAGGGCACAGGCTGACCGGGAGGTAGCTGGAGGGCACAGGCTGACCAGGAGGTACGCAACCGTGACCGGACCCGCAGTGACGAGGCTGCCATGGAAGGAATCTGCGTGGGCGCAGCCCTACGGGACCGACGCCTCGGGGCAGGCCGCTCCGGGCGGCACCCGGACCGTCACGGGGCCTCCGGTGACCGAGCTGGAGGCCGCGGTCTACGTGATTCCCACCGACGCACCGGAAGCCGACGGCACGCTCGCCTGGAACAAGACGACGATGGTGCTGGTGACCGCCTGGGCGAACGGTGAGCGGGGCATCGGCTGGAGCTACACCTCGGCCGCCGCGCAGGCGGTGGTGAGCGAGGTGCTCGCCGGGGTCGTGGTGGGCCGCAGCGCCTTCGACATCCCCGGCGCGGCGGAGGCCATGGCGCGCGCGGTGCGCAACATCGGGCGGCCGGGCATCGCGGCGATGGCGATCTCCGCGGTCGACATCGCCCTGTGGGACCTGAAGGCGCGGCTGCTCGGCCGCTCCCTCACCAGCCTTCTCGGGCAGGCCGCCGAGCGCGTTCCGGTCTACGGCAGTGGCGGGTTCACCAGCTACGACGATGCCCGCACCCGCAAGCAGCTCGCCAACTGGGTGCAGCGGGAGCGCATCCCGCGCGTGAAAATCAAGATCGGCGAGTCGTGGGGCGGCAACCTGCGCCGCGACCTGGCACGGGTGGCGCTCGCCCGCGAGGTGATCGGCCCGGACACGGAGCTGTACGTCGACGCCAACGGCGCCTACACCACCGGGCAGGCGGTCCGGATGGCCGGCGAGCTGGCGGCGTACGGCGTCACCTGGTTCGAGGAGCCCGTGTCATCGCAGGATCTGGCGGGGCTCGCCGCGGTACGCCGTCAGGTGACGGCCGACGTGGCGGCCGGGGAGTACAGCTGGTCGCTTGCCGATTCGGCGCGCCTCATCGACGCGGGCGCGGTCGACTGCCTGCAGCTCGACGTGACGAGGTGCGGCGGGGTCACCGAGTTCCTGCGCGGCGCCGCGCTGGCCGCGGCACACAACCTCCAGGTCTCGGGACACTGCGCGCCGGGCCTGCACGCGCACGTCGGGGCGGCGGTGCCGAACCTGCGGCATGTCGAGTACTTCCACGATCACCAGCGGATCGAAGGGCTGCTCTTCGACGGGTTCCCGGCCGGGGACGGCGGCGCGATGCGCCCCGACCCGGATCAGCCCGGGCACGGCATGACGCTGCGGGCGGCGGACGCGGAACCGTACAGGTGCGCGTAACGGGACCCGCGGGGCGACGCCGGGGCCATGTGAACGGCCCCGTGCGCTACCGGAGCGGATTATGTGACGAGCGTCACAGTCGGACATGTTTATCCGGCACTATGCGGGCACACCCAAGTCGTCCGTCTTTCAAGTCCTCAGGAGACGACGATGACACAGGGAACCATCCGGCATCCGGACATCGGCGCCATCCCCGCCGCCGTCTGTGATGCTGCCGCCCCGGACCCCGGCCCCGGTTTCCGCGCTGAACTGGAACAGCTCAGCGACGACGCGCTGCTGGCTCGCTTCCGTGAACTGCCCCGCGACAGCGGAGAGCGCGCGGCCGCCTGCGAGATCCTGGTCGCCCGCTACCAGAAACTGGTCCGCTCCTGCGTCAGGCAGTACCGCGGGAGCCCCGAACCGGTCGAGGACCTGATGCAGGTCGGCTACGTCGGCCTGCTCAAGGCGATCAACAACTACGACCCCGCGGTCGGCAACAGCCTTTCCGCGTACGCCGCGCCATGCGTCAGCGGCGAGATCAAGCGGCATTTCCGCGACAAGCGATGGCAGATCCACGTCCGGCGATCCGCTCAGGAACTGCTCCTCGAACTGCGCAAGGCCACCGAGGAGCTCACTCACAAGCTCGGCCGCGCGCCGGAAGAGGACGAGCTCGCCGAACGGCTCGGCGTCAGCAGGGATGACCTGCTCGAGGCGCGTCAGGCGGACCTGGTGTTCAGCACCTACTCGCTGGACGCCCCGCTGTCCGAGCGGGACGACCCGGCCCAGCTCGCCGACCTGCTCGGCGAGGACGATCAGGGCGTGGAGCACACGATCGACATGGAATCGGTGAGCGCGCACTGGGATGAGCTTCCCGAGCGCGAACAGCGCATCCTCGTCATGCGCTTCTACGGCAACCTCACCCAGGCCGAGATCGGAGACCGCCTCGGCATCTCCCAGATGCACGTGTCGCGGCTGCTCGCACGGGCGCTAGCCCACCTCAGGAGCCGGCTCCTCGGGCCATCCGACGCCGCTGGCAGGGTCGAGCCCGCCATGACGTCCCTCACGTCCTGATGAACCCGGCCACGGCAACTGACGAAGCCGACCACGGCAACGCCCCACTGGAGAGGGCATGATGACACAGCAGATCGAGCGCAGCGCCCGGAAAACAGACCATCCAGCCCTGGTCGACGTTCTCAACGACGCGGTCGGCACCGAGATCGTCTGCTGGCTGCGCTACAGCCGGCACGCTGACTCCCTGTCCGGACTGGGCAGCGAGCACGTATGCGCGGCGTTCTACAGATACGCCGAGCAGGAGCTGCGGCACGCGATACGGGCGGCCGAGCGGGTCAGCCAGTGCGGCGGAAAGCCGAACTTCGCGCCGAGCACGCAGGCCTCGCACGTGGAGACCGCGTACGGCATGCCGGAGAACGCCGACGCGGCGGGGATGCTGCGGGAGAACCTCGCCGCCGAGCGGACCATGATCCTCGCGTATCGCGAGATCATCCGCCGGGTCGGCGGCCGCGACCCCGCGACGCGGCGACTGCTCGAATCGCTGCTCGCCGAGCACGAACACCACGCGGACGACCTCCGCAGCCTGCTCGGACACTCCAACACGCCGCAAGAAGCACGGTGGCGGCGAGGCTCGAGCCCGCTCGAAGACTCCACTCTGCTGGAACGCCCAGCCTGCTAGGAAGCTTGGAAGGACAGAAAAATGAAGATGGGAACGGGTCTGGCGCTTGTCGCGGTGGGGGCGATCCTCGCCTTCGCGGTGACCACCAACACATGGTGGCTGAACCTGCACGTCGCCGGGTGGGTGCTCATGATCGTGGGCATCATCGGGCTGGCGATCCCCCGCAGCAGCTACGGCTGGCTCGGCAGGCGCCTGCTCGTCCGGCGGGTCCGCACCGCCCGCGGCCACCGGGTGGAGGAGTACAACGTCCCGCACTACGTTCCCCCTGACCCGGGCGAACCGAGGGTCAGGGCGGGGCTCCCGCCGGGATCCAGCGTTTACACCGAGAACTCGCCCAGCCCGGACACCCGGATCAACGGCAGGACGATCCGCGGCCAGACGGTACCCGGCGACGTGGACGAGCCAGTGCCCACCGCCCCGGTCTCCGGTGACACCGAGGTGATCGAGGAAGACGTCTACGAGGAGTGATCAGGGCCGGGTGCCGACCTTGACGACCAGGATCGTCATGTCGTCACGGAGCTCGTCCTGGGAGTACGCGGTGACGAGTTCCTGGACGGCCCGGACGGTCTCGGCGGCCGAGCGCCCGGCGACGGCGGCAAGCTCGTCCGCCAGCCGGTCCTGGAAGTAGCTCATGTCCGCGCCGCGGGCGTCGGTAACCCCATCGGTGTAGAAGAACATCAGGTCGCCCTCGCCGAGCTCGAGGTCCAGCTTGTTCGGCTCGGCGTCACTGAACAGGCCGAGCGGGAGCCCGTCCCCCTCGAGGACCTCGACACGCCCGTCCGTCCGCACCACGGCCGGCCCCGGATGGCCGGAGCTGCCGAGCACCACTCGCAGCCGGCGATCCTCCCAGCGCAGGAACGCCAGGTTGGCGGTGACGAAGCGGTCCTCGTAGTCGCCGGCGAGCAGCACCTCGTTCGCCTTGCGCAGCACGTCGAGCGGGTCGGAGTTGCGGTGCGCGAGCGCGCGGATGGCGTGCCGGGCCGCGGCGGTCATCGCCGCGGCGTCCTGTCCCTTGCCGCAGACGTCGCCGAGCGCGATCGCCCAGCCATCCTGCGAGTGGAACACGTCGTAGAAGTCCCCGCTGATGTCCTGCCACTGGGTCGCGGCGATGTACGCCGCGGCGAGCTCCAGGCCCGGCACGTCCGGCAGCCGCGCCGGCAGCAGGCTGGCCTGCAGCGCCTCGGCCACCTCCGAACGCCGCCGGAACATGCGGTCGACCCGGATCGCGATGGCCAGATGCTCCCCGAGTTCCTCGGCCAGGCCGAGATCGGCGATCTCGAAGTGGCCCTCGCGGGCCTGCCTGGCGAGCGTCAGCGCGCCGTAGCTGGTCTCCCCGTCGGAGATCGGGACGCTGATGACCGAGGTCGCGCCGATCGCCATCAGCAGCGGGGGTCCGCCGGGGCCGGGGCCGAGGATGCCCGCGTCTTCGGCGTGCGCCAGCAGCACCGGCTTCCGGGAGCTGTGCACCTGTTCCGGGACCGTGCCGGGCTCCGGGTCGATGGACCGCACCCTGCGGGCCAGGTCCTCCGACGCGTTGTCACGCGGGCCGATGGCGAACTGCCGCCGCAGCCGGCCTCCCCGCTCGACGTCCACGATGACCCAGCTCGCGATCTCGCCCGCCAGCAGCCGGGCGCACCGCTGTAGCGTGACGGCCTCGCTGAAGGTGCTGTTGTCCAGCAGCAGCCTGGTCACGGCGGTCACCATGTCCATACGGTGCGTCATCGTATAGATGGACCGCTCCGGCGAGCCGTTGTTCCCGGCCTCCCCGGCGGCGTCCGGCCCGCGCGGGCGGCTCACCGGCTGCCCCGCCCCGCCCCCGGCCCCGGTCCGCCCGTCGGTCCCGGCGGTGAGCGTGACGATGAGCAGCGGCGGGTCACCGGGCAGGGAGATCGCGTCCGCGGTCAGGATCGCGTCGGCCGGGCCTCCGGGCGCGAGCACGCGGCAGTCAACCTGCCGTGTCTTGCCGGTCCTGGCAACGGCGGCGAGCTGCGTCTGTACCGCGGCGCGGGACGGCAGGTCGATGAAGACCGTCAGCGGTTTCCCGGTCGCGTACCCGGCGGCGGAGCCGATCAGCTCGCCGGCCATCCGGTTGGCGCGCCGTATAGTGCCGTCCCGCTCGAGCAGGAACAGCGGCACCGGCGCCTGCTGGAACGCGGCGCGCAGCTGCTGCCGCTCCCCGTTCTGGGTGTCCGGGACGGCGTCCATGGCGCCAGGGCCGCCGTCGCTCCGCTCTGCCAGCGTGTCGATGGCCGCGTCGAGCTCGGTGAGGACGGCGTCCAGCAGCGCCCGCACGTCGGCACCGGGTATTCCGGCAGCCTGCCGGAGCCCGTCACGCCTCAATGCGAGATCGGCCAGGGGGTCGTGCGGCCGGGCGCCCTGGGACATGTTCCTCGCGATCTGCACGGTGCCGTATCCCCGGCGGCGTGCCACCTAAGCTTCGGTCGGTTCGGACTTGACAGCAAGGCATCATCGCCTTGGTGAGCCGCTCTCGTCAACAATACGGCACGTGCGAAGCGGCGGCGGGGATGCGGTGGGAGGCCGCTGGGGCAGGGTAAACGAAGAACGCACCGCCCCGCCGCGGACATCTCCGGCGGGGCGGTGCGTTCCGCATGCGTCACCAGCGCAGCCAGCGCGGGGAACGGCGGCGGTAGTAGCCGCGCCGCCGGGCGTAGCCCCGGTGCGTGGTCGCGCTGATCAGCAGCGCGGCGACGATCAGCGCCACGATGAACGTGATGATCGCGTGGCCAGGGCCGAGGATGGCCGCCGTGATGATTCCGCCCAGCAGCGCTCCGACGATGCCGATCAGCATCGTCAGCAGAATGCTCATTCGCTGCCGGCCGGGCACGAGCAGCCGCGCCAGCCCGCCTATCACCAGCCCGGTGACGAGCCAGACGACGATGATCGAGAGCGTAAGCTCCATGGCAGGACTCCTTAATACCTTTCCTTCTGTAAGTTGAACGCCGATCACGAAGGCTCCGTCCCTTCAGGCCCCGCGCAGTCCCCGGTGACGCGGGCCAGCAGCTGCGCGAGATGCCATCCCTCGCGCCCGGTGCGGCCGGCCGCGAGCTGGGTGCGGCAGGAGAAGCCGTCCGCGAGGATGACCGTTTCCGGGTGCGCGGAACGCGCCGCCGGCCACAGCCCGCGCTCGGCGCAGGCGACGGACACCTCGTAGTGCCCGCGCTCGAAGCCGAAGTTGCCGGCCAGGCCGCAGCAGCCGGCGTCGAGCACGTCGATGTCGACGCCGCAGCGGCGCAGCAGCTCGGTGTCGGCGTCGAAGCCCATGATCGCGTGCTGGTGGCAGTGCACCTGCGCGACGGCGCGCACCCGGCTCGCCGCGCCCCGCCCGTTTCCGTCCGGGGAGGCCGCGCCCGCCTTGGCGAGGTCCGCGAGCAGCCCGGACTGCGGCCAGCCCGCCTCGATGAGCACCTCGGCCAGCGTCCGGGTCCGCGAGGCGACCAGCCGGGCGTCGTCCGAGCCGAGCAGCTCGGCCGCGTCCGACCGGAACACGGCGGCGCAGCTCGGCTCGAGCACGACGAGCGGCACCCCGGCCCGCGCGTCCGGCAGCAGCGCGCGGATCGTGCGCCGCAGGACGCGCGACGCCATGCCGAGCTGGCCGGTGGAGATCCAGGTGAGCCCGCAGCACAGCGGGCGCGCGGACCCGGTGGGGCGCCGCCGCACGCCCGGGACCGTCGGCAGCGTGACGTCGAACCCGGCCCGTTCGAGGACCGTGACGGCTGCTCTCGCCACCTCGGGGTGGAAGTAGCTGGAGAACGTGTCCGGCCACAGGACCAGGCGCCGCTGGCCGCGGTTGGGCCGCCCGCTGTGCTGACTGCGGCGGGCGAACCACCGCGTGAAAGGCTCATCCGCGAACGCCGGGATATCGCGGCGCGGGTCGATTCCCCCCGCTCGTTTGGTGATACCCGAGATAACCGGAGTACGGCCGGCGGTGTTGAGCACTCCCGGCAACCCGGGAACGGCGGTGGCAAGCCATGCGATGACCGGCAGCCAGCCCATCGAGTAGTGCGCGGCGGGCCTTATCTTCCCGGCGTAGTAATGCGCCAGGAATTCCGCCTTGTAGGTCGCCATGTCCACGTCGACCGGGCATTCCTTGCGGCAGCCCTTGCACGCGAGGCACAGGTCGAGCGCGGCGTGCACCTCGGGAGAATGCCAGCCGCCGCTTACCACCTCGCCGGGCACCATCTCGCCGCGCACCATCTCCATCAGGAGTCTCGCACGCCCCCGGGTGGAATGCTCCTCCTCCCGGGTGACGCGGTAGCTCGGGCACATCACGCCGCCCTCGTCGCCGCGGCACTTCCCGGTGCCGACGCAGCGCGCCGCCTCGTGGCTGAACCCCTTCGGGTAGTGGAACAGCGTGCGCGGCTCGGGCGGGAACCAGGCGCGCAGCGTCAGGTTCTCATCCAGCCTGCGCGGCGCGACGTCCTTGCCGGGGTTCATCCGGTCGCCGGGGTCGAAGATGGCCTTCATCTCGCCAAACGCCCGCATCAGCTCCGGCCCGAACATCTTCGGCAGCAGCTCGCCGCGGGACTGCCCGTCGCCGTGCTCCCCCGACAGCGAGCCGCCGTAGGAGACGACGAGGTCGGCGGCGTGTTCCACGAACGACCGGTAGGCGGCGACGCCCTCGTCGGTGCGCAGCTCGAACGGGATGCGGGTGTGCACGCAGCCGTGGCCGAAGTGGCCGTACAGCGAGGCACCCTTGTAGTCATGCCGCTCCAGCAGCGCGCGGAAGTCGCGGAGGTAGTCGGCCAGGCGCTCCGGCGGCACCGCGGCGTCCTCCCAGCCCTCGTGGGTCTCGTGCTTGCCCGGCGGGTAGGCGGTGGCGCCCAGGCCGAGTTCGCGCACCTCCCAGAGCTCGTCCTCGACCGACGGGTCCTCGATGTAGGCGACGTGCGGTTTCGGGTGCTCGCCGTCGGACCGCGCGGCGTCGATGAGGGCCTGGGCCTTCTCCTTGACCTCCTCCTCGCTGTCCCCGCCGAACTGGACCATCAGCCAGCCCGCGCCCTCGGGCAGCTTGTTCAGCGCCTCGCCGCCGAGGTGCTCCTCGCGCTCCAGCGAGATGAGCACGTCGTCCAGGCCCTCGCAGGCCAGCGGCGAGTGCTGGTTGACCAGCGGCACCAGCGCGGCCGCCTGGAAGATGTCCGGGTAGCCGAACACGATGAGCGACCGGCATCTGGGCACCTTGACGAGGTGGAGCTCCGCGCTGAGCACGGTGACGAGCGTGGACTCGCTCCCGACCAGCGCCCTGGCGACGTTGAAGTCCTTCTCCGGCAGCAGGTGGTCGAGGTTGTAGCCGGACACCCTGCGCGGGATGTTCGGGTACCCCTTTCTGATGCTGGCCAGGTGCTGGTCCCGCAGGGTGCGCAGCCTGCGGTAGATGTCCGCCTTGCGGCCGCCGGCGGCGACGATCGCCTCGTACTCGGCGTCGCTGGTCGGGCCGGCCCAGGTGCGCAGCCCGTCGTAGGTGAGGATCTCCAGCCGCCGCACGGAGTCGGCCATCTTGCCGTAGGCCTGGGCCGCCGAACCGCAGGAGTTGTTGCCGATCATCCCGCCGATCGTGCAGCTCACGTGCGTCGATGGCCGTGGCCCGACCATCAGCCCGTAGCGCCGGAGGTGGTCGTTCACCTTGTCGAGCGCGGCGCCCGGCTCGACGATCGCCGTCTGCGCCTTCTCGTCGACCGAGACGACGCTGTGGCAGTACTTCGTCCAGTCGATGACGACGGCCTCGTTGCAGCACTGGCCGGCCAGGCTCGTCCCGCCGCCCCTGGACAGCACGGGGACGCCGAACTCGGCACAGGTCGCGACCGCCGCCGCGGCGTCGTCAGGGCTGCGCGGCACCACCACGCCGATCGGCGGCAGGCGGTAGTTGGACCCGTCGTGCGCGTAGGCTCCCCTGCTGCCCGCGTCGAACCTGACCTCTCCCCTGACGTTCCCCGCCAGAGCGTGGCGCAGCTTCTCGGTGTCCACCCGAGTCCGTCCTCCTCATCGCCGTCCCGCCCGGGGTTTCGGCTACCCCGGGGAACGACGGTTACTCCGGCAGCCGGGTGGATCAGGATTTTTATCCCGAACGTCGTGTGCGCCGCCCGGTACGGCGCCTAACGGCGCCGCAGGCGGTTCATCGCGGCGGCGGCCAGGTCGGCGACGCGGCTGAGCGCCTGCAGTTCGCCGAAACCCACGTACGGGCGCTCCGGGCCGCGGACGATCGTGATGGCGCCGCAGCAGGCGCTGCCGTCGGCGCTGATCGGGCCGACGGCGGCCGAGTGGGCGTGCAGCGCGTCCGCGACCGGCCGCCCGTCGGGGAGCGCCCCCAGCAGCCGCGGATCGTCAAGCGACGCCATCACCGCCGGCGTGTTGCGCGTTATGGCGTCCTGCACCAGCGGGCATTCCTGCGCGCGGGCGGAGGCGAGTTCCCTGGACAGCAGCGGAGCGGCCAGGTGGCTGGCGACGGCCCGGCGCGGCTGCCCGTCGCAGACGACGTCGACGATGGCCCAGTCGGCGAACTGGTCCGCGAGTGAGTCCGCCAGGGACTGCAGCAGGCCGGGTTCGGTCACCGCGGCGGCCGCGGCCCGTCCCGCGGCCGCCAGCATGTCGACGGCACCCGGCCAGGGGTCAGGGCGGAAGAGTCCCACTATCCCGGCCGCCGTAGGCCGCGATCACCTCGGCCGCCACCTGAGTGACCTTCACGTGGCGGCGCTGCGACTCGCGGCGCAGGTGTTTCAGTGCGGCATCCGCGTCACAGCCGAGCGCGTGCATCAGCACACCCTTCGCCTGGTCGGTGATCGCGCGTGCCGCGACGGAGTCCTTGAGCTGGGTGGCGGTGCGCTGCGCCTCGCCGTAGACCATGGTGTTGGCCAGCATCGCGCCGCCGAAGGCGGTCAGCGTCTGGGCCACCGGCGCGGCGTCCGTGTCCAGCACCGCCGGCCTCACCCCGAACAGCGACAGGACCAGCGTCATCGGCGGAAGAGTGCGCACGAGATGCGCCGAGCAGCGCACTCCTTTGCGCAGCGCCTCCTCGCACCACTCCGGCCACCGGGTTTCCCTCAGCGTGTCCGGGCAGCTCACCGATACGCCCTCGGACACTGCGGTGATCAACGGCCCGCAGCCCACCTTCAGCTGCAGGTCGGTGAGGTCGGCGGTGTCGGGATGGGTCGCGGCCATGCTGATCAGCTCGCGGTCGCGCCACACGGTCGCGTGCGCGCCCGAACAGCCGGGCACCTGCCTGACGGCGAGCTCGGCGAGTTTGTTCAGTGACCGGGCCTCGCCCACGCCGGTCAGGCTCAGGAGCTCGGCGGCCTCATGACCCAGATCCTCGACTGCCAACTAGCCCTCCGTCCTGTCGCACCGGTCCCCGCACCGACATGACGGCGTGTCTCAGTGCCTATCTGTAACATACCTGGTGCCACGCCAGCTCCATATACGGCCGCGCGCATTCGGCCGGCGATATGGCCGCCGGATCGGTCTTCGTCAGCTGCCTCGCCGCCGGCCGTTTCCCCGGTGCCGGCCCCGGCGGCGGGGAGGAACAGCTGGCGACGCTTCGCACCGCCACCGCCCGGCCCGCCGCGTACACCGCGCCGCAGGCCTGCGCCCCGCGCGTGGTGACGCCGAGCAGCACGCCCGACAGCGCGATCGCCGCCATGACCGGTATCAGCACGAACGTGCGAAGCTGGCGGACGGAGCGCCACCACGGTGAGTCACCGGGAAGCCGTTCCATGCCGGTCGGCTCCTCCCCCGTGGTGAGCCGGGTGAATATGGCGAACATGGAAGCCAGGCGGGGTTCGCTTGCCCGCAGCGATTCGTCTATCGCGTTGAGCACGCGCTGCTGGCAGGCAGGCAGGCTCATCGTCGTCTCCGTTCTTTCAGTTCTCCGCTGGTACCTCTGCGCCCGGGCGCAGGCCCGGTACGAGCCTGGGCGCGATCACGCTGGCCACGGTGGCGGTCGCGGCGCTCGCCCCGACCATCGCCCACGCGGCCGGGCCGAGCGGGGTGCAGCCGAAGAACTGGCTGACACCCGGCGTATTCACCACCAGGACGAGGGCGCCGGCGGACGCGACCGTGGTGATGATCACGACCGGGCTGCGGGCACCGCTGAGCATGGTCTGCGCGAGCTGGGTGGTGACGATGCCGGCCAGGCCCATGGTCGCCGCGCGGCCGGAACGCCCGGTCAGCCTCCCGCCGGCCCAGGCCAGCGTCCCGCCGAGCGCGGTCGCGCCGCCGCGGACCATGATGGCCTTGCCGAGCGGGCCGGTCAGCATCGGGGCAGCAGGCACCGGTTCCTCCCCGCCGTCGCGCGGCTCGGTGCCCGCCACCGCCAGCGCGGGGAACATGTCGGTGAGCATGTTGACCAGCAGCAGCTGCCGGGTGTTGAGCGGCGACCTGCCGCCGAGGGCGGTGCCGAGCACCATGAACGCGATCTCGCCGGCGTTCCCGCCGACCAGGATCGAGACCGCGTCGCGAACACTTCGCCACAGCGCCCGGCCCTCCCGCACAGCGTCGCCGATCTGGCCGATGCTGCCTTCCCCGAGGACCAGGTCCGAGGCGTTGCGCGCGGCCGTCGACCCGCGTGCGGTGATCCCGATGCCGACGTCGGCGCTGCGGATCGCGGCCGCGTCGTTCGCGCCGTCGCCGACCATGGCGACCACGCGGCCGGCCCGCCGCAGGTCGCTCACGATGCGCAGCTTCTGCTCGGGTGTGATACGGGCGAACACGGCGGACCGGCTGACCCGCTCACGCCGCTCACGCTCCGGCAGCCGGTCCAGTTCGGGTCCGGTCACCACGTCGGCCGCGTCGGGGATGCCGGCGTTGCCGGCGATGGCGCTCGCGGTCTCGGGATGATCTCCGGTGATCATGACAGGCCGCACCCCGGTGCCGGCGAGGTGACGCACGACGTCGGCCGCGTCGGGGCGCATGACGTCGGCGATCGTCACGAAACCGAGCAGGGTGAGGTCATGCACGAGCTCGGCGGCCGGAGGGTGGTCCCCGCCGTCCGTCCCGAGGTCGCGCTCGGCCACCGCCAGCACCCGCAGGCCCCGCCCGGCGAGCCGGTGGATCGTCTCCCCGGCGGCCCGCCGAAGTTCCGCGGTGAACCGCATGGGATGCGCTTCCTCGCCGGCCGCCTCGGCTCGGGAGCATTCGTCGAGCAGGATCTCCGGGGCGCCCTTCACCGCGAGCAGCAGGCGCCCGCCGGCGCGCCCCAGCGCCGCGGCGTAACCGCGGTTGTTCTCGAACGGCAGCTCCTCGATGAGCTCCCAGCTCTGGTCTTCCACCGCGCCCCCGGCGGCGTGCTCATCGCCCCCGGTCCGCACGGCGTCGAGTATCGCCTGGTCCGTCGCGTGCCTGATGCGCCCCTCGCCGGGCACCGGGCAGGCCCTGGCGGCGACCCGCAGCAGCCGGCGGCCGCGCTCGCCGCCGAGGTCCACGTCACCCTCGGCCGCCGCCACGCCCCTGACCCGAAGCCTGCCCTCGGTCAGCGTCCCCGTCTTGTCGAAGCAGATCACGTCGAGCCGGCCGAGCGCCTCGAGCGTGCGCGGCGACCTGACGAGCACCCCGCGCTTGGACAGCCGCCGCGCGGCGGCCAGCTGTGCCATGGTCGAGACGAGCGGAAGGCCTTCCGGCACCGCGGCCACGGCCACGGCCACTCCGGCGGCGAGCGCCTCCCGGAGCGGCACGCCGCGCAGCATGCCGAGCGCGGTGACGGCCAGGCCGCCCGCGCCGGTCGCGGGCAGTGCCTTCGAGGTGAGGTCGCTCAGGTGTGCCGAAATGCCGGCCGCGGGAGCGGCCACGCTGGCCGCGGCGCCGGCCCGGCCGGCCTCGGTCGCCTCGCCGACCGCGACGACCACGGCCAGCGCGCTGCCGGAGACCACGGTCGTGCCCTCGTACACCATGCTGGTCCGCTCGGCGATGTACGGCGCCACGGTGGGCGCGGGGTCCTTCGTCACGGGCAGCGACTCGCCGGTGAGGGTGGACTCGTCGACCTCCAGCGAGTCCGCGGCCAGCAGCCGGGCGTCGGCGGGCACCACGTCGTCGGAGCGCAGGGCGATGACGTCGCCGGGGCGGAGCGTGGCCGCGGGCACCAGGTCCGCGCCGGCCTCGTCCGGATCGCCGGGAAGCGGGTCCCCCGGCGCCCGGCGGACCCGCCGGGCCGACTGTTGTTCACGAAGCAGCAGGTCGCGCAGCGCCCGCTCGGTGCGCTGCCGCTGCAGGCCGCCGACCAGCGCGTTGCCGACCATGACGCCGCTGACCAGGCCGGCGTCCACGCCCGAGCCGAGCATCGCCGAAGCCGCCGATCCGGTGAGCAGGATGGGCGTGAGCGGGTCTTTCAGCTCACTGAAGACCGACGTCGCCAGGTCGGCACCGGCCCGGGCGGTCGCCGCCACAGGCGCGAACACCGGGGTGGCGGCCAGCGCGTCCAGCCGCCGGCGCCACTCGGCACCCCTGGGTTCGGGTTCGGCCCGGTCGCCGCCGCCGGAGTTCCCGTCGCGCGCGGCTTCCAGCCTGGCCAGCACGTCGTCCGCGGACATCGCGTGCCAGGCCGTGCGCGGCGCCGGTGCGGGCGGGTCGCCGCGGGTGAGCCCGTAACCGGCGGCGCCGCCCAGCACCAGGCTGGTGAGGGCCGCCGCGTGCACCGGGCTGACGGGCAGCGTTCCGCCGGGGCGCCGGGCCGCGGCGTGCAGTACCCCGAGCGTCGCCCCGGCCGCGGCGACCGAGACCGAGCGCTCGCTGACCGGCCGCGCCTGGCCCATGGCCCGCAGCAGCCGCCACACCTCCGCAAGACCGGGACCGCAGATCAGGTCGGCCGACAGGCGAACCGGGCGTCCCAGACCGTGTGCCACGTAACCGACCGCGACGTCGGCGGCGTCGAGCGACGGATCGTCGTCGGCGCACAGCAGCAGCACGCCCTCGCCATCGGCCTGCAGGGCGCGTACCTTCGCCGTGAGGTCGTCATCCACCACCTCGTCGGCCCGCCCGACCAGGTCCGCGAGGCTGGCGTGCCGGGTGACGAGAAGCCGCGCCCCGCCGTCGCGGGCGGCGGTGAGCACGGCTTCGGCCAGCGGGTCAGGCTCACAGCCGACGGTGACCTCGCCCAGCCGCTGCCCTTCCGGGGTGAGGACGCTCAGCCGCAGCCCGTCCGGGGCCTCCGGGCCCTGGTACTGGTCCTGATCCTGATCTTGGTGGTGGTCCTGGCCCTGGGCTTGGTTTTCGCCCTGGGCCTGGCGCCGCGCGCCGTCCGGTCCTGGCGGCCCTTGCACGCGGGCCAGCCGGTGGCCGCCTTTCTCCCACGGGCCGGGCCCGCGCAGGTCACCGGCCGCGCAGCCGCTCAGCACGCTGTCCGCGGCCCGCCACACCGTGGCCTCGTCGCCGTCATCGGCCGCCTCGGCGGACAGCACCTGCGGCCGTGTGCCTATCAGCACCGCCGAGTCGATGAGGACCACCGAGGTCCGGTCGAGCCTGCGGAACGCGGAGCGGTCCATCGGCACGACACCGCGCCGCGCCAGGTCGCGGCCGAGGACCGCGGCGAACCCCTCACGGCCCAGCCGGGCGGCCTTCGGCACGAGCGCGCCTATCGCCTCCGCGCCGCGCCCGGGGTTCCGGGTCGCGGCGAGCACGGCGCCCGCGGCGGCCAGCGTCCCGGCGGCGGTCCGGTTGGTGTACGTCTCGATCGGCCCGGCCGGATAGGGGCATGGCCTGTCCGCCAGCCTGCGCGTGCCGTCCCCGCCGGACTGCCCGGTGCCTGGCTGCCCCGTGCCGGGCCGCTCGGTGCCGGGCTGCTCGCCGGGGTCGCAGTCCTCATCGGTGTCCCGGCACGAGCGTGCCGCCGCGATGGTCAGCTCCGTGCCCCGCTCGGTCCACGCCGCCATCCTGGCCCGGAGCTCTGTTATCAGCAGCAGCCGGTAGGCGGCGTCGACCGCCGGCCTCGCGGGGCCCTCGGAGAACCCGTACGCGGCCGCGTTGCCGACGGCCAGGAGTACATCGGCGCCGATGGGGCCGATCCGCTTTTCCAGTTCTCCGCGCAGCCTGGGATAGCCATCGAGCACCGCCAGCGGCACGCGGAACGCAGCGGGCAGCGGCGGAATGCGGCCGAGCCGCCCTGCGATCCCCGCTCCCATGCCCGCCACGTCCCCTGCCAGGGCGGCCCAGGTGGCCGCCAGCGAGAACCCGCTCGCCGGGTGATCGGGCAGCGACCAGGAGAACTCATCCTCGTGCGTTCCGTGCTGCTTCTCGACGTCACGCACCGTACTGAGGATCTGCCCGACGTCCACACGCTGCTCGTCGAACGCGACGAGCACTTGCGCGGTCACCATGTTGACCTCTGCCCAGCGGACCCCGGGCAGGCCGGCCACGGCCCCGCGGACCGCGCTGCTCACGTGACGGCCCTTACCGGCGGCCAGTCCCCGTACCTCGATCGCGGCGTGCCCGGCCCGGGACCACACCTGGCGCCGGCTCCTGCGCGTGCCCAGGTCGGTGAGCACGCTGGGGTCGCCCACCGTCTCACGCGCCGCATCGGCCGCCTCGGCGGCCCTCTCCACCGCGTCACGGGCGGCGCCGGCGGCCTTCGCGGCCGCGTCTCTGGCGGCGCCCGCCGCGTCCTCCGCGGCGGCCCCGGCCACCTCGCTCGCCGCCATCAGCAGGAGACGGCAACCCGACAGTACGGAATGAAATTGGCCAAGCATCAGCGGCGGCTCCATGCCAAAGGGTTGTCGATGGAGCTGTCGCCTACCCGCGCGTAGAGCCCACAAACGATGACGTCACGCGTCTCGCTGGCTGCCCCCGCACGCCGCGGGCGCCGGGTCAGCGGCCCTGCCGTGGGCGGGACCGCCCGATCGCCCCGGTCGCGAACAACATGGCCACCACGAGGAAGCCGACGAACAGCCATGGCACGGTTGCCTCCACCACGACGTGGCCGGCGACCAGCGCGATCACGACGACGAAGACGAGGGCTAGAGCGGGATGGCGGCGCCTGCGCCCCGGGAACCGCGGCGCCCCCGGCCCCGCCGACCGTGCCGGAGCCCCTGTTTCCGGCAGGTCATCGAACAGGCCGTTCAGGTCCGCGCGGGTCTTGGCGCTCATCGCGCGCTCGACCCGCTCGTCGAACTCGGACTGGTCCAGGCGCCCCGCGCTGAAGTGCTCGGCGAGGCGGTCGGTGACCGCCTGCCGCTCGGCGTCCGAGACACGCAGGTGCTGGTCGGAGTAGGGGCCGCGGAACAAGGGCCCGAAACCGCGCCCGCGGGGCTGGCCGGTTCCCGGCTCGCCGTACTGAGCTGACATGATGGTGTCCTCCTTGACTGCCCGGGCTGACTACCGGGACTGCAGTGACTCGATGAGCGAGCCGGCGATGGACTGGTCGCTGCCCTCTTCGGGGATCAGCAGCAGGCCCGCCAGATAGAGCGGTATGCCGGCGCCGCCCACGACGGCGAGGACCACGAAGGCGATCCGGACGATCAGCACGTCCACGCCCAGGTAGCGCGCCACGCCCGCGGCGACTCCCGCCAGCATGCGGTCGTCGTAGGCCCGGCGCAGGACGCGCTCGGGCGCCGGGAAGGCCGGCTCATCGGTGGTGGTTGCTTCGGTGTTCACAGTTGTCGTGTCCATGCCCCTAGCCTTGCTCCGCGGGCCCGGGCAGCACATCGGGAAGATCCCCGGCGCGTCCCTGATCCGGCGGCGTGGCCGTCAGGGATGGCTCGGGGACGGTCCCGATAGCCAGCTCGGGGCGGCCGGGCGATGATGAGAAGCGATGATGAGAGACGTGAGGCAACCGGAACGCTGGCAGGACGAGCGCTGGAACGGCGGGCGCTGGCGGCGCGAGCCGCTGGGGTCGCGGCACTTCGGGCTGAGGCGCAGGCGCGGCACCGGCGGTCCGCTGCGCCGCGCTCCCGACGACCGCCTTGCCGGGGGCGTGGCGTCCGGCGTCGCCGCGTGGCGCGGCTTCAGCCCCAGCACCGTCCGGATCGTGTTCGTGCTGATAGCCCTGGTGACCAGCGGGATCGGCGTGGCGCTGTACGTCGCGGCGTGGCTGCTGATACCGCGCGCCGGGACCGAGGCCAGCATCGCCAGCAGGGCCAGGTCCGACTCCCGCGGCATCGCCCTGGCGGCCGGCGCGGCGTCGCTGGGGATCCTCATGCTGCTCATCGTCGGCGCGATTCACGACGGCTGGTTCATCTCCTGGGCGTGGCCGCAGGTGTTCAGCGTGGCGGGACTCGTGCTCGTCTGGCGGAACGCGCCGGAGGACGAGCAGGCGACGCTGCGGCGTTTCGCCGAGCCGCTGGAGAACGCGGCGGGAACCACCACCACGCGCGGAGTGGCGGTTCGCCTCACGCTCGCGAGCTTCCTCCTGCTCGCCGGCGTGGGGGTGCTGCTGAAGGCGCACGCGAACCTCGCGCTGCTGGGGCCGCTCGGCGGGGTGGCGCTGGTGATCGCGGCGATTGTGCTGTTCCTCGGCCCGTGGTGGCTGCGGATCGCCCGCGATCTGGTCCTGGAGCGGCAGGCCCGCGTCCGCGCGGAGGAACGGGCCGACATCGCGGCCCGGATCCACGACTCCGTGCTGCAGACACTCGCACTGATCCAGCGCCGCGCCGACGACCCGCAGAAGGTCGTCCAGCTCGCCCGGCTACAGGAACGGGAACTGCGCTCGTGGCTGTTCGAGGGCAAGGCGCCGGACGACACGGACGTGACGCTCGCGGCGGGCGTGCGGCAGATCCTGGAGGACGTCGAAGGCAGGTACGGGATCCCGGTGGAAGCGGTGACCGTCGGTGACTGCGAGCTCGACGAGAACCTCGGTGCGCTGCTCGCCGCCGCCCGCGAGGCCACGGTCAACGCGGCGAAGTGGTCGGGCGCCGAGGTCATCTCGGTGTTCGCCGAGGTCGAGCCGGCGCAGGTATCAATCGTCGTCCGGGATCGCGGATGCGGCTTCGACCCCGCCGAGGTTCCCGCGGACCGCAAGGGCCTTGCCGAATCCGTGCACGGCAGGATGAGCCGCCGGGGCGGCACCGCGACCGTGAGCACCGCCAAGGGCGAGGGCACCAAGGTCACGCTGACGATGCCGCGCGCCCAGGCCTCGAGCACCCCGAGCCGGGCATGACCGCGGCGGGGACGGGGCCGGGGCCGGGCGGGGCGCCGAGGGTCGTGCTCGTGGATGACCACGGGCTGTTTCGATCCGGTGTCCGCGCGGAGCTTGGCCGCCAGGTGAACGTCGTGGGCGAGGCGGACGACGTGCGCCCCGCTATCGACCTGATCGGCGAGGTTCTCCCCGACGTCGTGCTGCTCGACGTGCACCTGCCGGGAGGCGGCGGCCAGGCGGTCGTCCAGGCGATCAGGGCGTCCCACCCGGAGGTGCGCTTCCTCGCGCTGTCCGCGTCGGACGCTCCCGAGGACGTGATCGCGGTGATCAGGGCGGGCGCGCGGGGCTACGTGACGAAAACGATCTCCACCGGCGACCTGGCCGACGCGGTGCGCCGGGTGGCGGCGGGCGACGCGGTGTTCTCGCACCGGCTGGCCGGGTTCGTCCTCGACGCCTTCGCCGCGACGCCGCCGCCCGAGGACGTGAAGCCGTCGTTCGACCCCGAGCTCGACCAGCTGACCAGCCGCGAGCGCGAGGTGCTCAGGCTGATCGCCCAGGGCTATACGTACAAGGAGATCGCGCGGGAGCTGTACATCTCGGTGAAGACCGTGGAAAGCCACGTGTCCTCGGTGCTGCGCAAGCTTCAGCTGTCCACCCGGCACCAGCTGACCAGGTGGGCCGCCGAGCGACGGCTGGCGCAATTATTTTATCCGAACGGGCCGTGGTTTCCCGGTTGGGCCACAGCGGCGCGCCCTGGGCGGTCACGGTCGCGGCGGGTGCCCCACCCGGACCCAGCGCCGCGCCCTGGCCCCCGGCCGGGACCGGGCCGACCACGTTACGGGCACGCGCCCGCCTGCGAACATGGACGGGTGAGCACCACCCGACTCGTCACTGTCGGTGACGCGCTGGTCCTGGCGGAGTTGCTCCGCGTCAACCGCGACTTCCTTGCTCCATGGGAGCCACCGCGGAGCGACAACTACTTCACGCTTGACGGCCAGCGTGCCGTCATCCTGGACGCGCTGGCGCGCTATGAGCGGGGAACAGCCCTCCCCCGCGTGATCCTCGCCGACTCGGGGCGGGTGGCAGGCCGCATCACGCTCAGCGGCATCGTGCGCGGCGCGTTCCAGTCGTGCAGCCTGGGCTACTGGGTGAGCGCGGCCGACAACGGGCGGGGCCTCGCCACCGCGGCGGTTGGTGACATCATCCGCGTGGCCTTCGACGAGCTGAGGCTGCACCGGATCCAGGCGGAAACGCTGCTGGACAACGTCCGGTCGCAGCGGGTGCTCGAGCGCAACGGGTTCGCCCGCTTCGGCATGGCGCCGCAGTACCTCAACATCGCCGGGAAGTGGCAGGACCATCTTCTGTACCAGCGCCTGAACAACGGTTACGCGTGATCGCTGAGACCAGTGGCCTGTGACACGCGGTTGCCCCCGCCGCCCCGTTGCGCCGCTGTCCCGCCCCGCCCCCGTTGCCCGCGCCGCCCCATCCCCGTTCGCCGACCGCTCTCCGTCGCTGCCTCCGCCCCACCCCCCTCCCCCCCCCCCCCCCCCCCCCCCCCCCCCCCCCCCCCCCCCCCCCCCCCCCCCCCCCCCCCCCCCCCCCCCCCCCCCCCCCCCCCCCCCCCCC